>NZ_CP128543.1:5190000-6009759 GCF_021283165.2 Pseudomonas soli
CGTTCTGGTTGGGCAGTTCACGGCCATACATGCCCACCGCCAGGATCGCCAGCGGGTTCATCGCCTCATCCAGACGCAGCCCTTCCACATAGGGCCAGTCGATCAGGGCGAAGCCGGAGCGCTGCCCAGGCATGCGCTTGGGGTCTTCCAGGGTTTCGAAACGGATATAGCGCGCCTTGGAGGTCGGCTCGACCTGCTTGAGCACCTCGGCCAACGGGAAGCCCAGCCAGGGAATCACCATCGACCAGGCTTCCACGCAGCGCAGGCGATAGATGCGCTCCTCGAGCTGGTACGGTTTGACGAAGTCTTCCAGCGCATAACGCCCGGGCTTGGCCACTTCGCCATCCACCACCAGGCTCCACGGCTCGGTCTTCAGGCTGCCGGCATTGGCCGCCGGGTCACCCTTGTCGGGCCCGAACTCATAGAAGTTGTTGTAGTGGGTGGCATCCTTGAACGGCGTGATCGCCTCGCCGTTGACGGTGACCGCCTGCCAGCGCGTGGCGCCGAGCTTGTCACTGAACCAGCCTGGCGTGCTGCCCGCCTCGACATCGGCATAGCGGGAAACCTCCGCCGCGGCGCCCAACCGGGGCAAGGCGCCCAGGGCTGCACCTGCAAGGCTGGCGCCCAGCAGCTTGCGACGGGAGAGGTAGAAACTTTCGGGGGTGATCTCGGACGACTTGCAGTCGCTGGATCGGGGAAGCTTGATGAGCATGGCGGCTCCACAGTACGGGTAACTGATGTACACGTAAGACTATGGAGCCGGCAGGTTATTCCGCGATTAAATCCTTGTCAGGATTTGCGACGGCGCGCCCGCAACAGGAACTGGATCGGCCCCGATGCAGCATAGGCGAGGAAGATCAGCAGCAGGATGCGCGGCGGGTCGCTGAACACCACGGCAAACACCAGCACCACTGCGAGGATCGCGACAAAGGGCACGCGGCCCTTGAGGTCGAGCTCCTTGAAGCTGTTGTACTTGATGTTGCTGACCATCAGCATGCCGGCGGCCGCCACCAGCAGCGCCACCAGGAACGACAGCTTGGAACCCTGGATGCCGTAGTCGCTGAACGCCCAGACGGTACCGGCCACCACGCCGGCCGCCGCCGGGCTGGCCAGGCCGATGAAGTAGCGTTTGTCGGCGGTGCCGACCTGGGTGTTGAAGCGCGCCAGGCGCAGGGCCGCGCCGGCCACATAGATGAAGGCGACCATCCAGCCGACCTTGCCCATGTCGCCCAGGGCCCAGCCGAACGCCAGCAGCGCCGGGGCCACGCCGAAGGCGACCATGTCCGACAGCGAGTCGTACTCGGCACCGAAGGCGCTTTGCGTATTGGTCATGCGCGCCACGCGGCCGTCGAGGCCGTCGAGGACCATGGCGACGAAGATGGCGATGGCGGCGAAGGCGAAGTACTTGCTCGCCTCGCGTGGATCACCCGCGCTCAGGGCGCTCTGCGCGCTCATCGAGCTGATGATGGAATAGAAGCCGGCGAACAGGTTCGCGGTGGTGAACAGGTTGGGCAGCAGATAGATACCGCGGTGACGCACCTTGCGCCCTTCGGCGTCGTGGCCTTCTTCAACGTGCTCATCGACAGGTAGCAGGCTTTCGGCGTCGGAGGGCTTGTTCGGCTCTTCGGGACGTTCGCTCATGAAAAGTACCTTGCAACAGGGTGGAATATGTTCGACATGGGCTCTGCAAAACGGTTCTGACAGCGAGCCACTGGTCGCTTTATACCAGAAGCTGACCGCGCAAACGAAAAAACGCGGCCGAAGCCGCGTTTTTCATTATCGACGCAAGACTCAGTTCTTGGTCTTGTCGACGATCTTGTTGGCCGAGATCCACGGCATCATCGAACGCAGCTGCTCGCCGATGATCTCGATGCCGTGGGCGGCGTTGTTGCGGCGCTTGGCGGTCATCGAAGGATAGTTGGTGGCGCCTTCGCTGATGAACATCTTCGCGTACTCGCCGTCCTGGATGCGCTTCAGAGCGTTGCGCATGGCCTTGCGGGATTCTTCGTTGATGACTTCAGGGCCGGTGACGTACTCACCGTACTCGGCGTTGTTGGAGATCGAGTAGTTCATGTTGGCGATGCCGCCTTCGTACATGAGGTCAACGATCAGCTTCAGCTCGTGCAGGCACTCGAAGTAGGCCATTTCCGGGGCGTAGCCCGCTTCGACCAGGGTTTCGAAACCGGCCTTGACCAGCTCGACGGTACCGCCGCAGAGAACGGCCTGCTCACCGAACAGGTCGGTTTCGGTCTCGTCCTTGAAGGTGGTTTCGATGATGCCGGTACGGCCGCCACCGACGCCAGCGGCGTAGGACAGGGCGACATTCTTGGCGTTGCCCGAAGCGTCCTGGTAGATGGCGATCAGGTCAGGGATGCCGCCGCCTTTGACGAACTCGGAGCGCACGGTGTGGCCCGGGGCCTTCGGCGCGATCATGATCACGTCGAGGTCGGCACGCGGCACGACCTGGTTGTAGTGGATCGAGAAGCCGTGGGAGAAGGCCAGGGTGGCGCCCTTCTTGATGTTCGGCTCGATCTCGTTCTTGTACAGCTGGCCCTGGAACTCGTCCGGGGTCAGGATCATGACCAGGTCGGCGGCAGCGACGGCGCTGGCCACGTCGGCCACTTTCAGGCCGTGGGCTTCAGCCTTGGCAACGGTAGCCGAACCTTTACGCAGACCGACGGTAACGTCCACACCGGAGTCCTTCAGGTTGCACGCCTGGGCGTGACCCTGGGAGCCGTAGCCGATGATGGCGACTTTCTTGCCCTGGATGATGGAGAGGTCGCAGTCTTTGTCGTAGAAAACTTTCATGAAAATACCCCTGGTTATATCTCGGCCCCTGCGGAGCCATCGCTATTTTTGAAGTTAGATGCTGAGCACTTTGTCGCCACGGGCAATGCCGGTGACGCCACTGCGCACGGTTTCGAGAATCGATGCGGTGCCGATGGCCTGGATGAAGCTGTCCAGTTTGTCGCTGGTGCCGCTCAGCTGCACGGTGTACACGCTGGCGGTCACGTCGACGATCTGGCCACGGAAGATATCCGTGGTGCGCTTGATCTCGGCGCGCTGGGCACCCGTGGCCTTGACCTTGACCAGCATCAGTTCGCGCTCGATGTGGGCGCTTTCCGACAGGTCGACAAGCTTGACCACTTCGACCAGCTTGTTGAGGTTCTTGGTGATCTGTTCGATCACTTCGTCATGGCCAACGGTGGTCAGCGTCAGACGCGACAGGGTCGGGTCTTCGGTCGGCGCCACGGTCAGGCTTTCAATGTTGTAGTTGCGCTGGGAGAACAGGCCGACCACGCGAGACAAGGCACCGGGTTCGTTTTCCAGCAGCAGGGAGATGATGTGCCGCATGTCAGGTACGCTCCGTCTTGCTCAGCCACATGTCACGCATCGAGCCGTCCTTGATCTGCATCGGATAGACGTGCTCGGTCCGGTCGACCGCGATGTCGATGAACACCAGGCGGTCCTTCATCGCGAAAGCCTCTTCCAGTTTCGGCTTGAGGTCTTTCAGGCTGGTGATGCGCATGCCCACATGGCCATAGGCCTCGGCCAGCTTGACGAAGTCCGGCAGCGACTCGACATAGGAATGCGAGTGGCGACCGTTGTAGGACATGTCCTGCCATTGGCGAACCATGCCCAGCACACCGTTGTTCAGGTTGACGATCTTCACCGGCAGGCCGTACTGCATGCAGGTGGACAGCTCCTGGATGTTCATCTGGATGCTGCCTTCACCGGTAACGCAGGCCACGTCCTGGTCGGGGAAGTTGAGCTTGATGCCCATGGCCGCCGGGAAACCGAAGCCCATGGTGCCCAGGCCACCGGAGTTGATCCAGCGGTTGGGTTTGTTGAAGCGATAGTACTGCGCCGCGAACATCTGGTGCTGGCCCACGTCGGAGGTGACGAAGGCATCGCCCTTGGTCACTTCGCACAGGGTCTCGATGACCTGTTGCGGCTTGATGATGTTGCCGTCGCCCTTGTCGTAGGGGAACAGCTCGCCGTCGCCACGCCATTCGTCGATCTGCTTCCACCAGGCATCGAGCGCCGCCTTGTCGGGCTGCTCGCCGATTTCCTTGAGGATGCCGAGCATTTCGCTCAACACGCTCTCGACCGGACCGACGATCGGCACGTCGGCCTTGATCATCTTCGAGATCGACGCCGGGTCGATGTCGATGTGGATGATCTTGGCGTTCGGGCAGAACTTGGCCGGGCCGTTGACCACGCGGTCGTCGAAACGCACACCGACAGCGAAGATCACGTCGGCGTTGTGCATGGCCAGGTTGGCGGTGTAGCTGCCGTGCATGCCGAGCATGCCGAGGAACTGGCGGTCGGTGCCTGGGAAGCCACCAAGGCCCATGAGGGTGTTGGTGACCGGCAGGTTCAACGACTTGGCGATTTCGGTCAGGGCTTCGGAGCCACCGCCGAGAATCACGCCGCCACCGGAGTAGACCACCGGGCGCTTGGCCGCGAGGAGCATTTCGGCTGCCTTGCGGATCTGCCCGGAATGGCCGCGCAGGGCCGGACTATAGGAACGCAGCTTGACCTTTTTCGGGTAGATGTACTCGAACTTCTCGGCCGGGTTGGTCATATCTTTTGGAATGTCGACCACGACCGGGCCGGGACGGCCGGACTGCGCCAGATAGAAGGCTTTTTTCAGGACTTCGGGGATTTCCGAGGCGTGCTTGACCATGAAGCTATGCTTCACGATCGGCCGGGAGATACCGATCATGTCGGTTTCCTGGAACGCATCGGTGCCGACCATGGTGCTGGGCACCTGGCCAGACAGGATGACCATCGGGATGGAATCCATGTAGGCGGTGGCAATGCCGGTGATGGCATTGGTCGCGCCTGGGCCGGAAGTCACCAGTACCACGCCGGCCTTGCCGGTGGCACGGGCGTAACCGTCCGCCATATGGGTGGCAGCCTGCTCGTGACGAACCAGGATGTGCTGGACTTCCGGTTCCTTGAACAAGGCATCGTAAACATGAAGGAGAGCACCGCCAGGGTACCCGTAGATGTGCTTAACGCCTTCGTCGCGCAAAAAGCGGACGACCATTTCAGCGCCGGATAAGAGCTCCACGTTGTTCACCTCTAAAACGCCAGAATACCGCCCTCACTGAGCGGGTCTTATTAGGTTTACTGCCAAGCAGAGCATGAGCGAACGTCAGCACTGACTGAGCAAGTATTGGGAATACCCTGGTGTGTTGCGGGCCTTCCCACCCAGCGCGAGGTAACGCGTTGCGGGGTGTTACAAGTCGGCGCGGGTGTGCGCCTCATGATCTGCTTAGCGGGTCTGCTTCTGGCAGTCCCTCTACAGCGGAATCTGGATTCTTGTGATTCGGCGCTCACAAGTCAAGAGAAATTATTGCCAATTTTTCTTCAAGATGAATTCTCACCACCACTAATGGCGCGAGCAGCAGCAGGAAAAATAAGATTTCCATAAAAAAGGGCCACAATCTGCGGCCCTTGAAGGAAAAACGGTAGAAATCAGGCGCAAGGCGCGATCAATTGGTCGAAAGTTGCGAGCAAACGCCGTAGCTCGCGGCTTTGTTCCGGGCGGTCGACGAACACCGTCTCGGCCATCACCAGGATGCCCGAGGCGTTGGGCAACGGATGCCCGTGCTCGAGGATCAGCTTCATGCGCGGCAGGAAGATCCACTGCAGCCACTGCTCGAAGCTCATGCGGTCCACCGCGAACGGCTCCACGCTGGCCAACGCCTCGGCACTGGGGGTGGCGTCGCTCCACCAGCCCTGGACCTTGAGCTCCTGCTCGATCAGCAGCAGTTGGTCGGCGATATCGAGAATGCGCTGTTCCATCACAGGTTGACCCGCGCCTTCTGCCGCGCCAGGGCCGCCCCTGCACTGTCACCCTGCTTTTCACGGGCCTGGGCGATGGTGTTCCACAGCTGGGCCTGCAGGTCTGGGCGACCGTTGGCGTAGGTCAGGGCACGGCGCGCCAGTTGCTCGGACTGCGCCGCATCGCCCTGGGACAGGCGCACCTGGGCCAGGCGGAACAGCACCTGCGGCTCACGCGGGGCAATGCGCTGGGCACGCTCCAGGCTCGACGCGGCGCCGTTGAAGTCGCCGCTACCCTGCTGCTGCTGGGCAGTGGTGAGCAAGGCCAGCACCGGGCCGTCGAGCTGCTCGTCGGCCGACAGGCCGCCACTGGAGGCGTTGCCACGCGGGATACCAGTCGGGGCACTGGTCACCGGCGCCGGGTTGCTCATCGAGGCGATGTCGAACGGTTCGTCGGCAATCGGGTTGGGATTGGTCGTGATCGGCCCGCTGCTGACCGGGCCCGGGGTGATCGGGCCGGTGCTGATCGGCGCAGGCCCGGTGCCTGCCGGGAACGACTGGATCGGCGCGCCGCCTGTCCCCTGCGGGATCATCACGGTGACGCCGGAGTCTTCCGGCAATGACTGGGCCTGGCTGCTGCCGCCGCTGGTCGGATAGGCCGACGTGCGGTTGGCCGAGACGCGCTCGCTGTTGGAGACCCGGGTGCTCGAATCGACCACCGGAATGTTGCCACGCGGGACGCTGGCACAGCCGTGCAGAACGGTCACTGCCGCCACGGCAGGAATCCACCACTTGTTCACTTCACACCCTCTTCAGAAGCTCGCGCTCAATTCATCCAGCCCTTGACCCAGTCCATCACCTGTTCGGCCGGGTTCTGCTCGCCGCCACAGGCGGCGCCTGCGGGCGGTTCACTGCCGCGAATATACGGCATCTGCACCGCTCCCGGACAGCTGCCGTCGGAACCCTGGCCGCTGTAAGGGTCGATCCAGGCCTGCACCACGTTGTCCGGCTGGGGCATGTCCAGCGGCAGCGGGTCGGCCTTCTTCATGAAGCTGGTCCACACCTGCAACGCGCCGGTGGCACCGGTGAACGGCGTCTTGCCGTTGTCGTCGCGGCCCAGCCAGACCACCGCCAGCAGGTCCTGGCTGAAACCGGAGAACCAGCTGTCGCGCGAGTCGTTGCTGGTGCCGGTCTTGCCAGCCAGGGTCAGCGAGCTCGGCAGCGTGCTGTACACCGAGCGCCCGGTACCTTCACGCATCACCCGCTGCATGGCGTTCTGCACCAGGTAGATCGAGCCCGGGTCGAAGGTCTGCTGGATCTGGAACGGGTAGCGCTTGAGCGGCTCGCCTTCGGCGGTGAGCACGCTGCGGATGCCGCGCATCGGCGTATTGAAGCCGCCGTTGGCGATGGTCTGGTACATGGTCGCCACCTGCATCGGCGACATGCCGCCGGCGCCCAGCAGCATCGACGGGAACGCCTGCCAGTCGACCTGCACGCCGAGCCGGGCGATGGTCTTGATCACGTTGGGCACGCCCACTTCAAGGCCCAGCTTGGCGGTGGACAGGTTGTAGGAGTTGGCCAGGCCCTGGTACAGGTAGATGGTGCCATGGGGCCGGCGGTCGTAGTTCTGCGGCCGCCATACCTGGCCATCGGCGCCTTTGACCGAGAACGGCTCGTCCTGCACCCAGCTGGTGAGGGTGAACTTGCTCGGCTGTTCCAGCGCAGTCAGGTAGACCGCCGGCTTGACCAGCGAACCGATCGGCCGCACTGCATCGATGGCGCGGTTGAAACCGGCGAAGCCCGACTGGCGGCTGCCGATCAGCGCCTGCACCTCACCGGTTTCCGGGTTGGTGACGACCATCGCCGACTCGACTTCGTCGGCGCCCTTGCGCCCGGCCAGGCGTTTGAAGGTCTCGCTCATGGCGGTTTCGGCCTTCATCTGCAGGATCGGGTCGAAACTGGTGAAGATGCGCAGGCCTTCTTCGGTCAAGTCTTCGTCGCGGTAGTCCTGGCGCAGCTGACGCTTGACCAGATCGAGGAAGGCCGGGAACGAGCTGTCGGCCAGGCTGCCGCGCTTGGTCACGCCCAGGGGCATCTTCTTCGCCGCGTCGACCACGTCCTGAGTGGCCACGCCTTGCTCGGCGAGCAGGTCGAGCACCAGGTTGCGCCGCTGCAGGGCGCGCTCGGGGTGGCGGCGCGGGTTGTAGTATGACGGGCCCTTGACCATGCCCACCAGCAGGGCGATCTGGTGCAGCTTGAGCTCCTGCAGCGGCTGGCTGAAGAAGAACTGGCTGGCCAGACCGAAGCCGTGCACGGCGCGCTGGCCGTCCTGTCCGATGAACACTTCGTTCAGGTAGGCCTCGAGGATCTCGTGCTTGTCGTAGTGCACTTCCAGGAGCAGCGACATCATCGCTTCGGTCAGCTTGCGGCTGAGACTGCGCTCGTTGGTAAGGAAGAAGTTCTTCACCAACTGCTGGGTCAGGGTACTGCCGCCCTGGCGCATGGCGCCGGACGAAGTGTTGACCCACACCGCGCGGGCGATGGACTTGGGCGACACACCGAAGTGGCTGTAGAAGTCGCGGTCCTCGGTGGCGATCAGGGTTTCCACCAGATACGGCGGCACCTGATCGATCTTGATCAGGATGCGGTCTTCGAGATTCTTCGGGTAGATGCCGCCGATCATCAGCGGCTCAAGGCGCACCACGTCGAGCTTGCCGCCATTGGCGCCGCTGAGGCCCGCGACATAATCGCCGGAGAAGCGCACGCGCACGAACTGCGCCGGTTCCATGCCCTCGTAGAACTGGAAGCCACGGGTATTTAGGTCGACGGTGTTGCCATTGACCGACGCCGCGCCCGGGCCGTTGGCCGCGCTTTCCCGACGGTAGCCGAGGGCATCGAGCTCGGTGAGGAAGTCGTTGCGGCTCAGTTTCTGGCCGACGAACAGCTCCAGCGGCCGGGCATACACCTTGGCCGGGATGGTCCAGCGCTTGCCGGAGAACTTCTCCTGGACAGTGGCGTCGAGGTAGACCGCGAAGCCGGCGATCAGTACCAGGCCGACCAGGCTGAGCTTGAGCGCCCAGCCCAGCCAGGCACGGGCGCGGCCGGTCGGGCGTTTTTTAGAGGTGCGGGAATTTCGGGTACGAGTCATGGCGGCGGATTATACGCACATTGGAAAAGGGAGGCAGGCGCCCCTCGGCGGTTTGCAGGGACGGCACCATTGACCATAATGTTCGATTCGAATTCCCTGACCCCCTTAAAGGATGATCCGTGAGCCAAGCCCTGATCAGCGCGCTGCAGAACCCCGCCCTCTATCCGCACCCGGTTGCGGGCTTCGAGCTCATCGAGACGCATATCTCCTGGGTCCTGCTCACCGGCGAGTTTGCCTACAAGATCAAGAAGCCGATGAACTTCGGCTTCCTCGACTTCACCGGCCTCGACCAGCGCGGGCATTTTTGCAACGAAGAGCTGCGCCTGAACCAGCGCCTGACCGAAGGTCTGTACCTGGAAGTGCTGCCGATCACCGGTAGCGTCGAAGCGCCGCAGATCGGCGGCGAAGGCCCGGCGATCGAGTACGCGCTGAAAATGCGCCAGTTCCCCCAGGGCCAGATGCTCAGCACCCTTCAGGCCAACGGCGAGCTGAATGCCGGGCATATCGACCAGATGGCGCGGCAGATCGCCGAGTTCCACCTGCAGGCGCCCAAGGTGCCGGTCGAGCACCCGCTGGGCACGCCGGACGCGGTCATGGCACCGGTGGAGCAGAACTTCGAACAGATCCGTCCGTTCCTCAGCGACAAGGCCGACCTGCAGCAGCTCGACGCACTGCAAGCCTGGGCCCAGGACAGCTTCAAGCGCCTGCACGGTCTGCTGGAAGCGCGCAAGGCCAATGGTTTCATTCGCGAATGCCACGGTGACATCCACCTGGGCAACGCCACCCTGATCGACGGCAAGGTGGTGATCTTCGACTGCATCGAATTCAACGAACCCTTCCGCCTGACCGACGTCTACGCCGACGTCGGCTTCCTGGCCATGGACCTCGAGGACCGCGGCCTGAAGTGCCTGTCGCGGCGTTTCGTCAGCCAGTACCTGGAGCTCACCGGCGACTACCAGGGCCTGGAGTTGCTGAACTTCTACAAGGCCTACCGCGCACTGGTGCGGGCCAAGGTCGCGCTGTTCAGCATGCCGGCCGAGGCGGACGGCGTGCAGCGCGCCACCACCCTGCGTACCTACCGCAACTATGCCAACCTGGCCGAAAGCTACAGCGCCATCCCTTCGCGCCTGCTCGCCATCACCCAGGGCGTCTCGGCAGTGGGCAAGAGCCACGTGGCCATGCGCCTGGTCGAAGCCCTGGGCGCAGTCCGCGTGCGTTCGGACGTGGAGCGCAAGCGCCTGTTCGGCAAGCAATCGGTGGCCGATGCCGGTCATCTGGAGGCCGGCATCTACGACAAGCAGGCCAGCGTTGCCACCTACCAGCGTCTGCACGAACTTGCAGAGATCATCCTGCACGCCGGGTTCCCGGTGGTGCTCGACGCCACCTACCTCAAGCATGAGCAGCGCAAGGCCGCGGCCGAGGTCGCCAGCGAGACCGGCGTGCCGTTCCTGATCCTCGACTGCCAGGCCCCGGACGCAGTGATCGCCAGCTGGCTGGCGCAACGCCAGGCCGAGGCCATCGACCCGTCGGACGCCACCCTGGAGGTGGTCAAGGCGCAACAAGCGACACGCGATCCGCTCGATGCCGAGGAGCAAAAGCACAGCAAGCGGGTGAATACCCAGGAAAGCGCCAGCATGGACCAGTTGATCGAACAGATCCGCCAGCATTTCCCCGGTTTTTGAGCCTTCAGGCGTGAAGCAGTCGACAGTTCACGCCTGAAGTCCGGCGCCTCTCCAGTGATGTCATTACAATATCATCACACCCCACGGAGGAGGCGCCGCCATGAATCAGCCCCGTCAGCTGGACAACGTCCTGTACTCGATGATCCGCGACGAGAAGATCGCGGCGTTCAACCGCGAGAAGCCCAGTGATGCGCCGATCGACTTTCGCGGCGGTGATTTCCGCGGCCTCGACCTGCGCGATCTGGATGTACGCGGCATCGACTTTGCCGACGCCTACTTCCGTGCCGCCGACCTGCGCGGGCTGGACCTGCGGGAAAACGGCCTGGAAGGGGCGAGCCTGGCCCATGCGCAGATCTCCGGGACGTATTTCCCGGCCGAGCTGAGCGCCGACGAGATCCTGATGTCGGTGAAGTTCGGGACACGGATGCGTTATCGCAGCCCACGCCAAGGGTAAGCGTCCGGCCTGCACAAGGCGGTGGCCACGAACCTTGTGGATCGGACACACTTGGGGGCGGGCTTGCCCCGCGATAGCGTCAGCCCCTGCTATCGCCATCGCCGGGCAAGCCCGCCCCAACGAAGCCCAAGGTCCCGCAACCGTATTGCATCCCGTCGGCGCCGATGGCAAAAGGCCGCGTAATCCATAACCCCCGCTACACTCCTCATTGACCTGCTCGCGATTTATCCCCACGACCCGTTCAGCCATCGCAAGGAGGCTCGATGAACGATGAATTGCAGCATCTGAAAAACCTTGGCAAAACCTCCGCGCAATGGCTGCATGCTGTCGGCATCCACAGTGCATCGGACCTGCGCCGGCTCGGCGCGGTGGGTGCCTATCAGGCTGTGAGAACGCGAGGTTTCCGGGCTTCGAAGGTGTTGTTGTATGCCATCGAGGGCGCCCTGCTAGACATGCACTGGAATGACCTGCCGGTCGAACGCAAACAGGCGTTGAACCAGCAGCTCGATGCCAAGTGCCAACCCCCATCCCAGAAGAACGAAAATTAATCTCGGAAAGGCATTGACTACGAAATGAGAATCGTTATGATTATCACAACTGGTCGCGAGACCGGTTGGGTAACCTGAATGCTCCCTGGTTCGGACGCTCAGATTATCTCCTCATCAGGCTAATCACGGTTATTGACCCGGCTTTTTGCCGGGTCTTTTTTTGCCTGCGATTCAGTGGCCCTTGCGCAGCTGGGCGCAGTAGTCCTGCTCCGGTGTCGCCGGGGTGTACCAGACGAAGTCAGCCATGGCCGGCTCGACCGTTTCCCCCACTTCCGCCAGCAACAGCACTTTGTCTTCAGACTTGGCGTCGAGGTCGGCCAGGTGCAGCGGCACGCCGAGATCCTTGCGCGCATGGTAGCTGCCGGTGAGCAACAGCGCCGGCTGCGGCGCGGCCAGCAAGCGCTCGGCGATGCGCCGGTCACGCTGCTGCTGCACCGCCAGCATCGCCGGTAGCTGGCTTTCCGGCAGCAGGTTGCAGTGGCCGGCACGCACCTGAGCCAGCAGCGCCTGCACCACTGCCGGCGCATTGGAGCGGTCGCCAGGTGGTGTCGCCGGCTGGCGATAGGCCTGGCGGATTTCATCGGGCGACAGGTTCGCCGCCAGTAGCGGGTATGGCTGGCCAAGGGCCTCGCGCACGATAGGCCCGTACAGCGTCCAATCCCAGCCAGGCTGCCAGGCCAGCGCCTTCGGCAGGTCGGCTGCAGGCGATGCCTTGCCCTTCTGCGCATCGACCAGCGCCTGCTGTTGCGGCTCGAGCATTTCCAGCAGCAGGCTGCCCTGCGCGCGGCGGCTCTCCAGGGCGCGCAGCAACCACAGCTGCAAGCGGTGGTGGTCGGGATTGTCGTGCTTTTCACCCACCAGCACCCGTGGCGCATTGGCCAGGCGCTGGACCAGTTGCCCGGGGCTCAATACCTGGCCGCTGGACAACTCGATGATCTGCCCCAGCTGGACGTTGTCGCGGCCTTCGGTACCCTGCCAGGCCGGCACGGGCGGCAGGCTCGCCTGGCAACCGCCGAGCGCCAGCGCCAAACAGATGGACAAGCCGGACAGCAAGGGATGGCGCATGGCGAATGCCTCCTAGCGAGTGATGATCAGCGGATGGCCGCGCTCCGGGTGAGGTTGCACCAGGACGTCGATGCCGAACACCGCCCGCAGCGCCGTCGGAGTCAGCACTTGTTGCGGTGTGCCCAGCGCATGGCCGCGGCCCTGCTCCAGCAAAAGAATATGGTCACAGTAGCGCGCCGCCAGGTTCAGGTCATGCAGGATCACCAGCACCGACGCGCCACGGTCGGCGAAACTGCGTACCGCCTGCAGCGTGGTGTGCTGATGCAGGGGGTCCAGCGCAGAAGTGGGTTCATCCAGCAACAGCGTGGTGCCGGGCTCGCCCGGCCACAGCTGGGCCAGCACCCGCGCCAGGTGCACGCGCTGGCGCTCCCCCCCGGACAGCGCCAGGTAGCTGCGCTCGACCAGGTGCTGAGCATCCGCCGCCGCCAGCGCCGCCTCGACGATTTCCCGGTCGCGCTGACGGCCGCTGGCATGGGGCAGGCGGCCGAGACCGACCACTTCCGCGACACTGAAGGCAAAGCCAAGGCTGGACGCCTGCGGCAGTACCGCCAGGCGCCGGGCACGCTCCTGGCCCGGCCAATCGTCCAGCGCGAGGCCCTCGAGGTGCACGCGCCCGGCAGTGGGCGCCAGTTCGCCACACAGCACGCCGAGCAGGCTGCTCTTGCCGGCGCCATTGGGCCCGAGCACACCTAGCACCTGCCCTGGCCGCAACGTGAGGTTGATGTCGTGCAGCACCTGGCTGCCACCACGTTTGAGAGACAGCCCTTGGACGTCGAGCATCAGTTGCGCACCTTCACCAGCAGGAACAGGAAGAATGGCGCCCCGATAAAGGCGGTGACGATGCCGATCGGCAACTCTGCCGGGGCCAGGGCCAGGCGCGCGACCAGGTCGGCGAACAGCAGCAAGGTACCGCCCGCCAGCAACGAAGCCGGCAGCAGCACCCGATGATCCGGCCCCGCCACCAGCCGCACCAGGTGCGGCACCACCAGGCCGATGAAGCCGATCAGGCCGGCCGCGGCGACCGCCGCCCCCACGCCGAGCGCGGTGCAGAACACCAGCTCGCGCTTGAGCTTTTCTACCTCGATACCCAGGTGCCGGGCCTCCGACTCGCCTAGCAGCAAGGCGTTGAGCGCCTGCGCCCGGCGCGGCAGCCACAAGGCCACGGCCGCCGCCACCAGCAGCAACGGCCACAGCCGCTCGTAGCTGGCGCCGTTGAGGCTGCCCAGGTTCCAGAAGGTCAAGGTGCGCAGGGTGGCGTCGTCGGCCAGGTAAGTGAACAGGCCCACCGCCGAGCCGCCCAGCGCGGTCATCGCGATACCGGCCAGGAGCATGGTCGCCACGTTGGTCTGGCCGTCGCGGCGCCCCAGGCGATAGACCATCGCTGTCACGCCCAGACCGCCGACGAAGGCACACAACGACAACAGATAAGGCGCGAACCAGTCAGGAATGCCGCCCAGCCAGCTGCCGCCGACGATCGCCACCGCGGCCCCCAGGGCGGCGCCGCTGGCGACACCGACCAGCCCCGGATCGGCCAGCGGGTTGCGGAACAACCCCTGCATCGCCACGCCGGACAATGCCAGCACCGCGCCGACCGCCAGCCCCAGCAGGGTACGCGGCAGGCGGATCTGGCCGAGGATCATCTCGGCCTGCTCCAGGCCCTCGCCGCTGACCGGCAACCCGACCAGGCGCAGGCCGGCGCGCAGGGTATCGAACAGCGGCAGGCTGACCGGCCCCAGCGCCAGCGACAACCACACCGCCAGCAGGCACAGCAAGGCCAGGGTAATGAACAACGTACGTGGTCGAACCCGCGGCATCATGGATTGAGGTTGGCCTTGGCGGCGGGATAGAAGCTGGCGGCCAGCTCATGCAGGGTGGCCGGCAGGCGCGGGCCGAGGCCGCCGACCAGCAACGTCGGGTCGAGCGACAGCAGGCGCTTGTCGCGCACCGCACGGGACGTCGCCAGGGCCGGGTTTTCCTTGATCAGTGCCTGCAAGGCCTGTTCGCCACTGAGGGCCCGGTCGGAGAACACCACCACGTCCGGGTTAAGCGCGGCGAGGGCCTCCACCGAGAAGTTCTTGTAGCCCTGGTGGTCGGCAAGATTGCGCCCTCCCGCCTGACGCAGCACCCAGTCCCCGGCAGTGCCCTGCCCGGCGATCATCGGCTTGGCGCCGGCATGCCCGACCAGCAGCAACACGCCAGGCGCCTTCTGCCCGGCCTGGGCCTGCTCGACCTGTTTGTGCAACGCCTCCAGCTGCTGGCGGTAATCGGCAGCCAACGTCTTGGCCTTGTGCTCGTCGCCGAGCAATGCCCCCAAGTGCTTGAGATTCTCGTCAACCGCGCCCACTTCGGCCTTGCTGGAGAACAGCTCGACCCGCACCCCGGCCTTGCGGATCTGCGCCAGCACCGGCGGTGGCCCCATTTCCTCAGTGCCCACCAGCACGTCAGGGCGCAGGCTGAGGATGCCTTCGGCCGACAACTGGCGCTGGTAACCGATGCTGGGCAGCGCCTTGAGCGACTCGGGGTGCTGGCTGGTGGTGTCGACGCCGACCAGGCGCTGCTCACCGCCCTGGGCGCTGATCCACTCGCTCAAGGCACCACCGGCGCTCACCCAGCGCTGTGGCAGCTCGGCGGCCATGGTGTGGGTAGACAGGGCAAGACCGGCGCACAGGGCAATCAAGGCAGCGGGACGGCGCATCATCGGATTCCTTTGCAGAGGGCGGGCAGCACACCTTGTGGCGGGCGGCACAAGTGCGCACCATAGACAGCCTGGCGCGACGAATGCGGGCAATTTGATAATTATTCGCATTGAAGCGTCAAGCCATCCCTTTGTCACACGGCTTAACCGGAAGACTCCGCTGCGATGCATTTTCTCTGCGCCTCCAACGACCTCGCCGAGGGCCACAGCCGCGCCTTCAGCGTAGCCGGCATAGCGCTGTTCGGCGTGCGCCGCCAGGGCACGGTCCACCTCTATCGCAACCGCTGCCCGCACCGGGGCATCCCGCTGAACTGGGCGGCGGACAGCTTTCTCGATGACAGCGCGAGCCTGATCCAGTGCGCCCATCACGGGGCCCAGTTCCTGATAGAAAGCGGCGAATGCATTACTGGCCCCTGCGCGGGCGAATGGCTGGAAGCCCTGGACTGCCGGGAAGACAGCCAGGGCATCTGGCTTACGGATTGAGCAATACCGGCAGCGGCCGGTCGATGACCAGTTGCTGGGCATCCAGGCGCGTGCCGTAGGCCAGCACCTCGACCCCTTCCGCCACCGCGGCGCGCAGTGCCTGGGCGTAGGCGGCGTCGATCTCCTGGGCCGGGCGCACGGCCTCGATGCCGGTCAGGTTCACGCAATACAGCTGCACCGCACGGATGCCCTGGCGTGCCAGGGCGGCCAGCTCTCGCAGGTGTTTGGCCCCACGCTGGGTGACGGCGTCGGGGAACGCCGCCACGGGAGTATCGGGGTAACCGAGGGTCACGCTCTTGACCTCGACGTAGGCCTTGTCGCCATTGGCGAACTCCAGGTAGAAGTCGATACGGCTACGTTCCTCGCCATACGCCACTTCACGCTTGAGCGTGGTGAACCCGGTCAGCTCCGTGATCACTCCGGCCCGCAGCGCTTCCTCCACCACCGCATTGGCGCGCCCGGTATTGATGCAGGCCAGCCGCCCCTGGGGCGTTTCGCTGATCTCCCAGGTACCGGGCAGCTTGCGCTTGGGGTCGTTGGAGCGGCTGAACCACACCTGCCCGCCTTCGCGCATGCAATTGAGCATGGAGCCAGTGTTGGGGCAGTGAATGGTCAGCTGCTCGCCGGTGGCCAGTTCGATGTCGGCCAGGAAGCGTTTATAGCGGCGCAGCAGGCGCGCCTGCTCCAGTTGCGGAAACAGCATCCGTCAGCCCTGCCAGCTTTTCAGGCCACGGGCGATGCGCTGCACCGCCTCCTCCAGGCGCGGCAGACTCTGGGTGTAGGCAAAACGCACATGGTGGCCGGCCTGGTGACGACCGAAGTCCAGCCCCGGGGTGAATGCCAGGTGCTCGGTTTCGAGGAAGTGCCGGCAGAACGCGAAGGCATCGCCGCCGAACGCGCTGATATCGGCATACAGATAGAAGGCGCCTTGCGGCTCCACGGCGATACCGAAGCCCAACTCACGCAATGCCGGCAACAAGTAGTCGCGGCGGCGGGCGAACTCGGCGCGGCGCTCCTCGAGGATGGCCAGTGTTTGCGGCTCGAAGCAGGCCAGCGCGGCATGCTGGGCCATGCTCGGAGCACTGATGTAGAGGTTCTGCGCCAGCTTTTCCAGGTCCGCTACCGCCGACGGCGGCGCCACCAGCCAGCCCAGGCGCCAGCCGGTCATGCCGAAATATTTGGAAAAACTGTTCAGGACGAAGGCCTCATCGTCGACTTCCAGCACGCTCGGCGCATCCATGCCGTAGGTGAGGCCGTGATAGATCTCGTCCACCACCAGATGCCCATGGCGTTCGCGGGTAGCCTTGGAAAGGCTGGCCAACTCGTCGCGGTCGAGCACCGTGCCCGTCGGGTTGGCTGGCGACGCCACCAGGGCACCGACCGTGTCCTTGTCCCAGTGACGCTCGACCAGATCGGCGGTCAGCTGGTAATTGACCTCCGGCCCCACCGGCACCAGCTGCGCGCCGCCTTCCACCAGGCGCAGGAAGTGGCGGTTGCACGGGTAGCCCGGGTCGGCCAGCAGCCAGTGCTTGCCCGGATCGACCAGCAGGCTGCTGGCCAGCAGCAGCGCGCCGGAACCGCCCGGGGTGATGAGCACGCGCTCCGGGTCGAGGTCCACACCGTAGCGTTGGCCATAGAACCCGGCGATTGCCTCACGCAGTTGCGGCAAGCCGCGGGCAGCCGTGTAACGGGTGTGCCCGGCGGCCAAGGCAGCCTGGCCCGCGGCGACGATGGGCGCGGCGGTGGTGAAGTCCGGCTCGCCGATCTCGAGGTGGATCACGTCGTGGCCCGCAGCCTGCAGCTCGTTGGCACGCGCCAGCAGGGCCATCACGTGGAAGGGTTCGATGGCGCGACTGCGCGCACTGTGTGGCTGAGCCATGGGCCTTCTCTCAATTGGGTGTAAACTGGTGATTCTACCTGTGCACCGCAGCGAACGTGCCGCCCGCCCTGCTGTCAATAGCAGGCATAGGGCGGGGTAGCGCACCCCGGATCTATCTGGTAAGTTCGGCGGCTCGCAGTCGCAGGGCCGGCGGGTGCCGGCGATGGAAGCAAGCCTGCGCATTGGATCAGATGAGTGAGAGGCGGTCTATTCATGTCCACCGTAGAAAAGCAAAAAACCAGTCAGTCCATGTACGGTGTAGAGCCCTATAAAGAAACCAAGGGCGAAGAGTACATGGGGGAGCCCATGCGCAAGCACTTCACCAAGCTTCTGGGAGCATGGAAGCTTGAGTTGATGACGAGCGTGGACCAGACCGTGACGCACATGAAGGACGAGGCAGCCAACTTCCCAGACCCGGCTGACCGTGCCAGCCAGGAAGAAGAGTTCGCCCTGGAACTGCGCAACCGCGATCGTGAGCGCAAGCTGATCAAGAAAATCGACAAGACCCTGCAGAAGATTCAGGACGAAGAGTACGGCTGGTGCGACTCCTGTGGCATCGAGATCGGCCTGCGCCGCCTCGAAGCCCGCCCGACCGCCGACCTGTGCTTCGACTGCAAGGAAATTGCCGAGAAGAAGGAAAAGACTGTCGGTAAAGGCTGATTCCAGAACCTCGCAGACGGGGCGTACTGGTTGTGGAGGCGGGCTTGCCCGCTCCTGCAATCGGTACGCCCCGTCTTCATTTATATAGCTGTGCAATCCATGAACGACTCCCGCTACATCGGCCGCTTCGCCCCCACCCCCAGCGGCTTTCTGCACTTCGGCTCGCTGGTGGCCGCCCTCGCCTCCTGGCTAGACGCTCGCGCGGTCGATGGCCTCTGGTTGCTGCGCATGGAAGACACCGACCCGCCCCGGGAAATGCCCGGGGCACGCGATGCGATCCTGCAGACCTTGGAGCGCTACGGCCTGGAGTGGGACGGCGAGGTAGTGTTCCAGAGCCAGCGCCATGAGGCCTATGCCGCCGTGGTCGACCGTTTGTTCAGCATGGGCCTGGCCTATGCCTGCCCCTGTTCGCGCAAGCAACTGGAAGGGTACGACGGTATCTACCCAGGCTTTTGCCGTAACGCCGGGCATCCTCGGCAAGACGCGGCCATTCGCCTGCGCGTGCCGGAATTGATCTACCGCTTCACGGATCGCGTCCAGGGTACGTTCGAACAGCACCTCGGGCGCGAGGTGGGCGACTTCGTCATCCAGCGCCGCGACGGGCTCTACGCCTACCAGTTGGCAGTGGTGCTGGACGATGCCTGGCAGGGCGTCACCGACATCGTGCGCGGCGCCGACCTACTGGACAACACGCCCCGCCAGCTGTACCTGCAGGAGTTGCTGGGCTTCTCGCAGCCGCGTTACCTGCACATTCCATTGATCGTGCAGCCTGACGGGCACAAGCTGGGCAAGTCGTATCGATCGCCGCCGCTTGAGGCGGACCAGGCCACGCCCTTGCTGCTGCGAGCGTTGCGGGCATTGGGGCAGCAGATCGATCCGGCACTGACAGGAGCCAGTCCGGCCGAGGTTTTGGCGGTGGCACGCCAGCAGTGGCGGCCGGAGCACATTGCACGGCAGATGACCGTGCCCGAGGCTGATTTGCGCTGAGGCAGTAGCGGCCCTATCGCGGAGCAAGCCCGCGCCCACGATGCCTGGCTATGCGCAGGCTCGCGACAGGGCCAGAACAAGCAAAACCAGGCTCAAAAGCCCAACAAATTCAAACCCTTGGCTAACAGCCCCGATTCCCGCTAGCATCGCCCCAGCCATTTGCGCCAATAATAAGTCCAAACCGCAGCGCCCAACCCTTCGAGGCCAGCATGTACATCTATCGTTTGGTCCTGCTTCTGGTGGTGGGGATCTACCTGTTCTCCCCCGCCATCATGGACTGGTGGATCGAGCCGACCGGTGCCTGGTACCGCCCCTACCTGCTCTGGCTGATCCTCATCGTCGTCACCTTCATCCTGCAGAGCCAACGAGATGCCGATGAGCTTTAGCCTGACCCAGATGATCCTGATCAGCGCCGCCTACCTGCTGGTGCTGTTCAGCGTGGCCTGGATCAGCGAGCGCGGGCTGATCCCGCGGGCGATCATTCGCCACCCCCTGACCTACACCTTGTCGCTGGGCGTCTACGCCAGTGCCTGGGCCTTCTATGGCTCGGTCGGCCTGGCCTATCAATATGGCTACGGCTTCCTTGCCTGTTACCTGGGGGTGTCCGGGGCCTTCCTGCTGGCCCCGGTGCTGCTCTATCCGATCCTCAAGATCACCCGCACCTACCAGCTGTCGTCACTGGCCGACCTGCTGGCGTTTCGCTTTCGCAGCACCTGGGCCGGCGCGCTGACCACCATCTTCATGCTGATCGGCGTGCTGCCCCTGCTGGCCCTGCAGATCCAGGCGGTGGCCGACTCGATCAGCATCCTCACCGGCGAGCCGGTCAAGGCGCGGGTGGCGTTCGCCTTCTGCGTGCTGATCATCCTGTTCACCATCTTCTTCGGCTCACGCCATATCGCCACCCGCGAAAAACACGAAGGCCTGGTGTTCGCCATCGCCTTCGAATCGGTGATCAAGCTGTTGGCGCTGGGTGGTATCGGCCTTTATGCGCTGTACGGCGTGTTCGGTGGCCCGCATGGGCTGGAAGTCTGGCTGCTGCAGAACCAGACCGCCCTCGCCGCCTTGCACACGCCGCTGCAGGAAGGCCCCTGGCGCACTCTGCTGCTGGTGTTCTTCGCCTCGGCGATCGTCATGCCGCACATGTATCACATGGCCTTCACCGAAAACCTCAGCCCGCGCTCGCTGGTCAGCGCCAGCTGGGGCCTGCCGCTGTTCCTGCTGCTGATGAGCCTGGCGGTGCCGCTGGTGCTGTGGGCCGGCCTGCGCCTGGGCGCCAGCACCAACCCCGAGTACTTCACCCTGGGCCTGGGCATCGCCGCCAACAACGAAGCGCTGGCGCTGCTGGCCTATGTCGGTGGCTTGTCGGCCGCCAGCGGACTGATCATCGTCACCACCCTGGCGCTGTCGGGCATGGCGCTGAACCACCTGGTGCTGCCGCTGTACCAGCCGCCGGCCGAAGGCAACATCTACCGCTGGCTGAAGTGGACCCGCCGGGCGCTGATCGTCGCCATCATCACCGCCGGTTTCGTCTTCTACCTCACCCAGAACAACCACCAGAGCCTGGCCAACCTGGGCATCGTCGCCTTCGTCGCCACCTTGCAGTTCCTGCCCGGGGTGCTTTCGGTGCTGTACTGGCCGACCGCCAACCGACGAGGGTTCATCGCCGGCCTGCTGGCCGGCATGCTGGTGTGGATGGTGACCATGCTGCTGCCGCTGCTGGGCAACCTGCAGGGCTTCTACATCCCATTGCTGGACATGATCTACGTGCTGGACGACACCAGCTGGCACATGGCGGCCATCGCCTCGCTTGCGGCCAACGTCCTGCTGTTCACCCTGATCTCGCTGTTCACCAATGCCAGCAGCGAAGAGGTCAGCGCCGCCGAGGCCTGCGCGGTGGATAACGTGCGCCGCCCGCAACGCCGCGAACTGCACGCAGCCTCGCCCCAGGAGTTCGCCACCCAGCTGGCCAAGCCGCTGGGTGCCAAGGCTGCGCAAAAAGAGGTGGAGCAGGCCCTGCGCGACCTCTACCTGCCCTTCGACGAACGCCGCCCCTATGCGCTGCGGCGCCTGCGCGACCGCATCGAGGCCAACCTGTCCGGCCTGATGGGGCCGAGCGTGGCGCAGGACATGGTCGAGACCTTCCTGCCGTACAAGTCCGGCAACGAGAACTACGTCACCGAGGACATCCACTTCATCGAGAGCCGCCTCGAGGACTATCACTCGCGCCTGACCGGCCTTGCCGCCGAGCTCGACGCCCTGCGCCGCTACCACCGCCAGACCCTGCAGGAACTGCCCATGGGCGTGTGCTCGCTGGCCAAGGACCAGGAGATCCTGATGTGGAACAAGGCGATGGAGGAGCTCACCGGCATCGCCGCCAAGCATGTGGTCGGCTCGCGCCTGGTGACCATCGCCGAACCCTGGCGCGGCCTGCTGCAAGGCTTCATCAACGTGCCCGACGAACACCTGCACAAGCAGCGCCTGGTCCTCGATGGCCAGCCGCGCTGGCTGAACCTGCACAAGGCCGCCATCGACGAGCCGCTGGCCCCGGGCAACAGTGGCCTGGTGCTGCTGGTCGAGGACCTCACCGAGACCCAGGCACTGGAGGACAAGCTGGTGCACTCCGAGCGCCTGGCGAGCATCGGCCGCCTTGCCGCGGGCGTGGCCCACGAGATCGGCAACCCGATCACCGGCATCGCTTGCCTGGCGCAGAACCTGCGCGAGGAGCGCGAGGGCGACGGCGAGATCATCGAGCTGTCCAGCCAGATCCTCGAGCAGACCAAGCGCGTGTCGCGCATCGTCCAGTCGCTGATGAGTTTCGCCCACGCCGGCGGCAGCCAGCAGAACAGCGAAGAGCCGGTGTGCCTGGCCGAGGTGGCGCAGGATGCCATTGGTCTGCTGGCGTTGAACCGGCGCAATTTCGAAGTACAGTTCTTCAACCTCTGCGACCCGCAACACTGGGTCGAGGGCGACCCGCAACGCCTGGCCCAAGTGCTGATCAACCTGCTCTCCAACGCCCGCGACGCCTCGCCACCCGGCAGCGCCGTGCGCGTGCGCAGTGAAATCAACGAGCACACCGTCGACCTGGTGGTCGAGGACGAAGGCAGCGGTATTCCGAAAAGCATCATGGACCGCCTGTTCGAACCCTTCTTCACCACCAAGGACCCGGGCGAAGGAACCGGACTCGGGCTCGCTCTGGTCTATTCCATCGTGGAAGAGCATTATGGGCAAATCACCATCGACAGCCCGGCCGACATCGAGCGCCAACGTGGTACCCGGATCCGCGTGACCCTGCCCCGGCATGTCGTAGCGACGTCCCCTGAAATTCGAGACCGTCGAGAGAATTGAATCAATGCCGCATATTCTGATCGTCGAAGACGAAACCATCATCCGTTCGGCCCTGCGTCGCCTGCTCGAGCGGAACCAGTACCAGGTCAGCGAAGCCGGCTCGGTGCAGGAAGCCCAGGAACGCTTCAGCATTGCCACCTTCGACCTGATCGTCAGTGACCTGCGCCTGCCGGGTGCCCCGGGTACCGAGCTGATCAAGCTCGGCCAGGGCACGCCGGTACTGATCATGACCAGCTACGCCAGCCTGCGCTCGGCGGTGGACTCGATGAAAATGGGCGCGGTGGACTACATCGCCAAGCCCTTCGACCACGACGAGATGCTCCAGGCCGTGGCGCGTATCCTGCGCGACCGGGTGAACGCCCCGGCCTCGGCGCCGGCCGGCGAGCCCCGGGCCGCCAATGGCAAGGCCAGCGCGGAGAAGACCAGCCCCGCCGCCGCCAATGGCGAGATCGGCATCATTGGCTCCTGCCCGCCGATGCAGGACATGTTCGTGAAGATTCGCAAGGTCGCGCCAACCGACTCCAATGTTCTGATTCAGGGCGAATCCGGCACCGGCAAAGAGCTGGTCGCCCGCGCCCTGCACAACCTCTCGCGCCGGGCGAAGGCACCGATGATCTCGGTGAACTGCGCGGCGATCCCGGAAACCCTCATCGAGTCGGAACTGTTCGGCCACGAGAAGGGCGCTTTCACCGGCGCCAGCGCGGGCCGGGCGGGGCTAGTCGAAGCCGCCGATGGTGGCACCCTGTTCCTCGACGAGATCGGCGAGCTGCCACTGGAAGCCCAGGCCCGCCTGCTGCGCGTATTGCAGGAAGGCGAGATCCGCCGGGTAGGCTCGGTACAATCGCAGAAGGTCGACGTGCGCCTGATCGCGGCCACCCACCGCGACCTGAAGAACCTGGCAAAGGCCGGGCAGTTCCGTGAAGACCTTTACTACCGCCTGCATGTGATCGCCCTGAAATTGCCGGCCCTGCGCGAGCGTGGCAGCGACGTCAACGAGATCGCCAATGCCTTCCTTGCCCGCCAGAGCGCACGGATCGGCCGCGACGACCTGCATTTCTCCCACGATGCCGAACAAGCCATTCGCCACTACAGCTGGCCGGGCAACGTGCGCGAACTGGAAAACGCGGTGGAGCGCGCTGTGATTCTCAGCGAAAGCGCGGAAATTTCCGCCGACCTGCTGGGCATCGACATCGAGCTGAGCGACCTGGAAGACGACGACATGCTGGACAACCTGCCGGCGCTGGCCAGCAGCAACAGCGCCAGCCATGAGCCGACCGAGGACCTGTCGCTGGAGGATTACTTCCAGCACTTCGTGCTCGAGCACCAGGACCACATGACCGAAACCGAACTGGCCCGCAAGCTGGGCGTCAGCCGCAAATGTCTGTGGGAACGCCGCCAGCGCCTGGGCATCCCGCGGCGCAAGAGCAACGCCACCAGCGACAACTGATTCTGTGTAATCCGATCGCGGGGCAAGCCCGCTTCCACGCCAGTCTTGCCTGGTCCGTGGGAGCCGGGCTTGCCCCGCTGTTGTTTGGGGTAACACATCAGTTACCGCAAAAATCTGTTACCTACCCTGGCGGGCGTAACATCCCCCGAGGCGTAAGGTAACGAAATTTCTACATTTGCCCCGCGGCAAAAGCTGCCTGGAACGCTGAAAGCCCCGATTTCATTGGATCTTCAAAAGTTGGCACGGCACCTGCTATATCTCTGGCACAAGAACAATAACAAGCACTGCAACTCAGAATAAGAACAAGACGAAACGGCTCACGCACAATAAAAACAAGACGGCGGAGGCGCAGCTAACTGATTCTTTTGGAGAGGCGTTGTGTTTGGGGCTTGTCCCACGATCAGGCAGAGAACAACAAAAACTGCACTCAAAAGCAGCACCTGAACTGATTGGATCGACAGATCAGCATCAACTCGGCGACCAAAGCAATCCGTTTGCTCTTTACCCCCGGTTTGGGGGTCGTCCACAAGCTTCAAGATTTGTGGACAGGGCACTCAACAAAAACAAGAAGCCCAGCAGAAGAACAATAAGAGCACGCAACGACTTGATGGGGAGCTTCGGCTCCCCATGTCGTTTCTCCCCTTCGCATCACCCTTGCCACACCGCCTACACCATTCCCCCAGTAAATGCTAGAATCCCCGCCCATCATGCGGCCATTCTCCTATCCTTGGCCGATCATTCCTTCAAACAGTGCATCCCATGCTGAAGAAGCTGTTCCAGTCGTTCCGCCCGCCCGTTCGTGGCCAGCACCACAGGCGTACCACGCCTGAAGTGATCAACAAGAGCCAGCACTCGCTGCAGCGCAGCCAGTTCAGCCGCCATGCCGTGAGCATCGTCGAGCGCCTGCAGGCGGCCGGCTATCAGGCCTACCTGGTCGGTGGCTGCGTGCGCGACCTGCTGCTGGGCATCACGCCCAAGGACTTCGACGTCGCCACCAGCGCCACCCCCGAGCAGGTCCGCGCGGAGTTCCGCAACGCCCGTATCATCGGCCGGCGCTTCAAGCTGGTCCACGTGCATTTCGGCCGTGACATCATCGAGGTCGCCACCTTCCGTGCGCCCCACTCCGATGAAGACCAGTCCGATAGCCACCGTTCGTCGCACAATGCCAGCGGTCGCATCTTGCGCGACAACGTGTACGGCACGTTGGAAGAAGACGCGCAACGCCGCGACTTCACCATCAACGCCCTGTACTACGACCCGGTCAGCGAGCGCATCCTCGACTACGCCAACGGTGTCCACGACATCCGTAACCGGCTGCTGCGCCTGATCGGCGATCCGACCCACCGTTACCAGGAAGATCCGGTACGCATGCTGCGCGCCGTGCGCTTCGCCGCCAAGCTGGACTTCGGCATCGAGAAGCACACCGTGCAGCCGATCCGCGAGCTGGCGCCGATGCTGCGCGACATCCCACCCGCGCGCCTGTTCGAGGAAAGCCTCAAGCTGTTCCTCAACGGCCAGGGGGCGATCACCTTCGAGATGCTGGTCGACCTGCAATTGTTCGAGCCGTTGTTCCCGGCCAGCAGCCATGCCTTGGAAGAACGCCCGAGCTACACCCACAGCTTGATCAGCCAGGCATTGGCCAACACCGACCTGCGCGTCAAGCAGGGCAAGCCGGTGACGCCCGCCTTCCTGTTCGCCGCGCTGCTCTGGCCTGCCCTGCCAAGCCGCGTACTGTACCTGCAGAGCCAGGGCGTGCCGCCGATTCCGGCCATGAACGGCGCGGCCCACGACCTGATCGCCGAACAGTGCGCACGCATCGCCATCCCCAAGCGCTTCACCCTGCCGATCCGCGAGATCTGGGACATGCAGGAGCGCCTGCCACGGCGCAGCGGCAAGCGCGCCGACATGCTGCTGGACAACCCGCGTTTCCGCGCCGGCTACGACTTCCTGCTGCTGCGTGAAAGCGCCGGCGAGGAAACCGATGGGCTGGGCCAATGGTGGACCGACTACCAGGATGCCAACGACAGCCAGCGCCGCGACATGATCCGCGAGCTGGGCAACCGTGACGACGCCGCTGGCGCGGGTGCCGGCCCACGCAAGCGCAAGCGCAGTGGCGGCAAGCGCAAGCGTGACGACGAGCAGGCCTGGGACTGAGCATGACCACCCGTGCGTACATCGGCCTGGGCAGCAACCTGGATGAGCCCGCCGAGCAGCTGCGCAGCGCCCTGCAGGCGCTGGACCTGATCGCCGAGACCCGCCTGGCGGCGGCCTCGGCGCTCTACACCAGCGATTCGCTGCTGCCGGGCCAGCCACGCTACACCAACGCCGTGGCGGCCATCGACACGGCACTGGCACCGCTGGACCTGCTGGACGCCCTGCAGGCCATCGAGAACGACCAGGGCCGCGTACGCAAGGAACGCTGGGGCCCACGCACCCTCGACCTGGACATGCTGCTGTTCGGCGACCAGGTCATCGACGTACCACGCCTGAAAGTCCCGCACTACCATATGCAGGCCCGTCCCTTCGTGCTCTACCCGCTCGCCGAGCTGGTTCCCGAAAGCTTCTGCCTTGCCGACGGCCGCCCCCTCGCGCAATTGCTCGAGGGCTGCCCGTTCGTCGGCCTGGAACGCCTGTAAATCGGGCGTTTCAGACGGCGGTAACGCCAGTAACACCCACGCCGTAACAATGCGGTAACACGGCTGGTTGACTTCCCCCACCTCGCTCACGACTATAGGCGTCCCGCGGCGCCACTGTGCCGCTATCACCCATTTAGGCTCGGACGGATCTGTGCCCGAACATCACGACCGATGATGTGCCGCTCCGGAAGATGAATACACGCGTTGTACGCAGTTGTTGTTCACAGCGCCTGAACGAGGACTCCCCTACATGCCTGAAGTAACCCTGACTACCCTGCACGGCCTGAAGGCCAAGGGTGAAAAAATCACCATGCTGACCTGCTATGACGCGACCTTCGCCAAGGCAGCCAGCCAGGCCGGCGTGGAGGTGCTGCTGGTGGGCGACTCCCTGGGCATGGTCCTGCAGGGCCATGACAGCACCTTGCCCGTCACCAATCGCGACATGGCCTACCACACCGCCTGCGTCAAGCGCGGCAACGAGGGGTCGCTGATCCTCGCCGACCTGCCGTTCATGGCCCATGCCACCCCCGAGCAAGCCTTCGCCAACGCCGCCGAACTGATGCGTGCCGGCGCCCACATGCTCAAGATCGAAGGCGCCGCCTGGCTGGGCGAAACCATCCGCCTGCTGGCCGAACGCGGCGTGCCGGTGTGCGCGCACATGGGCCTGACCCCGCAGACGGTCAACGTGCTGGGCGGCTACAAGGTCCAGGGTCGCCAGGAAGCCCAGGCGCGTCAGATGCGCGCCGACGCCATCGCCCTGGAACAGTCCGGCGCGGCCATGCTGCTGCTCGAGTGTGTGCCCAGCGAGCTGGCCGCAGAAATCTCCCAGGCCGTGAGCATTCCGGTGATCGGCATCGGTGCCGGCAGCGCCACCGATGGCCAGGTGCTGGTGTTGCACGACATGCTCGGGCTGTCGTTGAGCGGCCGCGTGCCGAAGTTCGTGAAGAACTTCATGGTCGGCCAACCGGACATCCAGAGTGCCCTGGCCGCCTATGTCCGCGCGGTCAAGGACGTCAGCTTCCCCGGCAGCGAACATGGGTTCAGCGCATGAATACCGTCAAGACCGTCCGTGAGCTGCGCGCCGCCGTGGCCCGCGCCCGTGGCGAGGGCAAGCGCATCGCCTTCGTGCCGACCATGGGCAACCTGCACAGCGGCCACGCCGCCCTGGTGACCAAGGCCGCACAGCGCGCCGACTTCGTGGTCGCCAGCATCTTCGTCAACCCGTTGCAGTTCGGCGCCGGCGAAGACCTGGACAAGTATCCACGCACCCTCGCCGCCGACCAGGAGAAACTGCTCCAGGCCGGCTGCCACCTGCTGTTCGCCCCTACCGTCGAGGAGATGTACCCCGACGGCATGACCGTGCAGACCCGCGTCAGCGTGCCGCAACTGTCCGAAGGGCTGTGCGGCGCCAGCCGTCCTGGCCACTTCGAGGGCGTGGCGACCGTGGTCAGCAAGCTGTTCAACATGGTCCAGCCAGACCTGGCCGTGTTCGGCGAGAAGGATTTCCAGCAACTGGCGGTGATCCGCGCCATGGTCCGCGACCTGAACATGCCGATCCAGATCATCGGCGAGCCGACCGTGCGCGCCGAGGATGGCCTGGCGCTGTCCTCGCGCAATGGCTACCTGACGCCGGAGCAGCGTGCCGCCGCGCCGGCGCTGTACCGTGTGCTGGGCGGCATGGTCGAGGCCTTGCGCCGTGGCCAGCGCGACTACGCGGCGCTGATCGCCGAGGGCCAGGCGCAACTCGAAGCCGCCGGGTTCCGTAAGGATTACCTGGAAGTGCGCCACGCCGTCACCCTGCGCCCGGCGCAGGTCGATGACCGTGACCTGGTGGTGATCGCCGCAGCTTACCTGGGTAACACTCGGCTGATCGACAATCTTTATCTGCACCTGGAAGAGCAGACCGCCTGAGCTCGACGCGTGGGAGCGGCTCAACGCCGCCCCACGCGTACCTTGGGTATCAGGCCGGTGACAATTTTTAATCCGCGCCGCCCGCCTCCCCCCATTCCCGCCTTGGCGCCAATGCCTATAATGTCCAGCTTGCAACCGGCAATGACTGCCGCTGTCCAAGCCTGACCATGCAACAAGGAAACCACCCGCAATGGCGTATTACCGTACCCCCCACGATGTGACGGCGCTGCCCGCCTGGCAGGCGCTCCAGCAACACCGCGACGCCATGCAGGGCTTCAGCATGCGCGAAGCCTTCGCCGCCGACGGCAAGCGCTTCGACCAATTCTCCTTGAGCAGCTGCGGCCTGTTTCTCGACTACTCGAAGAACCTGATCACCGAGCAGACCCGAGACCTGCTGGTCAACCTGGCCAAGGAAGTCGACCTGGAAGCAGCCATCAAGTCGATGTTCAGCGGCGAGATCATCAACGCCTCCGAAGGCCGCCCGGTGCTGCACACCGCCCTGCGCCGCCCGGTCGGCGACAAGCTCAGCGTGAACGGCGTCAACGTGATGCCCGAAGTGCACAAGGTGCTCAACCAGATCACCGAACTGGTCGGGCGCATCCACGATGGCCTGTGGCGCGGCTACAGCGAGAAGCCGATCACCGACGTGGTCAACATCGGCATCGGCGGCTCGTTCCTGGGCCCGGAGCTGGTCTCCGAGGCTCTGCTGCCCTACGCCCAGCGCGGCGTGCGCTGCCACTACCTGGCGAACATCGACGGCAGCGAGTTCCATGAACTGTCGGCCAACCTGCGCGCCGAGACCACCCTGTTCATCGTGTCGTCGAAGTCGTTCAACACCCTCGAGACCCTGAAGAACGCCATGGCCGCGCGTACCTGGTACCTGGCCCAGGGCGGCTCGGAAGCCGAGCTGTACCGCCACTTCATCGCCGTGTCGAGCAACAAGGCTGCGGCCGTGGCCTTCGGCATCCGCGAAGAGAACATCTTCCCGATGTGGGACTGGGTGGGCGGGCGTTACTCGCTGTGGTCGGCCATCGGCCTGCCGATCGCCCTGGCCATCGGCACCGCCAACTTCAAGGAGCTGCTGTCCGGCGCCTACACCATGGACCAGCACTTCCAGACCGCGCCGTTCGAGAAGAACATGCCGGTGCTGCTGGCCTTGCTGGGCGTATGGTACGGCAACTTCTGGGGCGCCCGCAGCCACGCGATCCTGCCGTACGACCACTACCTGCGCAACATCACCAAGCACCTGCAGCAGCTGGACATGGAGTCCAACGGCAAGAGCGTGCTGACCGATGGCACGCCGGTGCAGACCGAAACCGGCCCGGTAATCTGGGGCGGCGTCGGCTGCAACGGCCAACACGCCTACCACCAACTGCTGCACCAGGGCACCCAGCTGATCCCGGCCGACTTCATCGTGCCGGTGGTGAGCTTCAACCCGGTGGCCGACCATCATCAGTGGCTGTACGCCAACTGCCTGTCGCAGAGCCAGGCACTGATGCTCGGCAAGACCCGCGAGGAAGCCGAGGCCGAACTGCGCGCCAAGGGCCTGAACCAGGACGACATCGCCAAGCTGGCGCCGCACAAGGTGATCCCAGGCAACCGCCCTAGCAACACCCTGGTGGTCGAGCGCATCAGCCCGCGCCGCCTTGGCGCGCTGGTGGCAATGTACGAGCACAAGGTGTTCGTGCAGAGCGTGGTCTGGGGCATCAACGCCTTCGACCAGTGGGGCGTGGAGCTGGGCAAGGAACTGGGCAAGGGCGTGTACCAGCGCCTGGTCGGGGCCCAGGAAGACAGCGCCGAGGATGGCTCGACCCAAGGACTGATCAACTACTTCCGCGGCCGTCACCGCGGCTGATCGCCCTGTAGCCGTCAATCGCGGGGCAAATCGCATCGGTGCGCCGATGCGGCTTGCCCCGCGATGCTTTCGGCCCGGGAACACCCCCACCTTCTACACTGTCCATCGAATAGCCGTTGCAGTCCCTCGCCCCTAACAAGAGCAGGACCACCCGCCATGTTCGATATCCGCGACTATCCCGAGGCACTGGCCGTCAGCCAGGCCGCCACACTCTCCGACGACGACTACCGCCGCCTCTATCGCCAGTCGGTGGACGACCCCGACACCTTCTGGACCGAGCAGGCCAAGCGCCTGGACTGGATCAAGCCCTGGTCGAGCGTGCAGCAATGCGACCTGAAGACCGGCACGGCGCGCTGGTTCGATGGCGCCCAGCTGAATGTCAGCCAGAACTGTATCGATCGCCACCTGGCCACGCGCGGCGAACAGACCGCGCTGCTCTGGGAGGGCGACGCCCCCAAGGACAGCAAGGCCATCAGCTACCGCGAGCTGCACCGCCAGGTGTGCCGGCTGGCCAATGCCCTGAAAGCCCGGGGTGTGAACAAAGGCGACCGGGTGTGCATCTACATGCCGATGATCCCCGAGGCCGCCTATGCGATGCTCGCCTGCACCCGCATCGGCGCCATTCACTCGGTGGTGTTTGGCGGCTTCTCCCCCGATGCCCTGCGCGACCGTATCCTCGACGCCGATTGCCGCACCGTGATCACTGCCGACGAAGGGGTGCGCGGCGGCAAGCGCATACCGCTCAAGCAGAATGTCGACAAGGCGCTGGCCAGCTGCCCGGCCGTCAGCAGTGTGCTCGTGGTCAAGCGCACCGGCGGCGACGTCAGCTGGAGCGAAGGCCGTGACCTTTGGTACCACGAGGCAACGGCAAAGGCCGGTGACGACTGCCCGCCCGAACCGATGAACGCCGAGGACCCGCTGTTCATCCTCTACACCTCCGGCAGCACCGGCAAACCCAAGGGCGTGCTGCACAGCACCGCCGGCTACCTGCTGCAGGCCACGATGACCTTCAGAGTGGTATTCGATTACCGCGACGGCGAAGTGTTCTGGTGCACCGCCGACGTCGGCTGGGTCACCGGCCACAGCTATATCGTCTATGGTCCGCTGGCCAACGGCGCGATCTCGCTGATGTTCGAAGGCGTGCCCAACTACCCCGACACCTCGCGTTTCTGGGAGGTGGTGGACAAGCATAAGGTGAACATCTTCTACACCGCGCCCACCGCGTTGCGGGCCCTGATGCGTGAAGGCTCCGGCCCGCTGCAGGGCACCTCGCGCCAGAGCCTGCGCCTGCTCGGCAGCGTCGGCGAGCCGATCAACCCGGAGGCCTGGGAATGGTACTTCGAGGCGGTCGGGCAGAAACGCTGCCCCATCGTCGACACCTGGTGGCAGACCGAGACCGGCGGCATCATGCTCACGCCCCTTCCCGGCACACAAAGGCTCAAGCCCGGTTGCGCCACCCAACCGATGTTCGGCGTGCAGCCTGTGCTGCTGGATGAAAAGGGCAAGCTCATCGAGGGGCCAGGCGCCGGCCTGCTGGCGATCAGGGCCAGCTGGCCCGGGCAGATCCGCAGCGTCTACGGCGATCACCAGCGCATGGTCGACACCTACTTCAAGCCCATGCCCGGCTATTACTTCACCGGCGACGGCGCCCGCCGCGACGCCGATGGCGACTACTGGATCACCGGGCGCATCGACGACGTACTCAACGTCTCCGGCCACCGCATCGGCACCGCCGAGGTGGAGAGCGCGCTGGTGCTGCACGACAGCGTCGCCGAAGCCGCGGTGGTCGGTTATCCCCATGACCTCAAGGGCCAGGGCGTCTATGCCTTCGTCACCCCCATGAACGGTATAGAACCGGATGATGCGCTCAAGGCCGAACTGCTGGCCCTGGTCAGCAAGGAAATCGGCAGCTTCGCCAAGCCCGAGCTGATCCAGTGGGCGCCCGCCCTGCCCAAGACCCGCTCGGGCAAGATCATGCGGCGCATCCTGCGCAAGATCGCCTGCAACGAGCTGGACAACCTGGGGGATACATCCACCCTCGCCGACCCCAGCGTGGTCCAGGGCCTGATCGACAAACGTCTCAACCAGTAGAACCCTTGGGGCGGCCGCCACCGCCGCCCCGATCATCCTTTACCGCATTGACATATCGGTAAATCCCGATATTATCGCGCCATGGAACTGCTCGACATATTCAAGGCACTCTCGAACCGTACCCGTCTCGAGATCCTCAAAGGCCTGAAAGACCCGGTGAAACACTTTCCTCCCCAGGACGAAGGTGACGTTCATACCGTGGGCGTCTGTGTGAGCAGCATCCAGGAAGGCGTCGGGCTGTCGCAGTCGACGGTGTCCGACTACCTGGCCACCCTGCAGCGTGCAGGCCTGGTCGAAGTCCGGCGAATTGGCCAGTGGACCTATTACAAGCGTAACGAAGCAGCCATCAGCGCGCTCGCCGAGCTGATCGGGAGTGAGTTGTAGGTTTTACTTTTATATCTATACATCGACTTTTCCCGATATCCCGTTTTAGCGAACCCTTTTATCTCACCCAAGGAGGCAACAACTGCGGCACCTGGCAGGTGCCAAGGCATAGAACAGCAACTTAACTCTACTTGATATATCGATATTTCCCGATATCCCTTTTTATCGAAGCGAGGAAACACCATGAAAGCGTTGATACTGGATTCCTTTGGCGGCCCGCACGCATTCGCCTATCGCGATGTCGCCAAACCGGTGCCGCAGGCCGGACAGGTGCTGGTCCGGGTGCATGCCACCTCCATCAACCCCCTGGATTACCAGGTTCGGCGTGGCGACTACCCCGACCTGGTGCCCCTCCCGGCCATTACCGGGCACGACGTTTCCGGCGTCGTCGAAGCCGTCGGGCCGGGTGTGACCGCGTTCAGGCCGGGCGACGAGGTGTGGTACACGCCGCAGATCTTCGACGGGGCGGGCAGCTATGCCGAGTACCACGTCGCCGCCGAAGACATCATCGGCCTGAAGCCGCCTTCGCTGAGCCACCTGGAGGCAGCCAGCCTGAGCCTGGTCGGCGGCACGGCCTGGGAGGCCCTGGTAGTGCGTGCGGCGCTCAGGGTGGGCGAGCGCATCCTGATTCACGGCGGCGCAGGTGGTGTCGGCCACGTGGCGATCCAGCTGGCCAAGGCCATGGGCGCAAGGGTGTTCACCACCGTGCGCGAGGCCAATGCCGAATTCGTGCGGCAAATGGGCGCGGACGTGGTCATCGACTATGAGCATCAGGATTATGTCGATGTCGTCCAGCGGGAAACCGGGGGCCAAGGCGTCGACGTGGTCTTCGACACCATCGGTGGCGATACCCTGGCACGCAGCCCGGACGTCCTGGCGCAACTGGGGCGCGTGGTGTCGATCGTGGACATCGCGCAACCGCAGAACCTGATCCAGGCCTGGGGCCGCAACGCGAGTTACCACTTCGTCTTCACCCGGCAGCACCGCGGCAAGCTCGACGAGTTGAGCGCGCTGGTCGAACGCGGGCAACTGAAGCCACACGTGGGCGCCGTCTACTCCCTCGCTGAGGTTCCCCTCGCCCATGCCCGGCTGCAAAGCGCCAACAATGGCCTGCAAGGGAAGATCGCCATTGCGGTCGCGCCCATGGCCGATCCCGCCAGCGCTTGAAGCACCTGCCACCCTTTTCGACTTCAAGGACCGCCATGATCTACGAAATTGCCCTGCTTCCCATTCGTCCGACCCACGTCGATACCTTCACGCACGCATTCGCCGAGGTCGCCCCGTTGCTCAGCCGAGCCAAGGGTCACGTCAGCCATATGCTCACGCAAGGGATCGAGAGCCCTCATCAGTTCAACCTGATCGTGCAATGGCAGACACTCGAGGACCACACGCCGGGTTTCGAGGCCAGTGAAGACCATGAGGTCTTCATGGCCCACCTGACACCATATTTTTCCGAGGAGCCCACGGTTTATCATGTACAGGGCGGCGCGTTCGAAACGCACGCGCCCACCAGCCCGGGCGGTGCCCGACTGGACGACAATCGCCCAACCCCATAGACGGCCGCCATGGCGGCCAGCACAGGTCGCCATGGAAGCCTTGCGTCGCCGCATCGAAACCCAAGTCATGAGCCTCACCGGGCTGGCCCTCGGTCAGCTCGACCTGGAGTCGCCCAAGGGCGATCCCGGCCTGTTCGGCCCACAGAGCATCAGCTGGCAGGTACACGGCGACTTCCCCAGCATGCTGGTGGGCGGGATCAGCGCGCTGATGCTGCAACTGCTGCATCCACTGGCCCTGGCCGGGGTCTGGGACCATTCGAACTTTCGCCAGGACCTGCTCGGCCGCCTGCGCCGCACCAGCCAGTTCATCTCCGGCACCACCTTCGGTTCGACCCGTGACGCCGAGTGGCTGATCGACAAGGTTCGCACCATCCACCTCAAGGTGGTCGGCACCGCGGCCGATGGCCGCCCCTACGCCGCCAGCGACCCCGACCTGCTGACCTGGGTGCATGTGGCCGAAGTCAGCAGCTTCCTTGCCGCCCACCTGCGCTACCGCAATCCTGGTCTGCCGCGTAGCGCGCAGGACGCCTACTACCACGAGATCGCCCTGATCGCCGAGCGCCTGGGCGCGCGCGACGTGCCCCGCTCCTGTGCCGAGGTGGATGCCTACCTGCGGCGCATGCGCCCGCAGTTGCAGTGCGATGCGCGCAGCCTCGAGGTGGTCGATATCCTGCTCAAGGCCCCGGCCCCCAGCCACCTCGCCGAGCCGGTGGGCAAGCTGATGCTCAAGGCCGGCATCGACCTGCTGCCGGACTGGGCCAGCGCAATGCTCGGCCTGCACCAGGGCGCGGTCGAGCGGCGCATGATCCGCCTGGGCCTGAGCAATACCGCGCCAGTGCTGCGCTGGGCCATGCGCAATGGCTCGGCGCAGCGCGCCAGGCGGCGCATGGGCGTCGAATGAGGTATTTTGGTCCGTTCATCGGAACCGATTTAACGTGCCATACTCCAAGCACTCCAGCCTGATACAGACGAAGCGACACATGCCCAAAGGATTGACCCGCGCCCTCGGCGCACTCGTGGCCCTCGTGGCCCTGTACAGCCTGCTCGGCTTTTTCATTCTCCCCGGCATCGCCCTGCGCATCGCCAACCAGCAACTGGCGCAGTACGCCACGGTGCCGGCGCATCTGCAGCGCATCGAACTCAATCCGTTCAGCCTCGAACTGACCCTGTGGGGCCTGCAGATCGGCGAGCCCGGCAAGGAGCAGGTCGGCTTCGAGCGTCTCTACGCCAACCTGTCCCTCGACAGCCTGTGGACCAAGGCCCTGCGCCTCGACGCGGTGGAGCTGGACAAGCCGCGTACCGAGTTGCTGTTCGCCAAGGACGGCAGCCTCAACCTGGCCCAGCTGTTCAAGCTCCCGCCCAGCGAGCCCAAGGCCGAGGAACCGCCAAGCGACCCGTTCCCGCTGCGCATTGCCAGCATCAAGCTGAGCGAGGGTTACCTGCACTTCCAGGACCTACGCCCGAGCGAGCCGATCGAGTTTCTCTACGACTCGATGAACCTGGAGCTGAAGAACCTCAGCACCCTCCCCGACGACAACGCCGACATGACCCTGGTGGCCAACGGCCCGGCGGGTGGGCGTATCGACTGGAGCGGCACGCTCAGCCTGACGCCGATCGCTTCCGAGGGCACGCTGAAAGTCACCGACGGCAAGATGAAGCTGTTCTGGCCTTACGTGCGCGACGCCGTGCCGCTGGTGCTGGAAGACGGCATGGTCAGCCTCGACACCCACTACAAGCTCAACCTTTCCAAGGAAACCGAGCTGCTGCTCGACAACACCTCGGTGCGGGTCGCGCCCTTTGCCATCAAGGCACAGGATGGCCGCCCACTGGCGCGCCTGGCCAGCCTGGAGGTCAGTGAAACCTCCATCGACCTGGCCAAGCAGTTGGTCACCGTCGGCAAGATCCGCAGCGACAAGCTGGAAACCTGGGCAGCCCTGGAGAAGGACGGCCAGCTCGACTGGCAGAAGCTGTTCGCCAGCCAGCCGGCCAAGGCCACGCCAAAGGAAAAGGCCGAGCCCGCCGCCGCCGAACCCACCCCGGAAGAACAGGCTGCCAAAGAGCCGAGCAAGCCCTGGCAGGTCCTGCTCAAGGACGTGCAGGCGCGCAACTACATGGTCCATCTGGCCGATCGCAGCCAGAAAGAGCCCGTGGCCCTGGATGTCGGCCCGCTCAACCTCGACGTGCAGAATTTCGACAGCCTCAACCAGTCGCCCTTCACCCTCAAGCTCGACACCGGCGTGGGCAGGCAGGGCAAGCTACAGGCCGCAGGCCAGGTCAACCTGGCACCGGTCTCGGCCAAGCTCGACGTTGCCACCCGCGATATCGACCTACGGGTGGCCCAGGCCTACATCAGCCCGTTCATCCGCCTGGAGCTGCGCAGTGGCATGCTCTCCAGCGACCTCAAGGTCGACCTCAAGAGCACCGACCCGCTGGCCTTCACCATCACCGGCAAGGCCCAGGCCAACCAACTGCACACCCTGGACACCATCAAGAACCGCGACTTCGTCAAATGGCAACAGGTCAACGTCGATGGCCTGTCGTACGTGCATGGCGATGCCCTGTCGATCGACAAGGTCACCCTGCTGCAACCCTACGCGCGCTTCATCATCAACGAAGACCGCACCACCAACGTCGACGACCTGCTGATCCCGCAACCCGCCGACAAGCCTGCCTCGGCCCCGAGCAAGCCCGCTGCTGCCGGTAGCGGCAAGGAGCTGGGCATCCGCATCGGCCAGATCGGCATCAACGATGGCTCGGCCAACTTCGCCGACCTGACCCTGACGCCTAACTTCGCCACTGCGGTACAGCAGCTCAACGGCCAGATCGGAACCATCGACAACCGCAAGCCCACGCCCGCCAAGGTGGACATCAAGGGCAAGGTCGACCGTTACGCGCCTGTGACCATCAAGGGGGCACTAAACCCGTTCAGCCCGCTGGCCAGTCTCGATATCGCCACCAGCTTCAAACGCGTCGAGCTGACCACCCTGACGCCCTACTCGGGCAAGTTCGCAGGGTTTCGCATCCGCAAGGGGCGGTTGAACCTGGACCTTCACTACCTGATCACCAATGGCCAGCTCAAGGCCGAAAACAAAGTGGTGGTCGAGCAACTGCAGCTGGGTGAGAAAGTCGACAGCCCTGACGCGGTGGATCTGCCCATCCGCCTGGCGGTGGCCTTGCTCAAGGATACCGAAGGCAAGATTTCCATCGAACTGCCGGTTTCGGGCGACCTGAACAACCCTCAGTTCAGCGTGATGCCGATCGTCTGGCAGACCCTGCGCAACCTGGTGCTGCGCGCGGCGCAGGCGCCGTTCAAACTGCTTGGCGGGCTGGTCTCGGGGGGTGGCGCGGAAGATCTCGGCAACGTGTCTTTCGCCGCAGGCTCGAGCGACCTCACGCCGGATGTGCAAGCCTCTCTGGACAAGCTCGCCTCTGCCCTCAAGGAACGCCCTGAATTGCGCCTGGAAATCGAAGGCACGGCGGCCCAGAGCAGTGACGGCCCGCTGATCGCCCAGCAGCGCCTGGAGCGCGAGTACCAGGCCACCTGGTACAAAATCCTACAGCGTCGGGGCGACAAGGTCCCAGCCAATGCCTCGTTGCTGGTGGTGGACGACAGCGACAAACCGGCGATGCTCGAGGGCATCTATCGTGCACGCCTGAAACAGCAGCCTCCAGCTGATTGGCAGAACCTGGGCCGTGACGAGCGCAGCGCCAAGCTGCGTGAAGCGGTCATCAAGTCCTGGGCGGAAAGCGCCGTGTTGCTGCGCAACCTGGGCCAGGAGCGGGCCAGCAGCATCAAGGACTACCTGGTGGACAAGGGCCAGCTGGAAGATGACCGCGTGTACTTCATCGACACCAACCTCGGCCAGGCCGAGAGCGATGGCCGCGTGGTGACGCCGATGCACCTGGATGCCGAGTAGCTCTCGACCGAGTAGCCCTTATCGCCGGCAAGCCGGCTCCCACAGATACACACTGTACCTCTGTGGGAGCCGGCTTGCCGGCGATAAGGGCAGCGCAAGTGATAGATACGGTCAGGCCAGCCGTTGTCCCGACACCGCCGGGTGATACAGCGGCTGCACCTTGTTCCCCGCCGGGTCCAGCAAATGGAAGCTGCGCGCGCCATCGCCGTGATTGAACGGGCGGTCCAGCAGCGTCACGCCATGGGCCTTGAAGTACTGGTACCAGGCTTCCAGTTCCTCCACGCTGTCGACGATGAAACCATAGTGATCCAAGGTCTGTAGGCCGTTGGCCGCGCCTGCGCCGCGCCCGAGCGACAGGTTGTCGTTGCCGCAAGTGAGGTAGACCAGGTCTTCGTTGGCACGGTTGAGCACCTCCATGCCCAGCACATCCACGTAGAAGCGCTCGCACTCCTCCAGGTTGGGCACCAGCAGGGCGATGTGCCGCAGGCCATTGAGACGGCCTGGGCGGGCAGGTAGATCGGACATGAGCGCGGCTCCTTTTTTGTATACAATTTATAATAGAATTTAAAACAAAAGGAGCGTCATGTGTACTGCCTATTTATCAAGACGCGGGTGAAACCCGGTACCGCCGATGCCTTCCTGGCAGCCATCAATGCCAACGCAGCGGCGTCGGTCGCCACCGAGCCGGGTTGCCTGGTATTCGATGTCTCGCAGGACCGGGATGATGCCGAAGTCATCTACCTGTACGAGATCTACCAGGACGATGAGGCGTACGAGGCGCATACCCGGACCGCACATTTTCGCGACAGCCGCCCCCTGGTGGAGCCGCTGATCGAAGAGCAGGTGTGCTTCGAGAGCGATGTGATCGCCCGCAACCCGGTGAGCTGAAGCGGCCTTCCAGAATGCCAATAGAAAAGCCCCGGCGATGGCCGGGGCTTTTGCTTGAAGGGGTGGCCAAATCCTTTTGGCCGACGGGACAATCCTTATTCGGCTTTCAGGCCGTCAGCCGAGACGGCCTTTACGCCCTTGATCTTCTTGGCGATGGCAACCGCCATGTCTTTCTGTGCATCGGTAATGGCCACGTCCGAAGACAGGGACACTACGCCTTTGTTGGTTTCGACCTTGATGTCACTGCCTGGCACGCCTTTCTCGGTCATCAGGTCAGCCTTCACCTTGGTGGTGATCCAGGTGTCGGAAGTGGCTTCCTTGGCTTTGGTCACCTCACCGGCCGCAAGCGTCATCGGGGCCTGGGTGGACTGGGCAGCAAATGCCGCGTTAGCCATGGTCAGGGTCAGCGCGGTAGCAGTAGCGGCAGCAATGGCGAACTTCTTCATATGGGTCACTCCTGTTTTTTCGAAAGGTCTGCGCCTTGGGTCCTGGCGTCAGGTAGTAAGGTAGTTGCAGGGGCTGTGCCAGTTTTTGCACGCCCTATAAAACCTTTGAAATCAATGAGTTAAGCAAAGATAGAGGAAGCCGTTACCGTGCATTTTGCAATCCCGGTAAAAAAGCCACGTGCAAGATGCATGCTCTCAACTATTTTGCGGCGGGCATAAAAAAAGGACCCCGGAGGGTCCTTCCTTTAGCCTTGAAAGGCTTAGACGCCCGATGCCTTGGCAGCGGCAACGTCCTTGATCGACAGCTTGATACGGCCGCGGTTGTCCACGTCCAGTACCAGTACTTCGACTTCCTGGCCTTCCTTCAGCACGTCGGTGACCTTCTCGACGCGAGCATCGCTCAGCATGGAGATGTGCACCAGGCCGTCCTTGCCCGGCAGGATGTTGACGAAGGCACCGAAGTCGACGATGCGCTCGACCTTGCCGACGTAGATCTTGCCGATCTCGGCCTCGGCGGTGATGCCCAGGATGCGCTGCTTGGCAGCGTCCGCGGCTTCCTTGGTTTCGCCGAAGATCTTGATCGAGCCGTCGTCTTCGATGTCGATCGAAGCCTTGGTCTCTTCGCAGATGGCGCGAATGGTGGCGCCGCCTTTACCGATGACGTCACGGATCTTGTCGGTGTCGATCTTCATCGCGATCATGGTCGGTGCGTTGGCCGACAGCTCGGTACGCGACTCGCCGATGATCTGGTTCATCTGGCCGAGGATGTTCAGGCGCGCTTCCAGGGCCTGGCCCAGGGCGATTTCCATGATCTCTTCGGTGATGCCGTTGATCTTGATGTCCATCTGCAGCGCGGTGACGCCTTTGGCGGTACCGGCTACCTTGAAGTCCATGTCGCCGAGGTGGTCTTCGTCACCCAGGATGTCGGTCAGTACGGCGAACTTCTCGCCTTCCTTGACCAGGCCCATGGCGATACCGGCAACCGGCGCCTTCATCGGCACGCCCGCGTCCATCAGCGCCAGGGAGGCACCGCAGACCGAAGCCATGGAGCTGGAGCCGTTGGACTCGGTGATTTCCGATACTACGCGGATAGTGTACGGGAACACGTCAGCGGCCGGCAGCATGGCCTGTACCGAACGACGGGCCAAACGGCCGTGGCCGATTTCACGACGGCCAGCACCGCCCATGCGACCACACTCACCTACCGAGAACGGCGGGAAGTTGTAGTGCAGCATGAAGGGGTCTTTCTTCTCGCCTTCGAGGGTGTCCAGCAGCTGGGCGTCACGGGCGGTACCCAGGGTCGCGACGACCAGGGCCTGGGTTTCGCCACGGGTGAACAGGGCCGAACCGTGGGTCTTCGGCAGAACGCCGACTTCGATGTTCAGCGGGCGCACGGTCTTGGTGTCGCGACCGTCGATACGTGGCTTGCCGTTGACGATGTTTTCGCGAACGGTACGGTATTCGATCTCGCCGAAGATGTCTTTGACTTCACCGGCCGATGGCTGGCCTTCTTCACCGGAGAACTTGGCGATCGCCTGATCGCGCAGCTCGCCCAGGCGCGCGTAGCGGTCGGCCTTGACGGTGATGGTGTAGCCTTGCGACACCGCTTCGCCGAACTCGGCGCGGATGGCGTTGAACAGTTCGGTGTTGGCAACGGCAGGTTTCCAGTCCCAGGTCGGCTTGGCGGCTTCGGCAGCCAGCTCTTTGACAGCCTTGATCACGGCCTGGAATTCATCGTGGGCGAACAGCACGGCGCCCAGCATCTGGTCTTCGGTCAGCTCTTTGGCTTCCGATTCAACCATCAGTACGGCCGACTCGGTACCGGCAACGACCATGTCCAGGCTCGAAGCGGCCTGCTGCTCGTAGGTCGGGTTCAGCAGGTAGCCGGTGCTTTCGTGGAAGGCAACGCGGGCGGCGCCGATCGGGCCTTCGAACGGAATGCCCGAGATGGCCAGGGCAGCCGAGGTACCGATCATCGCAGCGATGTCCGGATCGGTCTTCTTGCTGGTGGAAACCACGGTGCAGACAACCTGCACTTCGTTCATGAAACCTTCAGGGAACAGCGGGCGGATCGGGCGGTCGATCAGGCGCGAAGTCAGGGTTTCTTTTTCGGATGGGCGGCCTTCACGCTTGAAGAAACCACCTGGGATCTTGCCAGCGGCGTAGGTCTTTTCCTGGTAGTGCACGGACAGCGGGAAGAAGCCCTTGCTCGGATCGGCATGCTTGGCACCGACCACGGTCACCAGCACGGTGACATCGTTGTCGACGGTGACCAGCACGGCGCCGGTGGCCTGACGGGCAATGCGGCCCGTTTCGAGGGTAACGGTCGATTGACCGAACTGGAATTGCTTGATTACCGGGTTCACGGTTTCCTACCTTTTTCAGTGGCTCTTGGGGGAACTGGTTCTTGCGAATTCTTGGGCAGAACGGGGAATCGGCCCCATTGACCGTCCAGATACAACACGAGGCTGGGAGCCTGGCGCCGGGCGGATAAACCGCTCGGCACACCAGGCTGCCAACCTCGCAGATCGCGCGGCGTGTCCAACGGCAGCGCTGAAAGACAGCGTTGCCGAAGAATGCGACACACCATGCAACACCACTGGCCAGGCCGCTATTAGCGACGCAGGCCCAGGCGACCGATCAGGGCGCTGTAACGAGTGGTGTCTTTACCCTTCAGGTAATCCAGCAGCTTACGACGCTGGTTGACCATACGGATCAGACCACGACGGGAGTGGTGGTCTTTTTCGTTGGCCTTGAAGTGGCCTTGCAGCTTGTTGATGTTGAAGGTCAGCAGGGCAACCTGTACTTCCGGGCTACCGGTGTCGCCGGCGGCTTGCTGATAGTCTGCAACGATCTGCGCTTTTTCTTCGACGCTGAGGGCCATTTGGCTTCTCCTGATAAACGGATCCCGCAAGCGGGGTCCAATAGGCCAGGGACTGGATCCCTGTATTAATAAAAAGAGTAATGACCGTGCCTACTGACAGCCATCCTCGAATCCGCAGGGCAAAGCGTTGACCTCGCCCTGTGGTATCGGTCATTCCGACCGAATCAGTCGACGCGGCGCAATGCGCCCGTCTTCGCTCACCTCACCGATACCGATGAAGCGAGCATTGTGATCCTGTACGCGGACCATGCCGAATTGCGGTGCGTCCGGCGCACGTACTGCCTGGCCATGCAGCCAATAGAACGCGCTGTGCTCGGACAATACCACCAATGGCCAGTCCTGCAAGCCGCTGTCCGAGGGCATCAGGAAGCGATCGAGCGCTTCGTTGCCACCTTCGGCGTGAGCCTGTTCCAGCTCTTCGAGCGTGACGGTCTGGGCCAGCTCGAAAGGGCCGGCCTGGGTGCGGCGCAACTCGGCGACGTAGGCACCACAGCCCAACGCCTCGCCCATATCCTCCACCAAGGTGCGGATATAGGTGCCCTTGCTACAGCCAACCGACAGACGTGCCCGGGTGCCTTCGCACTCCAGCAAGTCCAACCGGCCAATAGTAACAGAACGCGCCTCACGCTCCACTACCTCTCCTGCGCGCGCCAGCTTGTACAGGGGCTGGCCATCGCGCTTGAGGGCCGAGTACATCGGCGGCACCTGCTGGATTTCACCGCGAAAACGCGGGATCACCGCTTCGATGTCGGCGCGACCAACGGTCACGTCGCGGGTCTTCAGCACTTCGCCTTCGGCGTCCCCGGTGGTGGTGGTCTGGCCCATCTGCATAACCGTCTCGTAGCCCTTGTCGGAATCGAGCAGGTACTGCGAGAACTTGGTGGCCTCCCCGAAGCACAACGGCAGCACGCCGGTGGCCAGCGGGTCGAGGCTGCCGGTGTGGCCAGCCTTCTCGGCGTTGAGCAGCCAGCGGACCTTCTGCAGGGCAGCGTTGGAGGTGAACCCCAGCGGCTTGTCGAGCAGGATGATGCCGCTGACGTTGCGGCGGATACGTTTGACCTGGGCCACCACTTACTCCTTGGTGTCCGGCGCGTCGGCATCCTGGTGCTGGCGGTCTTCGGCCACCGCACGCTCGATCAGCGCTGACAGATGCACACCGCGGCTCACGCTTTCATCGAAGTGGAAATGCAGCTGCGGCACGCTGCGCAGCTGCATCGAGCGGCCCAGGTGCAGTCGCAGGAAGCTGGCGGCGCTGTTCAAGGCCTTGAGCGACTGCTTGACAGCGTCCGGGGTTTCTTCACCCATGACGGTGATGAAGACCTTGGCATGGCCCAGGTCACGGCTGACGTCGACGGCGGTGATGGTCACCAGGCCGACACGCGGGTCTTTGACTTCACGGCGGATCAGCTCTGCCAGCTCACGCTGCATCTGATCACCGATACGTTGGGTACGGCTATATTCTTTTGCCATTCTTGCTACCTGTATCTTAAAGCGGCAAACGCCCGGTCAAGCTCGAAGCCTGACCGGGCGCTACCTTCAGAGGTTCAGGCAACCGCCCTGGGGCGGGGCCTGCACCACGCTCGGCCCTTACAGGGTACGAGCCACCTGGACTTTCTCGAACACTTCGATCTTGTCGCCGACCTTGACGTCGTTGTAGCTCTTGACGCCAATACCGCACTCCATGCCGTTGCGTACTTCGGACGCATCGTCCTTGAAGCGACGCAGCGATTCCAGCTCGCCTTCGAAGATCACCACGTCGTCGCGCAGAACGCGGATCGGACGGTTGCGGTACACGGTACCCTCGATGACCATACAGCCAGCGATGGCGCCGAACTTCGGCGAACGGAACACGTCACGGACTTCGGCGACACCCAGGATGTTCTCGCGAACATCGCTGCCGAGCATGCCGGTCAGGGCCTTCTTGACGTCTTCGATGATGTCGTAGATCACGTTGTAGTAACGCATATCCAGACCTTCCTGCTCGACGATCTTGCGCGCGCCGGCATCGGCACGCACGTTGAAGCCGAACAGTACAGCGTTGGACGCCAGCGCCAGGTTGGCATCGCTTTCGGTGATACCACCGACGCCGCCACCGATGACGCGAACCTGGACCTCGTCGTTGCCCAGGCCGCCGAGCGAACCTTGCAGCGCCTCGAGGGAACCGCGCACGTCGGTCTTGAGGACGATGTTGAGGGTCTTCTTCTCTTCCTGACCCATGGTCTCGAAGATGTTTTCCAGCTTGCCGGCGTGAGCACGGGCCAGCTTGACCTCGCGGAACTTGCCTTGACGGAACAGCGCAACTTCACGCGCTTTCTTCTCGTCGGCAACCACCGACATCTCTTCACCGGCGTCCGGCGTACCATCCAGGCCGAGGATCTCGACCGGGATCGACGGGCCGGCTTCCTTCACAGGCTTGCCGTTCTCGTCGAGCATGGCACGCACGCGGCCATAGTTGGAGCCGACCAGGACCATGTCGCCCTGACGCAGGGTACCGTCCTGAACCAGGATGGTCGCCACCGGGCCACGGCCCTTGTCCAGACGCGACTCGACCACGACACCACGACCAGGTGCGGTCGGGGTGGCCTTGAGTTCGAGGATCTCGGCCTGCAGCAGTACCGCTTCGAGCAGTTCGTCGACGCCGGTACCCATCTTCGCCGAAACCTTGACGAACGGCGTGTCACCACCCCATTCCTCGGAGGTCACGCCTTCGACGGACAGCTCGTTGCGAATGCGGTCGAGGTCTGCGCCTGGCTTGTCGATCTTGTTCACTGCAACTACCAGCGGTACGCCAGCTGCCTTGGCATGCTGCACGGCTTCGCGGGTCTGCGGCATCACGCCGTCGTCCGCCGCCACCACCAGGATGACGATGTCGGTCGCCTTGGCACCACGGGCGCGCATCTGCGTGAACGCAGCGTGGCCAGGGGTGTCGAGGAAAGTAACCATGCCACGGTCGGTTTCGACGTGATAGGCACCAATGTGCTGGGTGATACCACCGGCCTCGCCAGCAGCAACCTTGGCACGACGGATGTAGTCGAGCAGCGAGGTCTTGCCGTGGTCGACGTGGCCCATGACGGTCACGACCGGCGCACGCGAAGTGGTTTCGCCTTCGAACTTCAGCGATTCGGCCAGGGAATCTTCCAGGGCGGTGTCGCTGATCAGGGTGACCTTGTGGCCCAGCTCTTCTGCTACCAGCTGAGCGGTTTCCTGGTCGAGCACCTGGTTGATGGTGACCGGAGTACCCATCTTGAACATGAACTTGACCACTTCAGCGCCCTTGACGGACATCTGGTTGGCCAGATCGGAGACAGTGATGGTCTCGCCAATCGCCACGTCACGGATAACCGGGCCAGTCGGGCTCTGGAAGCCATGGGCATTGCGCTTCTTGCCTTTACCCTTGCCACCGCGGCGACGGAAGCCATCGCTTTCTTCATCGGTGGTACGCGGCGCGGCGCGCGGAGTCGGAGCCTTTTCCTTCTCCTTGACCTTGACCTTGACCGACATGCGCGGCGCTTCGCCGCGGCCGGCGGTAGCCTGGCCACCACCGCGACGATCGTCATCACGGCTACGGCTCTCGTTGCGACGAGTCTCGTCTTTCTTGCGTTCGGCAGCACGCGCAGCGGCGTCTTCGGATACCGGCGCGTTGGCCACTACCGGAGCGGCAACGGCAACAGGCTCAGCCTTGGCCGCTGGCGCGGCGGTCGGAGCTTCAGCGGCCTGACGGCGTGCCTGCTCCTCGTTGCGCTGGCGGACTTCGGCTTCGACTTTCTCGCGGGCTGCGTTCTCAGCCGCACGGCGCTCTTCCTGTTCGCGCTTCTGCTCAGCCTGGATCTCTTCCGGGCTGCGCTGCACGAATACTTTCTTCTTGCGTACTTCTACGCTGATGCTCTTGCTACCGGCGACACGCAGAGTGCTGGTGGTCTTGCGCTGCAAGGTAATCTTGCGCGGCTCTTCCGCCTTGCTCTTGTGGCTGCTCTTCAAATGAGTCAGCAGGGTCTGCTTCTCATTGTCGGTCACTACCTGACCGGCGTCGGTGTGCGGCAGACCTGCCTCACGCATCTGCTGCAGCAGGCGCTCTACCGGTGCCTCGACCTCTTGGGCCAGTTCTTTCACCGTGACTTGCGTCATGCACTTCTCTCCTCAGGCCGCGCCTAATTACTCGAACCAGTGGGCTCGGGCGGCCATGATCAACTTGCCGGCACGCTCTTCGTCGATGCCGTCGATGTCGAGCAGGTCGTCGATCGACTGCTCGGCCAGGTCTTCGCGGTTAACCACGCCGCGCACCGCCAGTTCCGCCGCCAGGTCCTTGTCCATGCCCTCGAGGGAGAGCAGGTCTTCGGCCGGATGGGCGTCTGCCAGTTTTTCTTCGGTAGCGATGGCCTTGGTCAACAAACGGTCCTTGGCTCGAGCGCGGAGCTCATTGACGATTTCCTCGTCAAAGCCATCGATGTTGAGCATTTCTTCCAACGGTACGTAGGCAATTTCTTCGAGACTGGTAAAGCCTTCGTCGACCAGCACTTGCGCCAGCTCCTCGTCGACTTCCAGTTCCTCGACAAAATTACGCAGGATGTCGCCGGTTTCAGCTTGCTGCTTGGCCTGGATGTCCTTCTCGGTCATCACGTTCAGGGTCCAGGCGGTCAGCTGGCTGGCCAGGCGGACGTTCTGGCCACCACGGCCAATCGCCTGGGCCAGGTTGTCCTCGGCAACGGCGATATCCATCGCATGGGCGTCCTCGTCAACGATGATCGCGGCAACCTCTGCCGGCGACATGGCGTTGATGACGAACTGCGCCGGGTTCTCGTCCCAGAGGACGATATCCACACGCTCGCCACCCAGCTCGCCGGATACGGCCTGGACGCGCGAACCACGCATGCCGATACAGGCACCCTGCGGGTCGATGCGCTTGTCCTTGGAGCGGACGGCGATCTTGGCACGCGAACCCGGATCACGGGAGGCGGCCATGACTTCGATGAGGCCTTCGGCGATTTCCGGCACTTCGATGCGGAACAGCTCGATCAGCATCTGCGGCGCGGTGCGCGACAGGATCAGCTGTGGGCCGCGGTTCTCGGTGCGGATTTCCTTGAGCAGCGCACGCAGGCGCACGCCGACACGGAAGGTCTCACGGGGAATGATGTCTTCGCGCGCCAGCAGCGCCTCGGCATTGTTGCCCAGGTCGACGATGACGTTGTCGCGGGTGACCTTCTTGACGGTACCGGAGATGATCTCGCCCACGCGCTCGCGGTAGGCATCGACCACCTGGGCGCGCTCGGCCTCACGGACCTTCTGCACGATGACCTGCTTGGCGGTCTGCGCGGCGATGCGACCGAACTCGATCGACTCGATCTTCTCTTCGATCACGTCACCGATCTTGGCATCCGGGTGCGTGTCCTGGATCTTTTCCAGCCAGGTCTCGATCGCCGGATCGTCCAGGTCGTTTTCGTCGACCACGGTCCAGCGGCGGAAGGTCTCGTAGCTACCGGTGTGGCGGTTGATTTCCACACGCAGGTCGACTTCGTCCTCAAAACGTTTTTTGGTTGCAGTGGCCAGGGCCACTTCCAGCGCTTCGAAAATGACGCCTGGCGGTACACCTTTCTCGTTGGATACCGATTCAACAACCAGCAGTACTTCTTTGCTCATCGTACGCCTCGCCTTGCGCAAGCCATTGGCCCCGGAACATCCGCCGGGCCCGGCACGTCTCAGTCAAAACTGGGAATAATATTGGCCTTGTCGATCGAGTCGATCGGCAACAGGAACTCGTGCTGGTCCACTTGCACCACCACATCCTGTTCCTCCACACCGCGGAGAAGGCCCTGGAAGTTACGACGGCCCTCGAAGGGCGTACGCAGCTTGATCTTCACCTGCTCGCCGGCATGCGCTGCAAACTGTTCTAACGTGAACAGCGGGCGGTCCATGCCTGGAGAGGACACCTCGAGGGTATATTCAGAGCTGATCGGATCTTCCACATCGAGGATGGCGCTGGCCTGACGGCTGACGGCTTCGCAGTCTTCCACCAGGATGCCGCCTTCCTTGTCGATGTAGATACGCAGTACCGAATGCTTGCCTTGGGAGACGTATTCGATCCCCCAGCATTGGTAGCCCAGGCCCTCGACAACCGGGGCCAACAAGGCCTGCAACTGTTCTAGCTTGCTCGACACCTGAACCCCCTCGTGCATGCTGTGCAAATAAAAAATGGGCGAAGCGCCCATCCCTGAAAGCGCCGTTGGACAACGACGCCAAAACTGTTCGGCTAGCAAAAAGCCCCTGAAAAGGGGCTCTGCTGAAGCTGGTTGCGGGGGCTGGATTTGAACCAACGACCTTCGGGTTATGAGCCCGACGAGCTACCAAGCTGCTCCACCCCGCGACAAAGCTGGGGCGAAAGTATAAGACTGAACCCAGTGCTGGGTCAATCCGACCTCCACCTGCAAGAAAGCCCGCTAAAGCGGGCTCTCATGCTTCAATTGGTACCGAGAAGGGGACTCGAACCCCTACACCCTATGGGCACAACCACCTCAAGGTTGCGTGTCTACCAATTCCACCACCTCGGCAATACTACATTTGAAACCCGTTACTGCTGCTCTTTGGCTGGAGGAGGTACATCACCAGAGTTGGTGGTTTCGCTCTTCTGCTGCTGGAGCACCGGTACATCATCATTGACTGCCGGCTTTGGCTCTTTGACTTCCAGCACTGCTGGATCTGGCAAACCGGCTTGAGTCAGCTGGTGTGCTTGCTGCTTGGCGAAGTATCCTAACCCAAGTGCAGTCAAAAAGAAAGTGGCAGCAAGTATAGCAGTAACTTTACTCAAAAAGGTAGCGGAACCTTGACTTCCGAACACAGTATTTGAAGCACCTGCGCCGAAAGATGCACCTGCTTCCGCACCTTTACCCTGTTGCAGCAGCACCATGACTACCAGTGACAGTGCTGCCAACAGATGAAAAACAACTACGACTGTTTCCAGCATTTTTCAGTTTCCTGCGGCGCGACAAATTGCACCGAATTCGTCTGCATTCAGGGACGCTCCACCAATGAGCCCCCCATCGATATCCGGCATGCCGAACAGTTCGGCCGCATTAGCCGCCTTCACGCTGCCGCCGTAGAGAAGCCGCACCTTGCGGGCAACTTCGGCGTCCTTTTCCGCCAACTGCTTGCGGATGGCTGCATGCACATCCTGGGCTTGCTGGGGCGAGGCCGTCAAACCTGTACCAATGGCCCAAACAGGCTCATAGGCAATTACTGCATTGGCAAAAGCGGCGATACCGAACACGTCGATTACACTGCTTAGTTGACGCCCTACAACTTCTAGCGTCTTGCCTGCTTCACGCTCGGCGAGAGTTTCCCCTACACAGAGCACTGGCGTCAAACCACTTTTCTGTGCGGCTGCAAACTTTTGATTCAGCACTTCGTCGCTTTCACCGATAATTTGGCGACGCTCCGAATGGCCGATCAACACCAACTTGCAACCGACTTCTGACAACTGACTCGGTGCAACTTCACCGGTCAGTGCACCCTGTTCGGGCTGTACCGCAGAATTCTGTGCTCCAACGATGATCCCCTTGCCTTTCAGCCCATCAACAACTTCATTGATGAACAGGGCCGGTGGAAACACCGCGACTTCGATACCGTCGGGAATGAGCATTTTGCCCAACCCCTGAGTCAGCTCAGCGACGCTGGCGCGGGTACCGTGCATCTTCCAGTTACCAGCTACCATGGGGCGACGCATGCTTTACCTCGTCGGTCAAAGTGGGCGCAGATCTTACCCAACCCGATCTGCGCTGGCAAGCCTCTTTCAGGCACAAACTTCTTCAACGAGCTTGGCCAGGGCCTCGGCATGGCCGCGCACCTGGGTTTCGTCATCACCTTCGACCATCACCCGCACCAACGGCTCGGTACCGGACTTGCGCAGCAGCACTCGACCGCGACCGGCCATGGCCTCGGTCGCCTTGGCGCTGGCCTCTTTGACCAACGGGTTTTCCAGGGGATCGCTCTTGCCCGCGGCAAAGCGCACGTTGATCAGCACCTGCGGGCACTTGCGCACCGCCTGGCGGGCCTGGGCGAGGTTCTCGCCACGGCGCTTGAGCGCCATCAGCACTTGCAGCGCGGCGATGATCGCATCTCCCGTGGTGGTGTGGCTGCCGCAGACGACATGCCCGGAATTTTCGCCACCCAGCAGCCATTCGCGTTCGAGCAGCTCGGCCATCACGTAGCGATCACCAACCTTGGCGCGCACGAACGGAATATCAAGCTCCTTGAACGCCAACTCCAGACCCAGGTTGCTCATCAGCGTTCCGACCACGCCGCCTTGCAGCTTGCCGCGCTCCTGCATGTCGCGACCGATGATGAACAGCAGCTCGTCGCCATCGACGATGGTGCCGGTATGATCGACCATCAACACACGGTCACCGTCGCCGTCGAAGGCGATGCCGATGTCCGCATGCCCGACCAGCACCGCCGCCTGCAGCGACTCGATATGGGTCGAACCGCAGTTTTCGTTGATGTTCAGACCATCCGGTGCGGCGTGGAGCACGGTAACGTCGGCACCCAGCTCACGGAACACACTCGGCGCCACCTTGTAGGTGGCACCATGCGCGCAGTCCACCACGATCTTGAGGCCTTCGAAACTGGTGCTGCTGGGCACGCTGCTCTTGCAGAACTCGATGTAGCGCCCCGCCGCGTCGTTGATGCGCGAAACCTTGCCCAGCTTGCTGGACTCGACGACGGTCATCGGCTGGTCGAGCAGTTCCTCGATCATCAGCTCGACTTCGTCCGGCAGCTTGGTACCGGCACCGGAGAAGAACTTGATGCCGTTGTCATCATGCGGATTGTGCGAAGCACTGATGACGATACCCGCTTCGGCATGGAAGGTGCGGGTCAGGTAGGCGATGGCAGGCGTCGGCATCGGCCCGAGCAGCATCACGTCGGCGCCGGCCGCAGACAGTCCGGCCTCCAGCGCGGATTCGAACATATAGCCCGAGATACGGGTGTCCTTGCCCACCAGCACACGGCAATTGCCTTGCTTGCGGAAGGCCATGCCCGCCGCCCAGCCGAGTTTCAGCATGAAGTCCGGGGTGATGGGGAACTGGCCAACGCGACCACGGATACCATCGGTACCAAAGTATTTTCTGCTCATAGTGACTCCAATGTTCTTATTCGGCGCTCTGCACGGCCGCGATCATGCGCACCACGTCGACGGTTTCCGCCACGTCATGCACCCGCAGGATGCTCGCACCCTTGGTCATGGCCAATGCCGCCAGCGCCAGGCTACCGTACAGGCGCTCACCGACGGGGCGGCCCAGCGCGAGGCCGATCATGCTCTTGCGCGAGACACCTACCAGTAGCGGCCTGCCGAGGCGATAGAGCGCTTCCATGTGTTTGAAAAGGCTGAGGTTGTGCTCGAGGGTCTTGGCAAAGCCGAACCCCGGATCGAGGATGATGCGCTCAGCCCCGATGCCCGCCGCCGCACAGGCGGCCATACGCTGTTCAAGATAGCGCGTAACATCGGCTGTCACATCTTCGTACTGTGGATTGTCCTGCATGTTGCCCGGCTCGCCACGCATGTGCATGAGACACACCGGCAAGCCGGTATCCGCCGCCGCATCAGGCGCACCGTCGCGCTCCAGGGCGCGCACGTCATTGATCAAGCCAGCACCGAGGCGCGCGGATTCGCGCATGACAGCAGGTGTCGAGGTATCGACCGAAATGACCACGTCGAGCCGGCTGTTGATCGCCTCGACAATCGGCGCCACACGCTCCAGCTCCTCGGTAGGCGAAACGGCGCGGGCACCCGGGCGGGTGGATTCGCCCCCCACGTCGATCAGGGTCGCTCCGGCCGCCACCATCTCCTCGGCATGACGCAGGGCCGCATCGCGCTGACTGAAGCGTCCACCATCGGAGAACGAGTCTGGGGTGACATTGAGGATACCCATGACATGGGTACGGGACAAATCAAGAACCCGGTTGCCGCAAGGCAACCGGGTCGGGTACTGCTGTGAGGTCATAGAAACCCTTAGTGCTGAGCCGCTGGACCGCCGATCGGCGACTCCGGGCGATCATCCTGGGAAGCTTGCTTGCCAGAGGTCCCGGCATCGTTGTCCCAGTCACGTGGCTCACGTGGAGTGCGGCCCGCCATGATGTCGTCGATCTGGTCGGCATCGATGGTTTCGTACTTCATCAAGGCTTCGGCCATGGCGTCGAGCTTGTCGCGATTGTCGGTGAGGATCTGCTTGGCCGTGGCATAGCACTGGTCGATGATGCTGCGCACTTCGGAGTCGATCATCTTCGCCGTCTCGCCGGAAACGCTGGCATGCTGGCTACCCGCGCTGCGGCCGAGGAACACCTCGCCCTCTTCTTCGGCGTACATCAGCGGCCCGAGTTTTTCGGACAGGCCCCACTTGGTGACCATGTTCCGGGCAATCTGGCTCGCACGCATGATGTCGTTGGAGGCGCCAGTGGTCACACCATCGAAGCCCAGAGTCATCTCTTCAGCGATACGACCGCCGTAAAGCGAGCAGATCTGGCTGATCAGCGCACGCTTGGACAGGCTGTAACGGTCTTCTTCCGGCAGGAACATGGTCACACCCAGGGCACGACCACGCGGAATGATCGACACCTTGTACACCGGATCATGCTCGGGGACGACACGGCCGACGATGGCGTGGCCAGCTTCGTGGTAAGCGGTGTTCTGCTTCTCTTTCTCGGACATGACCATGGTCTTGCGCTCGGCGCCCATCATGATCTTGTCCTTGGCCAGCTCGAACTCCTTCATCTCGACTACGCGCTTGCTGGAACGGGCCGCGAACAGCGACGCCTCGTTGACCAGGTTGGCCAGGTCGGCACCGGAGAAGCCAGGAGTACCGCGGGCGATGACCGCCGCGTTGACGTTCTCGCCGATTGGCACCTTGCGCATGTGCACTTTGAGGATCTGCTCGCGACCACGGATGTCCGGCAGGCCGACCACAACCTGGCGGTCGAAGCGACCGGGACGCAGCAGCGCCGGGTCGAGCACGTCGGGACGGTTGGTGGCGGCGATGACGATGATGCCATCGTTCATCTCGAAGCCATCCATTTCGACCAGCAACTGGTTCAGGGTCTGCTCACGCTCGTCGTGACCGCCGCCCATGCCGGCGCCACGGTGGCGGCCGACGGCGTCGATCTCGTCGATGAAGATAATGCAAGGAGCGTGTTTCTTGGCCTGCTCGAACATGTCGCGCACGCGGCTGGCACCCACGCCGACGAACATCTCGACGAAGTCGGAACCGGAAATGGTGAAGAACGGCACCTTGGCTTCGCCGGCGATGGCCTTGGCCAGCAGGGTCTTACCGGTACCGGGCGGGCCGACCATCAACACACCGCGAGGAATGCGGCCACCCAGGCGCTGGAACTTGCCTGGGTCACGCAGGAACTCGACCAGCTCGCCAACTTCTTCCTTGGCCTCGTCGCAACCAGCAACGTCAGCCAGGGTAGTCTTGACCTGATCTTCGGACAGCAGGCGCGCCTTGCTCTTGCCGAAGCTCATCGGGCCGCCTTTACCACCGGCACCGCCCTGCATCTGGCGCATGAAGAACATGAACACGGCGATGATCACCAGGATCGGGAAACTGGCCACCAGCAACTGGGTCCAGATGCTCTGCTGCTCAGGCTGCTTGCCTTCGACGGTGACGTGGTTATCGACCAGGTCGCCGATCAGGCCGTTATCGGTGATGGCCGGGCGGACGGTCTTGAAGTTGTCGCCGTCGGTGCGCTTGCCGGTAATGATGTAGCCGTCGACGGTCACGCGCTCGACCTTGCCATCCTTGACCTGCTGGATGAAGTCGGAATAGTTGAGGGTCTGCGGCTCGTTAGGGCTCGAGAAGTTGTTCATCACCGTCACCAGGACGGCGGCGATGATCAACCAGAGGATCAGATTCTTTGCCATGTCGTTCAATTCGCTACCCTCTGAGGCCGGCGCACGACGCAGCCGTGCCTCGCATGATATTCATCGCCCTAACTTACTACATTACCCACGCATCCGCAGGCACCGTCTGTAACCCTTTGTGAAAGCTAGACTACACGAAGTTCGGACGATCCAGACGGAGCCGCCGATTGGAAATAACTATCGGCAACCCCGCAGCACGCCTTTCACGCTCCCTTGAAACCCTTGCCCAACAGGTACTGTTCGCGGGAGCGATCCCGCGAGGACGACGGCTTGCGCATCTGCACCTTGTCGAACTTGCTGCGCACGTCCTTCAGGTACATGTCGAAACCCTCGCCCTGGAAGATCTTGATCAGGAAATCCCCGCCGGGCTTGAGCACGCGGGTCGCCAGATCCAGGGCCAGTTCACAGAGGAACATGGCACGCGGCATGTCCACCGCGGGCGTACCACTCATATTGGGGGCCATATCGGAAATCACAAGGTCTACGTGCGAATCACCGACCGCCTGCAGGATCTGCTGCAACACTTCGTCCTGGGTAAAGTCGCCCTGGATGAAGGTAACGTCCGGGATCGAGTCCATTTCCAGGATGTCCGAGGCGATCAACCGCCCTTGGCCACCAATCAGACGACTGGTCACCTGCGACCAGCCACCTGGCGCTGCGCCGAGGTCGATCACGCTCATGCCGGGGCGGATCAGGCGGTCTTTTTCCTGGATCTCCAGCAGTTTGTAGCTCGCACGCGAGCGGTAGCCATCCTTCTGCGCCTGTTTCACAAAAGGATCGTTGAAATGCTCTCGCAGCCAGTTTGCGCTGCTTTTGGAACGTTGTACCACGGGGCACCTCGATGATATGCGTCGTGTTTGACTGGGCGGAGCCAGGGGCCCTCGGGTAAAATGCCCGTCAATTTTACAGAATCAGACGAAAAGGGTCAGATTATGCCGCTCAATAACGAGCAGAAGAAGCAATACAAGTCCATTGGTCATGACCTGAAGCCGGTCCTGATCGTTGCTGGCAACGGTGTGAACGAAGGCGTCGCCGCCGAACTGGAACGCGCCCTGGCCGATCACGAGCTGATCAAGGTCGAAATCCGTTCGGAAGACCGTGAAGAGCGCGCCGCGGCGATCGCCGAACTGTGCAAGGTCGGCCGCGCCGAGCTGGTGCAGACCATCGGCAAGAAGGCGCTGATCTACCGCAAGAACCCACAGCCGAACAAGCAGCTGTCCAACATCCACCGCTTCAAGTAACGGTGGCGCCGATCAGTGGCGCGCCTTGCGCGCCCTGACCGGAACCGGCTGGGCCACCAGCACAATGCCGGAAAAACCCAGCACCAAAAAGCAGAACATCTGCCAGCGTTCGCCCACGGAGATCCCGTAGCGCAGAGTGTAGTAGCTGACGCAGGCAGCAAAACCGAGCAACAGCATCTGGCCGCGAAATTGCCGCCACCAGGCCGCCAGGCCATCCACCCTCGCCAATACCGCCAGCTGGGTCAACAGCCCGAGCATTGCCACGCCGATCAACCAACGGTCGATCTGTGCAGCAATGTCGTGCACCAGCAACGGCGCCAGGCCACTGACTTTCAGCGCAGGCACCAGCCCCACGTGGAACACCCACAGGCCGCCGACCCAGAAAACCTGGGCCAGCTGCCAGAGGATCCCCTCGAGGGATGGCGCCCGCAGGCGCCGGTCAGATGTGTTTGACTTCGACAATCTCGTACTCGACCGTACCGCTTGGCGTCTTCACCACCACGGTGTCACCTTCTTCCTTACCAATGATGGCACGGGCGATCGGTGCGCTGCTCGACAGCTTGCCTTGTTTCACGTCAGCTTCATCTTCACCGACGATCTGGTAGGTCACCTCGTCATCGGTTTCGGTGTTGGCCAGCACCACGGTGGTACCGAAAATCACCTTGCCGGTGTGGGCGATGGTGGTGACGTCGATCACCACCGAGTTCTGCAGGCGGCCTTCGATATCGCGGATACGCGCCTCGACCATGCCCTGCTCCTCACGGGCGGCATGGTATTCGGCGTTTTCCTTGAGATCGCCCAGCTCGCGGGCCTCACCGATAGCCTGGCTCAGGCGCGGGCGCTCGGTCTTGCTCAGGAACAGATGCTCTTCTTCCAGGGCGCGAGCGCCCTGGACGGTCATCGGGTACTTGGTAATGCTCATGCTTTGAGTCCTGCATGCAGATCCTGCAGGCGACGAACGGTCTTTTCCGGACCGAATTTCAGCGCCTCGCAGATGGCTTCACCGGCCGCAATGGTGGTGGTGCAGTAAATCTTGTGCTGCAGCGCATTGCGACGAATCGAGTAGGAGTCGGCGATCGACTGGCGGCCTTCGGTGGTGTTGATGATCAGCGACACTTCGTCGTTCTTGATCATGTCGACCACGTGTGGGCGACCCTCGGTCACCTTGTTCACACGGCGCACTTTCAGGCCGGCCGCTTCGATAACCTTGGCGGTACCTGCAGTTGCAACCACTTCGAAGCCCAGGGCGATCAGGTCGCGGGCAACGCCAGCCACTTGCGGCTTGTCGTCGTCGCGCACGCTGATGAACGCGGTACCGCCGGTCGGCAGCACTTCGCTGGCGCCCATCTGGGCCTTGGCGAAGGCTTCACCGAAGCTGTCGCCGACACCCATGACTTCACCGGTGGATTTCATCTCAGGGCCGAGGATCGGGTCAACCCCTGGGAACTTGGCGAACGGGAAGACGGCTTCCTTCACGCTGTAGAAGTTCGGGATGATTTCCTGGGTGAAGCCCAGTTCTTTCAGGGTTTTACCAGCCATGACGCGCGCGGCGATCATCGCCAGCGAGGTGCCGATGCACTTGGACACGAACGGCACGGTACGCGAGGCGCGCGGGTTGACCTCGATCACGTAGATCTTGTCGCCCTGCAGGGCCAGCTGCACGTTCATCAGGCCGACCACGCCCAGTTCCAGGGCCATTTTCTTGACCTGTACGCGGACTTCGTCCTGCACTTCCTTGCTCAGCGAGTAAGGTGGCAGCGAGCACGCCGAGTCACCGGAGTGAACGCCGGCCTGCTCGATGTGCTGCATGATCGCGCCGATCACCACGTCGGTGCCGTCGCAGACCGCATCCACGTCCATCTCGATGGCGCAGTTGAGGAAGTGGTCGAGCAGCACCGGGCTGTCGTTGGACACTTGCACCGCTTCACGCAGGTAACGCTTGAGCTCGTCCAGCTCGTAGACGATCTCCATCGCACGGCCGCCCAGTACGTAGGACGGGCGCACCACCAGCGGGTAGCCGATAGTGCCGGCCGCCTTGATGGCTTCGTCTTCGCTGCGCACGGTGGCGTTTGGCGGCTGCAGCAGGTTCAGGCGCTGAACCATCTGCTGGAAACGCTCGCGGTCTTCGGCGCGGTCGATGGCGTCCGGGCTGGTGCCGATGATTGGCACGCCGGCTTCTTCCAGGGCACGGGCCAGTTTCAGCGGGGTCTGGCCGCCGTAGTGGACGATGACGCCCTTCGGCTTCTCGACGCGGCAGACTTCCAGCACGTCTTCCAGGGTCAGCGGCTCGAAGTACAGACGGTCGGAGGTGTCGTAGTCGGTGGAGACGGTTTCCGGGTTGCAGTTGACCATGATGGTCTCGTAACCGTCTTCACGCAGTGCCAGCGCTGCGTGCACGCAGCAGTAGTCGAACTCGATGCCTTGGCCGATACGGTTCGGGCCACCGCCCAGGATCATGATCTTGTCACGGGTCGACGGGTTGGCCTCGCACTCTTCCTCGTAGGTCGAGTACAGGTAGGCGGTGTCGGTGGCGAACTCGGCGGCGCAGGTGTCGACGCGCTTGTACACCGGGAACACTTCCAGCTTGTGGCGGTGACGGCGCAGGTTCTTGTCGGTGATGCCGAGCAGCTTGGCCAGGCGCTGGTCCGAGAAGCCCTTGCGCTTGAGGCGCAGCATGTAGTCCTTGTCGATCGCCGACAGGGCCAGGGTCTTGACCTTCTCTTCTTCCTTGATCAGGTCTTCCATCTGCACCAGGAACCACAGATCGATGCCGGTCAGCTGGAAGATTTCCTCGATGGTCATGCCCGAACGCATGGCATCGGCGACATACCAGATACGCTCGGCACCCGGCACGGTCAGTTCGCGCTTGAGGATGCTGGCGGCTTCCGGGCTGGCCAGGTCGACTTTCGGGTCGAGGCCGCAGGCGCCGACTTCCAGGCCACGCAGGGCTTTCTGCAGGGATTCCTGGAAGGTACGGCCGATGGCCATGACTTCACCAACAGACTTCATCTGGGTGGTCAGACGGGCGTCGGCCTTGGGGAACTTCTCGAAGGCGAAGCGTGGCAGCTTGGTGACGACGTAGTCGATCGACGGCTCGAAGGACGCCGGGGTACGGCCGCCGGTGATGTCGTTCTGCAGTTCGTCCAGGGTGTAGCCGATGGCCAGCTTGGCGGCGATCTTGGCGATCGGGAAGCCGGTGGCCTTGGACGCCAGGGCGGACGAACGCGAAACACGCGGGTTCATCTCGATCACGACCATGCGGCCGGTGTTCGGGCAGATGCCGAACTGCACGTTGGAACCACCGGTTTCGACACCGATTTCACGCAGCACCGCCAGCGAGGCGTTGCGCATGATCTGGTATTCCTTGTCGGTCAGGGTCTGTGCCGGAGCCACGGTAATCGAGTCACCGGTGTGCACGCCCATCGGGTCGAAGTTTTCGATGGAGCAGACGATGATGCAGTTGTCCTTCTTGTCGCGGACCACCTCCATCTCGTATTCCTTCCAGCCGATCAGCGATTCGTCGATCAGCAGTTCCTTGGTCGGCGACAGGTCCAGACCACGGGTGCAGATTTCTTCGAACTCTTCACGGTTGTAGGCAATACCGCCACCGGTGCCGCCCATGGTGAAGGACGGGCGGATGATGCATGGGAAGCCGAGCTTCTCGAGGACCGCATTGGCCTCTTCCATGCTGTGGGCGATACCCGAGCGCGGGCACTCAAGGCCGATATCCTTCATGGCCTTGTCGAAGCGCGAGCGGTCTTCGGCCTTGTCGATGGTGTCGGCGTTGGCACCGATCATCTCTACGCCGAACTTTTCCAGAACGCCATGGCGCTCCAGGTCCAGGGCGCAGTTCAGCGCGGTCTGGCCGCCCATGGTCGGCAGGACGGCGTCCGGGCGCTCTTTTTCGATGATCTTGGCCACCGATTGCCATTTGATCGGCTCGATGTAGGTGGCGTCGGCCATGGCCGGGTCGGTCATGATGGTGGCTGGGTTGGAGTTCACCAGGATGACGCGGAAACCTTCCTCGCGCAGGGCCTTGCAGGCCTGGGCGCCGGAATAGTCGAACTCACAGGCCTGGCCGATCACGATCGGGCCAGCGCCGAGAATCAGGATGCTTTTGATGTCTGTACGTTTTGGCATGGTGGTCACTCAAATCCGGGGTCAGTCGGCAAGCCGCTTTGAACAATCTGGGTCAGGCGCTTCCGGGCGCGGCACAAGCCGGCCCGGGGCCTTGAAGCAGGATGCTCAGCGGCGCTTGGCCATGGCATCGGTGAAACGATCGAACAGTGGCGCGACGTCGGTCGGGCCCGGGCTCGCTTCAGGGTGGCCCTGGAAGCTGAACGCGCTCTTGTCGGTGCGCTCGATACCCTGCAGGGTGCCGTCGAACAGCGACTTGTGAATGGCGCGTACGTTAGCCGGCAAGGTGGCTTCGTCGACGGCAAAGCCGTGGTTCTGGCTGGTGATCATGACCACGCCGGTGTCCAGGTCCTGGACCGGGTGGTTGGCACCGTGGTGGCCATGGCCCATCTTCACGGTCTTGGCGCCGGAGGCCAGGGCCAGCAGCTGGTGGCCGAGGCAGATGCCGAAGACCGGAATCTCGGTTTCGAGGATTTCCTTGATCGCCTGGATGGCGTAGTCGCATGGCTCCGGATCACCAGGGCCGTTGGACAGGAACACACCATCGGGGTTGAGCGCGAGCACTTCGCTGGCCGGGGTCTGGGCTGGCACCACGGTCACGCGGCAACCACGCGCGACCAGCATGCGCAGGATGTTCAGCTTGACGCCGTAGTCAAAGGCAACCACGTGGTAAGGCAGGTCGGCAGCGTCGATGGTCGGGTGGCTGTCGGTCTTCAGTTCCCACACGCTGGAACGCCACTCGTAGCGCTCCTTGGTGGAAACGACCTTGGCCAGGTCCATGCCCTTCAGGCCCGGGAAGGCACGGGCAGCGGCGATGGCCTGCTCTTCGGTGATGTTGTCACCGGCGAGGATGCAGCCGTTCTGGGCGCCCTTTTCACGCAGGATACGGGTCAGGCGACGGGTATCGATACCGGCGATGGCGACAACGTTGTTGGCCTTGAGGTACTCAGGCAGCGACTGGGTATTGCGCCAGTTGCTGGCCAGCAGCGGCAGGTCGCGGATGACCAGGCCGGCGGACCAGACGCGGTTGGATTCGGCGTCTTCCGGGGTAGTGCCGGTATTGCCGATGTGCGGGTAGGTCAGGGTGACGATTTGCTGCGAGTAGGAAGGGTCTGTAAGGATTTCCTGGTAGCCGGTCATAGCGGTGTTGAATACCACCTCGCCAACGGTCTGACCGTCGGCACCAATGGCTTCACCGCGAAAAATACTGCCGTCGGCAAGGGCGAGTATGGCTGGCTTTGTCAAGAAGACCTCCCGTAAATCAAGCATGAAAGGGCGATCGCAGGTTGCAAAAAAGCGGAGTGACGTATGGACACGTCACCCCGCTTTTAAGTGCTGAATTCAATTCGCTGCGCGCTTTTAGTGGACACACTAAAGCTGTAGCTTACAGAAAAGTGCGTTTTCGGTCTACCGTAGATGTGTCTCTAAAACACACCAATGCGACAAGGGGCTGCCAGGCAGCCCCACGGCATCAACGCAGTTCGAGCACGTCTTGCATGTCGTACAGGCCAGGCTCGCGCCCTTCCAGCCACAGCGCGGCGCGCACGGCGCCCTTGGCGAACGTCATGCGGCTGGAGGCCTTGTGGGTGATCTCCAGGCGCTCGCCTTCGGCGGCGAACAGCACGGTGTGGTCACCGACCACATCACCGGCACGCACGGTGGCGAAACCGATGGTCTTGCGATCACGAGCACCGGTCTGGCCTTCGCGCCCATAAACCGCCACTTCCTGCAGGTCACGCCCCAACGCATTGGCAACCACTTCACCCATGCGCAGCGCGGTCCCCGACGGCGCATCGACCTTGTGCCGGTGATGGGCCTCGATGATCTCGATATCCACATCATCGCCCAGCACCCGGGCCGCCATGTCCAGCAGCTTGAGGCTGAGGTTCACGCCCACGCTGAAGTTCGCGGCGAAGACGATCGGGATTTCCTTGCCCGCCTCCGCCAGCAGCTCTTTCTCTTCCGGCGTGAAACCGGTGGTGCCGATGACCATGGCCTTGCCCGCCTTGCGGCAGAACGCCAGGTTCTTCAGGGTCACCGAAGGATGCGTGAAATCGATCAGCACATCGAACTCGTCGGCGACCTTGGCCAGGTCATCGCAGATCGGCACGCCGATACGCCCCAGGGCCGCCAGTTCGCCGGCATCGGCCCCGACCAGCGAGCTGTCCGGGCGATCGATCGCCGCCGTCAGCCCGGTCTGGGGCGCCTGCTGCTGCACAGCCTCGACGAGGGTCTTGCCCATCCGCCCCGCCGCGCCCATTACCGCAATACGTCGCATAGCCTGTTCCTTCTCAGAGATCGCCGAAGAAGCGCTTCACACCCTCGAACCAGCCGCTGGCCTTGGGCGAATGGGAGCTGTCGCCTTCCAGCGAATCGCGCAGCTCTTCGAGCAGCTCGCGCTGGCGACGGCTGAGGTTGACCGGCGTTTCCACCGCCACCCGGCACAGCAGGTCGCCTGCCGCGCCACCGCGCACCGGTGCCACGCCCTTGCCGCGCAAGCGGAACTGCTTGCCGGTCTGGGTGCCTTCGGGGATCTTCAGCTTCACGCGACCATCGAGGGTCGGCACTTCCAGCTCGCCCCCCAGGGCGGCATCGGTATAGCTGATCGGCACTTCGCAGTAGAGGTGCTTGCCGTCGCGCTGGAAGATCGGGTGCTCGCGCACATTGACGACCACGTACAGGTCACCGGTAGGGCCGCCATGGGCACCCGCCTCGCCTTCGCCGGACAGGCGGATGCGATCGCCGGTATCGACGCCAGCCGGCACCTTGACCGACAGGGTCTTGTATTCCTCGACACGGCCTTCGCCGTGGCACGAGCCGCAAGGGTCGGTGATGATCTTGCCCTGGCCGTGGCAGCGCGGGCAGGTCTGCTGCACCGCGAAGAAGCCCTGCTGCATGCGCACCTGGCCGATACCGCCACAGGTCGGGCAGGTCGACGGGGTCGAGCCCTTCTTGGCGCCGGAGCCATCGCACGGCTTGCAGTTGACCAGCGTGGGGACGCGGATATTGACCGTGGTACCGCGCACCGCCTCTTCGAGATTGAGCTCGAGGGTGTAGCGCAGGTCGCTGCCACGCTGGGCGCCGCCACGACCACCACCACGACCACCGCCGAAGAAATCACTGAAGACATCGCCGAAGATATCGGAGAAGTTGGCACCACCGAAGCCGGCACCGCCGCCGCCCATGCTCGGGTCGACGCCGGCATGGCCGTACTGGTCGTACGCCGCACGCTTGCTGGCATCCGACAGCACTTCGTAGGCCTCGTTGGCCTCCTTGAACAGGTCTTCGGACTCTTTGTCACCCGGGTTGCGGTCAGGGTGGTACTTCATCGCCAGACGGCGGTAGGCCTTCTTCAGATCACCTTCACTGGCGCCACGCTCGACACCCAGGACTTCATAAAAATCACGCTTTGCCATAGGTCATTTGCACTCTTGGGGGCGTTCGGCATACCTCTGCGCATCGGTGCGCCATGCCGTCAGCACCTGCCGCCATACGCGAATGCGCCCAGACAGATGCTGTAAATAATTCTCGTGTTCCAGACACGCCAACGCGGGAGCAAGCCCCCGCGCGGCGACATCCTACCAGCTCACCGGCAAACGACGGTGAACTGGGCGACAACATGCAGGATTTACTGCTTGTTGTTGTCTTTTACTTCTTCGAACTCGGCGTCAACCACGTCGTCATGCTTGGCTTCCGGCTCGGCCTGCTGGGCGCCGCCCTGCGGTTGCTCGGCCTGTTGCTCGGCGTACATCTTCTGGGCAACAGGGGCCGAAACCTTGGACAGCTCCTCGACCTTGGCGTCGATGGCAGCCTTGTCGTCGCCCTTGACGGCGGCTTCCAGGGCTACCACGGCGGCCTCGATGGCAGTTTTCTCTTCGGCGGTGACCTTGTCACCCGCTTCAGTGATCATCTTGCGGGTCGAGTGGACCAGCGCGTCACCCTGGTTACGGGCGGCGGCCAGCTCTTCGAACTTGCGGTCTTCCTCGGCATTGGCCTCGGCGTCACGCACCATTTTCTCGATTTCTTCGTCGGACAGGCCGGAGTTGGCCTTGATCACGATCGACTGCGCCTTGCCGGTGGCCTTGTCCTTCGCACCGACGTGCAGGATGCCGTTGGCGTCGATGTCGAAGGTCACTTCGATCTGCGGTACGCCACGTGGAGCCGGCGGAATATCGGCCAGGTCGAACTTGCCCAGCGACTTGTTCTGCGAAGCTTGCTTGCGCTCGCCCTGCAGCACGTGGATGGTCACGGCGCCCTGGTTGTCATCGGCGGTCGAGAACACCTGCGACTTCTTGGTCGGGATGGTGGTGTTCTTCTCGATCAGCGCGGTCATCACGCCACCCATGGTTTCGATACCCAGGGTCAGCGGGCTGACGTCCAGCAGCAGTACGTCCTTCACGTCACCAGCCAGAACGGCGCCCTGGATGGCGGCACCCATGGCGACGGCTTCGTCCGGGTTGACGTCCTTGCGCGCTTCCTTGCCGAAGAAGTCGGCAACGGCTTTCTGCACCATCGGCATACGGGTCTGGCCACCGACCAGGATCACGTCGTCGATCTTGCTGGCATCGATGCCGGCGTCCTTCAGGGCGATTCGGCATGGCTCGATGGTACGGTTGACCAGGTCTTCGACCAGCGACTCCAGCTTGGCGCGGGAGATCTTCACGTTCAGGTGTTTCGGACCGGTTGCGTCTGCAGTGATGTACGGCAGGTTGACGTCGGTCGACTGGGCCGAGGACAGCTCGATCTTGGCTTTTTCAGCGGCTTCTTTCAGGCGCTGCAGGGCCAGGGGATCGTTCTTCAGGTCCATGCCGGACTCTTTCTTGAACTCGTCGACGAGGTAGTCGATCAGGCGCATGTCAAAGTCTTCACCACCCAGGAAGGTGTCGCCGTTGGTGGCCAGTACTTCGAACTGGTGCTCACCGTCGACTTCGGCGATTTCGATGACCGACACGTCGAAGGTACCACCACCCAGGTCATAGACGATGACGGTGTGGTCGCCCTTGCCCTTGTCCATGCCGTAGGCCAGCGCGGCGGCAGTCGGTTCGTTGATGATGCGCTTGACGTCCAGGCCAGCGATGCGGCCGGCGTCCTTGGTTGCCTGGCGCTGGCTGTCGTTGAAGTAGGCCGGCACGGTGATGACCGCTTCAGTGACAGGCTCGCCGAGGTAGTCTTCGGCGGTCTTCTTCATTTTCTTCAGGACTTCGGCGCTGATCTGCGGCGGCGCCATTTCCTTGCCGGAAGCCTCGACCCAGGCATCACCGTTGTTGGCCTTGACGATCTTGTAAGGCACCAGCTTGATGTCTTTCTGGACGACGTCTTCTTCGAAGCGGCGGCCGATCAGGCGCTTCACCGCGAACAGGGTGTTGTGCGGGTTGGTGACCGCCTGGCGCTTGGCCGACTGGCCAACCAGGATTTCGCCGTCGTTGGCGTAGGCGATGATCGAAGGCGTGGTGCGCGCGCCTTCGGCGTTCTCGATGACCTTGGCAGTGCCGTTTTCCAGCACGGAGACGCAGGAGTTGGTGGTCCCCAGGTCGATACCGATGATTTTACCCATGATGATTCTCCCGAAACTTGAATTTGGTAGCAGTGACTGCTTTGGCCATCTGCACTAATACTTGAAGGCTTGACACCTAGATGGGGGCGCCCGGAAAGATTTCAAGCCTTTTCATTGATCGAAGGTTGCGCAGCGCTCGGCGCCTTGCTGACCACCACCATGGCGGGGCGCAGCAGGCGGCCGTTGAGCAGGTAGCCCTTCTGGAACACGTTGATCACGCTGTTCGGCTCGACATCGGCGCTTTCCTGCATGGCCATCGCCTGGTGGTGTTCGGCGTTGAACGGCTGACCGTGCGGATCGACGGCCTCAAGGTTGTAGCGCTTGAGGGTGTCCTGGAACATCTTCAGGGTCAGCTCGACACCTTCACGGATCTTCTTGACGTTCTCGTCTTCGGCGCTGGAGTGCGCCAGGGCCAGCTCCAGACTGTCGATCACCGGCAGCAGGTCGGAGGAGAACTTCTCCAGGGCGAACTTGTGCGCCTTCTCGACGTCCTGCTCGGCACGGCGACGGATGTTCTGCAGGTCGGCGGCGGCGCGCAGGGATTGGTCCTTGGCGGCGGCCAGCTGCTCTTCGAGCTCCAGAACGCGCGCGTCGGCGGTTGCTGCACCGGCTTCTTCGGAATTCAGGTTCTTCTCATCCAGCTGTTCGTCAGCCATTGGGTTTCTCCTCCACGATTTCTGTCGTGCGAGCCAGGCTCGCCATGTCTTGCCGGCTATATGGGGTCGGAAAAACCAGGTTCAAGGGGGCAGGTGCTTTTCCACATTCGTCGACCGGCTATTGGCAGACTCGCGAAAAGCACTGTATAAATATCCAGACACGACCCCTCGGGAGCCGCCCCAATGCTGGTGCACCTGTCCATCCACAACTACGCCATCGTCGAACACCTCGACCTCGAGATCGCCCGCGGGATGTCCGTCATCACCGGCGAGACCGGGGCCGGCAAGTCGATCATGCTCGACGCCCTCGGCCTGGCCCTTGGCGACCGCGCCGACAGTGGCGTGGTGCGTCCGGGCACCGACAAGGCGGACATCCTCGCCACCTTCGACCTGGTCGACATCCCCGAAGCGCACGCCTGGCTCGCCGAGCGCGACCTGGAAAGCGACGGCCCGTGCATCCTGCGCCGGGTGATCACCGCCGAGGGCCGCAGCCGCGGCTACATCAATGGCACCCCCTGCCCGCTGGGCGACCTCAAGGCGCTGGGCGAGCTGCTGATCGACATCCACAGCCAGCACGAACACCAGTCACTACTGAAAACCGACACCCATCGCCGCCTGGTGGACGAGTACGCCGGCGCCACCGACCTGGCCCGCCAGGTGCAGTTGGCCGCCAAGCGCTGGAACCAGACGCGCCAGGAGCTGGAGCGCCTGAGCAACTCCGGCGACGAGCAGCGGGCGCGCCACCAGTTGCTCAGCTACCAGCTGGAAGAACTCGACAACCTCGGCCTTGGCGAAAACGAGCTGGAACAGCTGGAGCAGGAGCACAAGAACCTGACCAACGCCGAGGCACTCTTCGGCATCTGCCGCCAGGTCATCGAGCAGTGCAGCGAAAGCGATTCGGGCAACGTACTGAGCGCCCTGACCATGAGCCTCAATCGCCTCGGCGCGGTAGGCAATGCACCCAAGGCACTGGGCGAGGCGGTCAACCTGATTGCCAGCGCGCAGATCCAGGTGGAGGAGGCCGTCGGCGAACTCAACCGCTTCCTCGACAACTTCGATGCCGACCCGATGCGCCTGCAGACCCTCGAAGAACGCCTGGACACTATCTATACCCTCGCGCGCAAACACCGCGTGCACCCCACCGAACTTCCGCACCTGCACCAGCGGCTGATGGAAGAGCTGGAGGGCCTGAATGCCAGCGACGAATCGATCGAGCGACTGGGCGAGGAGCTCGCGGCCTTCGCCCAGCACTATAAAGAGAAGGCCATTGAGCTCAGCGCCCTGCGCCAGCAGGCGGCCAAACAGCTGGCCACCGCAGTGGAGCAGGAAATCCAGCGCCTGGGCATGCCAGGCGGGCGTTTCTGCATCGAACTCACCCCCTTCGAAAGCACTGACCTCTCGCCCCACGGCCTGGAGCAGATCGAGCTGCTGGTCAGCGCCAACCCTGGTCAGCCACTCAAGGGCCTGGCCAAGGTGGCCTCAGGCGGCGAGCTGTCACGCATCAGCCTGGCGATCCAGGTGATCACCGCACAGACTTCACGCATTCCGACCCTGGTATTCGACGAAGTCGACGTGGGTATCGGCGGCCCGACCGCCGAGATCGTCGGCCAATTGCTTCGCCGCCTCGGCGAACGCGGCCAGGTGCTGACCGTGACCCACCTGCCACAGGTAGCCGCCCAAGGGCATCACCACCTGTTCGTGCACAAGGTGCGCAACAGCGACACCACACACACCGCCGTGGCCAGCCTGGGCAAGCGCGAGCGGGTCGAGGAAGTGGCGCGGATGCTGGGCGGCATCGACCTCACCAAGGAGTCGCTGGCCCATGCGCGCAAGATGGTGGTGACCAGCAAGACCTGAGCGGCCGAAGCGAGCCCAACCCAAAAAGCACAAAGGCGACCCGAAGGTCGCCTTTGTCGTCAATAACGATTCAATCGTTACTTCTTTTTACGTACGTACAGCACCAGATTGTGGTCCACCAGCTCGAAGCCATGCTCGGCAACAATCTCTTTCTGGCGCTTCTCGATTTCGGCATCGAAGAATTCAATGACTTCACCGCTGTCCACGTTGACCATGTGATCGTGGTGCTTGCCATCCGCCAGCTCGAACACCGCGTGGCCGCCATCAAAGTTGTGGCGCTCCACCAGGCCCGCCGCTTCGAATTGGGTCAGTACGCGGTACACGGTCGCCAGACCGACATCTTCGCCAGCTTCCATCAGCGCCTTGTACACATCCTCGGCACTCATGTGACGCTGCTCGGCGGAGTCGAGCATCTGAAGAATCTTTACTCGAGGCAGGGTTACCTTGAGGCCCGCTTTGCGCAATTCGCTATTTTCAACCATGGTCAGCTTTCTCGCCGATGCTGCTTCGCAGCTTCTCTTAATACGGGTATGATCGGGGTTTACGTTGTCCAGCCAAGATAGTGGAAGTCGCCCACCGATGCAAAACACCAAGCTCTTGCTAAACAGCCTCACCCTCGTGGGACTGCTCGCACTCGCCGGTTGCTCGTTTCCCGGGGTTTACAAAATCGACATCCAGCAGGGCAATGTCGTCACGCAGGACATGATAGACCAATTGCGCCCGGGAATGACCCGCCGACAAGTAAGGTTTATCATGGGTAACCCCCTGCTGCAGGACACTTTCCACACCAATCGCTGGGATTACCTCTACAGCCTGCAGCCTGGCGGCGGCCAGCGCCAGCAAGAGCGCATGAGCATTTTCTTCAACGAGAACGACCAACTGGTCAACCTCTCAGGCGACTTCATGCCAGGCGTCAGCCGCGACCAGGAAATCCTCGGCGGCAGCGGCGACACTACAGTCAACCCGGACAAGCAACCGAGCCAGTCCGAGAAGCCGGCCAAGCCAGGCTCGCTGGAAGACTCGCTGCAAAAGGAAATCGACAACGTCGAGACCACCCCGGTGCCAACACCAGCACCGCTGGAAACTTCGCCGCAGTAAATGCGCCGATACTAAAAAGCCCGGATCGTTTCCGGGCTTTTTATTGCCTGCATGAATGACGGAGTTTACTCACCCGCCACGCGCACCCTCAACCATTGAGCTGCTTGGCCCGCTGGCAGAAGGCATCGACCATGGTGTTGGCTGCCTGGTTGAACAGTGGCCCCAAGGTGGCCCGCACCAGGGCACCGGCGTAGTCGAACGACAGGTCGAGGCTGATCTTGCAGGCCTTTTCTCCCAGCGGCTTGAACACCCACAGCCCATGCAACTGGGTGAACGGCCCCTCTTCAAGGTTCATCTCGATCGACTGCCCCGGCACCAGCACATTGCGCGTGATGAACTGCTGGCTCATGCCACCCTTGGCCACTTCCAACCTGGCGCGCATGTGCGTATCACTGGCCTCGAGCACTGTGGACGCCGAGCACCAGGGCAGGAACTCCGGGTAGCTCGCCACATCGTTGACCAGGTCGTAGAGCGCCTGGGCAGGGTACGGCAGCAGAGCGGAGCGTTGAATATGGGTAGTCATCCAGGCGTCACTTCCAAACTGGGCGGCAGCGCTTGTCAGCGCCTTGAAAACGGCTCTGCGCGGCAGAGCGTGGGTTGCATTGTCCGGGATTCACACAACAGGCTCAAGCGCAGCTAAACCCCGTAGCCGAGGACGCGGCGACTGCCTATAATGCCGCCCCTATGGCTAAACAAAAGAAGCATCCGACCGGGACCATCGCGCAGAACAAGAAAGCGCGACACGATTACTTCATCGAACACAAGTTCGAGGCCGGGCTGGTCCTGTCCGGCTGGGAAGTAAAAAGCCTGCGGGCCGGCAAGGCGCACCTGACCGACAGCTACGTGCTGCTCAAGGATGGCGAAGCCTGGCTGTTCGGCAGCCACATCACCCCACTGAACACCGCCAGCACCCACGTCATTGCCGACCCCATCCGCACCCGCAAGCTGCTGCTGAACAAGCGCGAGCTCGAGCGCCTGGAAGCGGCCGTGGCGCAGAAGGGCTACACCTGCGTGGCGATGTCGCTGTACTGGAGCAAGCACCTGATCAAGTGTGAGATCGCACTCGGCAAGGGCAAGAAGGAGTTCGACAAGCGCGATACCGTGCGCGAGCGCGACTCCAACCGCGAGCTGCAGCGCACGATGCGCAACAAGGGCAAGGAAGAGTAAGGCTCGGCCTGACCTTTCCCGTGGGAGCGGGCTTGCCCCGCGATCGCGCCAGGCCAGGCAGCACCGCTGCCCATGCTAGCGCGATCGCGGGGCCAGCCCGCTCCCACGAAGCCCAGAATCAGCGCCCGCTGCGCCGCTCCGCCCGCGCAACCCGCTGTGCTTCCTGCTGCGCCTCCTGCAGCACCTCCTGCACATACAGGATGTGCCGGCTGGAAACCTCCCGCGCGTCCTCCGCACGCCCTTCGACAATCGCCAGGTACAACTCGCGATGCTGGCTGATCAGCATGTCGCGGGTCTCAGTGCGTTGTTGGTACATGCCGCCAATGTTGGTCACCACATTGCGCTTGAGCAGGTCGAACAACCCGCGAATAGTGTGCAACAACACGGCATTGTGGCTGGCCTCGGCAATGGCCAGATGGAAGCGAGCATCGGCAGCCCCCTCCTCCGCCCGATCCACCTCACCGACACGGTTGTAGCAGTCCTGCAAGGCGTCGAACGCAGTCTTCAGCCGCTCACGATCCGGCCCGGTGGCGCGCTGCGCCGCGTAGTAGGCGCAGGACGCCTCCAGCGTATGACGAAACTCCAGCAGGTCACGCTGCGCCTCGGGGCTGGATTCGAGCAGCTTCAGCAAGGGGTCGCTGAAGGTCGAGCCCAATGACTCGGCCACATAGTTGCCGCCGCCCTGGCGACTGACCAGCAAGCCCTTGGCCACCAGCTTCTGGATAGCCTCGCGCAACGACGGCCGCGACACGCCGAACTGCTCGGCCAGGGCGCGCTCGGCCGGCAGGCGCTGACCCGAGGTGAGGGTGCCTTCGAGAATCATCCCTTCCAACCGATCGACGATGTCGTCGGACAGGCGCCGCTGGCGGACCTGATCAAAAACCATCACATGCTCTCCACGAACCCCGGGGATGCCAATCCGGGGGCGCCTATTCTGCGCCTATCCGGCTTGCGCCGACAGCCGTCAGGCGGCGTTTTTCCCAGCCAATCAGATGCCCGCTCATCGGCATCCGACCAAAGTTTCCCACAGGACAAATTGACACACCCTGCGTGGCGCTCTTAACCTAGCGACCAGCCATTGTAAATTGGTCTTACCAATTATCCAATGCCAGTGCCTTGACCAACAACAATTAGGGGCCACCCCATATGCAAACCTGGCAACAACTCTATACCCCGCTTGGTAGCCTTGGCCTGTCCGCGCTGGCGGCGGTCATCCCAATCGTGTTCTTCTTCCTCGCCCTCGCCGTGTTCCGCCTCAAGGGCCACGTCGCCGGCAGCATCACCCTGGCACTGTCGATCCTGGTGGCGATCTTCGCCTTCCAGATGCCTGTCGACATGGCACTGGCCGCTGCGGGTTATGGCTTCCTCTACGGCCTGTGGCCGATTGCCTGGATCATCGTCGCCGCGGTGTTCCTCTACAAACTCACGGTCAAGAGTGGCCAGTTCGAAGTCATCCGCAGCTCGGTACTGTCGATCACCGACGACCAGCGCCTGCAAGTACTGCTGATCGGCTTCTGCTTCGGCGCCTTCCTCGAAGGCGCGGCCGGCTTCGGCGCCCCGGTAGCGATCACCGCCGCGCTGCTGGTGGGCCTGGGCTTCAACCCACTGTACGCCGCCGGCCTGTGCCTGATCGCCAACACCGCCCCGGTGGCCTTCGGCGCCCTGGGCATCCCGATCATCGTCGCCGGCCAGGTGACTGGCATCGATGCCTTCCACATCGGCGCCATGACCGGCCGCCAACTGCCGCTGCTGTCGCTGTTCGTGCCGTTCTGGCTGGTGTTCATGATGGACGGCGTGCGCGGCGTGAAAGAGACCTGGCCTGCCGCCCTGGTGGCCGGCCTGAGCTTCGCCGTCACCCAGTACTTCACCTCCAACTTCATCGGCCCGGAGCTGCCCGACATCACCTCGGCCCTGGCCAGCCTGATCGCCTTGACCCTGTTCCTCAAGGTCTGGCAGCCCAAGCGCGCATTCGCCGAGGCCAAGGGCAGTGTCGGCGCCGCCGTCGTGCAATCCAGCGGCAGCCAACCGAGCCCGTACAGCTTTGGCGAGATCTTCAAGGCCTGGTCGCCATTCCTGATCCTCACCGTACTGGTCACCATCTGGACCCTGAAACCGTTCAAGGCGGCCTTCGCCCCAGGCGGCGCGATGTACAACTTCGTGTTCAACTTCGCCATCCCGCACCTCGACCAGCTGGTGGTCAAGACCGCACCAATCGTCACAGCGCCCACCGCCATGCCGGCGGTGTTCAAGCTCGACCCGATCTCCGCCACCGGCACCGCGATCTTCCTCTCGGCACTGATCTCGATGTGGGTGCTGAAGATCAACTTCAAAACTGGTCTTACCACTTTCAAAGAAACCTTCTGGGAACTGCGCTGGCCGATCCTGTCGATAGGCATGGTGCTGGCCTTCGCCTTCGTCACCAACTACTCGGGCATGTCTTCGACCATGGCCCTGGTGTTGGCCGGCACCGGCGCGGCGTTCCCGTTCTTCTCGCCGTTCCTCGGCTGGCTGGGCGTGTTCCTGACCGGTTCGGATACCTCGTCCAACGCCCTGTTCAGCTCGCTGCAGGCTACTACCGCGCACCAGATCGGCGTCAACGACACCCTGCTTGTGGCGGCCAACACCAGTGGCGGCGTGACCGGCAAGATGATCTCGCCGCAGTCGATCGCCGTGGCCTGCGCCGCCACAGGCCTGGTCGGCAAGGAATCCGACCTGTTCCGCTTCACCGTCAAGCACAGCCTGTTCTTCGCCACCATCGTCGGCCTGATCACTCTGGTCCAGGCCTACTGGCTCACTGGCATGCTGGTTCATCACTAAAGTGAAAGGGGCCGGGCGCCTTGACGCGCCCGGCATTCCCCACAAGCAACGCTGCGAGAATCCATGATCATTTCCGCCTCCACCGACTATCGCGCCGCGGCCCAACGCAAGCTGCCTCCCTTCCTGTTCCACTACGCCGACGGCGGCGCCTACGCCGAACACACCCTGCGCCACAACGTCTCGGACCTGGCCGGCATCGCCTTGCGCCAGCGCGTGCTGAAGAACATGTCCGAGCTGAGCTTGCAGACGCAGCTGTTCGACGAAACCCTGAGCATGCCCGTGGCCCTGGCCCCGGTCGGCCTCACCGGCATGTACGCCCGCCGTGGCGAAGTGCAGGCGGCACGCGCAGCGGCGGCCCATGGCATTCCGTTCACGATGTCGACGGTATCGGTGTGCCCGATCGAAGAAGTGGCCCCGGCCATCGACCGGCCGATGTGGTTCCAGCTGTATGTGCTCAAGGACCGCGGCTTCATGCGCAACGCCCTGGAGCGCGCCAAGGCCGCCGGAGTGAAGACCCTGGTGTTCACCGTCGACATGCCCGTGCCCGGCGCGCGCTACCGCGATGCCCACTCCGGCATGAGCGGCGCCAACGGCCCGCTGCGCCGCGTGCTGCAAGCGATGACCCACCCGCAATGGGCGTGGGACGTCGGCGTGATGGGCCGCCCCCACGACCTGGGCAATATCTCCGCCTACCGCGGCAACCCCACGGGCCTTGCCGACTACATCGGCTGGCTGGGCAACAACTTCGACCCGTCCATCTCCTGGAAAGACCTGGAGTGGATCCGCGAATTCTGGGATGGTCCGATGATCATCAAGGGCATCCTCGACGCCGATGACGCCCGCGACGCGGTCAAGTTCGGCGCCGACGGTATCGTCGTCTCCAACCACGGCGGCCGCCAGCTCGATGGCGTGCTGTCCAGCGCCCGCGCCCTGCCGGCCATCGCCGACGCGGTGAAGGGCGATATCAAGATCCTCGCCGACTCCGGCATCCGCAGCGGCCTCGATGTGGTGCGCATGATCGCCCTGGGCGCCGACAGCGTGCTGATCGGCCGCGCCTTCCTCTATGCCCTGGCCACCCACGGCGAGGCCGGGGTGAAGAACCTGCTGGAGCTGTTCGAGAAAGAGATGCGCGTGGCCATGGTGCTGACCGGCGCCAAGTCCATCGGCGAGATCAGCAAAGACTCGCTGGTCCGCGAACTGGGCGCCTGAGCGCGCCCACCAACGCCTGAATACCCGGGGCACGCCGCGCACCAGACGCCGCGGCCCCGCGAGGAGACTGCATGAGCCTGCCCGCCGCGTTCCTGCGTGATGCCGAGCGCCTGATCCCCGCCGAACGCCGCTTCGACGACCCGACCTCGACCCTGGCCTTCGGCACCGACGCCAGCTTCTACCGGCTGATCCCCAAGCTGGTGCTGCGCGTGGAGTCCGAGAACGAAGTGGTCGCGCTGATCCAGCTGGCCCAGCGCGACCGGGTGCCGGTGACCTTCCGCGCCGCCGGCACCAGCCTGTCCGGCCAGGCCATCAGCGACTCGGTGCTGATCGTGCTCGGCGACAACTGGAATGGCCGGGAGATTCGCCACCAGGGCGGGCAGATCCGACTACAGCCCGGCGTGATCGGCGCCCAGGCCAATGCCTGGCTGGCCCCCTATGGGCGCAAGATCGGCCCGGACCCGGCATCGATCAACGCCTGCAAGATCGGCGGCATCGTCGCCAACAATGCCAGCGGCATGTGCTGCGGCACCGCGCAGAACACCTATCACACCCTCGCCGGTCTGCGCCTGGTGCTGGCCGACGGCACTCGCCTGGACAGCGAGGACCCGGCCAGCGTCGCCGCCTTTGAGCACAGCCACGCCGGCCTCCTGGACGAACTGGCCCGCCTTGGCCGCGAGACCCGCACCAACACCGCGCTGGCTGAGCGCATCCGGCACAAGTACCGGCTGAAAAACACCACGGGGCTATCACTCAACGCACTGGTGGACTATGACCAGCCGCTCGATATCCTCCAGCACCTGCTGGTCGGTTCCGAAGGCACCCTTGGTTTCATCAGCGCCGTCACCTACAACACCGTGCCCGACCACCCGCACAAGGCCAGCGCGCTGCTGGTGTTCCCCAGCGTCGAAAGCTGCTGCCGCGCCGTGACCGTGCTCAAGCGCCAGCCAGTCTCCGCCGTGGAGCTGCTCGACCGCCGCAGCCTGCGCTCGGTGCAGGAGATGCCGGGCATGCCGGCGTGGGTCAAGGACCTGTCGGCCAACGCCTGCGCCCTGCTGATCGAGTGCCGCGCCGCCAGCCAGAGCCTGCTGCACGAGCAGCTCGAGCAGGTGATGGCGTCCATCGACGACTACCCGCTGGAGCAGAAGGTCGCGTTCAGCGAAGACCCGGCGGTGTACAACCAGCTGTGGAAGATCCGCAAGGATACCTTCCCCGCCGTCGGCGCCGTGCGCCAGACCGGCACCACGGTGATCATCGAGGACGTGACCTTCCCCATCGAGCAACTGGCCGAAGGCGTCAACCGCCTGATCCAGCTGTTCGACAAGCACCGCTACGACGAGGCGATCATTTTCGGCCACGCCCTGGAAGGCAACCTGCACTTCGTCTTCACCCAGGGCTTCAACAGCGCCGAGGAAGTGGCGCGCTACCAGGCCTTCATGGACGACGTGGCGCAGCTGGTGGCAGTGGAATTCGGCGGCTCGCTCAAGGCCGAGCACGGCACCGGGCGCAACATGGCGCCCTTCGTCGAACTGGAATGGGGGCATGACGCCTACCAGCTGATGTGGAAGCTCAAGCGCCTGCTCGACCCCAACGGCATCCTCAACCCCGATGTGGTGCTGAGCGAGGACCCCGACATCCACCTGAAGAACCTCAAGCCGCTGCCGGCCGCCGACGAGATCGTCGACAAGTGCATCGAGTGCGGTTTCTGCGAGCCGGTGTGTCCGTCAAAAGGCCTTACCTTGAGCCCGCGCCAGCGCATCGTCATGTGGCGCGACATCCAGGCGAAGAAACGCGCCGGCGTTGATACCCGCGAACTGCTGCGCACCTACCAGTACCAGGGCATCGACACCTGCGCCGCCACCGGCCTGTGCGCCCAGCGCTGCCCGGTGGGCATCAACACCGGCGAGCTGGTGAAGAAGCTGCGCGGTCAGGCGGCCGAGCACGGCAAGGCCGCCGACTGGCTGGCCGAGCATTTTCACGCCACCTTGCGCGGCGCGCGATTCACGCTGGCCGCCGCCAATGGCGCGCGCAAGCTGCTCGGCGCCCCGCGCATGAGCCGGCTCAGCGCCCGCCTGAGCAAGGCCAGCAAAGGCCGCCTGCCGCAGTGGACCCCCGCCATGCCGCAGCCGCTGCGGGCCGTCGAGCTCAGCACCGCGAGCCACGACGCCCGCCCTCGCGTGGTCTACCTGGCCGCCTGTGTTTCGCGGGTGATGGGCCCGGCCTATGCCGACCGCGAGCAGAGTTCGCTGCTGGACAAGACCCGTGCCCTGCTGGAGAAGGCCGGCTACCAGGTAGTGTTCCCGGACAACGCCGACAGTCTGTGCTGCGGCCAGCCGTTCGCCTCCAAGGGCTACCCCGAGCAGGCCGAGCACAAGCGCCAGGAACTGATCAACGCACTGCTGCACGCCAGCCGCGGCGGCCTTGACCCGATCTACTGCGACACCAGCCCCTGCACCCTGCGCCTGGTGCAGGACCTGGGCGAATCGCGGCTGGACCTGTACGACCCGGTGCGCTTCATCCGCACCCACCTGGTCGACAAGCTGGAGTTCACCCCCCAGGACGAGCCCGTGGCGGTGCACGTGACCTGCAGCACCCAGCACCTGGGCGAAAGCCAGGCGCTGATCGACCTGGCGCGGCGCTGCAGCAAGCAGGTGGTGATCCCCGAAGGCATCCATTGCTGCGGCTTCGCCGGCGACAAGGGCTTCACCACACCGGAGCTCAACGCCCATTCGCTGCGTACCCTCAAGGACGCGGTGCAGTATTGCAGCGAGGGGATCTCCACCAGCCGCACCTGCGAGATCGGCCTGTCGAGCCACAGTGGCATCGATTATCACGGGCTTGTGTACCTGGTGGACCGGGTGACGCGGGCGCGCAGTCTCTGAACCGCAAGGCAGCCCCGCTCTCTGGTGGGAGCGGGCCAGCCCCGCGATGGCGCCGGCAAAGCCGCCAGCACAACTGCGTCCTGCACAAACCCCACGCACTCAAGTAAACTGGCGGCCTTTTCGCGCAGCCTCGGGCTGCCCCTGTCGATTTACCAAAGGTGCCCGCCATGCCCTGGCTGCAAGTACGCCTGGCCATCAGCCCGGAACAAGCCGAAACCTACGAAGACGCCCTGCTTGAAGTGGGCGCCGTCTCGGTGACCTTCATGGACGCAGAAGACCAGCCGATCTTCGAACCGGACCTCAACACCACCCCGCTGTGGTCGCACACGCACCTGCTGGCGCTGTTCGAGGCCGATGCCGAGCCCGAGCAGGTGTTCGCCCACCTGCGCCTGCTGACCGGCGCCGAGCTGCCCGAGTACCACGCCGAGGTGATCGAGGACCAGGACTGGGAGCGCAGCTGGATGGACAACTTCCAGCCGATGCGCTTCGGCCAGCGCCTGTGGATCGTGCCAAGCTGGCACGAAGCCCCGGAAAAGGACGCGGTGAACCTGCTGCTCGACCCGGGCCTGGCCTTTGGCACGGGTACCCACCCGACCACCGCGCTGTGCCTGGAATGGCTCGACGGCCAGCAGCTGCAAGGCACGCAAGTGCTCGACTTCGGCTGCGGCTCGGGCATCCTGGCCATTGCCGCGCTGCTGCTCGGCGCCCGCCACGCGGTCGGCACCGACATCGACGTGCAGGCTATCGAGGCCTCCCGTGACAACGCCCAGCGCAACGGCATTGCCGACGACACGTTCGACCTGTACCTGCCCGAGCAGATGCCGGCCATGCAGGCCGACGTGCTGGTCGCCAACATCCTGGCCGGCCCGCTGGTATCGCTGGCGCCGCAGCTATCCGGCCTGGTTCGCCCCGGCGGCCTGCTGGCGCTGTCGGGCATCCTCGCCGAACAGGGTGAGGAAGTGGCCGCCGCCTATGCCGCCGACTTCGACCTGGACCCGATCGTCGTGCGCGACGGCTGGGTACGTATCAGTGGTCGCCGCCGCTAAGCGCGCCTAGACTCAACTCCTGCACAGCTTCCCGGACAGCCGCATGACCGACAGTTTCGTCACCCAGTGCCCGCATTGCCAGACCAGCTTTCGCGTCACCCATCACCAGTTGAGCGTGGCCCGCGGCGTGGTGCGCTGCGGCCAATGCCTGCAGGTGTTCAACGCGGCGAAACAACTGCTGGAGCAGAACCGCGCCGCGGCTGGCGAAGGCGACACCCGTGCGCCGGCGCCGGCAGCCGAGCCGGCCGTGCCAGCGCCCGCAGCCGTGCAACCGGAGGCCGCCCCGCCGGCACCGAGCGAGGACAACTGGACGGTCACGGCCGAGGAACTGGATGCCCTCGATCTCGACCAGGAGCTGGCGCGCCTTGAACGGCGCAGCCCGGGTGATCGGCGCGCCGCCCCGGCCAAAGGCATGCTCCAGGCCCGCCGCGACGATCAGCTCGGCGATGGGCCTGGCGATGAACCGTTCGGCACCGCCACTGACGGCGACCGTGAGCCTGCGCAGGAGCGCGAGGACGCACCGATGCTGGTCGAGCAGGAGCCGCTGGACCTGGCGCCGGCCGACGACGAGCGCACCGAGCCTACCCTCGGCGCGACCAGCCTCGAGCTGGACGATGAGCCTCCAGTGCGCAATCAGCCACTCGACGAACCCTCGCGGCAGTTGCCCAACCACGACGAACCCTTGCCGGAGAAGGGCCTTTCGGCGCTTGACGACGAGGTGCACAGCGCGCCGTTCTCGGCCCGCGACTATGACCCCGAAGAACATCCCGGGCAACGCCTGGAACCGAGCCTGGCCACCAAGCCCGAACGCGCGCGCAAGGAGCCGCTGGTCGACGTGGTCGACGACCCGTTGCAGCTGGGCTGGGAAAAGCCCGCCCCGAACTGGGGAAAACGCCTGCTGTGGGGTTTCCTGACACTGCTGGCCGCGGGCCTGCTGGCATTCCAGTACGTCTGGTTCCACTTCGACGAAATGGCCCGCCAGGACCAGTATCGCCCTTGGTTCCAGCAGCTGTGCCCGATGTTCGGCTGCCAGGTGCCGACCCGCGTAGACATCTCGCGGATCAAAAGCAGCAATCTGGTAGTGCGCAGCCACCCGGACTTCAAAGGGGCGCTGATCGTCGACGCGATCATCTACAACCGCGCGCCCTTCGCCCAGCCCTTCCCCCTTCTCGAATTGCGCTTCGCCGACCTCAACGGCCAGCTGATCGCCAGCCGGCGCTTCAAACCAAGCGAGTACCTGTCGGGCGAGCTGGCCGGGCGCGGCGAGATGCCCAGCCAGACGCCGATCCACATCGCCCTGGACATCCTCGACCCTGGGCCGAAGGCGGTGAACTACAGCCTGAGCTTCCGTTCGCCGGAGTAAGCGACAGGCGGCAAGCTTCACACCGCAGGTAAATGCCTGTCCGCAGCCCTCTTGCAGCTTGAAGCTTGCCGCTTGGCACTGGATGTCATAACGCCGCAACTGTTCAGATTTTATCCAGATTCATCTTTATCCGGTCATCGAGAGCGGGTATCATGCCATCCCTTTTTCGACTCCAATGATTCGGCCCCACAACAGGGAACACCTATGTCGGCGGTACGCATCGGCCCTTACACACTGCAGAACAACCTGATCCTGGCCCCGATGGCCGGCGTCACGGACCAACCTTTCCGTACCCTGTGCAAGCGTCTGGGAGCGGGCATGGTGGTCTCGGAGATGGTCTCCAGCGACATGCGTCTGTGGAATAGCCGCAAGTCGAGCCTGCGCCGCATACATGAAAGCGATCCCGAGCCACGCTCGGTGCAGATCGCCGGCGGCGATGCGCAGATGATGGCCGAGGCGGCCCGGGCCAATGTCGAGGCCGGCGCGCAGATCATCGACATCAACATGGGTTGCCCGGCGAAAAAAGTCTGCAACAAGGCCGCAGGCTCTGCTTTATTGAGAGATGAAGCCTTGGTCACCGAAATCCTCCACGCCGTCGTCGGCGCCGTGGACGTGCCGGTGACGCTGAAGATCCGCACCGGCTGGGACCGGGCAAGCAAGAACGGCCTGAACGTGGCGAAGATCGCCGAACAGGCCGGCATCCAGGCGCTGGCGGTGCATGGCCGCACACGCGCCGACCTGTACACCGGTGACGCCGAGTACGACACCATCGCCGCGATCAAGCAGGCGGTGTCGATCCCGGTTTTCGCCAACGGCGACATCACTTCGCCGGAAAAGGCCCGGGCGGTGCTGCATGCCACCGGCGCCGACGGCCTGCTGATCGGCCGTGCCGCCCAAGGGCGGCCGTGGATTTTCCGCGAGATCGAGCATTACCTGCGCACGGGCGAGCACCTGCCCACCCCGGCGCTGGACGAAGTGGAACGCATTCTGCTGGAACACCTGGCCGCGCTGCATGCCTTCTATGGCGATGTGATGGGCGTGCGGATCGCCCGCAAGCACGTTGGCTGGTACCTGGCAACCCGACCTGGCGGCAAGGAGTTCCGCAGCCAGTTCAACGCTTTGCAAGACACACAAGCGCAGTGCGCCAACGTTCAGGCTTATTTTGCCGAACGTCGACAGAGCCTTGGGACAGAGGACGAACAAGGGGTGGCCGCATGACGATGATGACCGAGACATTAGTGAGTGGAACAACGCCCGTGAGCGACAACGCCAACCTCAAGCAGCACCTGAACACGCCGAGCGAGGAGGGCCAGACCCTGCGCGACAGCGTCGAGAAGGCGCTGCACAACTACTTCGCCCACCTGGAAGGCGCTACCGTCACGGACGTGTACAACCTGGTGCTCTCGGAAGTCGAGGCGCCGCTGCTCGAATGCGTGATGAACTACGTAAAGGGCAACCAGACCAAAGCCAGCGAGATGCTCGGGCTCAACCGAGGCACGCTGCGCAAGAAGCTCAAGCAGTACGATCTGTTGTAAGGCCAGAACCCCAACCAGAAAAGGCGCTCATGCAAAAAGGCGCCTTTTTTGCTGACTCCACCGCGTTATGGAATCTGAAATGACCGACCAGACTACCCGCCTGCCGATCCGCCGCGCCCTGATCAGCGTCTCCGACAAGACCGGTATCCTCGAATTCGCCCGGGAGCTGCAACAGCTCGGTGTCGAGATCCTGTCCACCGGCGGCACCTACAAGCTGCTCAAGGATAATGGCGTGAACGCGGTGGAAGTGGCCGACTACACCGGCTTCGCCGAAATGATGGACGGCCGGGTCAAGACCCTGCATCCGAAGATCCACGGCGGCATTCTCGGCCGTCGCGGCACCGACGACGCCATCATGAACGAGCATGGCATCAAGCCGATCGACCTGGTCGCGGTCAACTTGTACCCGTTCGAAGCCACCATCAGCAAGCCGGGCTGCGACCTGCCGACAGCCATCGAGAACATCGACATCGGCGGCCCGACCATGGTCCGTTCCGCGGCGAAGAACCACAAGGACGTGGCCATCGTGGTCAACGCCAGCGATTACGCCGGCATTGTCGAAGGCCTGAAAGCCGGCGGCCTGACCTACGCCCAGCGCTTCGACCTGATGCTCAAGGCCTTCGAGCACACCGCCGCCTACGACGGCATGATCGCCAACTACATGGGCACCATCGACCAGGCAAAGGACACCCTGTCCACCGAAGATCGCAGCGAGTTCCCGCGCACCTTCAACAGCCAGTTCGTCAAGGCCCAGGAAATGCGCTACGGCGAGAACCCGCACCAGAGCGCGGCGTTCTACGTCGAGGCCAAGAAGGGCGAGGCCAGCATTTCCACCGCCATCCAGCTGCAAGGCAAGGAGCTGTCGTTCAACAACGTGGCCGATACCGACGCCGCGCTGGAGTGCGTGAAGAGCTTCGTCAAGCCGGCCTGCGTGATCGTCAAGCACGCCAACCCGTGCGGCGTGGCCGTGGTGCCTGAAGACGAAGGCGGTATCCGCAAGGCCTACGACCTGGCCTACGCTACCGACACCGAGTCGGCATTCGGCGGCATCATCGCCTTCAACCGCGAGCTGGACGGCGAAACCGCCAAAGCCATCGTCGAGCGCCAGTTCGTCGAAGTGATCATTGCCCCGAAAATCTCCCAGGCCGCCCGCGAAGTCGTGGCCGCCAAGCAGAACGTGCGTCTGCTGGAGTGCGGCGAGTGGCCAGCCGAGCGCGCCGCCGGTTGGGACTTCAAGCGCGTCAACGGTGGCCTGCTGGTGCAGAGCCGCGATATCGGCATGATCACTGCCGACGACCTGAAGATCGTCACCAAGCGTGCGCCGACCGAGCAGGAAATCCACGACTTGGTGTTTGCCTGGAAAGTGGCCAAGTTCGTCAAGTCCAACGCCATCGTCTACGCCAAGCAGCGCCAGACCATCGGCGTCGGCGCCGGCCAGATGAGCCGCGTCAACTCCGCGCGCATCGCCGCGATCAAGGCCGAACATGCCGGCCTGCAAGTGCAGGGCGCGGTAATGGCTTCGGATGCGTTCTTCCCGTTCCGTGATGGCATCGACAACGCGGCTAAAGTGGGTATCAGCGCGGTGATCCAGCCAGGTGGTTCGATGCGTGATGCCGAAGTCATCGCCGCTGCCGACGAAGCCGGTATCGCCATGGTATTCACCGGCATGCGCCACTTCCGCCACTGATTATGGCAATCGGCCGCACTGAAGCAGGCATCTGCTTCAGTGCGACCTCGTACAGCGAGGGGTGCTGCCTCTCGTTCGACAGATTTCGAGGTTTTGACATGAAAGTTTTGATCATCGGCAGCGGCGGTCGCGAACACGCCCTGGCCTGGAAAGTCGCCCAGGACCCACGGGTCGAGAAAATCTTCGTGGCGCCAGGTAACGCCGGCACCGCCAGCGAAGCCAAGTGCGAGAACGTCGCCATCGACGTCACCGCCCTGGAGCAACTGGCCGACTTCGCCGAGAAGAACGTCGACCTGACCATCGTCGGCCCGGAAGCGCCGCTGGTGATCGGTGTCGTGGACCTGTTCCGCAGCCGCGGCCTGGACTGCTTCGGCCCGACCAAGGGCGCGGCCCAGCTAGAAGGCTCCAAGGCCTTCACCAAGGACTTCCTGGCCCGCCACAAGATCCCGACTGCCGACTACCAGAACTTCACCGAGATCGAGCCGGCCCTGGCCTACCTGCGTGAAAAAGGTGCGCCGATCGTGATCAAGGCCGACGGCCTGGCCGCCGGTAAAGGTGTAATCGTCGCCATGACCTTGCAGGAAGCCGAAGACGCCGTGCGCGACATGCTCGCCGGCAACGCCTTCGGTGAAGCCGGTTCGCGCGTGGTGATCGAAGAGTTCCTCGACGGCGAAGAAGCCAGCTTCATCGTCATGGTCGACGGCCACAACGTGCTGCCCATGGCCACCAGCCAGGACCACAAGCGTGTCGGCAACCAGGATACCGGCCCGAACACCGGCGGCATGGGTGCCTACTCCCCTGCCCCCGTGGTCACCGCCGACGTGCACCAGCGCGTGATGGACCAAGTGATCTGGCCAACCGTGCGCGGCATGGCCGAGGAAGGCAACGTCTACACCGGCTTCCTGTATGCCGGCCTGATGATCGACAAGGCAGGCAACCCCAAGGTCATCGAGTTCAACTGCCGCTTCGGCGACCCGGAAACCCAGCCGGTCATGCTGCGCCTGGAGTCGAGCCTGGTACTGCTGATCGAAGCCGCCTTCGCCAAGGCCCTGGACAAGGTCGAGGCGCAGTGGGATCCGCGTCCTAGCCTGGGCGTGGTGCTGGCCGCCGGTGGCTACCCGGGCGACTACGCCAAAGGCGCCGTGATCAGCGGCCTCGACGCGGCCGCCAAGCTTGAAGGCAAAGTGTTCCACGCCGGCACCGCGCTGAAGGACGGCCAGGTGGTCACCGCCGGTGGCCGCGTACTGTGCGCCACCGCCATGGGCGACACCGTCGAAGCCGCCCAGCAGCAGGCCTACCGCCTGGCCGAGCAGGTCAAGTGGGACGCCAGCTTCTACCGCAACGACATCGGCTACCGGGCCATCGCCCGCGAGCGCGGTGAGCAGCAGTAAAAGTGCAGCCAACGGTCGTGCCGTTCCCGGCGCACGGCCTTCGGCTCGTCGTCAAGGCCCCGCCGGGGCCTTGCCTTCGCCTTGGCGCGCCGCGCATAGTGGATATCCGGCACATTAGCTAAGAAGGGATTTCGTCGTGCGTCGGCTTCGGATTGCCATAGCCCTGATCGTCAGCCTGCTGACCCTGCTCTGCCTGCTCCCGGCACACGCCGAACAGGCCGCGGGCTGGTCGGCGCTGCTCGATGAACAGGCCAACCTGCAGCTGTCCGACGTGCGCTCCGAACGCTACCGCAACCAGTTCAGCCCATTGGCCCTCGAAGAACTGGATGCCGCCCTCCCCGACCAGGCCCTGTGGTTGCACTACCGCCTGGATCCGAGCGACCAGGAACAACTGGTACGCATTTTCGCCCCCGACCTGTCACGCCTGGACCTCTACGCCCTGGAAGGCGGCAAACTGCTGCGCCAGCTGCACCATGGCCGGCAGGGCGACGGCCTCAGCCCCACCCTGCGCGGCAGGGACCACGTGCTGCCACTGCCGCACAGCAACCAACCGCTGGATATCTACCTGCGGCTGGTTTCCGAACACCAGCTGCGCCCGGCCATCACTGTCGAGACCACCGCCCACGCCGCCGCCGACCAGCGCCAGTCGCTGCTGTTCGGCCTGCTGTTCGGGGGGCTGGCCATGCTGATCCTGCACAACCTGATCCGCTTCGGCTACACACGCTCCAGCACCACGCTGGTGCTGGCGCTGTACCACGGCCTGATGCTGCTCAGCGCGCTGATCCTGCTCAACCTCAGTGGCCCCTGGTGGCACCTGTGGCACAGCGCGCAGACCCCGGCAGCCTACCTGACCCTGGTACTGGCTGGCCTGGCCGGATTGTATTTCACCCTGCATTTCTTCTCCCCCTGCAGTTCGGCGCGGCTCAACCGCCTGCTGCACATGGAGATGCTGGTGGCCGCCGTCAGCGGCCTGGTGCTGCTGTTCGTCGATACGCTGCCGCTGAACCTGATGACCTATGCCCTGCTCGCCCTGGGCAGCGTGAGCATGCTGCTGGTCAGCGGCTATCACTGGTACAAGGGCTACGGCCCGGCGCGCCTGTTCGCCGTGGCGATGCTGGTGTTCAACCTCGGCGGCCTGGTGCTGCTACCGGCCCTGCTGGGCCTCACCCGCACCTCCACGCCCTGGTTGTTGTGCATCCTCATGGCGCTGACCGTGGTCAGCGGCCTGCTGCTCAACCTCGCGGTCAGCGAGCGCCTGCGCCGGATCAGCGAGGAGCGCTTCCGCGCCAGCCGCGCCCTGGCCGCCAGCGACGCCGAGATCAACGCCAAGGCCGAGTTCCTGGCCAAGATCAGCCATGAGATCCGCACCCCCATGAACGGCGTGCTGGGCATGACCGAGCTGCTGCTCGGCACGCCGCTGTCGGTCAAGCAGCGCGACTATGTGCAGACCATCCACAGCGCCGGCAACGAACTGCTCACCCTGATCAACGAAATCCTCGACATCTCCAAGCTCGAGTCGCGGCAGATCGAGCTGGACGACGTGCAGTTCGACCTCAACGCCCTGATCGAGGACTGCCTGAACATCTTCCGGGCCAAGGCCGAACAGCAGAACATCGAGCTGATCAGCTTCACCCAGCCACAAGTGCCGCGAGTGGTCAGCGGCGACCCGACGCGCCTGCGCCAGGCCTTGTCGAGCCTGCTGGACAACGCCCTGAAAAACACCACCCAGGGCGAGATCCTGCTGGTGGTGGCCCTCGACCAGCGTGGCGACAGCCCGCGCCTGCGCATCGCCGTGCAGGACAGCGGCGAGCCCATGCCGCCGGCCGAGCGCGACGCCTTGCTTCAGGCCGAGCTGCACAGCCGCCACTTCCTCTCCAGCAACAAGCTCGGTGGCCACCTGGGCCTGGTGATCGCCAAGCAACTGATCGGCCTGATGCAGGGCGAGTTCGGCATCAAGACCAGCACCAGCATGGGCAACACCCTGTGGCTGACCCTGCCGCTCGACCCGCTGCGCCTGGAGCAGCCGCCTACCGACCTCGACGGCCCGCTGCGCGACGCCCGGGTGCTGGTGGTGGACGACAACGACACCTGCCGCAAGGTGCTGGTGCAGCAATGCAGCGCCTGGGGCATGAACGTCAGCGCGGTGCCGTCGGGCAAGGAGGCACTGGCCTTGCTGCGCACCAAGGCGCACCTGCGCGACTATTTCGACGCGGTGCTGCTCGACCAGAACATGCCCGGCATGACCGGCATGCAACTGGCGGCGAAGATCAAGGAAGACCCGAGCCTGAACCACGACATCCTGGTGGTGATGCTCACCGGCATCAGCAACGCGCCGAGCAAGATCATCGCCCGCAACGCCGGGGTCAAGCGCATCCTGGCCAAGCCGGTGGCCGGCTACACGCTCAAGACCACCCTTGCCGAGGAACTCGCCCTGCGCGGCCGCGAGCAGGCCGCGCCGCCACTGCCGGTCGGCACCCCGGTGCCGCTGGACCTGCCCGGCGACTTCCGCATCCTGGTGGCCGAGGACAACAGCATCTCGACCAAGGTCATCCGCGGCATGCTCGGCAAGCTCAACCTCGAGCCGGATACCGCCAGCAACGGCGAAGAGGCCCTGCAGGCGATGAAGGCCAAGCACTACGACCTGGTACTGATGGACTGCGAGATGCCAGTGCTCGACGGTTTCTCCGCCACCCAGCAGCTGCGCGCCTGGGAGACCGCCAACCAGCGCCCGCGCACCCCGGTGGTGGCATTGACCGCGCATATCCTCAACGAGCACAAGGAACGCGCGCGCCTGGCCGGCATGGACGGGCACATGGCCAAGCCGGTGGAGCTGTCGCAATTGCGCGAGCTGGTGCAGTTCTGGGCGGGGCAGCGGCAGGTGGTGTCCGACGGCACCACGCAGATCCTGTAGCAGCGGCTTCAGCCGCGAGGCAACCACCACACAATCTTGCACCCGCTTCGCGGGTGATCGCGGTTGAAGCCGCTCCTACAGGTTCCGTGCTATACAGGTGCCACCCATTCCCGTCGCGGACCCAGCGCCATGCTCCATGAGTTGTTCAGCGTCTACCTGAAAATGCTCGTGCTCTACAGCCCCTTCTTCGTGCTCTCATGTTTCATCGGCCTGACCCGCGGCCACTCCAGCAAGGAGCGCAAGCAACTGGCCTGGCGGGTAGCCATTGCCACGCTGGTCGCCAGCGTGCTGCTGTACCTGTTCGGGCGGGTGATCTTCGGGGTATTCGGCATCACCGCCGACGCCTTCCGCATCGGCGCAGGCTCGGTGCTGTTCATCTCCGCGCTGGGCATGGCCCAGGGCAAGTCGGCGGTGCAGACCGACAACGTGCAGCAGGACGTGACCATCGTGCCGCTGACCATTCCGCTCACCGTCGGCCCCGGCACCATCGGCGCGCTGCTGGTGATGGGCGTGGGCCAGCCACACTGGGACGACAAGCTGCTGGCCATCGTCAGCATCGCCCTGGCCAGCTTCACCGTGGGCCTGGTGCTGTACCTCTCGCACCGTATCGAACGGATCCTGGGCGACCAGGGTCTGCAGATCGTCAGCCGCCTGATGGGGCTGTTCGTCTGCGCCCTCGCGGCGCAGATCATCTTCACCGGGATCAAGGGCTACCTGCTGCCCTGACCCCGGCTGCGCTCAGGGCTTGGCGGGGTACCAGCGCGGCGTGTACACCCACTGGCCGCCATCGGCACGGGGGAAGGTGCAGGTGGTCGAGGAGCCGACCAGCACCATGGTGCGCATGTCGACCATCTCCGGCAGCAGTTCGCCCAAGGTCACCACCCGCAGGGTCTGCCCTGGCCGGCCGATATCACGGCCCAGCACCACGGGGGTGCCTGCGTCGCGATGGCGGCGTACCAGCTCCAGCGCCACGCCCAGCTGATGCGGCCGGGACTTGGAGATCGGGTTGTAGAACGCCAGAACCAGATCCGCCTGGGCCGCCAGGTCGAGGCGTTTCTCGATGATCGACCAGGGCTTGAGGTTGTCGGACAGCGACATCACGCAGAAGTCGTGGCCCAGTGGCGCCCCTGCCTGGGCTGCGGTAGCCAGCGAGGCCGAGACACCGGGCAGGATCTCCAGCTCGACGCGCTGCCAGGCCGGGTCACTGGATTCGTGGAGCGCTTCGAGCACTGCGGCAGCCATGGCGAACACGCCCGGATCGCCCGACGACACCACCACCACCGAACGCCCTTGCGCCGCCAGCTCGAAGGCATGGCGGGCGCGCTGCATCTCTTCGCGGTTGTCGGTGCAATGCAGCACCTGATCGTTGCGGAAGGGGCCGGCCATGCGCACGTAGGTTTCGTAACCCAGCACATCCTGCGCACGCGCCAGCTCAGCCTTGACCGCCGGTACCATCAGCTCGGCGGCACCAGGGCCCAGGCCGATCACGGCCAGGCGGCCACGGCGCCGGCCAACGCGGCCGATGTCGACAGGTGCCGGGCAAACGGCGTGGGCGAGCCCGACGGCCGAACCTACCCGCGCTTGCGGCACTGCATCAGCCAGCATCCGCTCCAGGCTTTCGGCAGCCGGGGCGAAGCGCAGTGCGACATTCAGTGCCTGTGCAGCTTCGTGCAGCGCCGGCTCCGTCATCTCGGCTTCGCTCGCCAGCAGGCAGGCCAGCGCGGGCTCGGCGATGTTCGCCCGCAGCAGTTCCTCGCGTATTTGGTGCACCAGGTCGGCGCTACCGGCCGTGACCGCCACCACCACGCAACGCGCATGGATCAGCAGTTCGTCCCGGCTGGCCGGACGCAGTGCGCTGCCCACGTGGATAGTGCGTTGCGCCTCGTCACTGGCGGGCAACTGCGCGTGTTCGAGCCACGGCGCGTCGCCTTCGACACGCACCGTCTCGCCCGCCAGCAGGTCGGAGACGAAGCGCTTGCCCTGCTCCAGGTCCCCCAGCGCGTAACCCTCGGGCGGGTTGAGCAGGCAGGTGCCAAAGCGCAGTTCGCCACTGGTGGTGATCGCCGCGCTCACACCCAGCGCCTCACCAATCTCTCGGGCCATGACATTGACCCCACCCAGGCCACCGAGCAGCGGCACCACGGCGCTGCCGTCCTCGGCCACAACCAGTACCGGTGGCTCGACGCCTTTTTCGCTCAACAGCGGCGCCAGGGTGCGAATGACGATACCCGCCGCGCACAGGGCGATGATCGGCGTGTCCTGCTGGTACAGCGCCCGCAGGGTGTCGCCAAATGCTGCGTAGTAGCGGTCGGCCCCTTCAACGCGCCCTTCCAGGCCATGGATCAGCGCCTGTGGATAACAGGCCTGGATACGCCGCGCGGTGGCCAGGCTGCCCGGGCCGAGAATGACGATTGCCGGAGCCTTGTTCATCCCTGCCATTTCTCACCCGGCACGATGATCAGCGAGAAGTAAGGCGAGGACTGTGGGTCGACCTCGTCCAGCGCGACGATCTTCTGGTTGGCCATGGTCGCCCGCTCCACGTACAGCGCACGGCTATCCATGCCCAGTTCGGCGAGCACCAGGCGCACCTTGGGGAAGTTGCGTCCCAGTTTCATGATCACTGCGGCGTCGGCATCGGCCAGACGGCGCTTGAGCTCCTCATGGGGCAACACGCCAGAAAGCACGGTGAGGGTCTGGTTGCGATACACCAGCGGCGCTCCGAGCACCGAGGCGCCGCCGAGCATCGAGCACACGCCCGGGATCACCTGGGCCTCGTAGCGCGAGGCCAAGCGGTCGTGCAGATACATGTAGGAGCCGTAGAAGAACGGGTCGCCCTCGCAGATCACCGCCACGTCACGGCCGGCATCCAGGTGTTCGGCCACCTGCAGGCTGGCTTCGTCGTAGAAGTCGCTGATCACCTGCTCATAGGACAGCGGCGCGGGCAGCGCTTCGGTGGTCACCGGGTACACCAGCGGCAACAGGGTCTGTTCGGCCTGCAGGTGCGCTTCGATGATGCCGAAGGCATTGCCGCGCTTGCCCTTGGCGACGAAGTACGCCACCACCGGAGCCTCGCGCAGCAGGCGCAAGGCCTTGACCGTGATCAGCTCAGGGTCGCCTGGGCCCACGCCCAGGCCCAGCAGTCGTCCGCGTGCCTGCATTATTCCACCTCCGTGGCCAGGGCGTTGACTGCCGCGGCGGCCATCGCGCTGCCGCCCAGGCGGCCCTGCATGATCACGAACGGCACGCCGCGGCTGTCGGCGGCGAGCATCGCCTTGGATTCGGCGGCGCCGACGAAGCCGACCGGGAAGCCGAGGATCAACGCCGGTTTCGGTGCACCGGCATCGAGCATTTCCAGCAGGTAGAACAGCGCGGTCGGCGCGTTGCCAATCACCACCACGCTGCCTTCCAGGTGCGGACGCCACAGCTCCAGGGCCACGGCGGAACGGGTGTTGCCTTCGGCCTTGGCCAGGTCCGGCACGCTCGGGTCGCGCAGGGTGCAGATCACCGGGTTGTTGGCAGGCAGACGGGCGCGGGTGATGCCTTCGGCGACCATGTGCGCGTCGCAGAGGATCGGCGCGCCCTTGGCCAGGGCCTCGCGACCGGCAGTGCCGGCGCCTTCGGAAAACTGCAGGCCATCGATGGCCTCGACCATGCCGCAGGCATGGATCACGCGCACAGCGAGCTTTTCAAGATCGGCGGGGATCCGCTCGAGCCGGGCTTCCTCGCGGATGATGCGGAAGGAATTGCGATAGATCTCCTGACCATCGCGGATGTAGTCAATCATCAAGGTGCTCCGTCGGCAGGTCGAGCATGGCGCCTGCTTCTTCTGGGGTGAGGTCGGCGCCGCGCAGCCTGCCGAAGCCCGGCTGGCGCGCATCGCGCAAGTAAAGGTCATAGCGGCCCGGGGCGCGGGCCAGCAGGGTGGCCGGGGCCGTGTGGGCCATGGCGCAGGAACGTGGGCAGGCGCACAGGTGCACGCTGCCTGGGGCGCCGTGGTGCAGCAAGCCGGCCAGGGTCACGGCATCGGCCTTGGTGTCGGCCTGGCCCTTGGCGCAGCCGCTGGAGCCAGTGCAGGCGACGACCCGCGCCAGCGGGTGCTCGCTGTGGCACAGCAGGCCCAGGGCCGCAAGGTGTTCGCGGGCAGGCTGCACATGGGTCGGGTTCAGGTTGGTCAGTACCAGGCTCTGCCAAGGCGTCAGGCGCAAGCTGCCATCGCCCCATTGGCGGACGACATGGGCGGCGCCGCGCAGCATGGCCGGAGTCAGGCGACCAAGGGGTGGCGCGACGCCCAGGGCCACGCCCTGGCGCTGGGGCAGCACGCCAAGCCAGGCACTTGTCGTTGCCGGGCGCTGCCAAGCCAGCGATGAGGTGTCGATTTGCAGGGGCAGCCCTTCAAGGAAGTGCTCCACCGGGCACACCTGCAGCAATTGACGCATGCGCGACTGCTCGGGCGTCGCCAGGTCGAGGAAGCGCTCCAGCACTGCACGCACCAACGCCAGCCCCTGGTCCACCGGCACCGCGCCCAGCGCCTGGCTATTCGACAGGCTGCTGGCGAGCCCGAACCGCAACCAGATGCGTCCTTCGCGCTGCATCGCGGACAGCCACAGATCATGGGCGTGCTCGAGCATCGCCAGCGCTTCGCCGCCATCGAGTTGCATGGCGAACTTGGCCGACAGCTTGTGGAACCTGGGTGTACTTTCCAGCAGGTCGAGAACCTGCCCGGCCAACGGTCGGGTGTCGAACACCATGGCCGGATCGAGACCGGCCAATGGGCTGACCATGAGGTTGCGCACATCATCACCGGCCGCGTCACGCGGGCCGAGCCCGGCAACCAGCAGATGCTCGACCAGGCCCCGGTGATCATCACCGATGCCGCGAATCTGCAGATTGGCCCGGTTGGTCGCCTCGATCACGCCTCCGGCAAAACGCTCGGCGGCGTCGGCCACGGCATCGGCCTGGTCGGCCAGCAGCAGGCCACCGGGCAGCTTGATCCGGCAGATGCCGCCATCGCGCGCGGCGACGATACGCCACAACCCCGGGCAGGCCGAGGGACGGGGCGAAACTTCGGGGGGCAGGGGCGGCGTCAAGGGGGCATCCGGCAATCGTGAAAGTGCGCTTCAGTGTAGAAGGCGCGGTATTATGCCTGCTTTGTCCGGCGGCATGAAAAACCGGTGGTCGAACGCCCCGCGATCAATGAACGGTACGAGGAACAGATGGCCCCCTGGCTGACAGTAATAGGCATCGGCGAAGACGGCTTCAGCGGCCTGGGCAAACAGGCCCGGCGCGCCCTGCTAGCAGCCACGCGCATCATCGGTGCCCCGCGCCAGCTGGCCCTGTTGCCCCGCTGCGTCACCGCCGAGCAACTGCACTGGCCCAGCCCCTTCTCCCTGGCCCCGGTCCTGGCCCTGCGCGGTGAGCCGGTATGCGTATTGGCCAGCGGCGATCCGATGTTCTACGGCGTCGGCGCCAGCCTGGCGCGCCAGCTGCCCGCCGAGGAACTGCAGGTGCTGTCGATGCCCTCCTCCTGCGCCCTGGCCGCCGCCCGCCTGGGTTGGCCGCTGCAGGACGTGCAGGTGGTCTCGGTGGTCGCCCGCCCGCTGGCGGCGCTCAATGCCCACCTGTACAGCGGCATGCGCCTGCTGGTGTTGAGCAACGACGAAAGCAGCCCCGCGGCCATTGCCGCGCAGTTGCGCGAACGTGGCTTCGGCCCCAGCCGTCTCCAGGTGTTCGAACACCTCGGCGGCCCACTGGAACGAACGCTGAGCGGCACCGCCGACGATTGGCCACATACCGACATCGCCCTGCTCAACCTGGTCGCCATCGAATGCCAGGCCTCACCTGATACCCCACGCCTGCCTCGCGTGGCCGGCCTGCCCGACAGCGCCTTCCGTCACGACGGCCAGCTGACCAAGCGCGACGTACGAGCGATTACCCTGGCCCGCCTGGCACCGCAGCCGGGCGAACTGCTGTGGGACGTAGGCGCCGGTTGCGGCTCCATCGGCATCGAATGGATGCGCGCCCATCCCAGCTGCCGCACCCTTGCGATCGAGGCAGACGAAGGCCGCCAGGGCTACATCGAACACAACCGCGACACCCTCGGGGTGCCCGGCCTGCAACTGATCCGCGGCAAGGCACCCGAGGCCTTGGCCGGGCTGGAGCGTCCGGACGCGATCTTCATCGGCGGCGGCGTCACCCGCGAAGGCGTGCTCGACCTGTGCTGGCAGCGCCTGCTGCCGGGCGGGCGCCTGGTTGCCAACGCCGTCACGCTGCAAAGCGAGGTCGCCCTGGCGCAGTTTCGCGACCAGCATGGCGGCGAGTTGACCCGTATCCATATCGCCCACTCCCAGCCGCTGGGCAGTTTCGACACCTGGCGCCAGGCCCTGCCGATCACTTTGCTCGATGTGGTGAAACCCGTCGATGCGTGAAGAAACCCGCGAACAGCCCGCGCCCCTGCGCAGCGGCCTGACCACCGGCAGCTGCGCCACCGCCACCAGCCTGGCGGCGGCGCGCCTGCTGCTGACCGGCCAGCACAATGACGCGGTGCACATCACCCTGCCCAAGGGCAAGGTGGTAGAGATGCGCCTGGAGTTCTGCCATCTCAAAGGCGAAGCCGCCGAAGCCGGCACCCTGAAAGATGCCGGCGACGACCCCGATGTCACCCATGGCGCCCTGCTCTACAGCCAGGTGCGCCTGCTGGCCGAGCCCGGCATTCGCTTTGTCGCCGGGCAAGGCGTGGGGACCGTGACCCGCCCGGGGCTGGTGCTGGGCGTCGGCGAGCCGGCGATCAACCCGGTACCGCGCAGGATGATCGGCGACCACTTGCAACAGTTGGCCTGCGAATGTGGCTATGACGGCGGTTTTGAAGTCACGGTCAATGTCCAGGACGGCGAGTCGCTGGCCCTGAAGACCATGAACCCGCGCCTGGGCATCCTCGGCGGGCTGTCGATCCTCGGTACCAGCGGCATCGTCCGGCCGTTTTCCTGCTCGGCCTACATCGCCTCGATCCACCAGGGCATCGACGTCGCCCACACCAACGGCTACACGCACATCGCCGCCTGCACCGGCAACGCCAGCGAAGACACCATGCGCCGGGTCTACGACCTGCCGGAAATCGCCCTGATCGAGATGGGCGACTTCGTCGGCGCCGTGCTCAAGCACCTGCGCAAGGTACCCGTGCCGCGCCTCACGCTGTGCGGCGGCTTCGGCAAGATCAGCAAGCTGGCCGCCGGGCACATGGACCTGCACAGCCGTCATTCGAGCATCGACCTGCCGCAACTGGCGGGCTGGGCGGCGGCCATTGGCGCGGACCAGGCCCTGCAACAGGCGATCGTCGCCGCCAACACCAGCCAGCAGGCCCTCGCCCTGGCGCATGCCGCCGGCATCGCCCTGGGTGACGAGGTGTGCCGCCACGCCCTGGTCTTCGCCCGCAGCGTGGTGCCGGCCCAGGTGCAGGTGGAAGTGTTCGCCATCGACCGCCAGGGTGGCATCGTCGGCAAGGCGGGTGTGGCATGAACGGGCGCATCCTGCTCCTCGGCGGCGTCACCGAAGCCCTGGCCATCGCCCGCCAGTTGGGTCCGCAACATGTCTACAGCCTCGCCGGCATCGGCCGCATTCCCCAGGACCTGGCCTGCCAGGTGCGAGTCGGCGGCTATGGCGGCGCCGAAGGCCTGGCCGAGTACATGCGCGCCGAAGGCATCGACCTGCTGATCGACGCCACCCATCCCTATGCCGCGCAGATCAGCCGCAACGCCGCCCTCGCCGCACACTGCGCCGGCATTCCCTGCTGGGCCCTGCGCCGTCCGGCATGGCAGGCGCAGCCCGGTGATGACTGGCGCGAAGTCGAGGACTGGGCCGGGCTGATCGCGGCGCTGGCCCCATTCGAACGCCCCTTGTTCACCCTGGGTCGAGGGCCCCTGCAACACCTGGACGAAATCCCGCCACACCAGTTCTGGACCCTGCGCGCCCTCGAGGCGTGCCCCGGCAATGACCGCTGCGAAGTGATCGGTGCGCGCGGGCCATTCCTCATCGACGATGAACGTGCCCTGTTCGAACGTCGGCAGATCGACGTGCTGGTGAGCAAGAACAGCGGCAGCACGGCCACCGAGCCGAAACTGGAAGTGGCGCGGGAGCGCGGGATTCCAGTACTGGTGCTCGAGCGGCCGGTGCTGCCGGAAGTGGATCGGGCATTTCACGATGCAGGGTCGCTGCTAGAGGCACTCGGCCTGTTCAAGGCCTGATCATGCTACGTATATCCCATTGACATATCCACTCCTGGAATTAAACTCCGGACATACATTTGCGCTTTCAAGGAGGCCCATCATGGAGCAAGGTGCAGTCTTCAAAAGCAACCGCAGCCAGGCTATCCGCATGCCAAAAGCCCTCGCCCTTCCAGACGACGTCACCCGAGTGGACATCGTCGCGGTGGGCCGTTCCCGTATCATCTCGCCTGCCGGCGAAAGCTGGGACAGCTGGTTCGAGGGTGACGATGTGAGTTCGGACTTCATGGCGAGCAGGGAACAGCCAGCCGACCAGGAGCGCGAAGGATTCTGATGCTCAGGTACATGCTCGATACCAACATCTGCATTTTCACCATCAAGAACAAGCCACAAGTGGTGCGCGAGGCATTCAATCGGCACCACGGCCAGTTGGCCATCAGCACGGTAACCCTGATGGAGTTGATCTACGGTGCGGAAAAGTCCGCCGCGCCGGAGCGTAATCTGGCCATTGTCGAGGGGTTCGCCGCACGGCTCGATGTGCTTGACTACGACATTCAGGGCGCAGCTCACACCGCGCAGCTACGTGCGGAACTGGCCAAGGCCGGCACGCCCATCGGCCCCTACGACAGAATGATTGCCGGCCACGCCCGCGCGCGCGGCCTCACGCTGGTGACCAACAACCTGCGCGAGTTCCAGCGTGTTCCGGGGCTGCGTGTGGAAGATTGGGTGACACATCCACGCTGACGGTCGCGAGATGGCCCTGTGCCTTGATCCTGCCGTAAAATCACCTCTCCCCTTCTGGAAGGCTCCACCCATATGGAAATGCAATGGTGGATCTGGCTCGTCTTCGGCGTGGCCTTGATCCTGCTGGAACTGGTACTCCCCACCTTCTTCATCCTCTGGTTCGGCATCGGCGCCGTGCTGGTGTCGCTCGTCTCGCTGCTCGCGCCCAGCCTGCAACTCGATATGCAGGGCCTGCTGTGGGTGGTGTTCTCATCGATCACCACCGTGCTCTGGTTCAAGGTGTTCCGCCGCAAGAAGCCAGACGTGCGCTGGACCGCCGACAGCGTGATCGGCGAGGTCGGCCTGCTGACCGCCAACGTGTCGCAGTTCCAGAAAGGCCGGGTGCGCTTCCAGAAACCGATCCTCGGCAACGAGGAATGGACCTGCGTCGCCGACAGCGACATCCCCGCCGGCGAGCGCGTGCGCCTGGCCGCCATCGAAGGCAACACCGCCCGGGTTACCCGGGCCTGAATCCGCACTAAAAGGAAGTTCGCACCATGACCAGCCTCATCGTCGTCGCCACCCTCGCTGTATTCGTCCTCATCACCGTGTTCAAGGGCGTGCGCATCGTGCCCCAGGGCGAGGAATGGATCGTCGAGCGCCTGGGCCGCTACCACAGCACTCTCAAGCCGGGCCTGAACATCGTCATTCCGTACATGGACGTGGTCGCCTACCGCCTGCCGACCAAGGACATCATCCTCGATGTGCAACAGCAGGAAATCATCACCAAGGACAATGCGGTGATCGTCGCCAACGCCCTGTGCTTCGCCAAGGTGGTCGACCCACAGAAAGCCTCGTACGGCGTGCAGAACTTCTCGTTCGCCGTCACCAGCCTGACCATGACCTCGCTGCGCGCCATCGTCGGCGCCATGGACCTGGACGAGGCGCTGTCCAGCCGCGAGCAGATCAAGGCGCGCCTGCGCGAGGCGATGTCCGAGCAAACCGAAGACTGGGGCGTGACCGTGCGCTCGGTGGAGATCCAGGACATCAAGCCGTCGCCGAGCATGCAGACCGCCATGGAGCGTCAGGCCGCCGCCGAGCGTGAACGTAAAGCCGACGTGACCCGCGCCGAGGGCAACAAGCAGGCGGCGATTCTCGAGGCCGAAGCGCGCCTGCAGGCGGCCAAGCTGGATGCCGAGGCCCAGGTGAACCTGGCCGAGGCGTCGGCGCGGGCGATCACCCTGGTCAAGGAAGCCGTGGGTAGCGAGACCGTGCCGGCCATGTACCTGCTGGGTGAGCGTTACATTGGCGCAATGGAAAACCTGGCGGCCAGCGACAATTCGAAAGTCGTGGTGCTGCCGGCTGACCTGCAGGAAACCGTGCGCGGCCTGATGGGGCGCGGCAAGGCCTGATATCACCTGCGGCTGCTGTGCAGCCCCAGGTGCGGCACTTCACCGCACCCCGGCTTTTTTACCTATACTCCGCCGTACAATAGCCATCACGATTCCTGACCGGATCTCTCCATGCCCCCACGTCGGCACATTGCCTGGATAGCCTGCCTTGCAGTGCTGTTCAACCTGCTGGCCATGCCGCTGTCTTCTGCCGCGCCCAAAGGCCCGGCCGAGCAGCTGCTGTGGGGGGCTTTCTGCTCCAGCATGGCCAACAAGGCCAAGGTCGATGTCCAGGCCCTGGCCAAGATCGACCTGGGGCAGCAAAGCGACGAAAGCGCCAGCATGATGAACTGCTGGTGCTGCCTGGGCGCGGCGCCACTGCTGGCCTTGCCCAGCTACCCGCCACAGTTGCACAACCCGCCGCTTCTGATCGCCAGGCACCTGCCGCACCTCGCCGACTACCAACCCACGCCGCGCCAGCTCTGGCCCGCGCTCAATCCTCGTGCCTCTCCGCTGGTCTGATTTCACTACGCTGTCCTTCAGAAACTGAACAGACCGGAGACTCACCCATGCTCAAGCAAGCCCTCGTCCTGGCCGCCCTGCTGCTGCCCGGCGCCTACGCCAACGCCCACGAGTACAGCGTCGGCGACCTGCACATCGCCCACCCCTGGTCGCTGGAGCTGCCGCCGAACGCGCCTAACGTCGCGGCCTACTTTGTCGTGCACAACAACGGCAAGGCCGATGACCGCCTGCTCTCGGTGCAAAGCCCCATCACCGACGACGCCCAGTTGCACGAGCATGTGATGAGCGCCGCCGGCGCCATGAAGATGCAGCATGTACCTAGCGTATTGGTCCCGGCCGGCAAGGATGTGGTGTTCGCCCCCAGCGCCTACCACGTGATGATCATGCAGCCCAAGGACCGCAGCCTGCTCACCGATGGCAAACGCTTCCCGCTGACCCTGCACTTCGAGAAAGCCGGTGACGTCACGGTCGACGTCGCGGTGCAGAAGCAGCCGCCGGCCGAACAAGCCGCAGCGCACGAACACACGCACTGACCGACTGACAGGCGCTCGCCATGAGCCTGCCGCGCTACAGCTCCGCCCGCAGCACCCGCCCTGATCGCAGGCGCGTCGGTGGCGGCTGGCTGAGCCTGTTCGCCATGTGGATGATCTTCATCGGCCCGCTGGTTTCCCAGTCGATGCCAATGGAGCACCACGCCGGCATGCCCATGGACATGTCGATGAGCATGCCCATGGCCCACGCTCACGACGAGCACCATGGCCACGGCAACGATGGCCAGCTGCATGTCATGTGGGAGAAGTGCGGCTACTGCAGCCTGCTGTTCAACTGCCCCGCCCTGCCCCAGACCCTCAGCCCGCTGACTGCGGGCAGCCAACTCCCCCCTGTCCACCTCGCCAATGCCACGCGCCAGGGCCATGCCCGGCAGGCTGTATTCCCCGGCGCCCGCAGCCGCGCGCCGCCCGGTTCGATCGTCGCCTGAACACAACCCGATAAACGCCCGAAGCCAGGAGGCTTCGCGCTGACTCATGACTGATCGACTGGAATCATTATGTCCGGCTGCACCCCTGTTTTTGCCCTTTCCCTGCGCGGCACCATCGCCGTGCTCTGCGGCTCGCTGCTCGCGCCACTGGCCCTTGCCGCCGAAACCGGCCACGAAGGCCACATCCACGACGCGGCCGAACTGAGCCCGACGGTGATCACCGCCATCGCCCCGAGCTCGCCGCTGACCGTGGTCACCAACCCCAAGGACCCGCGCCAGCCCGTGCCGGCCAGCGACGGCGGTGACTACCTCAAGACCATCCCCGGGTTCTCGGTGATCCGCGCTGGCGGCACCAATGGCGACCCGGTGCTGCGCGGCATGTTCGGTTCGCGCCTGAACATCCTCACCAACGGCGGCATGATGCTCGGCGCCTGCCCGGGCCGCATGGACGCGCCAACCTCGTACATCTCGCCGGAAACCTACGACCGCCTCACCGTGATCAAGGGCCCGCAGAGCGTGATCTGGGGGCCGGGCGGCTCGGCTGGCACCATTCTCTTCGAGCGTGAGCCGGAGAAGTTCGGCGAGTTGGGTAGCCGGGTCAACGGCAGCGTATTGGCTGGCTCCAACGGCCGCTTCGACAAGGTCCTCGACGCCGCGGCCGGCAACCAGCTCGGCTACGTGCGCTTCATCGGTAACCAGTCGCACTCGGACGACTTCGAGGACGGCAACGGCGATACCGTGCCGTCGCGCTGGGACAAGTGGAACGGCGACGTCAGCCTCGGCTGGACCCCGGACGCCGACACCTTGCTGGAACTGACCGCTGGCAAGGGCGACGGCGAGGCTCGCTCCGCCGGACGCGGCATGGACGGTTCGCAGTTCAAGCGCGAGAGCCTGGGGCTGCGCTTCGAGAAGTCCAACCTGGGCGAGGTGCTCGACAAGGTCGAGGCGCAGGTCTACTACAACTACGCTGACCACGTGATGGACAACTACACCCTGCGCACTCCGTCGGGCACCGGCATGATGGGCATGCCCATGGTCAGCAACGTCGACCGCCGTACCATGGGCGCACGGATCAAGGCCACCTGGCGCTGGGCCGACGTGCAACTGATCAGCGGCATCGACGCGCAGACCAACGAACACCGCCAGCGCGGCGGCATGGGCGTCAACGCGCACAAGGGCCAGCCCTGGACCAAGGACGCCGACTTCCACAACTACGGCGCCTTCGGCGAGCTCACCTGGTATGCGACCGGTGAGGATCGCCTGGTCACCGGCGCCCGCCTGGACCGTGCCTCGGCCCGCGATTTCCGCAAGGGCAGCGCCACCGAAGGCGACACCCGCGCCGACACCCTGCCCAGCGGCTTCGTGCGCTACGAGCACGACCTGGCGGCGATTCCGGCCACCACCTACATCGGCCTCGGCCACACCCAGCGCTTCCCCGACTACTGGGAGCTGTTCTCGCCCAAGCGCGCCCCGGCCGGCTCGGTCAACGCCTTCGACGGCATCAAGCCGGAGAAGACCACCCAGCTCGACTTCGGCATCCAGTACCGCGACGAGCGCCTGGAGGCCTGGGCCTCGGGTTATGTCGGGCAGGTCCGCGACTACATCCTGTTCGACTACCAGCGCAACATGATGGGCTCGCTCACCTCCCAGGCGCAGAACGTCGACGCCCGCATCATGGGCGGCGAACTGGGCGCGGCCTACAAACTGACCGAGAACTGGAAGGCCGACGCCACCCTGGCCTACGCCTGGGGCAAGAACAGCAGCGACGGCAAGGCCCTGCCACAGATGCCACCGCTGGAAAGCCGCCTGGGGCTGACCTACAGCCGCGACACCTGGAGCGTCGGTGCCCTGTGGCGCCTGGTCGCCGAGCAGACCCGCATTGCCAAAAACCAGGGCAACGTGGTCGGCAAGGATTACGACGCAAGCTCAGGCTTCGGCGTGTTCTCGCTCAACGGCGCCTACAAGGTCAACAACAACCTCAAGCTCAGCGCGGGCGTCGACAACCTGTTCGACAAGGCCTACGCCGAGCACCTGAACCTGGCCGGGAACGCCGGGTTCGGCTACCCGGCCAGCGCCACGGACCCGGTGAACGAGCCAGGCAGGACCTTCTGGACCAAGGTCGACTTCAGCTTCTGACAACAACAAACGGGCGCGGGACCTGACCGCGCCCACTTAAGGTCTACGGGAGGCTCTAATGAGCAAACCAAACGTTTCCTTCTACAACCTTGCGTGGCGCTGGCATTTCTATGCCGGGCTGTTCGTGGCGCCATTCATGATCCTGCTGGCGCTTACCGGGATCATCTACCTGTTCAAGCCGCAACTCGATCCGTTGATGTACCGCGAGCTGATGGTGGTCGAGGCCGGCCATCACCGACAGGGCGCCGACACGCTGCTGGCCAACGTGCGCCAGGCTTATCCACAAGGCCAGGTGGGACAGTATCTGCCGCCGGTGAGCGCCGAGCGCAGCGCACAGTTCGTGGTGCATGACGGCGGGCGCGAGCTGAATGTCTTCGTCGACCCGTACAGCGGCCAGGTACTGGGCGAGCAGGATGGCAAACAGAACCTGCAGGCCATCGCACGCGCCTTGCATGGCGAACTGATGGTCGGCACGGTCGGTGACCGGCTGGTTGAACTGGCGGCGGGCTGGGGCATTGTGCTGGTGGTGTCCGGGCTCTATCTCTGGTGGCCACGCGGGCGCAGCAGCGCGGGCGTGCTGTGGCCACGTTTCAGCGCGCGCGGCCGCTTGCTGTGGCGCGACCTGCATGCCGTCACCGGTTTCTGGGGCTCGGCCCTGCTGCTGCTGATGCTGCTCAGCGGCATGACCTGGACCGGGCTGTGGGGCAAACAGTACGCCGACCTGTGGAACCGCTTCCCGGCGGCCATGTGGAACGACGTGCCCAAGTCCGACAAAGAAGCCCGCGACCTCAACAGCGCCCACCGCCAGACCGTGCCGTGGGCGATGGAGAACACGCCGATGCCAGTGTCCGGCGCCCATGCCGAGCATGCCGGGCATCACATGATGGATCACGCACCAGCGGCGCCGCAGGTCAGCCTGCAACAAGTCGAGGATGTCGCCACCCTGCGCAAGGTCGAACCGGGCTACAGCATCACCCTGCCGACCAGTGCCGACGGCGTGTTCACCATCGCGGTGTTCGCCGACGATCCGCGCAACGACGCCACCCTGCATGTCGACCAGTACACCGGGCAGGTGCTGGCCGACGTGCGCTGGCAGGACTACAGCCCGGTGGCCCGCGCCACGGAGCTGGGGGTGATGCTGCACGAGGGCAAGATGTTCGGGCCGTTGAACCAGCTCGTCATCCTGCTGGTGTGCCTGATGATCTTGCTGGGTTCGGTAAGCGGGCTGGTGATGTGGTGGAAGCGCAAGCCGGCCGGTGGGCTGGGGGTGCCGCCACTGCGCCATGACCTGCCGCGCTGGAAGACGGCGGTGGCGGTGATGCTGGTGCTGGGCCTCGCCTTCCCGCTGGTGGGGTTGTCCATGGTGGTGATGTGGGGGGTGGATAGCCTGGTGGTGCGGCAGCGGGCCTTGGCCCGGGCCTGAGACCTTGCTTGGCTGTTCCGGCCTGATCGCCGGCAAGCCGGCTCCCACAAGGGTGGATGCGATCCCTGTGGGAGCCGGCTTGCCAGCGATGATGCCAGCCCATGCAACCATTGACTCCAGTCATGTCGAGCATCGCGCTGTACCGCCAAGATCGTGCCGATCTGCCACACCCGCGATTGGAACGCGACGTGATAGCCTACTCGGCTTTCGCTCACAAAAAGACTGACCCTCAATGGAATGCAGCCTATGACCCGGACCTCCCAGACACCCTCCGAAGAGCAGCACCTGCAACGCAACCTGACCAACCGCCACATCCAGCTCATCGCCATTGGCGGCGCCATCGGCACCGGCCTGTTCATGGGCTCGGGCAAGACCATCAGCCTGGCCGGCCCGTCGATCATCTTCGTCTACATGATCATCGGCTTCATGCTGTTCTTCGTCATGCGCGCCATGGGCGAGCTGCTGCTGTCGAACCTCAACTACAAGTCGTTCATCGATTTCTCCGCCGACCTGCTTGGCCCCTGGGCCGGCTACTTCACCGGCTGGACCTACTGGTTCTGCTGGGTGGTCACCGGCATCGCCGACGTGGTGGCGATTGCCGCCTACACACAATTCTGGTTCCCCGACCTGCCGCAGTGGATACCGGCGCTGAGCTGCGTGGCGCTGTTGCTGTCGCTGAACCTGGTGACGGTGAAGATGTTCGGCGAAATGGAATTCTGGTTCGCCCTGATCAAGATCATCGCCATCATGGGCCTGGTCGCCACCGGCCTGTACATGGTCATCACCGGCTTCCAGTCGCCGAGTGGGCACACCGCCACCCTGACCAACCTGTGGAATGACGGCGGCATGTTCCCCAATGGCCTGCTGGGCTTCTTCGCCGGCTTCCAGATCGCCGTATTCGCCTTCGTCGGTATCGAACTGGTGGGCACCACCGCCGCCGAAGCGAAGAACCCCGAGCGCACCCTGCCGCGGGCGATCAACTCGATCCCGATCCGCATCATCGTGTTCTACGTGCTGGCGCTGATCGCCATCATGGCCGTGACCCCATGGCGCGACGTGGTGCCGGGCAAGAGCCCGTTCGTCGAGCTGTTCGTGCTGGCCGGCCTGCCGGCGGCGGCAAGCATCATCAACTTCGTGGTGCTGACTTCTGCGGCCTCGTCGGCCAACAGCGGCGTGTTCTCCACCAGCCGCATGCTGTTCGGCCTGGCCCAGGAGGGCGATGCGCCCAAGGCGTTCGAGAAACTCTCGCGCCGCGCGGTGCCGGCCAACGGCCTGTACTTCTCCTGCACATGCCTGCTGCTGGGCGCGGTGCTGATCTACCTGGTACCCAATGTGATCGAAGCCTTCACCCTGGTGACGACGGTGTCGGCGGTGCTGTTCATGTTCGTATGGACGCTGATCCTGCTGTCGTACCTGAGCTACCGCAAACAGCGCGCGGCGCTGCATGAGCAGTCCACCTACAAGATGCCCGGCGGGCGTTTCATGTGCTACGTGTGCCTGGTGTTCTTTGCCGGCATTCTGGTGCTGTTGAGCCTGGAGGCGGATACGCGCTCGGCGCTGGTGGTCACGCCGATCTGGTTCGTGATTCTGGCGGTGACCTATCAGTTCGTGCGCAGCAGGCGTCAGCCGCGTACCGCCGTGCGTGGGGCGTCGAACAACTGATCCTGAACCCATCGCGGGGCAAGCCCGCTCCCACGCCTGCCGTGTGAGGTCGGCGTGGGAGCGGGCTTGCCCCGCTATGAGGCCCGCTAGCCTTGCTCCAACCCTTCAAGCACGGCTTCGGCCAACGCCAGGCCTTTCTCCAGCGAGTTCTCCGTCGCCGTCAGCAAACTGCGCAACGGCTCCCCCGCCTTCTCCAACGCGGCAGCATTGGTCTCATACGCCGCCTTCAACGCCGCCACGGCGCACACCAGCGCATCCTCGCTATCAACGCCAGCACGTACCGAGAGAATCGGATCATGGGCGTGATTGCAGGTGCCAAAGTGGGAACAAGCGGTGACGGGACGTGATTTGCGCGGGGTAAGGTTGACCAACGATTCCTGGTTCATGGCTGCACCTCTCGATGAAAGGTGGCGATCTCGACAAATGCGAACGGTGGATCTGGAACGATCTTCTTGAGCATGGTGCGACTCCTTGCAGCCTTCTGAAGTGTATCTCCGTGCCCATACGCCAATATGGGTGGACGGAGCCGTGCGGGTTGGCGTTGCCGGTCAGAAGGTCCGGTGAGCCCGAAGGCTCCCACACACGGCTCCGCCCATAACGGGTGCAACCATGCAGGACACGCTATCGCAGGTGCGATGTGCCCGGTTCTGACAGCGGGACGCCAATCCCGAACCGCAGAAACTACTGCGGTGCGGCACGGTACTCAAGTACCGCTTATGTGTCAAAAGTGTTCATCGCCCCGGGCCCCAATCCTGTGCAAGCCTGTGCAGCAAGCACCATCCTGGCCACACCCCGCGCCCCGATTCGTCGCATAACCGCTCTACCAAGCACATTCCATCGCTCGGCACAGCCCTTGCAATCTCCGATCTGGCCAACACCCACCATCACATCGGAGTGAGCACATGAAGCGACGCAGTCTGATCAAGGCCTTCACCCTCAGCGCATCGATTGCCGCAATGGGCCTGAGCTGGAGCATCCAGGCCGCCGAGACCATCAAGGTCGGCATCTTGCATTCGCTTTCCGGGACCATGGCCATTTCCGAGACCTCGCTCAAGGACATGGCGCTGATGACCATCGACGAGATCAACGCCAAGGGCGGGGTCAACGGCAAGCAGCTCGAGGCGGTGGTGGTGGACCCTGCGTCCAACTGGCCGCTGTTCGCCGAGAAGAGCCGCCAGTTGCTGACCCAGGACAAGGTGGCGGTGGTGTTCGGCTGCTGGACCTCGGTGTCGCGCAAGTCGGTGCTGCCGGTGTTCGAGGAGCTCAATGGCCTGCTGTTCTACCCGGTGCAATACGAGGGTGAAGAGATGTCGCCGAACGTGTTCTACACCGGCGCGGCGCCCAACCAGCAGGCGATCCCTGCGGTGGAATACCTGATGAGCGAGGACGGTGGCGGCGCCAAGCGCTTCTTCCTGCTGGGCACCGACTACGTCTACCCGCGCACCACCAACAAGATCTTGCGCGCATTCCTGCACAGCAAGGGCGTGGCCGACAAGGATATCGAAGAGGTCTACACGCCGTTCGGCCACAGCGATTACCAGACCATCGTCGCCAACATCAAGAAGTTCTCGGCGGGCGGCAAGACAGCGGTGATCTCCACGGTCAACGGCGACTCCAACGTGCCGTTCTACAAGGAGCTGGCCAACCAGGGGCTGAAGGCCACCGATGTGCCGGTGGTGGCGTTCTCGGTGGGTGAAGAAGAGCTGCGCGGCATCGACACCAAGCCGCTGGTGGGCCACCTGGCGGCGTGGAACTACTTCGAGTCGGTGGATAACCCGGTGAACCAGAAGTTCGTCGCCGACTGGAAGGCCTACGCCAAGGCCAAGGGCCTGCCCGGGGCCGACAAGGCGGTGACCAACGATCCGATGGAAGCCACCTACGTGGGCATTCACATGTGGGCGCAGGCCGCCGAGAAAGCCAAGTCCACGGACGTCGACAAAGTACGTGAAGCGTTAGCCGGGCAGAGCTTCAAGGCACCGTCGGGCTTCACCCTGACCATGGACAAGAGCAACCACCACCTGCACAAGCCGGTAATGATCGGCGAGATCCAGGATGACGGGCAGTTCAGTGTGGTCTGGCAGACAGAAGAGCCGTTGCGGGCGCAGCCGTGGAGCCCGTTCATTCCGGGGAATGACAAGCGGCCGGATTATGCGGTGAAGGGTAACTGAGTGCACTGGGGCTGCTGCGCAGCCCTATCGCGGATAAATCCGCTCCTACAGGTCCGTGTAGGAGCGGATTCATCCGCGATGAATCCACCGCCGATTTCCAGGATGGCCCGCATGCTCAGACTCCTGCTCACCTTTCTACTGCTACTGCCCCTGGCCACCCAAGCCAGCGAAGGCGAATTCTTCCTCAGCGCCAAACCCGCCGAACAGGCGCGCCTGCTCGAAACCTGGGCCGCGCAACCCGACGCCGCCCGCCTGCCGCTGCTGGACAACCTGCGCCAGGGCCGCATCGCTGAAAATGACACCCGCAAACTACGCCTGAACAACCGCCTGCGCGGCCTGATCGACAACGCCCTGGCCAGCCACCAGCTGCTCAGCGACAACAGCGCAATCCGCCTGGCCTCCGCCCAGCAGTTGCAGAAAAGCGCCCAGCCGGCACAGATGGCCTTCCTCGACCGGCGCTTCGCCGCCGAACCCGACGCCGCCGTGCACGCGGCCCTCGGCTTGGCCCTGGCCAACCTGCAACTGGGCGCCAGCGACCCGGCAGTGCGTCTGGCCGCCGTGCGTCTGCTCGGCGAAACCGGTGACCCGCTGGCCCGCACCCGGCTTGAAGCGCTACTACAACCCAACGCCGAAACCGACGCAGCCGTGCGCACCGCCGCCGAAACCAGCCTGGCCCAGGTACAGCGCAAGCTGCTGGTGGGCGAACTGCTCGGCCAGGCCTTCAGCGGTCTGTCGCTGGGCTCGATTCTGCTGCTGGCGGCACTGGGCCTGGCGATCACCTTCGGCCTGCTCGGGGTGATCAACATGGCCCACGGCGAGATGCTGATGCTCGGCGCCTACAGCACCTATATGGTCCAGGTGCTGCTGCAGCGCTATGCCCCCGGTGCCATCGAGTTTTACCCGCTGATCGCCCTGCCGGTGGCCTTCGCCGTCAGCGCCGGGGTCGGCATGGCCCTGGAGCGCACGGTGATCCGCCACCTGTATGGCCGCCCGCTGGAGACCCTGCTGGCCACCTGGGGCATCAGCCTGATCCTGATCCAGGCCGTGCGCCTGCTCTTCGGCGCGCAGAACGTCGAGGTAAGCAACCCGGCCTGGCTGTCCGGCGGCATCCAGGTGCTGCCCAACCTGGTGCTGCCGTACAACCGCCTGGTGATCATCGGCTTCGCCCTCGCCGTGGTGCTGCTCACCTGGCTGCTGCTCAACCGCACGCGGCTGGGCCTGAACGTGCGCGCGGTCACCCAGAACCGCAACATGGCCGCCTGCTGCGGGGTGTCCACCGGCCGCGTCGACATGCTCGCCTTCGGCCTCGGCTCAGGCATCGCCGGGCTCGGCGGCGTGGCCTTGAGCCAGGTCGGCAACGTGGGGCCGGACCTGGGCCAGAGCTACATCATCGACTCGTTCCTGGTGGTGGTGCTCGGCGGTGTCGGCCAACTGGCTGGCAGCCTGTGGGCGGCCTTCGGACTGGGCATCGCCAACAAACTGCTGGAGCCGCAGATCGGTGCGGTGCTGGGCAAGATCCTCATCCTTGCGCTGATCATTCTGTTCATCCAGAAGCGCCCGCAAGGCCTGTTCGCCCTCAAGGGACGGGTAATCGACTGATGAACCAGCCATTGATTGTCACTGCCACGCGCAAGGCCGGCACCCGGGTTTCAATGGCCGTCGGCGCCGTTGTCGTCCTGGTGCTGCTGGCCCTGCCGCTGCTGTCGCTGCTGCCCGACGGGCACGCCTTGCAGGTCTCGGCCTACACCCTGACCCTGGTCGGCAAGGTCCTCTGCTACGCCATCGTCGCCCTGGCCCTGGACCTGGTCTGGGGCTACGCCGGGTTGCTGTCGCTCGGCCATGGCCTGTTCTTCGCCCTGGGCGGCTACGCCATGGGCATGTACCTGATGCGCCAGGCGGCCGGCGACGGCCTGCCGGGGTTCATGACCTTCCTGTCGTGGAGCGAGCTGCCCTGGTACTGGGCCGGCACCCAGCATTTCGCCTGGGCGCTGTGCCTGGTGGTGCTGGCGCCGGGGCTGCTGGCGCTGGTGTTCGGCTTCTTCGCCTTCCGCTCGCGGATCAAGGGCGTGTATTTCTCGATCATGACCCAGGCCCTGACCTTCGCCGGGATGCTGCTGTTCTTCCGCAACGAGACAGGCTTTGGCGGCAACAACGGCTTCACCAGCTTCCGCACCATCGTCGGTTTCGACATCGCCGCCCAGGGCACCCGGGCCGTGCTGTTCCTGCTCACGGTCGGCCTGCTGCTGGGCAGCCTGTTCCTGTGCTGGCGCCTGACCCAGAGCAAGTTCGGGCGCCTGCTCACTGCCGTGCGTGACGCCGAGAACCGCCTGATGTTCTGCGGCTACGACCCGCGTGGCTTCAAGCTGCTGGTATGGGTGCTCAGCGCCGTGCTGTGCGGCCTGGCCGGGGCGCTGTACGTGCCGCAGGTGGGCATCATCAACCCCAGCGAGATGTCGCCGACCAACTCCATCGAGGCCGCCGTGTGGGTGGCCCTGGGCGGGCGCGGCACGTTGATCGGGCCACTGCTCGGCGCCGGCCTGGTCAATGGCATGAAGAGCTGGTTCACCGTGGCGTTTCCCGAGTTCTGGCTGTTCTTCCTCGGCGCGCTGTTCATCCTCGTCACCCTGTACCTGCCCAAGGGCGTGGTCGGCCTTGTGAAGAAAAGGAGCCAGCCATGAGAAGCGTGCCCCCGGTACATCCGGAATTCATGCTCGAACCGATCTTCGACCAGATCGGCAGCGGTCGCGAGGCGATCGGCCTCGGTCGGCGCCGCGAGACTGGGCTCGACACCCGCCACGGCACGGTGCTGAGCCTGGAGGGCATCAGCGTCAGTTTCGACGGCTTCAAGGCGCTCAACGACCTGAACCTGTACATCGGCGTCGGTGAGTTGCGCTGCATCATCGGCCCCAACGGCGCCGGCAAGACCACGATGATGGACGTGATCACCGGCAAGACTCGGCCCGACACGGGGACCGCGTTTTTCGGCGACACCCTCGACCTGACCCGCATGAGCGAATGCCAGATCGCCCAGGCCGGCATCGGCCGCAAATTCCAGAAGCCCACGGTGTTCGAGGCGTTGACGGTGTTCGAGAACCTGGAGCTGGCGCTCAAGGCCGACAAGTCGGTGTGGGCCAGCCTGCTGGCACGCTTGAGCGGCGAGCAGCGCCAGCGCATCGACGAGGTGCTGACCACCTTGCGGCTGCTGCCCCTGGCCCAGCGCCAGGCGGGGTTGCTGTCCCACGGGCAGAAGCAGTTCCTGGAGATCGGCATGCTACTGGTGCAGGAGCCGAAGCTGCTGCTGCTTGATGAGCCGGTGGCGGGGATGACCGATGCCGAGACCGAGTTCACCGCCGAGCTGTTCCGCTCGCTGGCGCGCAGGCATTCGCTGATGGTGGTGGAGCATGACATGGGGTTCGTCGGCAGCATTGCCGACCATGTGACGGTGCTGCATCAGGGCAGTGTGCTGGCCGAAGGGTCGCTGGCGCAGGTGCAGGAGGATGAGCGAGTGGTCGAGGTGTACCTCGGTAGATAGGCCTATGAAGCCCGCTCTCACGCACAAATCACACAAGGGCAAGACATGCTGAAAATCGACACCCTGCACCAGTACTACGGCGGTAGCCACATCCTGCGCGGCCTGTCCTTCGAGGCCAAGGTCGGCGAGGTCACCTGCCTGCTGGGCCGCAACGGCGTGGGCAAGACCACCCTGCTGCGCTGCCTGATGGGCCTGCTGCCGGCCCGCGAGGGCCGCGTGGAATGGGAAGGCAAAGCGATCACCACACTCAAGCCACAACAACGAGTGCAGGCCGGCATCGCCTACGTGCCCCAGGGCCGCGAGATCTTCCCGCGCCTGACCGTGGAGGAAAACCTGCTGATGGGCCTGTCGCGGTTCCCCGCCCGCGAGGCACGGGATGTGCCGGCATTCATCTACGAACTGTTCCCGGTGCTGGAGCAGATGAAACAACGCCGTGGCGGCGACCTGTCCGGCGGCCAGCAGCAACAATTGGCCATCGGCCGCGCCCTGGCCAGCCGCCCGCGCCTGCTGATCCTCGACGAGCCCACCGAAGGTATCCAACCCTCAGTGATCAAGGAGATCGGCGCGGTGATCCGCAAGCTCGCCGACCGTGGCGACATGGCCATCCTGCTGGTGGAGCAGTTCTACGACTTCGCCGAGGAACTGGCCGACCAGTACCTGGTCATGGCCCGTGGCGAAATCGTCCAGCGCGGCCGCGGCGAAAACATGCAGGCCGAAGGTGTGCGCGGCCTGGTTACCATTTAATCTGCAACCACTTCCCTTGCGAGACGCTGTCATGAGTTACCAGATCCGCGACGCCCTGATCGACGACGTGCCGGGCATCCTCGACATCTACAATGACGCCGTGGCCAACACCACGGCGATCTGGAACGAAACCCCGGTGGACCTGGCCAATCGCCTGGCCTGGTTCGAGGCCCGTGCGCAGCAGGGTTATCCGATCCTGGTGGCGGTGGATGACAGCGGCGTGCTCGGTTACGCCTCATTCGGCGACTGGCGGCCGTTCGAGGGCTTTCGCCATACGGTCGAACATTCGGTGTACATCCGTGGAGACCAGCGCGGCAAAGGTCTGGGGCCGGTGCTGATGGCAGCACTGGTCGAGCGGGCCAGGGGCTGTGGCAAGCATGTGATGGTCGCCGCCATCGAAAGCGGCAATGCCGCGTCGGTGCGCCTGCATGAGCGGCTGGGGTTCGTGGTGACCGGGCAGATGCCGCAGGTGGGCGTGAAGTTCGGCCGGTGGCTGGACCTGACCTTCATGCAACTGATGCTCGATCCAGGGGCGCAGCCGTGAAACCCGAGGGGCCGCCGTGCGGCCCCACAACGTTCACATCTGGGTAAACCGGCCCAACCGTTGGCGCAGCATGTGGTTCTCGCTGCGCAACTGCTGCACTTCCTCCAGCAATTCCAGCGCCAGGGCCACCCCTTCCCATTCGAGCTCCAGCTGATCATGCAGCTTCACCGCGCGCTTGAGGGTGACCGGCGCGCGGTCGTCGAACACCCATTCCTCCGGCGTTCGCCCCGAAGGTTCAACAATGCCGTGCTCGACGATCTCGATCACGCAATCGGCCGTGAGGTCGGCTTCCTGGCAAAGGGTACGCATGTCCAGTTGAACGATCAGGGTGCTGCTCATGATCACTTACTCCATTGAGTCCTCGGATTGAACGCGGCTTTCTCGGAGAGCTGGGTCCACAGTGCACGCGTTGCGTCATCGGATTGGGCGGGCATCACGACTTTGAGCTGGGCGTACAGGTCGCCGCGCTCGCCCTGCTTGTTCAGCAGGCCCATGCCCTTGACCCGCAGGCGCTGGCCGCTCTGGCTGTCGGGGCGGATGGTCAGGTTGATCTTGCCGGTCAGGGTCGGCACGGCCACCTTGGCGCCGAGCGCTGCCTCCCACGGTGCCAGCGGCACGGTGATGATCAGGTCATGACCTTCGACATCGAACAGCGGGTGCGGTGCCATGCGGATGGTCAGGAACAGGTCGCCATTGGCGCCACCGCCCACGCCCGGCGCGCCCTGGCCCTTGAGGCGGATGCGCTCGCCGTCGGTCACCCCGGCAGGGATCTTCACGTTCAGGGTCTTGGTGGTGAACCCGGTGCGCTGGCCGGCAGCGTTAGTCTGCGGCACCTGGAAGCTGATCTGCTTGGATTCCTTGTTCAGGGTTTCCTCGAGGAACACCGCCAGCTCCAGTTCCACGTCCTGCCCTCGCCTGCCGGTACTGCGTTGTTGCCGGCCACCGCCGCCACCGAAGGGGTTGCCACCCCGGGCGCCGAAGATCGAGCTGAAGAAATCGGAAAAATCGCCGCCCTCGAAGCCACCGCCGCCGCCATTGCCGCCACGGGACTGCCAGCCAGGCGGTGCCTGGAAAGGCCGGCCATGCTGGCCGCCATACTTGCGGATCTCGTCGTACTCGGCGCGCTTGTCCTTGTCGCCAAGCACTTCGTAGGCCTCGTTGGCCTCCTTGAACTTGTCCTCGGCGTCACGCTCCTTGCTGACATCCGGGTGATACTTGCGCGCGAGCTTGCGGTAAGCGGCCTTGATCGCCTTCTCGTCCGCGCTCGCCTCGACGCCGAGTATCTTGTAATAGTCTTTGAAGTCCATCTATGGATCACCGATGTGAATGTACGTATTGCTACTGAAGATTGGGGTCAAGCATAGCCTTTCAAGGTTCATCCGGGGTTGCGCTATCGCAGACGACCGGTCTTGATTTAGCCGCAGACTGGCATAAACTGCGCGGCCGTTTTGCCTCCGGAAGCTCTCCTTCATGTCTGACGTATCCCCGGCCCGCGCCCTCGGCATCGACTTCGGCACCTCCAACTCCACGGTCGGCTGGCACCGCCCTGGCGCCGAATCGCTGATCGCCCTGGAAGACGGCAAGATCACCCTGCCGTCGGTGGTCTTCTTCAACATCGAGGAACGTCGCCCGGTGTATGGCCGCCTGGCCCTGCACGAGTACCTGGAGGGCTACGAAGGCCGCCTGATGCGCTCGCTCAAGAGCCTGCTGGGCTCCAAGCTGATCAAGCACGACACCAGCGTGCTGGGCAGCGCCCTGCCGTTCAAGGACCTGCTGGGCATGTTCATCGGCGAACTGAAAAAGCGCGCCGAAGCCGATGCCGGCCGCGAATTCGACCAGGTGGTGCTGGGCCGCCCGGTATTCTTCGTCGACGAGGACCCGGCCGCCGACCAGGAAGCCGAGGATACCCTGGCGGAAGTTGCGCGCAAGATCGGCTTCAAGGACGTGTCGTTCCAGTACGAACCGATCGCCGCGGCCTTCGACTACGAGTCGGGCATCAGCCGTGAAGAGCTGGTACTGATTGTCGATATCGGCGGTGGTACCTCGGACTTTACCCTGATCCGCCTGTCGCCCGAGCGCCACCTGGTGGCCGAGCGCCATGACGACATCCTCGCCACCGGCGGCGTGCACATCGGCGGTACCGACTTCGACAAGCAACTGAGCCTGCAGGGCGTGATGCCGCTGTTCGGCTACGGCAGCCGGATGAAGAGCGGCGCGCTGATGCCCACCAGCTACCACCTCAACCTGGCCACCTGGCACACCATCAACGCCCTGTATGCGCAGAAGTCGCAACTGGCCCTGGGCAGCATGCGCTATGACATCGAGGACACCCTCGGCATCGACCGACTGTTCAAGCTGATCGAGCAGCGCGCCGGGCACTGGTTGGCGATGGAGGTGGAAGCCAGCAAGATCGAGCTGACCGAGCGCGACAGCCGGAGCATCGACTTTGGCCGGATCGAACCGCAGCTGTCGGCCGAGCTGACCCGGGCACTGTTCGAAGATGCAATTGACGGTTTGCTCGAGCGCGTGCGCGGCAGTGTGAGCGAATTGCTGGCCAAGGCCGGCGTGAGCGAGAGCCAGGTGGACACGGTATTCTTCACCGGCGGCTCCAGCGGCATTCCGGCGCTGCGCAACAGCGTGGCGGCGATGCTGCCCAATGCGCGGCATGTGGAAGGCAATATCTTCGGCAGCATTGGCAGCGGCCTGGCGATCGAGGCGCGCAAGCGTTACGGCGTGCTCTGATCGATTTGGGGCCGCTTTGCGGCCCTGGTGATCCTCAGACCAGCTCCGCCCGCTTCAACTCGCTCTTCAAGTAGGCGTAGTAGATCGGCCCCGCCACCACACCCGGCAGGCCGAACGCCGCCTCGAACACCAGCATCGCCAGCAACAGCTCCCAGGCCTTGGCACTGATCTGCCCGCCGACGATCCGCGCGTTGAGGAAATACTCGACCTTGTGGATAACGATCAGATAGCCCAGCGCCGCCATCGCCACCCAGATCGACAGCGACAGACCAACGATGGTGATCAGGGTATTGGACATCAGGTTGCCGATTACCGGCAGCAGCCCGAGCAGGAAGGTCAGCACGATCAGGGTCTTGGTCAGCGGCAGGTGCACGCCGAACAGCGGCAACACCACGGCGAGGAAGATGCCGGTAAAGAAGGTGTTGAGCAGCGAGATCTTGATCTGCGCGAAGACGATGTTGCGAAACGCCTGCACCAGCAGGCTCAGGCGCTCGAACAAGGCAGCGGCCAGGGGCTTGCGCCGGGAAATGTCGGGGATGCGCTGCAGGGCGACGATGGCGCCGAGGATCATGCCGATCAACAGGGTCACGAACATGTGCGCCATGCCCTTGCCCACGAGCTGCAACTCGCTCAGGTGACTCTTGAGCCAATCGCCGATGGCCACCTTGAACTCGGCCGCACTGGCCGGCAGGTAGGCGTCGATGAACGGCGGCAACTGGCCCCGCGCACGCTCGACCAAACCCATGAACTTGTCCAGCGAGGCGCCGGGGTTCTCGGCCTCATGCAACAGGAAACTGAAGGCACCGGCGATCAGCAGGGTCAATGTGCTCACTACCAGGGTGCCAAGCAGCGCCACAGCGAGCCAGCGTGCGCGCTGCCCAGCGATCAGCGGTTGCAGGCGCGGCGTCAGCATGTTGACCAGCTCGAATACCAGCAGGCCGGCGAGCAAGCTGGGCAGCAGTTTCAGCGGCAACGCCAGCAGCAGGCCGGCGACAACGATGAGCAGGCTGGCAAGGGTGATCTGGCGGGGGGTGAAGGTCATACAGCCTCGACGGCAGACAGCGGAAAGTTCCGCAGTCTGCCAGCCTTCACGGCAGAGGCATAGGCGCAGGTCATTTCTTCTTCAGGCAGTCGCTCATGAAGGTCTTGCGTTCATCGCCCTTGAGCGCTTTGGTGGTGGCGTCGGCGTTGCAGGTTTTCATTTTTTCCTGCTGAGTGGCGGCGGGCTTGGCCTTGAGGCAGGTGCTCATGAATGCCTTGCGCTCGTCGCCCTTGAGCGCCTTGGCAGTGGCATCGGCGTTGCAGGTCTTCATCTTTTCCTGTTGCGCGGTGGCGGCAAATCCTTGCCCCGCGATCATCATGCCCAACACCAGCAGGGGTACGTGCAGCAGCTTCATGGCGTGGTCTCCTTGCCTGCGCGCCGAATGCGCGCTCGTCGCTGCTGAGTGTAGACAAGAATTTTTACATCTCTGTCCGCGCTCGCCGTCGGTACTGTTCCGGGGTGCACCGGGCCTGGCGCTGGAACATGGCTATGAAGGCCGAGGCGCTGCTGTAGCCGAGGTCGAAGGCGATGGACTGGATCGCGGTGCCTGCCTCGAGCGCCTCGATGGCGCGCAGAAAGCGCAGACGCAGGCGCCATTCGCCGAAGCTCATTCCCAGTTCACGCAAGAACTGCCGCGCCAGGGTGCGCTCGCTGACATGCACCTGCCCGGCCCAGTGAGCCAGCGGGCGGTTGTCGCCGGGTTCGTCATGCAATCCTTCAAGCACCTGGCGCAGGCTGTCGCTGCGGGCGAAGGGCAGGTAGCAGGTCTGGGTCTGCGCCAGGTGCAACTGGTCCAGCAGCACCTGTGCCAGGCGCTGGTCACGCTCGTCCCGGGCGACGCGCAGGTCACGGCGGGCGAAGTCGCCAAGGATCGCCTTGAGGATGTCGCTGATCACCAGGCAGCAGGGTTGCGCCGGCAGCCCGGCACACAGGCTGCGGTCAAGGTAGACCGAGCGGTAGACGATGGCCTGGGGGTTGTAGCAGCCATGCTCGGTATCCGGCGGTACCCACACGGCGTAGTGCGGCGGCGAGATGAAGCGCTGGCCTTCGACGTCCAGGTGCATCAGGCCATGGGACGCGTAGTTGAGCTGGCCCCAGGGGTGACGGTGCGGGGCGCTGTGGGTGTCGGCACCGAATTCGTCGTAGCGAAAGTACACCGGGGCCGGGAGCTGGTCGAAGCGCGGAATGTCGAGGTACTTGCGAGTCATGCTGTCTGCTTCGCGGGGTAGGTTGTCTGGATGGAAGTATAAGCATGCAAGCAGACAAGCGATAATACCCGCCGTCATACCCTCCCTGCAGGAGCGAGCCCGCTCCCGCAGGGGACACCCGTTACCTGAGAGTCCCAATGAACTACCTCTTCCCCCTCATCGCCATCCTCATCTGGGCCGGCAACACCGTGGTCACCAAGATGTCCGCGGGGGCCATCTTCCCGGCAGAGATCGGCTTCTACCGCTGGCTGCTGGCCGGCCTGCTGTTCACGCCCTTCCTGCTGCCCCAGGTCTGGCGCAACCGCGCGGCGATCCGCCCGCACCTGGGCAAGGTGTTCGTGCTGGGCGTGCTGGGCATGGCCATCTACCAGAGCCTGGCGTACTTCGCCGCCAGCATCACCAGCGCCACCAACATGGGCATCATTCTCTCGCTGATGCCGCTGATGTCACTGGCCCTGTCCATCGCCTGGCTGGGCCAGCGCCTGAGCTACGGCGCGCTGCTGGGCGCGATCGTGTCGTTCTTCGGTGTGCTCGAAGTTGTCTCGGCCGGGCAGCCTGGCACGCTGCTACATCAGGGCCTGAACAGTGGCGACCTGATGATGCTGGTGGCCACCCTCGCCTATGCGCTGTACAGCTTCCTGCTGAAGAAATGGCAGCTGCGCCTGCCGCCGCTGCAGTTGCTCTACCTGCAGGTGCTGGTGGCTATCCTGGTGCTGCTGCCGCTGTTCGTGCTGTCACCGAAGACCGGGCTGAACGGCCACAACTTCGGCCTGGTGCTGTATGCCGGCCTGCTGGCCTCGATGGTCGCGCCGCGGGTATGGATGCAGGCCGTGCATCGCCTTGGCCCGAGCCGCACCACGCTGTTCTTCAACCTGCTGCCGGTGGTCACGGCGGTGATCGCCGCCGTGGTGCTGGACGAGCAACTGGCCAGTTATCACCTGGTTGGCGGCTTGCTGACACTGGTCGGCGTGCTGCTGGCCGAGCGCTGGACAACGCCAGTACGGCGCACGGTCACAACCCCGCGGCCTTGAGCCGCGCAGCATGTTCGGTGAACAGCCGCACCGGCTCGGCGCCCTTGCCCACGGCGCCGAGGGACTGGTTGACGATGTCCAGGTGATCGAGCGGATAGTCGTCGCCGATCACTTGGCCCAGGTGCGAGCTGAAGCGCCCGACCATGCCGTCGCAGTGACCCTTCTCGCGCACGAAGCTACGGGCGAACAGACGGCAGAAGCGATTGCTGCCGTCGAAGCGGTTCAACCCCTGGTCGGTGCGGCCCGGCTGCAAGGTGCCTGACCAGGAGTAGTAACGCACGCCGTTCACCTCGGCCGGCCCCTCGCCGCCCCAGACCTCGGGCAGCCCCTGTGGATAAGCCTGGTTGAACAGCGCCACCCCGGCGCTGGTCAGCGACTGGTGCGAGGCATGCACGTCGATCGGCAGCGGATCTCGGCGCCAGCCGGTCTCCAGCCAGCCCAGCAGCACGGCGAAACCATGCAGCACGGCCTTGAGGAGGCGCCCCTTGGCGGAGTGGCCCGGCGCCGTGCGTTCAAGGTGGTCGGCCAGTTCCGAGCCATGGTTGGGGCCGGCCACCGAGGTCACCGAGGCCACCCGGCCTGGCCGCTTCGCCGCCGCATAGCGGGCACTGAGCGCGCCCTGGCTGTGGCCGATCAGGTTGACCTTCTCGGCCCCCGTTCGCCGGCAGATGTCCTCGATGATGATCAACAGCTGCTCGCCGCGCACCTCGCTGGAATGCAGCGGAGACACCTGCACCGGATACACCTGCGCGCCGCCCCGGCGCAACGCCGGGACAATGCCGAACCAGTAGGGATACAGCAGCACCCGCACGAAACCGAGCATGCCCGGCACCAGCACCAATGGATAACGCGTGGCCAGTTCCTGACTCATCACCCTGCCCTCTTCCATGGACGACCGGCCCACACTACAGCGCGCCCTGTGTCATTCGCAATCGAACTCCCGGCGTGCTGCGCGGTTCCAAGGAGAACAGACCCTGAGCAAGGAGCGGGACCATGTACAAGCAGACTCTGGCCATCCTTCTGGCAAGCGCCACCCTCGCCGCCTGCGGCAGCCGCCCGGAAAACCCGGTGGACTACGTCACCTACCGCAACGAGCCGCTGGTCAAGCAGGTGGAGCACGGCATGACCATGCAGAAGGTCATCGCCATCGGCGGCAGCCCTTCGAATGTCAGCGACCTGCCCCACGGTGGCACCTGCAACGACTACATCCTCAACCGTGACGGCCAGCAACAGCCCTACTACGTGCGCTTCGACGCCACCGGCCATGTCGACGCCAAGGGCTTCAAGACCTGCAAGCAACGCCAGGAAGACAGCGACGCCGTCCACGGCGCATGACACCCCATGACTACCCTGATCCTTTCGGAGATGAACATGAGCGTTGAACTGACCGATGTGAAAACCCTGCGCGAACGTGCCCGTCAGCATGTCGAGCAAGGCGCGGTGACCGAGGGTTACCACGCCGATCGCGAGAAGATCCTGCGCCTGCTCAACGAGTCGCTGGCCACCGAGCTGGTCTGCGTGCTGCGCTACAAGCGTCACTACTTCATGGCCAGCGGTATCAAGGCCAGCGTCGCCGCCACGGAGTTCCTCGAGCACGCCACCCAGGAAGCCGAGCATGCCGACAAGCTGGCCGAGCGCATCGTGCAATTGGGCGGCGAGCCAGACTTCAACCCCGACAACCTGACCAAGAATTCCCATGCCCAGTACGTGGCGGGCAGTTCATTGAAGGAGATGGTGCTGGAGGACCTGGTGGCCGAACGGATCGCCATCGACAGCTACCGCGAGATCATCCAGTACATCGGTGATAAAGACCCGACCACTCGGCGCATCTTCGAAGACATCCTGGCCCAGGAAGAAGAGCACGCCGACGATATGTCGGATCTGTTGCAGGGGTTGTAAATATTGGGGGCGCGCAGCGCCCCTACTTCTTGGCCTTCACCGCCGCCGGCGCCTTGCCGGCGCGCATCTGCTGCAACAACGGCGTGCACTGGTTGGGCACATCCCCGCTGCTCGGCGCGATCAGCGCCAGCAGCCCCGCCGCAGGCCCCGCCACCACCCCCAACGCCACCATCCCCGCGCCACGCAGCGCCAGCGGCACTGCCTGCACACCGGCACTGGGCTTGGCGAACGGCCCGCGCACGTACAATGGCGACCGCAGCGAGAATAGCCGCAGCCCTTTCGATTCCGGGGTGATCTTCAGGTCCAGTTGCTCGCTGGCGAAATTGGCCGTGCCGTCGATGTAGATGATCGCGTTCTCGGTATCGAAGACGAACAGGCGGGTGGTCGCCAGGCCCTCCTTGATGCCGACATCGGCTGCGGCACAGTTGATCTTCACTTCCTCATCGCCAAACAGCTTGCCGATCACGTAGTTGCCCACGTTGAGCCCAGCGATCTCCATCAGGCTGCGGCTGATGGCGCCATCGTTGATCAGCAGGCGCAGGTCGCCGCTGGAAGTACCGAGCAGCGCCGCCACCGAGTTGCCCCTGCCACTGATATCGGCGTCGCCGTTGAGCTCGCCGAAGCTGGTCTGCATGGGCGCGAAGCTGGGGAACAATTGCTTGAGCTTGAAGCCCCGGGCGGTGAGCTGGGCACGCCCCTGCAGCGGCGTGCTGCGCCCGTCCAGGCGGATGTTGGAATCGAGGTTGCCCCCGGCCACGCCAAAGCGCAGCGGTTCCAGGCGCAGCAGGCCGTCCTCGAGAATCACATGGGCAGACAGGTCATTGAACGGCAGTTTCTCGCTGTGCACGATGCGCTTGCCGGCGAAGGTCACATCGGCATCCATCGCCCGCCAGCGCTCGGTGCGGAACTCCTCTACCGGCAACACCTTGTTGGCCGGCTGCTTGCTGGCGCCGCCCCGGGCCTTCTGCTCGGCGTTCGAATCGGCGCCGATCAGCGGTGCCAGGTCCTTGAACAGCAGTTGGTTGGAGACCAGGTTGCCGGACAGTTTCGGCCGAGGCTGGCTGGCGACGAAGGCCAGGCCGCCGTGGATATCACTGTCGCCGATCTTGCCGTTGAAGCCTTCATAGCGGAAATGCGCGCCCTCGGCGGCATGCAGGTTGGCGCTCAGGTGGCCGTCGGTGGCGTAGGGTGGCGTGTCTGGCAGGGTCACGCCGGTCAGCGGGTAGAGGTTGCCCAGGCTGCTGCCGGAGAGCTTCAGGCGCAGGTCGAGGGCGCCCAGGTTGCGGGGGTCGGTCAGGGTACCGGCAAGGGCGACGTGGGTATCGCCGATGCGCACGTCGGCCTGCAGCGGGAATGGCTGGCTGGCATCCTGCAGCGCCAGCAGGCCGCCGATCTTGCCGGTGCCGGCAACCGCCTGGCCCTTGTAGCGCCCCTGGGCCTTGAAGCCGAAGGCATAGTCCTGGGCATTGCCGGCTTTCTCGGCGCGGGCCTTGCCGACGATATCGCTGAACGGGATCGGCTTGCCCAGCGGATCAACCTGCACTTTCATGCTGGTTTTCAGGGTCTGGTCGTCGAAGCTGACATTGCCCTGGTCGAATCCGATCGCGCCGATGTCCAGCACCCACTTCGACGGCTCCTCGTGCTCATCCTTGGGCCCGAAGTCGAACACCCAGTTGGCCCGGCCATCGGCCAGGCGGATGAGGCTGGCACTGGGCTTGACCAGGTCGATGCGCGGGATGCTGATGCGCTGGACGATCAGCGGCAGCGGCGCCAGGCGAAAATCCACTCGCTCCAGGCCCACCATGCGCGGCTCCTTGAGCCATTCGGGGTTGCCCAGGGTGAGGTCTTCGGCGGTGAAGTGCGGCCAGGGCACGAAGGCACGCCAGCCACCCTCCTCGGGTTCGGTGCGCCAGTGCACGGCGAGGTTGCCGTTGATCGCGAAAGGCCGGTGCAGGGCTTCGGAGACTTTCTCGTTGAGCAGCGGCTTGACGCGGTTCCAGTCGAAGGTGGCGATCACCACCACCAGGATTGCCAACAGGGTGGCCAGGGTGGCGAAGGTCCAGACGATGATTCTGGCAGGGCGCGTCATTGCGTGATTCTCCTGACTGCTTGGAAGGCGGCGCGACGATGGCACTCATTATGTCGGACTGATGAAAACCCGCCGGGTTTAATCCGCGCAGCATGATAACCAAGATTTTCCTGACGATTTTCTCAGCTTTTGGTCTACGGAGCGTGGCAGTGTTACCGGGGAGTCGACTTGCCTCAATGCTCGGCGCATCGCCGAAAACATTGAGCCAGAGCGCTCCGCGCACAGTATCAATGCCGTCGATTGTTACCATTATCCTGATGAACTTTTCTCTGGAGTTACCGGGCGTAGCATTGGCTCCGTACCCACTTTCCAGCCCCCCAGAGGAGCACCGAATCATGAAGCGCCATCTGCTGCTGAGCCTGACCCTGTCCGTACTTGCTGCCAACGCCTTCGCCCTGCCAGCCGAAGACCAGCACCTGAGCGCCGAGTCGCGCTCCAGCACCATCACCGTCAGCCAACCGCTGAACCCCCTGGCAGAAGGTGGCGCCGAGCGCCTGCAGGAACGTGCAGGCCGCGTGGCCGAAGGCGGTGCCGAACGCCTGCTCGAACGTAACAACCGTGTTGCCGAAGGTGGCTCTGATCGCCTGATCGAACGCAATGACCGTGTCGCCGAGGGTGGTTCGGATCGCCTGATCGAACGCAACGACCGTGTCGCCGAGGGTGGCTCTGATCGCCTGATCGAACGCAATGACCGTGTCGCCGAAGGTGGCTCCGATCGCCTGATCGAACGCAACGACCGTGTCGCCGAAGGTGGCTCCGATCGCCTCAACGAACGCAACAACCGTGTAGCCGAGGGTGGCTCGGATCGCCTGGTCGAACTCAGCCGTGTGAGCTGATCGCCATGGCCGAAAACAACAACCCTCCGTGCGGTAGCTGCTCCCCTCCAAGCCCGGTCCATTGACCGGGCTTCGTTTTTCTATCCAGAATGCCCAGCCGTACCGTCATAGAAGCCTGCCCCATGCTGCCGCGCGCCGAACAGAAGCTACAAACCCGCCAGGCCCTGCTGGATGCCGCCTGCCTGCTCATGGAGAGCGGCCGGGGTTTCGGCAGCATCAGCCTGCGCGAGGTGGCCAAGGCCGCCGGCATCGTGCCCACCGGCTTCTACCGCCACTTCCCTGACATGGATGCCCTGGGCCTGGCCCTGGTCGCCGAGGTGGACACCACCTTCCGCCAGACCATCCGCCTGGTGCGCCATAACGAATTCGAACTGGGTGGTATCACCGATGCCTCGGTGCGCATCTTCCTCGACGTGGTCGCCGCCCACCGCGCGCAGTTCCTGTTCCTGGCCCGCGAGCAGTACGGCGGCTCGCAACCGGTGCGCCAGGCCATCGCCCGCCTGCGCCAGGACATCAGCAGCGACCTGGCCACCGACCTTGCGCGCATGCCGCGCTGGCGGCACCTGGACGGCGCCGCTTTGGCGGTGATGGCCGACCTGGTGGTCAAGACCGTGTTCGCCACCCTGCCCGAGCTGATCGACAGCCCCGAACCGGGCCATGCACAGGCACTGACGGCACAGGAAAAGATCACCCAGCAACTGCGCTTCATTTTTGTCGGCGCTCGGCATTGGCAGGGGCTGGGCAATCCAGCCTGACGCTTTTGCCCAAACAGGATCATGGGAGCGGCGATGCGGCGACCCGACTTGCCCCGCGATAGCGCCATAGCGGGGCAAGTCGGGTCGCCGCATCGCCGCTCCCACGCTGCCCGTTCCCACGAACCGATGGCCACTTCTGCTACCATGGCGCCCTGCCCGACCGTCCACGAGCGCCACCATGTCCGACCCCCGCCCCGCACTGACCCGTTTCCAACAGCACTTCGCCGAGCGCATCGTGCCGCTGTGGCAAGGCCCGGGCTGGAACGCCGACATGGCCCTGCCGTACGAAGCTTTGGACACCCGGCACCGGCCACTGCCAGTGCAACGCTACCGGGCCATGGCCTGCGCCCGCCAGCTGTACCTGTTCAGCAGCCGCATCGAACAACCTGGCGCGGCCGAACGCGCCGCGGCATTGTTCCGTTCGTTGCAGAAGCACTTCCATGACGCCGAACACGGCGGTTGGTTCTACAGCATCGACGCCCAGGGCAGGCCGCTGGACCGGCGCAAGGACCTCTACACCCACGCCTTCATCGTCTTCGCTTGCGCCCATTACCTGGGCAAGGTCGACGAAGGGCTGGTGGAGGCCACGCTCAATGGCGCCCTCGAGGTGATCCACGAGCAGTTCGCCCGCGACGATGGCCTGTACGAGGCCAGCCTGGGTGAGGATTGGTCAGACCTGGGCAGCGGCCCGCTGCAGAACCCGCAGATGCACTTGGCCGAGGCCTTCCTGCAGGTGCTGGCCGTACGTGAGGACGACGACGTTCGCCAATCGCTGCTGCAGCTGTGCGAAGCGCTGCAGGCGCAGTTCGTCGAACCGGCCCATGGCCTGATGCTGGAGAAGCCGCGCGGGGCTGTGGATAACTGGTTCGAGCCGGGCCACCAGTTCGAATGGTTCTACCTGCTCGACACTTCCGGGTTGCTGCGCGGTACTGCGCTGCATGCCTCCATCGAGCGGGCCTTCGACTTCGCCGAACAGTGCGGCGTAAAGGATGCTGCGGTGCTGGCGACGCTGGATGTGGACGGCAAGGTGATCGACGCGACACAGCGTATCTGGGCCCAGGCGGAGTACCTGCGGGCACTGGCCCTGCGGCCGGGAAGCGAGGCGCGGCTGCTTGAGCAACTCACGGCGCTGGAGTCACGCTTCCTGCATGAAGGCGGCTGGCATGAGTGCCGCGATGGCGAGGGGGCGGTGAGCCGCCATGACATGCCGTCGACCACGCCCTATCATTTGGCGACTTGCCTCGAAGGTCTGCAGCGCCTGACCTGACGCTATCGCGGGGCGGTGCGCCGATGCGACTTGCCCCGCGATCATCAGCGAATCAACCTTTAACCGACCGGTCGATCGAGAACCCTGCCCAGTCCTGGCTAACCGGCATCAGCTCAAGGCTATTGATGTTGATATGCGCCGGCTGGTTGAGGATCCAGAAGATGGTCTCGGCGATGTCCTGCGGCTGGATCGGCTCGGCACCGGCGTAGGTAGCGTCGTACTTTGCCTGGTCGCCGCCGAAACGCACCAGCGAGAACTCGCTTTCGCACAGTCCCGGCTCGATGTTGCTGACCCGCACGCCAGTGCCGCGCAGGTCGCAGCGCAGGCTCAGCGAGAACTGGCCGACGAAGGCCTTGGTGCCGCCATACACATTCGCGCCCGGATACGGGTAGTTGCCCGCCACCGAACCGACATTGAGGATCGACGCGCCGCGCCCGTGGGCGATCAGGCGCGGCAGCAACAGGCGGGTGGTGTACATCAGGCCCTTGATGTTGGTGTCGACCATGGTTTCCCAGTCGTCCAGGCTGCAGTTCTGCGCCGCATCCACACCCAATGCCAGGCCGGCATTGTTGACCAGGCCCTGGAGCTTGTCGAAGCTCGGCGGCAAGCTGGCGATGGCGGCCTCCATGGCCTGGCGATCACGCACATCGACCACCAGCCCATGCACCTCGGTCTTGGCCGAGAGTTCTTGGCACAGCGCATCCAGGCGCTCCTTGCGGCGACCGGTGAGCACCAGCTTCCAGCCGGCATCGGCGAAACGGCGGGCGGTGGCTTCACCGAAACCGGAGGTCGCGCCAGTGATGAATACTGTTGATGTCATGCTCTTATCCTTGGGTGTACTCGGCGGGGCTTGCAGCATGCCCGGCGCAAGCGTTGTCGACAACCGTTTCAGCGACTGGTCAAAAAACGTACAGACGCTGAAAAGCCCCGTGATTGCGGGCTTTCGTGAGGCTATGCGCATCTTATCCACAAGGCTTTCCCCACAGATTGGGGGCAACTCGTCGGCTCCAGGGAACCTTTGCCTGCTGTGGACATCTGCCCGTGATGGCGCAACGCTTTCAGCCTGCCGTCTGCGGCGGTCTGTCCAAAGTTTTTTCACAGACTTATCCACAGAATCCGAACAACTGTGGATGAACCGCGCTACTGCTAAAAACCCTCGATAAATCATGCACAAGCAACACCTGATCAAAAAACGAACAGATCCTTGGAAGCGTTGCTACACAAGGGCTTGAGCAAGGTGCCACCATGTTTTCCACAGGCGGTTCCACATAATCCGTGGAAAGTTTTCCAGCTGTGGAAACAATGGCTTGCGTGGGAGTTGTGGAGTGCTTCGAGAAAGATATGCGACAAGTTGTCCACATGTGCTGAAAGGCATAAAACGCATAGCGGGGCAAGTCGGGTTGCCGCACCGACTTGCCCCGCGATTTACTTCAGTGCCCGCCCAGGTAGGCGTTACGCACCTCCTCGTTGACCAACAGCTCCTGTCCCGTCCCGGTCATGCGGATCTGCCCGTTGACCATCACATAGGCCCTGTCCGACAGCTTCAACGCATGGTTGGCATTCTGCTCGACCAGGAAGATGGTCATCCCGGTCTGCGCCAGCTCGCGCAGGGTCGAGAAGATCTGCTTGACCACGATCGGCGCCAGGCCCAGCGACGGCTCATCGAGCAGCAGCAGCTTGGGCCGGCTCATCAGCGCCCGGGCAATCGCCAGCATCTGCTGCTCCCCCCCGGACATGGTCATGGCCCGCTGGTTGCGCCGTTCCTTGAGCCGCGGAAACAGCTCGTACATGCGCTGCATGTCCTGATCTGCATGCTTGTCGCCGATCGGGATGGTGCCCATCATCAGGTTTTCCTCGACGGTCATGTCGGGGAACACGCGACGCCCCTCCGGGGACTGGGCGATGCCATTGGACGCGATGTAGTGCGACGACTTGCGGGTGATGTCGGTACCGCGATAGACGATCTGCCCGGATGCCGCGCGCGGCTGGCCGAAGATCGACATCAACAGCGTGGACTTGCCCGCGCCGTTGGCGCCGATCAGGCTGACCGTCTCGCCTTCGTTGATGTGCATCGAGACCTTCTTCAGGGCCTGGATCGGCCCATAGAACACATCCAGGTCCTTCAGCTCGAGAATGGGCGCGCTCATGTCAGTTCCTCTTCGTCGGCACCCAGGTAGGCGGCAATCACCGTCGGGTTGTGGCGGATATCCTGCGGTGATCCTTCGGCGATCACGTTGCCGTGGTCGAGCACGACGATGTGGTCGGAGATGCTCATGACCATGCCCATGTCGTGCTCGATCAGCACCACGGTGATGTCATGCTCGTCGCGCAGCACACGGATCATGCGGCTCAGCGCTTCGGTTTCCTGGGGGTTGAGGCCGGCAGCCGGTTCGTCCAGGCAGATGATCTTCGGCCGCGTGCACATCGCCCGGGCAATCTCCAGGCGACGCTGCTGGCCGTAGGACAGCTCGCCGGCCAGGCGGTTGGCGCAGTCCACCAGGTCGACCACCTCCAGCCAGTAGAACGCATGGTCGAGGGCATCGCTCTCGGCCTTGCGGTAGCCCGGGGTATTGAGCACCCCGGCCAGGAGGTTGCGGTTGACCCACATGTGCTGGGCCACCAGCAGGTTCTCAACCACCGACATTTCCTTGAACAGGCGGATGTTCTGGAAGGTGCGCGCCAGCCCGGCGCGGTTGACCAGGTGGGTGCCACCGAACATCTTGTAGTACAGGCGGTTGGCAAAGCGTGCCGGCGAAACGAAGTCCGCCGCCCGGAAGCGCTCGCCGAGCAGTTGGATGACGTTGGTATGGCTGCCGCGCACGTTCAGTTCGATCCGCCCGCCGGTGGCCTTGTAGAAGCCCGTGAGGCAGTTGAACACCGTGGTCTTGCCAGCGCCATTGGGGCCGATCAGGGCGAAGATCTGGTTGCGTTTGACCTGCAGGCTGACATCGCTGAGCGCCTTGATCCCACCGAACTGCATCATCAGGTTATCTACAGACAGAATGACTTCGTCGCTCATGGCGCCACTCCTTTACGCGGGACCACGCCGGTACGGCTGATGCGGATCAGCCCCCGCGGTCGCCAGATCATCATCAGCACCATCAGCACGCCGAACAGCAGCACCCGGTACTCGGAGAAGCTGCGCAGCAGCTCCGGCGCCACGGTCAGCACGAACGCCGCGATCACCACGCCCACGGTCGAGCCCATGCCGCCGAGCACGACGATGGCCAGGATCAGCGCGGACTCGAAGAAGGTGAACGACGATGGGTTGACGAAGCCCTGGTAGGTGGCGAAGAACACCCCGGCAAGGCCTGCGGTGGACGCGCCGAGGGTGAACGCGGAAAGCTTGACCAGTACGTGGTTCAGGCCCATCGAGCGGCAGGCGATCTCGTCCTCGCGCAAGGCTTCCCAGGCGCGGCCCACCGGCATGCGGGTCAGCCGGTGCTTGATGTACAGCACCGCCAGCACCACCAGGAACAGCACCGCGTAGATGAACACGAACTTGAGGTTGGCGTTGTATTCGAAGCCGAAGAACTCGTGGATCGGCACCCCGCCGTCCTTGGCCCGCCGGCCGAACTCCAGGCCCAGGAACGTCGGCGACGGCGCCGGCATGCCGTTGGGGCCGCCGGTGAACGACAGCCAGTTGTTCAGCACCAGGCGGATGATCTCGCCGAAGCCGAGGGTGACGATGGCCAGGTAGTCGCCATGCATGCGCAACACCGGGAAGCCGAGGATGCACCCCGCCAGCGCCGCGGCAATGGCCGCCAGTGGCAGCACGCTCCAGAAGCCCAGGCCCAGGTATTGATAGCCCAGCGCCAGGCCGTAGGCACCGATGGCGTAGAACGCCACATAACCCAGGTCGAGCAGGCCGGCCAGGCCGACCACGATGTTCAGGCCCAGCCCCAGCAGCACGTAGATCAGGCCGAGGATGACCACGGTCAGCAGGTACTTGTTGGCGAAGATCGGGAACACGATGGCGATGACGATCAGCGCCGGGATGATGTAGCGCAGGCGCGACTTGTAGTTCGGCGCCAGCACATGCACGCCCGAGCCACCGCTGTCGAAGCCCTGGAGCATGCGTTGGCCGGTCGGCGTCTGCAGGAACAGGCTGAGGATGAAACGCCCGATCATCACGCCGCCGACCAGCCAGGCGACGCGGGCGGGTTCGGCGTTGAACGTGTAGCCATCGAGCACCACGCCGACGACGGGGCCGAAGACGATAAGGGCCAGCAAGCCGGCGACGATGGTCTCCAGCAGGCTGCGTTTAAGGTCGAAACCCTTGGTTTGCGAAGTAGAGGCAGTATTGGCAACGGACATGTTTCACACCTTAGCCACGAGCGGGCGACCCAGCAGGCCTTGGGGACGGAAGATGAGGATCATCACCAGCAGCGAGAAGCTGAACACGTCCTTGTAGTCGGAGTTGATCAGGCCGGAGAACAACGATTCGGAAATCCCCAGGATGATCCCGCCAAGCATGGCTCCCGGCAGCGAGCCGATGCCGCCGAGCACCGCGGCGGTGAAGGCCTTGATGCCGATGATGAAGCCGGCGTAGAAGTCAAAGGTGCCGTAGTTCATGGTGATCAGCACGCCCGCCAGCGCAGCCATCACAGCGCCGATGACGAACACGTAGGAGATCACCCGGTCAGTATTGATGCCCAGGATCGAGGCCATCTTGCGGTCTTGTTGCGTGGCCCGGCACATGCGCCCGAGCTTGGTGTACTTGATCACGTAGGTGAGCAGGCCCATGCCGACGAAAGCGGCCACCAGGATAAAGATCTTGGTGTAGGTGAGCTGCACGAAGCCGGTGCCCACTTCGACGCGCATGGCGCCTTCGAGCAGGGTCGGCACGCCTTGCTGGCGGGCGCCCTGGCTGATCTGCGCGTAGTTCTGCAGGATCAGCGAAATGCCGATGGCGCTGATCAAGGGCGCCAGGCGGGTGGAGTTGCGCAGGGGTTTGTAGGCGATGCGTTCGATGGTGAAGCCATAGACGCCAGTGACGACGATGGTGAACAACAGGGTGCCCAGCATCAGCAGCGGAAACGACTCGATACCGAAGTAGGCCAGCAATGCCAGGCTGATCGCCGCGAGGTACGCGGAGATCATGTACACCTCGCCGTGCGCGAAGTTGATCATGCCGATGATGCCATAGACCATTGTGTAGCCGATGGCGATCAGGCCGTAGACCGACCCGAGGGTCAGGCCGTTGACCAGTTGCTGCAGGAAAATACCATCCATAACGCAATCTCACCTGATTGAGATTGCACGAGCGCCGACCACGCAGGGCCCGGATGCAGCGGCCCTCGCAGCGCAGAACTGTGCACATCTACTGACAAAGACAGGTACCGCGGGGCTATGGCCCGGGGCAGTGCGCGCCCGGGCCGTCAGCCATTGTTATTGTTGTTTTTCCAGCTGGTGGTACTTGCCTTTGGCATCCCACTGGTAGACCACGTAGTCGGAGACGGTCAGGTCGCCCTTCTGGTCCCACTTCTTCTCGCCCATGACGGTCTTGACCGGGTTGGCCTTGAGCCACTTGGCGGCGTCCTCGCCCTTGTTCGACTTGGCGCCGTTGAACGCGGCGGCCAGGGCCTGGACCGAGGCGTAGGCATACAGGGTGTAGCCTTCAGGCTCGGTGCCGTTCTTGCGGAACTCCTCGACCACCGCCTTGCTGTCGGGCAGCAGGCGCGGGTCGGCGCCGAAGGTCATGTACACGCCTTCGACGTACTGCGCGCCACCGGCGGTGGTGACCAGTTCGTCGGTGACGATGCCGTCATCGGACATGAACTTGACGTCTTTCAGCCCCTGCTCGCGCAGCTGGCGCACCAGCGGGCCGGCCTCCGGGTGCAGGCCGCCGAAGTAGACAACGTCGGCACCCGCGGAACGGATCTTGGTGACCACGGCACTGAAATCTTTCTCACCACGGGTCAGGCCTTCGTACAGCACGGGTTTGACGCCACGCTTTTCAAGCTGCGCCTTGGTCGCGTCGGCCAGGCCCTGGCCATAGGTGTCCTTGTCGTGCAGCACCACCACCTTCTTGCCCTTGAGCACATCGACAATGTAGTTGCCGGCGACGATGCCCTGCTGGTCGTCACGGCCGCACATGCGGAACATCGCGGACAGGCCGCGCTCGGTCACCTGCGGGTTGGTGGAGCCGGGAGTGATGGCGATCACACCGGCCTCGTCGTAAACCTCGGAAGCGGGGATGGTATTGGAGGAACAGAAGTGACCGACCACGCCCGCCACCTTGTCCTGGTCGACCAGGCGGTTGGCCACGGCCACGGCCTGTTTCGGTTCACAAGCGTCATCGCCCTTGACCAGGACGATCTGCTCGCCGTTGACGCCGCCAGCCTTGTTGATCACGTCGGCCGCGGCCTGCGCACCTTTCATGTACTGCTCGCCAAACGCTGCGTTGGCTCCGGTCATCGGGCCCGCGACGCCGATCTTGATGTCGGCCTGAACATACGAAGAAACACCCAGTGCGGTGGCTACAGCCAGTGCCAGGAAACCTTTCTTGTAAAACGTCTGCGACATGAGGTGGTGCTCCTAGAATATTTTTTTGGTTGGCACTACAACTTCTCAGCCCTGTGCTCCGAGCAAGGGCCGTGCCAGTGGTTTTGTCTTCCGGGAAAACACACGACAAGGGGTGGACAGAGGCGACCGGCGGCCTTTTCTTTACTGAGCGTGCAACCGTCTGCCGCACGACAAGTGACACCAACACGCCTAGACAAGGAGCAACCAGCGCCTGCCATCATTGCAACCCTCGCAAGTGTTAACGTGCAACCGCGCTGTAACAGCGGACGTCACCGAACTGCACACCACTGGTGCGCGACTGCTACAGGGAGCACTGTTTGAAGGCTAGCTGGCACACGGAAAATTACCTGCAGAGGCCAATATCGTGGGCGGCGTGGGAGCGGGCTTGCCCCGCGATCTGGCACAATGGTCGCTATTGCCCGCCTTGGAGCTTCCCCCTGATGAGCGAGAGCGCATTCGCCGAGCGCATCGTGCACAACCTGCTCGACACCGACTTCTACAAGCTCACGATGATGCAGGGCGTCCTGCACAACTACCCGGACGCCGATGTCGAATGGGAGTTTCGCTGCCGCAACGGCGAGGACCTGCGCCCCTACTTGGGCGAGATCCGCAACCAGCTCGAGCTGCTCAGCGAGCTGACCCTGGATGACGGCCAACTGGCCTTCCTCGAGCGCATCAGCTTCCTCAAGCCGGACTTCCTGCGTTTCCTGCGCCTGTTCCGCTTCAACCTGCGCTATGTGCGCATCGGCATCGAGAACGACCAACTGTTTCTCCGCCTGAAAGGCCCATGGCTGCATGTGATCCTGTTCGAAGTGCCGCTGCTGGCCATCATCAGCGAAGTGCGCAACCGCCACCTGCATCCGCGCATGCGCCTGGCCGAAGCCCGCGACCAGCTATATCGCAAGTTCGACTGGCTGCGCGCCCACGCCAGCGACGACGAACTGGCCGAACTGCAGGTAGCCGACTTCGGCACCCGCCGGCGCTTCTCCAGCCGCGTGCAGGAAGACGTGGTACGGGTGCTGCGCGATGAGTTCCCGGGCCGCTTCGTCGGCACCAGCAACGTCGACCTGGCATGGAAACTGGATATCAAGCCCCTGGGCACCATGGCCCATGAATGGATCATGGCCCACCAGCAGCTCGGCCCACGACTGATCGACAGCCAGATCGCCGCCCTGGACTGCTGGGTGCGCGAATACCGCGGACTGCTCGGCATCGCCTTGACCGATTGCATCACCATGGATGCCTTCCTGAAGGATTTCGACCTGTACTTCGCCAAGCTGTTCGATGGCCTGCGCCATGACTCGGGCGAGCCGGTGGCCTGGGCGGAAAAGGCCATCGCCCATTACCAGAAGCTAGGTATCGACCCGATGACCAAGACCCTGGTGTTCTCCGATGGCCTGAACCTGACCCGCTCGCTGGAGATCTTCCGGGCCCTGCGTGGGCGCATCAATGTCAGCTTCGGCATCGGCACCAACCTGACCTGTGACATTCCCGGCGTGGCGCCCATGAGCATCGTGCTTAAAATGACCGACTGCAACGGCTCGCCGGTGGCAAAGATCTCCGACGAAGCCGCCAAGACCCAGTGCCGCGACGAAAACTTCGTTGCCTACATGCGCCATGTATTCAAAGTCCCCAGCAAGGAGTAACCCATGCAAGCCGTTCAGCAAGAGATTGCCCAGGCGCTCAAGGTGCAGCCGCCGTTCGCCGATGCCGCCGCCCTCGAGCAGGAAGTGGCCCGACGCGTGGCGTTCATCAAGGACTGCCTGGCCAATGCCCGGCTCAAGACCCTGGTACTGGGCATCAGTGGCGGTGTCGACTCGCTGACCGCCGCCCTCCTCGCCCAGCGCGCCATCAACGAACTGCGCGCCGAGACCGGCGACAAGGCCTATACCTTCATCGCCGTACGCCTGCCATACCACGTGCAGCACGACGAGCACGACGCCCAGGCCTGCCTGGAGGTGATCAAGGCCGACGAGGTGCACACCATCGACATCGCCCCAGCCGTAAAGGCCTTGGCGGCAGAGGTCGAGGAACTGAAAAACGGCTCGCCGACCCTGGTCGACTTCGTCGTCGGCAACGTCAAGGCGCGCACGCGCATGGTCGCCCAATACACCGTCGCCGGCGCCCGTGCCGGCCTGGTGATCGGCACGGACCATGCAGCCGAAGCGGTAATGGGCTTCTTCACCAAGTTTGGTGATGGTGCCTGCGACCTGGCACCGCTGAGCGGGCTGGTGAAAAACCAGGTGCGGGCCATTGCGCGCAGCTTTGGCGCGCCGGAATCGCTGGTGGAGAAAGTACCGACCGCAGACCTGGAAGACCTTGAACCGGGCAAGCCGGACGAAGCGTCCCACGGCGTGACCTACCAGCAGATCGACGCCTTCCTGCACGGTGAGCCGGTGAGCCAGGAGGCGTTCGACATCATCGTCGCTACCTACCGCAAGACCCAGCACAAGCGCGAGCTGCCGTTCGCCCCTTGATCAGGCTTAGAAACAACTGTGGGAGCGGCCTTGCCCTGCGATGACGTGGTGGATTCACCATCGCCATCGCGGTGCAAGGCCGCTCCCACAGGGTATTGCGTCAGGTTTTGATTACTTGACGACGACCTTGCCCTTCATCATCGAGATGTGGCCCGGGAAGGTGCAGAAGAAGCTGTAGTCGCCGCCAGCTTCCAGTTTGGTGGCATCGAACTTCACTTCGGTTTCTTTCTCAGGAGCGCCGATCATCTTGGTGTGGGCGATGATCGCGGCGTTGTCGGCCTTGATGTAGTCCTTGTCCAGGCCTTGCGACATGCCTTCGGTGGCGATGCCTTGCATGTCGGCGGTCTTGCTGATCACCAGGTTATGCCCCATGACGTTCTTCGGCAGGCTGCCGGAGTGGGTCAGTTTTACGGTGAACTCCTTGCAGCTCTTGTCGACGGTGATTTCCTTGGTATTGAAGGACATCTGGTCAGTCGAGTCGACAGTCACCGAGCACTTGTCAGCAGCGAAGACGGAGGCGCTGGCGAGGGTCAGCAGGGATACCGCTACAGCTTTCGCAAACATCATGAATCTCCTTGGCAGGGTTTTATCAATTGCGAGACTGCCTGAAAACAGGACGCCCGTACCTGATATGGGTCAAGGGGTGTCAAGTCGCCAGCCAGTAGATTTGTTCAATGGATTGTATACAACCAATCAAAGTGCACATCATGCCTTCTTAATGGACGATGAGACAACCTCTCAATCAGGAGCAAATGTCATGACATTGAGCAACATGATGCGCAGCCTGCTGGCAGCCTACGCCTGCGGTACCGCCGGTTCAGCGGTCTGCGAGTTCGCCCGTCCCGAATGATCCCCTTGGAACCGACAGGCATGCGCCTTACCCTGTGCGCGCATGTAAAGGGAGATAAGCAATGCCTGTACGTTCCGTTTGTGTCTTCTGTGGCGCCAGCATCGGTGCCAACCCTGCCTACCGTGAAGCCGCCGTCGCCCTCGGCCAGGCCATCGCCCGCCGTGGCCTGACGCTGGTCTATGGCGGCGGCGCGGTCGGCCTGATGGGCACCGTTGCCGATGCCGCCATGGCTGCGGGAGGTGAAGTCGTCGGCATCATCCCGCAAAGCCTGATGAACGCCGAAATCGGCCACAAGGGCCTGACCCGCCTTGAAGTGGTGGACGGCATGCATGCGCGCAAGGCGCGCATGGCCGAACTCAGCGACGCCTTCATTGCCCTGCCAGGTGGCCTGGGCACGCTGGAGGAACTGTTCGAGGTATGGACCTGGGGGCAGCTGGGGTATCACGCCAAGCCGCTGGGGCTGCTGGATGTGAATGGTTTCTACGCGAAGCTGGGCGGGTTCCTCGACCATATTGTCGAGGAAGGCTTCGTGCGGCCGCAGCACCGGGCAATGCTGTTGCTCGGGGAGCAGCCGGATGAGTTGCTGGACGGGATGGACAGCTTCGTTGCACCCGTGGTGCCGAAGTGGGTCGACAAACAGCCTGATTGACCAGGAAGGGGCTGCTTTGCAGCCCCTTTGATGATCAGCGCGGAATCACCGGCTGGCGCGGCTTCTTGCCCTTGCCACCCTTGGCCGCTTCCTTGCGTTCCTTGGCCGCCTGCTGGTTGCGGGCGAACGCCTCGGCCTTGGCCTTCTCGCGCTTGTCCCACGGCTTGCTGCCATCGCTGGCGCGCGGCGGCAGGCCGGTGTGCTGGGTGAGGATCTTCTGGTCCTTGCCCACCTTGTGGCTCCCGGCCGGGGTCGAGTTCTTGCGCCGCGCACTCTGGTAAGTGTCGGTCGCCGGCTGGTGCAGCGGGATCAGCTGGTGCTTGCCCGGTCCGATCAGGTCGGCGCGGCCCATGCGCTGCAGCGCTTCGCGCAGCATCGGCCAGCCCTTCGGATCGTGATAGCGCAGGAACGCCTTGTGCAAGCGGCGCTGCTCCTCGCTCTTGACGATCTCCACCCCTTCGCTCTTGTAGGTGACCTTGCGCAGCGGGTTCTTGCCCGAGTGGTACATGGCCGTGGCCGAAGCCATCGGCGACGGATAGAACGCCTGCACCTGGTCGGCACGGAAGCCGTTGCCCTTGAGCCACAGGGCCAGGTTCATCATGTCTTCGTCGGTGGTGCCCGGGTGGGCAGCGATGAAGTACGGGATCAGGTACTGCTCCTTGCCCGCCTCTTTCGAGAACTTCTCGAACATGCGCTTGAAGCGGTCGTAGGTGCCGATGCCCGGCTTCATCATCTTGTCCAGCGGACCACGCTCGGTGTGCTCCGGGGCAATCTTCAGGTAACCGCCGACGTGGTGGGTAACCAGCTCACGCACGTACTCCGGCGACTCCACCGCCAGGTCGTAGCGCAGGCCCGAGGCGATCAGGATCTTCTTCACCCCCGGCAGGGCACGAGCCTTGCGGTACAGCTCGATCAGCGAGCTGTGGTCGGTGTTGAGGTTCTCGCAGATGCCCGGGAACACGCACGACGGCTTGCGGCAGTGCTTCTCGATTTCATGGCTCTTGCAGGCGATGCGGTACATGTTGGCGGTCGGGCCGCCGAGGTCGGAGACCACGCCGGTGAAGCCCGGCACCTTGTCGCGCATCTCCTCGATCTCGTGCAGGATCGACTCGTGGGAGCGGTTCTGGATGATCCGGCCTTCGTGCTCGGTGATCGAGCAGAAGGTGCAGCCACCGAAGCAGCCACGCATGATGTTAACCGAGAAGCGAATCATCTCGTACGCCGGGATGCGCTCCTTGCCATACGCCGGGTGCGGGATGCGCGCATAGGGCATGCCGAACACGTAGTCCATTTCCTCGGTGGTCATGGGAATGGGTGGCGGGTTGAACCACACATCCACGTCGCCATGCTTCTGCACCAGGGCGCGGGCGTTGCCCGGGTTGGTCTCCATGTGCAGCACGCGGTTGGCATGGGCGTAGAGCACCGGGTCGTTGCGCACCTTCTCGAACGACGGCAGGCGGATCACCGACTTCTCGCGGGTGACGCTCGGGCTATCGAGGATCTGCACCACCTTGGCTTCGTTCGGGTCTTCCTGGTCGCCCTTGGCCTGCTCGATGGCACAGGCCTGGGTGTCCTGGGTGTTCACGTACGGGTTGATGATCTTGTCGACGCGGCCCGGGCGGTCGATACGGGTGGAGTCGATCTCGAACCAGCCCTGCGGGGTGTCGCGACGAATGAACGCGGTGCCGCGCACATCGGTGATGTGCTCGATGCTTTCACCCTGGGACAGGCGCTGGGCAACCTCGACGATCGCTCGTTCGGCGTTGCCGTACAGCAGGATGTCGGCGCTGGCGTCGACCAGGATCGAATGGCGGACCTTATCCTGCCAGTAGTCGTAGTGGGCGATGCGGCGCAGCGAAGCCTCGATGCCACCAAGCACGATCGGCACATGCTTGTAGGCTTCCTTGCAGCGCTGGCTGTACACCAGGCTGGCGCGGTCCGGGCGCTTGCCGGCAAGGCCGCCAGGCGTATAGGCGTCGTCGGAACGAATTTTCTTGTCCGCGGTGTAGCGGTTGATCATCGAGTCCATGTTGCCCGCCGCGACCCCGAAGAACAGGTTCGGCTCGCCGAGCTTCATGAAGTCGTCTTTCGACTGCCAATTCGGCTGGGCGATGATGCCCACCCGGAAGCCCTGGGCCTCGAGCAGTCGACCGATGATGGCCATGCCGAACGACGCGTGGTCGACGTAGGCGTCACCGGTCACGATGATGATGTCGCAGGAATCCCAGCCGAGCTGATCCATCTCCTCCCTGCTCATCGGCAGGAACGGCGCTGGCCCGAAGCATTCGGCCCAGTACTTGGGATAGTCGTAGAGTGGTTTGGCTGCTTGCATGTCAGTGACCGGTTTTAAAGTGCAGGGAAATCGCGGGCGCGAAATATAGCACAAATTTTGACCAAATCCGACGGTGGTGGTCGGATTCAAGCGTGCCAACAAATATCACTGTGGGAGCGAGCTTGCCTCGCGTTGACATCGGGGAATTCACCATCGCCATCGCGGGTAAGCCCGCTCCCACGATCCGCTCCCACAGGGGCCAGCCCAGCCCGATGGTTTTATTCGTCGTCGTCGAAGTTATACATGCCCGGCGCGAGATTCTCGAAACGGGTGTACTTGCCGATGAACGCCAGGCGCACGAAGCCGATGGGGCCGTTACGCTGCTTGCCGATGATGATCTCGGCCACGCCCTTGTGTTCGGTTTCCGGGTGATACACCTCGTCGCGGTAAACGAACATGATCACGTCGGCGTCCTGCTCGATCGCACCCGATTCACGCAAGTCGGAGTTGACCGGGCGCTTGTTGGGACGCTGCTCGAGGGAGCGGTTGAGCTGTGACAGGGCGATTACCGGGCAGTTGAATTCCTTGGCCAGCGCCTTGAGCGAGCGGGAGATCTCGGAAATCTCGTTGGTTCGGTTGTCACCGGCCGAACCCGGGATCTGCATCAGCTGCAGGTAATCGACCATGATCATGGCAATCTCGCCATGCTCTCGCGCCAAGCGGCGGGTACGCGCACGCATTTCCGAGGGGCTGATGCCGGCAGTGTCATCGATGAACAGTTTGCGGTCGTTCAACAGGTTCACCGCCGAAGTCAGCCGCGGCCAGTCGTCGTCGTCCAGTTGGCCGGAACGCACCTTGGTCTGGTCAATGCGCCCGAGCGACGACAGCATACGCATGATCAGCGATTCACCGGGCATCTCCAGGGAGAACACCAGCACCACCTTATCGCTGCGCAACACGGCGTTTTCCACCAGGTTCATGGCGAAGGTGGTCTTGCCCATCGACGGCCGGCCCGCGACGATGATCAGGTCTGCCGCCTGCAAGCCGCTGGTTTTTTCATCCAGGTCGGTGAAGCCAGTGGACACGCCCGTGATATCGCTGTCGGAGTTGAACAGTGTGTCGATGCGATCGATGGCCATGGTCAACAGTTCGTTGACCCCCACCGGCCCACCGGTCTTCGGCCGCGCCTCGGCGATCTGGAAGATCTGCCGTTCGGCGTCATCGAGGATCTCTTCGGCGTTACGGCCCTGGGGGTTGAAGGCGTTGTCGGCGATGTCGGTGCTGATGCTGATCAGCTGTCGCAGCGTGGCCCGCTCACGGATGATCGCGGCGTAGGCCTTGATGTTGGCCACCGACGGGGTGTTCTTGGCCAGCTCGGCCAGATACGCCAAGCCGCCCACCTGGGTGGACACACCTTCCTTGTCCAACTGTTCGTGCAAGGTGACCACGTCGAACGGCTGGTTCGCGTCCACCAGCTTGTGGATGGCGCGGAAGATCAGGCGATGGTCATGCCGGTAGAAATCGCCGTCCGACACCTGGTCCAGCACTCGCTCCCAGGCGTTGTTGTCCAGCATCAGGCCACCGAGCACGGCCTGTTCGGCCTCGATGGAATGCGGCGGCACCTTCAGGGCAGCGGTTTGCAGGTCGAGTTGTTCGGGGGTGGTGATCTCGTTCATGGCCACGAAAAATTCTGCAAGATGAAAAAGACAAAGGGCACGGCCTGCGCAAAACAGGACCGTGCCCGATGTTAACCGCCTGACCCACGAGGGGCCAGTCGATTAAGGCAGCTTAGGCAGCTACGACAACCACACGTACGGTAGCTTCAACGTCGCTGTGCAGGTGCACGGCTACGTCGTATTCGCCAACCTGACGGATAGTGCCGTTCGGCAGGCGAACTTCAGCCTTGGCCACTTCAACGCCGGAGGCGGTCAGGGCGTCAGCGATGTCGTGGGTGCCGATCGAACCGAACAGCTTGCCTTCGTCGCCAGCGGTGGCAGTGATGGTCACTTCCAGCTCGGCCAGTTGGGCAGCGCGGCTTTCAGCCGAAGCTTTCTTGTCTGCTGCGGCTTTTTCCAGCTCGGCGCGGCGCTCTTCGAACGCAGCCAGGTTGGCGGCGTTGGCAACGGTGGCCTTGCCGAATGGCAGCAGGAAGTTACGGCCGTAACCAGCCTTAACGTTTACTTTGTCGCCCAGGTTGCCCAGGTTGGCGACTTTTTCCAGCAGGATCAGTTCCATTTGGTAAAACCTCTTAACTTTTAACCTTCACCGTTCGCGGAGTCGTCACCCTGTGAAGGGGACTTGCGACCGCGAAAATCAATCAGGCTGTCGACAATGGCCAGAACCACGAGCAACGGATACATCAGCTGCATGAGCAGCGGCAGCGTCACGTACATCCCCACCAGCCAGAAACCAGCTAGTCGCCCTTGTGCCACCAACCCATGAATGAGGGCGATGCCAGCGAGCAGCAGCACCAGACTGGACGCACTGGCCAGGACGATGAACTGCGACCCGATGAACGGGCCCAACACCATCAATGACACCAGCACCAGCATCGGTACCAGCGGCAGCCTCAGCTCGCGAAACTCGCGCCCGAAACCACCGGGGTTGTACAACGCAGCCTGCCAATACCGCGCCAGCATCAAAGCCAGCAGGCTGAACAGCTGCAGCATTACCGCACTGGAAGCGACCAGCAAAGGGCCGATCAGCTCACCAGGTAGTACCGGTTGGCCCTCGAACTGCGGCAGGGCTTTTTCAAGCGCCTTGGCCAGCACCTCGAAGGTCTCGCGCATCACCGCATCCAGGATCAGGCTGTATAGCAAGCCTAACGCGACACTGGACAGCAGTACCCGAGTCCACGAATGCCCAGCGCGCAACAAGGCGGCCAGACCCAGCGTTCCCAGCAGCACCAGCAAGGTGCTCGGTTCGCCGAAGAACCCCATGATCAACGCTGGCAGAAGGCCCCAGGCGATGACCGATGAAGCGTCCTTGAACCCGCGCCGCAGGAGAACCAGGCTCCCAGCGGCGGCACTCAACCAGAACAGCAGCGGCAGTACCGCGCTGATGACCACCACGAGGGTGGCCTGCACACGACCGCGCATGATGAAACTTGCCAACGCTCGCATGCCTATCCCTTGCTACTTAGTCGACGACCCGGTCTCAGCGGCCGTGGCTGTCGGTGTAGGGCAGCAGGGCCAGGAAGCGGGCGCGCTTGATAGCGGTGGCCAGCTGACGCTGATAACGAGCTTTGGTACCGGTGATGCGGCTTGGAACGATCTTGCCGGTTTCGGATACGTAAGCTTTCAGGGTGTTGAGATCTTTGAAGTCGATCTCTTTCACGTCTTCAGCAGTGAAGCGGCAGAATTTACGACGACGGAAGAAACGTGCCATGTAATAGGCTCCTCAAAAGGTCCGTGGATTACTCGTCAGCGTTATCGCTGTTGTCGCTGTCATTGCTGTCGTCGCCTTCGGCGCCATCAGCATGCTCAGGACGTTCGCGACGCTCACGGCGCTCGCTGCGGTTCTCTTCTGCCTTGAGCATCTCGGACGGGCCGGTGACGGCTTCGTCGCGACGGATGACCAGGTTACGGATCACGGCATCGTTGTAGCGGAAGTTGTCTTCCAGCTCGGCCAGGGCCTTGCCGGAGCACTCAACGTTCAGCATCACGTAGTGAGCCTTGTGAACATTGTTGATTGCGTAGGCCAGTTGACGACGGCCCCAGTCTTCCAGGCGGTGGATCTTGCCACCATCTTCTTCGATCAGCTTGGTGTAACGCTCAACCATGCCGCCGACTTGCTCGCTCTGGTCCGGGTGAACCAGGAAGATGATTTCGTAATGACGCATGAATGCTCCTTACGGGTTAGTAGTCTGCCAGCAACCTGGTCAGACAAGGAGTGAATGACACTGTATGTCTTGCCCTAGAGAGAAGGCACATGCGCGCCTGCCAGCTCGGCAAGGGGCGCAATTGTAGAGAAGCCGGGAAGGACAAGCAAGGAGGTTGGCGAATATTTGAACAGCCGGAAACATATTCGCCCAACAGGCCGCAAGCCTGAGAAACAACGAGGGAGCGGCGGTGCGCCGCTCCCGCACACGGTCAGATCAGCGCTTGGCCTGACGCTGCCTCACTGCCTCGAACAGGCACACCCCGGTGGCCACCGAAACGTTCAGGCTGCTGACGCTGCCACCCATCGGCAACTTCACCAGGAAATCACAGTGTTCACGGGTCAGGCGGCGCATGCCCTTGCCTTCGGCCCCCATGATCATCACCAGCGGACCGGTCAGGTCCTGCTGGTAGATTTCCTGTTCGGCCTCGCCAGCGGTTCCGACCACCCACAGTCCGCGCTGCTGGAGTTTCTCCAGGGTACGTGCCAGGTTGGTCACGGCCACCAGTGGCATCACCTCGGCGGCGCCGCAGGCCACCTTGCGCACCACGCCGGTCAGGGTCGCGGACTTGTCCTTGGGGATCACCACGGCGGTCGCCCCGGCCGCATCGGCGGTGCGCAGGCAGGCGCCGAGGTTATGCGGGTCGGTGACGCCATCGAGCACCAGGATCAAGGGCGGCGTCTCGGTGCGCTCGAGCAGTTCGTCGAGCATCGCCTCGCCCCACACCTGGCTCGGGCTCACCTCGGCAACCACCCCCTGGTGCACACCTTCGACCCAGGCGTCGAGCTCACGGCGCTCGGCCTGGCCGATCTGAACGCGATTCTGCGCAGCCAGCTCCAGCAGAGCCTGGATGCGTGGCTCACTGCGCCCTTCGGACAGCCAGATCTGCTTTACCCGCTTGGGGTGGTGTTGCAGCAGTGCCTGCACGGCATGCACGCCGTAGATCTTTTCCAGCTGACTCATGACTTGTTCTTGCCCTTGCGTGGCGCGCCGGACTTGGGCGGCCCCTTGCGATGCTTGGTCGGCTTGCCGGATGACTTGCCACCTTTTTCCGACTTGCCGCCGGCATGGCCGCTGGCACGCGCCTCGCCCATCAGCGCCTTCTTCATTTCACGACTCTTGCGCACCTCGGCATTGCGCTGCACCGCGTCTTTCGGGAAGTACGCCTCGGAGGCCTCGCTCTTGCGGCTGCGCGGCTTGGGCGAAATCTTCGCTTCGACGGCAGGCGCCTGCTCGGCCACCGGTTGCGCGGCAGCGCGTGGCTTGCGGCCGACCGGTGCAGTGACGGTCTTCTCCGACATTTCGAAGTCGATCTTGCGCTGCTCGAGGTCGACACGCATGACCTTAACCTCGACCGTGTCGCCCAGGCGGAAGCTGCGGCCGCTACGCTCACCGGACAGGCGGTGATGCACAGGATCGAAGTGGTAGTAGTCACCCGGCAGGGCGCTAACATGCACCAGGCCTTCGACATAGATGTCGGTCAGTTCGATGAACAGGCCAAAGCCGGTCACCGCGGTGATCACGCCAGGGAAGGTCTCGCCGACGCGATCACGCATGTACTCGCACTTGAGCCAGTTGACCACGTCGCGGGTAGCTTCGTCGGCGCGGCGCTCGGTCATCGAGCACTGCTCGCCCATCTGCTCGAGACTGTTCTCGTCGTACGGGTAGATGCGCGCCTTGGGAATACTCATGGCACCGGCACGCTTGACGTGCGGGGTGTCCACCTTGGAGCGGATCACGCTGCGGATGGCGCGGTGCACCAGCAGGTCCGGGTAACGACGGATCGGCGAGGTGAAGTGGGTGTAGGCCTCGTAGTTCAGGCCGAAGTGGCCGTTGTTCTCGACGCTGTACACCGCCTGGCTCAGCGAGCGCAGCATGACGGTCTGGATCAGGTGGAAGTCCGGGCGCCCGGCGATGCTCGCCAGCAGTGCCTGGTAGTCCTTAGGCGAAGGGTCCTTGCCTTTGTGCAGACTCAGGCCCAGCTCACCGAGGAATGCGCGCAACTTTTCCAGACGCTCGGGCGGTGGACCATCGTGCACGCGGTACAGCGCAGGCACGTTGTGTTTCTGCAGGAACTCGGCCGTCGCAACGTTGGCCGCCAGCATGCATTCCTCGATCAGCTTGTGGGCGTCGTTGCGCACGGTCGGACGGATTTCGTCGATCTTGCGATCTTCACCGAAGATGATCCGGGTTTCCTGGGTCTCGAAGTCGATTGCACCGCGGGTGTGACGGGCCGCCAGGAGCACCTTGTACAGGGCATAAAGGCTCTTCAGGTCCGGCAACACCGCACTGTACTCCTCGCGCAGTGCCTTGCCTTCGCGGGTGCGGGAATGCTCGAGCATGCTGCTGACCTTGTTGTAGGTCAGGCGCGCGTGGGAGTGGATCACACCCTCGTAGAACTGGTAGTCGACCATCTGGCCGGCCTTGTTGATGGTCATTTCGCAGACCATGGCCAGGCGATCGACGTGCGGGTTCAGCGAGCACAGGCCGTTGGACAGTTCTTCGGGCAGCATCGGCACGACGCGCTCGGGGAAGTACACCGAGTTACCCCGTTGCTGCGCTTCGGTATCCAGCGCCGAGCCCAGGCGCACGTAGCTGGAAACGTCGGCGATCGCCACGTACAGGCGCCAGCCGCCGGAGAACATGCGCAGCTTGCCCAACGGTTCGCAATACACCGCATCGTCGAAGTCGCGAGCGTCTTCGCCGTCGATGGTGACGAAAGGCAGATGACGCAGGTCGATGCGCTTCTCTTTATCTTTTTCCTCGACTTCGGAGCGGAACTTGCGCGCTTCCTTGATCACTTCCTGTGGCCAGACATGCGGGATGTCATAGCTGCGCAGGGCGATGTCGATTTCCATGCCCGGAGCCATGTAGTTGCCGATCACCTCGACCACATCACCCTGCGGCTGGAAGCGTGGGGTTGGCCAGTGAGTGATCTTGATCGACACGAACTGGCCGATCTTGGCGCCGCCGTTGCGTCCGGCAGTGACCAGGACTTCCTGCTGGATTTTCGGATTGTCAGGGGTTACGTAGCCGATGCCGCCTTCTTCGAAGTAGCGACCAACCACGCTTTCATGGGCGCGGGAGATGATCTCTACCAGCACGCCTTCGCGACGGCCACGGCGGTCTACACCGGAGACCCGGGCCAGGCCGCGGTCGCCATCGAACACCAGACGCATCTGTGCCGGGCTGAGGAACAGGTCCTCGCTACCATCGTCGGGGATGAGGAAGCCGAAGCCGTCACGGTGCCCGGAGACACGGCCACAAATAAGGTCGAGCTTGTCCACCGGGGCATAGGTGCCGCGCCGGGTATAGATAAGCTGACCGTCGCGCTCCATGGCACGCAGGCGGCGGCGCAGGGCTTCGATCTGGTCTTCTTCGTAAAGACCGAACTCTTCGGCCAGCTGTTCGCGGGCAGCCGGCTCGCCACGGTCGGCGAGGCGCTGCAGGATCAGCTCACGGCTGGGGATAGGGTTGTCGTATTTTTCCGCTTCGCGAGCGGCCTCGGGATCGAGGGATTGCCAATCGGCCATCAGAAGGGGTTCACCTTGGGGTATATAGATATGAATTCTGGCATAGACGTATTGAAACCGGAAATGTCAGCCTTGGACAGCCCCGACGCGGTATCCGCCGAACGGAAATAGGCGCGTGGAATCAACGGGTTGAATTTTTTGAATTTTTTTTCGATCAGGGGCTTTACAGCCATCAGGAGCGTCCGTATAGTGCGCACCACAACGACGGACAACCCCGGAGTTGTAGTAGAGATGAACGACGCTGTAAAGCATCTTTTAATCTCGAATGTGTGCCCAGGTGGCGGAATTGGTAGACGCGCTGGTTTCAGGTATCAGTGACTTAACGGTCGTGGAAGTTCGAGTCTTCTCCTGGGCACCAAAAATTTTCAAGTAACAGATGACCAAGGATCTGTTACTACTGTGTGAAAGCAGACGAAAGTCGCCTTCAGCAGACAATGCAAAGCTTTGCCCAGGTGGCGGAATTGGTAGACGCGCTGGTTTCAGGTATCAGTGACTTAACGGTCGTGGAAGTTCGAGTCTTCTCCTGGGCACCATACAAAAACCCACTAGCTTGCTAGTGGGTTTTTTCTTGCCTGCGATTTCATGTCGCCGGGCAGCCCCTCCTTCGTCTACCCATGAATTTCCCGACATGCGCCCATTTGAGAAACAATTTCGTTTACCATTGTTTCCAAATATGTAGCCGTAAGCGAGGAAATACCCGCATGACGATCCGCCCGCAACCGCTGATGCGCTCCCTGGCCGCCGCAGTTCTGAGCCTGGTGATCGGCGCTCCGGCCGCCCTGGCAGACGAACCGGTCACGTTGACGATGTACAACGGCCAGCACAAGGAAATCGGTGAAGCCATCGCCAAGGCCTACGAGGCCAAGACCGGCATTCATATCAATATTCGCAAGGGCAGCAGCAACCAGTTGGCCAGCCAGATCATCGAGGAAGGCGAACGCTCGCCGGCCGACATCATCTATACCGAAGAGTCGCCACCGCTGAACAACCTGGGCGAACTGGGCCTACTGGCGAAGATCGACGACGCCACCCTGAACATGCTGCCCAAGGAATACGTGGGCGCCAACGGCACTTGGATGGGCGTTACCGCGCGCACCCGCGTGGTGGTCTACAACCCGAAGAAGATCGATGAGAAAGACCTGCCGACCACGGTGATGGATTTCGCCGGCCCCGAATGGGACGGCCGTGTCGGCTACGTGCCCACCAGCGGCGCCTTCCAGGAACAGGCGGTGGCCATCCTCAAGATGCACGGGCGCGAAGCCACCGAAGAATGGCTGACCGGCCTGAAAGCCTTCGGCAAGACCTACACCAACAACATGGTCGCACTGAAGGCCGTGGAGAAGGGCGAAGTCGCCGCCGTGCTGGTGAACAACTACTACTGGTACGCCCTGGAGCGCGAGCGCGGCAAGCTCGACTCCAAGCTGTACTACCTGGCCGACGGCGACGCCGGCAACCTGGTGACCATCTCCGGCGCCGCTGCGGTCAAGGCCAGCAAGCATCCGAAAGAAGCACAGGCCCTGCTCAACTGGATGGCCAGCGAAGAAGGCCAGCGCGTGATCACCCAGACCACCGCCGAATACCCGCTGCATAAAGGCATGGTCTCTGACCGTGGCCTGAAGCCGTTCGATGAGCTGCGCCCGCCGAAGATCTCGCCGGCCGACCTTGGCAATGCCGAGGAAGCCATCGAGCTGGAACGTGAGGTTGGCCTGCTCTGATGACTGCCGCCCTGCCCTCGCCCGCCTTGGCGCGCTTCGTCCCCAAGCGCAAGCGCCCGTCCATCTGGGTGGTGCTGCCCGTGCTGTTCCTGGTGGCCATGAGCCTGCTGCCATTGCTGTACGTCGGGCTCAAGGCCTGGGATGCCGGCTGGCATGAAGCCCTGCGCCTGCTATGGCGTCCGTTCGTGTGGGGCTTGCTGCGCAACACCCTGCTGCTGATGGTCGGCGTCACCGCGCTGTGCCTGGTGGTGGGCGTGGCCCTGGCCTGGCTGCTGGAGCGCAGCGACCTGCCTGGCCGACGCCTGTGGGGCGTGGTGCTATGCCTGCCGTTTGCCGTGCCATCGTTCGTCAGCAGCTTCACCTGGGTGTCGCTGAGTTCGGACTTCGAAGGGCTGGGCGGGGCGATCCTGGTGATGGCACTGTCGAAGTACCCGCTGGTGTTCCTGCCGGTGGCCGCCACCCTGCGCAACCTGGATACCGCGCTGGAGGAGTCGGCGCGCACGCTGGGCTGCAGCCGCTGGGGCGTGTTCCGCAAGATCACCCTGCCGTTGCTGTGGCCGTCGATGCTCGGCGGCGGGCTGCTGATTGCCCTGCACATGCTGGTGGAGTTCGGCGCCCTGTCGATCCTTGGCCTGCAGACCTTTACCACGGCGATCTACCAGCAGTTCGAACTGGAATTCAGCAACGCCAACGCCGCGATGCTCTCGGCGGTGCTGCTGGTGCTGTGCCTGGCGATGCTGTGGCTGGAACTGCGGGTGCGTGGCAAGGCGCGTCATGTGCGCATTGGCCAGGGCGTGGCGCGCCGCGCCCAACCCTTGCGACTGCGCGGCTGGATGCCACTGGGGCAGCTGTTCTGCCTAGCGCTGGCGGTGCTGGGCAGTGGCATTCCACTGGCCATGCTCGGCTACTGGCTGAGCGTGGGCTCATCGGCGGCCTTCCCGGTCGCGGCCATCGGTAAGGCCCTGGGCACCTCGCTGTCGGTGTCATTGGGTGGCGCTGGCTTCTGCGTGCTGCTGGCACTGCCAATCAGCTTCCTGGTGGTTCGCTACAAGGGGCGCCTGGCGATCTGGGCCGAGCGGTTGCCCTATCTGCTGCACGCCCTGCCCGGTCTGGTCATTGCACTGACCCTGGTGTTCTTCGCCCTGCACTATGTGCCGGCGCTGTACCAGACTACGGCGCTGCTGATCCTGGCCTATGCCTTGCTGTTCCTGCCGTTGGCGCAGTCGCCGGTGCGCACCGCACTGAACAAGGCCTCGCCAACCCTGGAAGAGGCGGCGCGCACCTTGGGCGCCAGCAGCTTCGCAGCCTTCTGCCGGGTTACCTTGCCGATCATCTTCCCGGCGATGGCAGCAGCGTTCGCCCTGGTGTTCCTGGATGCGATGAAGGAACTGACCGCGACCCTGCTGCTCAGCCCGACCGGGATGACCACCTTGGCCACCGAGGTGTGGGCGCATACCGCCAACGTCGAGTTCGCGGCGGCGGCGCCTTATGCGGCGTTGTTGATCGTGGTGTCGGGGCTGCCGGTGTATCTGCTGACTACCAGGATGTACCTGAACAAGGCGTGACAACCTCCTCTTGGGGGCGCGTTGCGCCCCTTTTGCCGCGGTTCGTCGCCACGACAAGCCGGCTCCCACCCCTACCGCGTCGCTCTCAAGCCGCACTGTAAATGTGGGAGCCGGCTTGCCGGCGATCAGCCCCCCACCTTTCCTCAGGCCCTGAACTGCCCCAGACTGGCCCGCAACTGCGCCGCCAGGTCATCCAGTACCTTGCTGCTGGCGGTGGTCTGCATTACCACCTCGGCCGAACGCTCGGCCTGGGCATGGATGGTTTCGACTCGCCCACGCACGGCTTGCGCGCCGCTGGCCTGCTGCTCGGCCGCTCGCGTGGCCAGGCCGATCGCCGCATGCACCTGCTCGACCGCAGCCTGCACCGACTGCTGGCGCCGCTCATTGTCGCGTAACACCAGCAAGCCTTCACTGGCCTGGCGCCCGGCCTGACTGATGGTCGCCACCGCCTCCTTGGCGCCTTGCTGCAGCGCAGCGATATGCGATTGGATATCCCCGGTCGAGCTCTGTGTCTTGCTCGCCAAGGCACGCACCTCATCGGCCACCACGGCGAAACCGCGCCCGGTTTCTCCAGCCCGCGCCGCTTCGATGGCGGCGTTGAGCGCCAACAGGTTGGTCTGCTCGGCAATGCCATGGATCACAGTCAGTACCACCTCGATCTGCTCGCTCTGCTTGGCCAGCCGCTCGATCACCTGGGAGCCAGTCTGCACTTCGCCGGCCAGGTTCTCGATCAACCGCGCCAGCTGCGTCGAAGCACGACTGTTCTCGTCGGTCGCCTGGCGAATGTCCACCACCTGCTGCAATGCCGCCTGCATGGCATGGCTCTCGGCCTGGGCCTCGTCAGCCATACTCGACAGGTCGCGCAGGCTGGCAGCCACTTCGTCGCGCTGCAACGCGGCAGCGGCATCGGCACCGGCGTTGCGCTGGGCCATGCTGTCGATCTCCACGCCAGTACGCTGCGCCACTTCGCCGGCTTCGCGGACGATGGGCTGCAGCTTGTCGACGAAGCGATTGACCGCCGAAGCCATGTCACCGATCTCGTCACGGCTGTCGAGCTTGACGCGCTTGGTCAGGTCGCCTTCGCCGGCGGCCAGGTCGTTCAACGCGGCGATCAGCAGGCCGAGCTTGCTGAGGACGCGACGCCCGAGCACCACGGCCACCACCAGCAGCACACCCAGACCGACCAGCACCAGACCCAGGCCGATGCGCCAGCGCAGCTCGGCGGCGGCATCACGCACCGTCTGCGCGGTATTGGCCTGCATCGCCGTGGCGCTGTGCTGGGCTGTCTCCAGGCGCGCACGCAAGGCCTTGCCACTGTCGGCGGCGGCGGCCACCAGGCTGTCCCCGACCAGTTGCTCGCCACTGGCGATCAAGGCCGCGAAGCGCTGATCCAGAGCCTTGAGCTCCTGGTCGATGCCCGCGGTGGACACGCCCATCAGCACCTTGCCGATCTCTGCGCCGTTGGGGTTGATCGACGCCTCTACGAAGTACACCGACGAATCCTTGCGTGCGGCATCCAGCACCTTGTCCAGCGCCCGTTCGCCCTGGCCTTTTTCCATCAATGCCTGGTTGATCGGGTTCTGCCGGTTGAGGTAGCGGGTCAGGTGCTGGCCCTGGGCATCGTCGTAGATCACGAACAACACGTTGGGATTGCGCTGGGCACGGCGAGCGAAGTCCGAGAGCATCGGCACATCGTTGTCCCAGATCGCCCGTGGCGCGACCGAGGCCAACAGATCGGCCATTTCATGGGCCGAGTCCCTGAGATTTTCCTCCAGCGTCGCGCGCAACTGCTGCTGCTCATCCTGCAGACGGCTGGACAGGCCCGCACTCAAACGCTGACGCGTACTGACGGAAAGGCTGTCGAGCCCAGCCCGGACATCCTCCCCGGCCTGCTCCAGTTCGGCAGCCAGTTTCTGGCTGTCATTGCCCAGGCGCGCCCCCAAATCGGCTTCCAGGGCGGTGACCGTGCTCCGCGTCAGTGCAACGGCAACCAGCACCTGCACCAGAAGAGCGATACCAAGCGCAACAAACACAGGCCGCAAGAGGCGGCTTCGTAACAGTGAAAGGATGGCAGACACGTTGTAACCCTCGTGTTTCTGGCGCCATTACTTTGATGGCATCTACAGAAACTTCTTACAGCAAGGGTTGTGCCTGAGACAGCAGGTATAAATGCCAAAGATATGAGGCGATTATCCATGGCAGCGAAATTGCCTGCGCCGATGCCACGCGCGGGGCAAGCCTCCCGCTACTTCGTACCCATATGAAAACGCCGCGCCTCCTTGCGGGGGCGCGGCGTTCAGTCAGCTAGCAAGTAGCTGATCAGGCGAACGGATGACGCAGCACGATGGTCTCGTTGCGGTCCGGACCAGTCGAGATGATGTCGATCGGCGCGCCGACCAGCTCCTCGATGCGCTTGATGTAGTTGCGCGCGGCCTGCGGCAACTCTTCCAGGGTTTTAACGCCCAAGGTCGACTCGCTCCAGCCTGGCATCTCTTCGTACACCGGCTCCAGGCCGATGTAGCTGTCGGCATCGGAAGGCGCGTCGATGACGGCACCGTTCTCGTTCTTGTAGCCAACGCAGATGTTGATGGTTTCCAGGCCGTCCAGCACGTCCAGCTTGGTCAGGCAGATGCCCGAGATGCTGTTGACGTCGATGGCGCGACGCAGGATCACGGCATCGAACCAGCCGCAACGACGGGCACGGCCGGTGGTGGAGCCGAACTCATGGCCACGCTTGGCCAGGGTGGCGCCGGTCTCGTCGAACAGCTCGGTCGGGAACGGACCGGAACCGACGCGAGTGGTGTAGGCCTTGGTGATGCCCAGGATGTAGTCCAGGTACATCGGGCCAACGCCGGAACCGGTGGAGATGCCGCCGGCGGTGGTGTTGGAACTGGTGACATACGGGTAGGTGCCGTGGTCGATGTCCAGCAGCGAGCCCTGGGCGCCTTCGAACATGATGTCCTTGCCGGCGCGGCGCAGGTTGTGCAGTTCGGCGGTGACGTCGAGCATCATCGGCTTGAGCTGCTCGGCGTAGGCCATGCACTCGTCCAGGGTCTGCTGGAAGTCGATGGCCGGCTCTTTGTAGTAGTTCACCAGCTGGAAGTTGTGGTAATCCAGCAGCTCACCGAGCTTGGCGGCGAAGCGCTCGCGGTGGAACAGGTCGCCGACGCGCAGGCCGCGACGGGCCACCTTGTCTTCGTAGGCCGGGCCGATACCACGACCGGTGGTGCCGATCTTGGCTTCGCCGCGGGCTTTTTCACGGGCCTGGTCGAGGGCCACGTGGTACGACAGGATCAGCGGAGCCGCCGGGGAAATGCGCAGGCGCTCGCGCACCGGTACGCCCTTCTCTTCCAGCTTGGTGATTTCACGCATCAGGGCATCCGGGGCAACGACCACGCCGTTGCCGATCAGGCATTGCACGCCTTCACGCAGGATGCCGGACGGAATCAGGTGCAGAACAGTCTTCTCACCGTTGATCACCAGGGTGTGGCCCGCGTTGTGGCCACCTTGGTAGCGCACGACGGCGGCAGCATGTTCGGTCAGCAGATCGACGATCTTGCCTTTGCCCTCATCACCCCACTGGGTGCCCAGGACGACGACATTCTTACCCATTACATTTGTCCTCATTCACGCAAACTTGGTGCCGGCCCATTGCCGGCGAAGAATCTCAATGGGTCAGCGGCAGAACCTGCCAGCGCCCGTCTTGCTGAATCAATTGCCGATCACAATCCGCCTCGAGAGCAGCACTCAGCGGCTGGCCAGGCAAAGCCTGGACCACTCGCTGGCCCTCGTTGCGCAACTGGCAGACCATCTGCCAGAGGGCCGCATCGCTGCTGTCGGGCATCCAGATGCCGCCAGCAGGCAATACGACCTCCGCTCGCCCCAGTGTGACCAGGGTCTTCAAATCCGTGGAGAATCCGGTGGCCGGGCGTGCCCGGCCAAAATCGGCGCCGATGTCGTCATAGCGGCCGCCCTGGGCGATCGATTGACCTTCGCCAGGCACGAACACGGCGAACACCACGCCGGTGTGATAGTGGTAGCCGCGCAATTCGCCGAGGTCGAAGTACAGCGGCAGGTCCGGGTAGCGCGAAGCCAGGCGATCGGCGATCGCCAACAGGTCGTCCAGCGCCGCCAGCACGCTGGCGGGGGCACGGCCCAGGCGCACACGGGCCTCGGCCAGCACTTCACGACCACCGCAGAGCTCGCACAGGGCGCGCAGCATGTTGCCCAGGTCCTTCGGCAGGTCTGCGGTCAGCGCCTGCACTTCATCGACGGCTTTGCGCTGCAGGGCATCGAACAGTTGCTGCTCGACCGCGCCGGACAGGTTGGCGGCACGGGCCAGGCCGCGATAGATACCGACATGGCCAAGGTCCATGTGCACATCGGCGACATCGGTCAGTTGCAGCGTGGCGAGCATCAGGCTGATGACTTCGACATCGCTGGTAGGGCTGGCGTCGCCGTACAGCTCGGCGCCCAGCTGGATCGGGCTGCGCGAGGTCGACAGGGCACGCGGCTGTGCATGCAGCACGCTGCCGGCATAGCACAGGCGGCTCGGGCCTTCACGGCGCAGGGTGTGGGCGTCGATGCGCGCCACCTGCGGCGTGAAGTCGGCACGGAAGCCCATCAGGCGGCCGGACTGCGGGTCGACGACCTTGAAGGTACGCTGGTCCAGGTCCTGGCCGGCGCCGGTGAGCAGCGACTCCAGGTACTCGATATGCGGGGTGACGACCAGTTCGTAACCCCAACTCTGGAACAGGTCCAACACCTGACGACGCGCGATCTCGATGCGCGCGGCCTCAGGTGGCAGTACTTCCTCGATGCCATCTGGCAGTAGCCAGCGGTCTACCGTTGCCATTACGCCATTTCCCCTCTGGTCCGGGCGGCCTGCCAGCTGGCGAGCCGTGAGTAAAGCAGGCATTGACGCACAACAGCGGGCAGCACTGATCCCAGCGCAACCACCGTAGCCAATACCCTCGAATTGCCTTGCGACCTGACCAAACCGTCAACTGGCCGTTTGCCAATCAACCTTGCAGACGCAAAAAAGCCGGGAATTTCCCGGCTGACTCATCATACACCCCTTTTCATTCAGGATGCACCCCACCAGGCATTTTAGCTGCCCGGCGGGGCGAATCCCTCATGAGAGCACGATCAGGGCTTGCTCTTGTCCAGGAAGCGGAAGAACTCGTTCTTAGAATCCAGGACCAGCACGTCGCTCTTGCTGGAGAAGCTTTCGCGGTAGGCCTTGAGGCTACGGTAGAACGCGTAGAAATCGGCGTCCTGCGTGTACGCCTTGGCATAGATGGCAGCTGCCTGGGCATCGCCATCACCGCGGGTCTCTTCCGCTTCGCGGTACGCTTCGGCCAGCAGCACGCGGCGCTGACGGTCGGCGTCGGCACGAATACCTTCGGCCAGTTCGTTACCCTTGGCACGGTGCTCGCGGGCTTCACGCTCGCGCTCGGTGCTCATACGGTCGAACACGCTGCGGTTGACTTCCTTGGGCAGGTCGATGGCCTTGACGCGAACGTCGACCACTTCGATACCCAGCTCCTTGCTGGCCATGCGGTTCAGCGAGGCGGTGATATCCGCCATCAGCGCATCACGCTCACCGGAAACCACTTCGTGCAGGGTGCGTTTACCAAACTGGTCACGCAGGCCGCTTTCCAGACGACGCGACAGGCGCTCGTCGGCGATCTGCTTCATACCCGACGTTGCGGTATAGAAGCGCTCGGCGTCCTTGACCCGCCATTTGGCGTAGGCATCGACCATCACCGCTTTCTTCTCCAGCGTCAGGAAACGCTGGGTCGGCGCGTCGAGGGTCATCAGGCGGGCGTCGAACTTGCGCACCTGGTTGACGTACGGCACCTTCACGTGCAGGCCAGGCTGGACATCGGCCTTGACCACGCGGCCGAACTGCAGCAGTACCGCGCGTTCAGTCTGCGAAACGATGTAGAAGCAGTTCCAGGCGGCGATCGCCAGCACCACGGCGCCGATCAGGGCGAACAGTGACTTATTGCTCATCAGCGGCTCTCCCTGGAACGCAGCGGCGGTTGTGGTTGCAGATCCTGGGCGGCACGCGCGGCGGCGTCATTGACCGACGGCGATACGCTGCTGGACGGCGCTGCACTGGTGCCGCGGCTGCCTTCGACCATCTTGTCCAACGGCAGGTAGAGCAGGTTGTTCTGCCCGTCCTTGGCCGTGACCAGGACCTTGCTGGAGTTGCTGTAGACCTCCTGCATGGTGTCCAGGTACAGACGCTGACGCGTGACCTCCGGCGCCTTGCGGTACTCGGCGACCAGCTTGGTGAAGCGATCGGCCTCACCCTTGGCACGGGCGATGACTTCATCGCGGTAGCCGTTGGCGTCCTCGATGATGCGCTGCGCCTGGCCACGGGCCTCCGGCACCACGCCGTTGGCGTAGGACTCGGCCTGGTTGCGCGCACGCTGCTCGTCCTCACGGGCACGGATCACGTCGTCGAAGGCTTCCTGCACTTCACGCGGGGCTGCCGCGCTCTGTACGTTGACCTGGGTGACGGTGATACCGGTACGGTAGGTGTCGAGGAAACGCTGCAGACGCTCGCGGATGTCCACGGCCATCTGCTCGCGGCCTTCTGTCAGCACCTGGTCCATCGAGGTGGAACCCACCACGTGGCGCAGGGCGCTGTCAGTCGCATGCTGCAGGCTGACTTCCGGCTGGTCGACGTTGAGCACGAAGTCCTGCAGGTTGCTGATGCGGTACTGCACGGTCAGTGGCACTTCGACGATGTTCTCGTCTTCGGTGAGCATCTGCCCCTGCTTGGTGTAGGCCCGCTCGCGGGTCACGTTTTCCATGTACTTGCGGTCGATCGGCGGGAAGTAGATATTCAGGCCGGGACCGACGGTCTCGTAGTACTTGCCGAAGCGCAGCACCACGGCCTGCTCCTGCTCGTCCACGACATAGACGGCGTTGTACAGCCAGATTGCCGCCAGAGCCGCCAGGCCGATGCCCAGCAGCCCGTAGCCGCCACCCTTGCCGATATTGCGGTCACCGCCGCCGCCACGTTTCTTGCCACTGCCGAACATGCCGTTCAGGCTGTCCTGCAGCTTGCGGAAGGCCTCGTCCAGATCCGGTGGACCTTTCTTGTCGCCACCACCGCCGCCACCATTACGGCGGCCGCCCCAGGGATCCTGATTGTTCGAGTTGCCACCCGGCTCGTTCCAAGCCATAGCGCTCTCCATCTGATAAAGCAAAGACGCGCCCACGGCGCGCCGTCCAATGCTACAGAATGCCTGTCACGGCTGCCCGGCGACCTCGACGGGCATTTATTGCAAAGTGTGTTGCTCGACAAACACTTGCGGCTCCATGCCTTCGCGGCTGACCAGGCGATTCAGCTCGACCCTGGGCAGTCGCACGCTCAGCAGGCTGCGCCCTTCTTCATCATGCTCTTCACTCTGCACGGCACCCAGGGCAAAGAATTGCGCGCGCAGGCGGGCAAACCGTTGCTCCAGGCACAGGGTTCCGACATAAAGATCGTCCCCCAGCAACTCGGCAATCGCCTGGCCAACCAGCTCCAGGCCTCGTCCATCGCGTGCCGATACCCAGACCCGCTGCGGCTTGCCATCGGCATCGCGCTGGATCTGCGGCTCGACATCTTCGAGCAGGTCGAGTTTGTTATAGACCTCGAGGATCGGCAAGCTCTCGGCACCGATCTCGCCCAGCACCGCCAGTACCTGTTCGATCTGCTCCATGCGCTCGGGCTCATGGGCATCGATCACGTGCAGCAGCAGGTCGGAGTTGCTCGACTCTTCGAGCGTAGCCCGAAATGCCTCGACCAGCTTGTGCGGCAGGTGGCGGATGAAACCTACGGTGTCGGCCAGCACGATCGGCCCCAGGTCGGCCAGCTCGAGCCGGCGCAAGGTCGGGTCGAGGGTGGCGAACAGCTGGTCCGCGGCATACACATCGGATTGCGTGAGTGCGTTGAACAGGGTCGATTTACCGGCGTTGGTATAACCCACCAGCGACACCGAAGGAATGTCGGCGCGCTTGCGCCCACGACGGGCCTGCTCGCGCTGGCTGCGCACCTTCTCCAGGCGTGCCTTGATCTGGCGCAGGCGCACCCGCAGCAGGCGGCGGTCGGTTTCGAGCTGGGTTTCACCCGGGCCACGCAGGCCGATACCGCCTTTCTGCCGCTCAAGGTGGGTCCAACCGCGTACCAGTCGCGTGCTCATGTGCTCGAGCTGGGCCAGTTCGACCTGCAGCTTGCCTTCGTGAGTACGCGCCCGCTGGGCGAAGATATCGAGAATCAGCCCGGTACGGTCCAGCACGCGACACTCGAAGACGCGCTCGAGGTTGCGTTCCTGGCTGGGCGTGAGGGTGTGATTGAAAATCACAAGGTCGGCTTCGGCCGAATGGACCAGGTCGCGCAACTCCTCGACCTTGCCACTGCCGATCAGAAACTTGGCGGTGGGCTGATGCCGCGCCACTGTCACCAGCGAAACGATATCGGCTCCGGCCGACAGCGCCAGCTCCTGAAACTCCTGCGGGTCTTCGCGCGCCTCAGGGTTCTGACCTTCCAAGTGAACGAGCAACGCTCGCTCACCACCACCGTGGCGCTCAAAGAACAATGCAGGCTCCTACTTTTTTCAAGCGTTGCCTGGCTCGCTGTCGCCGTGCTCACCATCGGTCGGGCTTGGCAGACGAACCGGGCGTGCTGGGACGACGGTCGAAATGGCGTGCTTGTAGACCATCTGGCTGACGGTGTTTTTCAGCAGCACGACGAACTGGTCGAAGGATTCGATCTGGCCCTGCAGCTTGATCCCGTTGACCAGATAGATCGAAACCGGGACTTTTTCTTTTCTCAAGGTGTTCAAGTAAGGGTCTTGTAGCGAATGCCCTTTTGACATATGCCGCACTCCTGTAAGGATCAATAATAGAAAATCAAGAAAATCGATAAATTATGCCGCCCCTTCGCAAGAATAGACGGCAACTGGCAGGGACTCAGCTCAATATGGAGACGGTCCCCAGGTATTTCAAGGTGCGGGACAGATTGTCGCAGGCCAGGCTATCCAGCCAGTGGACGTCGGACCAGCCGCGCAACCAGGTGAATTGCCGCTTGGCCAGCTGACGCGTGGCAATGATACCGCGTTCACGCATCTCATTCTCATTCAGCTTGCCGTCGAGGTAGTCCCACACCTGCCGATACCCCACTGCCCTTATAGACGGCAGCTCGGCGTGCAAGTCACTTCTGGCCCGCAGCGTTCGGACCTCGTCGACAAAGCCCTGTTCCAGCATCTGTGAAAATCGTAACGCAATTCGCTGATGCAAAATGTGACGATCTGTAGGCGCTATCGCCAGGCTGGCGACAGTATAGGGCAAATGCTCGCCCGCGCCTGCGTCTGCGCCGCTACTTTGCGCGTATTGACGCTGACGGTGGGCGGTCATGCTCTCGCCGCTCACTTTGTACACTTCAAGCGCACGGATCAGCCGCTGCGGGTCATTCGGATGAATGCGCGCCGCCGACTCTGGATCGACTTCGGCCAGTTGCCGGTGCAATTCGGCCAGGCCGAGGGCCTGCGCCTGTGCCTCGAGCTCGGCGCGGACCGTGGCATCGGCTGGCGGCATGTCCGCCAGGCCATCGACCAGTGCCTTGTAGTAGAGCATGGTGCCGCCAACCAGCAGCGGGATCTTGCCGCGCGCGGTGATCTCGGCCATGGCTTGGAGTGCATCGGTGCAGAAACGCTTGGCCGAGTAGCTTTCGGCGGGGTCGAGAATGTCGATCAGGCGGTGCGGATGCGCGGCCAGCACTTCCTTGGAGGGCTTGGCGGTACCGATGTCCATGCCGCGATAGACCAGCGCCGAGTCGACACTGATCAGCTCGCAGGGCAGCTTGCTGGTCAGCTCGATCGCCAGGTCGGTCTTGCCGGCCGCGGTCGGGCCCATGAGGAAAATCGCCGGAGGTCTGGCACTCATGTCATCGCCCCCGCAGGAACAGCTTGTCCAGATCGTCCAGGCCCATCTGAGTCCAGGTCGGTCGGCCGTGGTTGCACTGGCCGCTGCGCTCGGTGTTCTCCATGTCGCGCAGCAAGGCGTTCATCTCCGGGATGGCCAGACGCCGGTTGGCCCGCACCGCGCCATGGCAGGCCATGGTCCCCAGCAGCTCGTTGAGGTGCGCCTGGATACGGTCACTGGTGCCGTACTCCATGAGGTCCGCCAGCACATCCTGCACCAGGCGATTAGCCTCGGCCTGTTTGAGCAAGGCCGGGATCTGGCGGATCGCCAGGGTTTCCGGGCCCAGGCGCTGCAGTTCGAAGCCCAGGCGCTGGAACCATTGGGCATGCTCCTCGGCGCAATCGGCTTCGCGCTGGCTCAACGCCAGCGACTCGGGCACCAGCAATGGCTGGCCGCTCAAGCCTTCACTGGCCATGGCCACCTTCAGACGCTCGTACATGATCCGCTCATGGGCGGCGTGCATATCCACCAGCACCAGGCCGACGGCGTTCTCGGCAAGGATATAGATCCCCTTGAGCTGCGCCAGCGCGTAGCCGAGCGGTGGGATATCGCCCTGGCTTTCCGGCAACGCGCTCGGCGCGGCGGCGGCATTGTCCAGGGGGGCGTAGAACTCGCGGTAGGCCGCCTGCGCCTCGCCGGCATTCAGCGGCTGGGAGGGCCTGGGCGTATACTGGTACTGATAGCCCGCGCCCGAACCGCTCGAAGCGAAGCCCCGCTGCTCGCCCTGAGGCTGCTCGAGCACTGGCGAGGCCAGGCGCATTTCGCCTTGGGGGCCGAACTCGCCAGCCTGCAAGCCGCTGGGGCGGACCAGTTCGTCGCTGGCCGCCGGCGCGGCAAGCTGGTCTTCCGGGCGCACATCGGCCAGGGCACGGTGCAAGGTGCCGTAGAGGAAGTCATGGACCATGCGCCCTTCACGGAAGCGCACTTCGTGCTTGGTGGGGTGGACGTTGACGTCCACGCCAGTCGGGTCGCACTCGAGGAACAGCACGAAGGTCGGGTGCCGACCATTGAACAGCACATCCCGATAAGCCTGGCGCACCGCATGGGCGACCAGCTTGTCGCGCACCGCGCGGCCATTGACGAAGAAGTACTGCAGGTCGGCCTGGCTGCGCGAGAAGGTCGGCAAGCCCACCCAACCCCACAGGCGCAGGCCGTTGCGCTCGACATCGATCGGCAGCGCCTGCTCGAGGAAGCCCGGGCCGCAGATGGTGCCGACGCGCCGCGCCCGCGCCATCTCGTCGGCGGCCTCATGCAGGCTGAAGATGGTCTTGCCGTTGTGCCGCAGGTGAAAGCCCACGTCGAAGCGCGCCAGCGCCAGACGCCGGATCACCTCCTGCAGGTGATCGAATTCGGTCTTTTCGGCCTTGAGGAACTTGCGTCGGGCCGGGGTATTGAAGAACAGGTCACGCACTTCGACCGAGGTGCCGACCGGATGAGCCGCCGGCTGCACCCGCGGGAGCATGTCGCGCCCCTCGGTCTCCACCTGCCAGGCCTCGCTCGCCTCGGCAGTACGCGAGGTGAGGGTCAGGCGGGCGACCGAGCTGATCGATGCCAGCGCCTCGCCGCGAAACCCGAGGCTGAGCACACCTTCGAGGTCTTCCAGCTCACGAATCTTGCTGGTGGCATGGCGCGCCAGGGCGAGCGGCAGGTCGTCAGGGGCGATGCCGCTGCCATTGTCGCGCACCCGCAGCAACTTCACGCCGCCCTGCTCGACCTCGACCTCGATACGCCGGGCACCGGAGTCGAGGCTGTTCTCCAGCAGTTCCTTGGCCACCGACGCGGGACGTTCGACTACCTCGCCGGCGGCAATCTGGTTGGCCAGCCGCGGGCTGAGCAGCTGGATGCGCGAGCCGCCACTCATCGCTGGGACGCCAGGGCGGTGGTCGGAATGTCGAGGTGCTGGCCGACTTTCAACTCATCGCTTTTCAGGCTGTTGCTGCTGCGCAGGGCGGCAACACTCACCTGGTAGCGCACGGCGATCATCGCCAGGGTCTCGCCCGGTCGCACGGTGTGCTCACGCGGGCCCTCGGCGATCTTGCCGCTGTCACGCAGCCAGGCAATGTAGGTGCCAGGCGGCGGGTTCTGCTGGAAGAACTGACGCACACCGGTATGGATCGAACGCGCCAAGGCCTGCTGATGACTGCGGGTAGCCAGCTTGGCCGCCTCGTTGGCATTGGAGATGAACCCGGTTTCAACGAGGATCGAAGGGATGTCCGGCGACTTCAACACCATAAACCCGGCCTGCTCCACCCGCTGCTTGTGCAGCGGCGTGACCCGGCCCATGTTGCCAAGCACCTTCTGCCCGACATTGAGGCTGGAACTGAGGGTGGCGGTCATCGACAAGTCGAGCAGCACGCCGGCCAGCATGCGGTCCTTGTCGTCGAGGCTGACGTTGCCGGCACCGCCGATCAGGTCGGAGCGGTTTTCCGTGTCGGCCAGCCAGCGGGCGGTCTCGGAGGTGGCACCGCGGTCGGACAGGGCGAACACCGAGGCGCCGAAGGCAGCCTTGGACGGCGCGGCGTCGGCGTGGATCGAGACGAACAGGTCGGCGCCCTTCTTGCGGGCGATCTCGGTGCGCTTGCGCAGCGGGATGAAGTAGTCGCCGGTGCGGGTCAGCTCGGCGCGATAACCCTTCTCGGAGTTGATCTGGCGCTGCAGTTCCTTGGCGATATCCAGCACGATGTCTTTCTCGTGCTGGCCACGCGAGCCGGACGCGCCCGGGTCTTCGCCGCCGTGGCCGGCGTCGATGGCGACCACGATGTCACGCTTGCCACTCGGTGCCGGTGGCAACTTGATCGCCGGCTGCGCCGGGGTGACGGGCACCGCCGGCGTGGTGGCCGGTGGCTGCGGTGTCGGCGGCGGTGTCGGGTTGCTGGCGGCGATGGCGTCGGCTTCCTGGTCGTACAGGTCGACCACCAGGCGATTGCCATACTGGGCGTTCGGGGCCAGGGTGAAGCTCTTCGGCGACACGGCTTTCTTCAGGTCGACCACCACGCGCAGGTCGGTGGGCGTGCGCTGGGCCGAACGCACGCTGGTGATCGGCGTGTTCGAGGTGGAGACGTTCAGCGGCGCCCCCAGGGTGGCACCGTTGATGTCGATCACCAGACGATCGGGAGCGGTGAGGGTGAAGACGCTGTGCTGCACAGGCCCGGACAGGTCGAAGACCAGCCGCGTGTTGTCCGGAGCGCGCCACAGGCGCATGCTCTTGACTTGAGTGACGGCCAGAGCGTCAACGGTCACCGCGGTCAGCAGCAGCCCAACGACAGCGACCAGTGCGCGTATGCGCATACCTTTCCCCACTTACTGTATGAATTCTTTGGCCAGAACGGCACACCAGGCTTCGCCGCGTGCCCCCTGCGGCGACAGGTTCAGCGAACGTCCGCCCGCTTGCGGGCTTATGGTAATGGTCAGGTCGGGCTTTGGCAAAACGCCCGCACCTTTATCGGGCCATTCGAACAGGCACAATGCATCGCCCTCGAAATAATCGCGAATGCCCATGAATTCAAGCTCTTCCGGGTCGACCAGACGATAGAGGTCGAAATGGAAGGCGCGAACATCACCTATCTCGTAGGGTTCAACCACGGTAAATGTCGGACTTTTCACCGGGCCGGTATGACCCAGGCCCCGGATCAGCCCGCGGGACAGGGTGGTTTTGCCGGCCCCCAGGTCGCCCTCGAGAAAAATCACACCATGACCTTTGGTCACTTCGGCCAGTTTCGCGCCAAAGGCGACGGTGGCGTCCTCGTCGCCCAGAAACAGGGTTATGCCTGACACGCTGAATGCTCCTCCAATAACGCTCTAATGACCGGCACCAGATCACTGGCCGCCAGCCCTCTACCTTTGACACCCAACCGCTCGCCGGCGCACGCATGCAGCCACACCCCCAGGCACGCGGCCTGCCAGGCATCCAGCCCCTGGGCCAGCAAGGCTGCCAGCACGCCAGTCAACACATCGCCCAATCCGGCACCGGCCATGGCTGGGTGCCCACGGCCGCAAAAAGCCAGTTGCCCGGCAGGGTCGGCCACCAACGTGCCGGCGCCCTTGAGCACACAGACGCTGGCGTAACGACGCGCAAGCTTGCGCGCCGCACCCGGCCGGTCAGCCTGCACCGCCTCGGTGGAAATCCCCAGCAGGCGCGCGGCCTCGCCGGGGTGCGGGGTGAGGATGCTGCCGCTGGGCAGTGCCAGTGGCGTGCGCGCCAGCAAGTTGAGCGCATCGGCGTCCCACACCTGTGGTCGGTGGGCATTGGCCACCGCCGACAACAGGCTGCGCCCCCACCCGGCCTGGCCGAGGCCAGGGCCGACCACCAGCACCGTGGCACGCTCGAGCAGCGGCATCAGCTGGTTGGCCGAGCTCACGCCCAGCCACATGGTCTCGGGCAGGCGTGTCAGCCCCGCAGCTACGTGCTCGGGGCGGGTGGCGACGCTGACCAGGCCGGCGCCGCAACGCAACGCCGCCTCGCCACTGAGCATGACCGCGCCGCCTGTGCCCAGGTCGCCGCCGACCACCAGCACATGGCCGAAATCGCCCTTGTGGGCATCAGCAGCACGTGGCGGCAACCTGGCCAAGGTCAGGCTGCTGAGCGGTAATGGGGGGTGTTTGGTCTGAGGCATGGGGTCAAAGGCTCCGATGTCTGGCAGAATTATACGCACCTCCGCTTGTAATGCTTGTTCATACATGTCCGCCGACCTTCCAGACATCGCCACACTGGCCCAATCGATCAAGGATTGGGGCCGCGAACTCGGTTTTGCCCATGTCGGCATCGCCGGTGTCGACCTTGGCGAGCACGAACAGCACCTGCAGCGTTGGCTGGCCGCTGGCCACAATGGCGAGATGGAGTACATGGGCGAGCATGGCAACAAGCGCTCGCGCCCGGCCGAGCTGATACCCGGCACCTTGCGGGTGATCTCGCTGCGCATGGACTACCTGCCCGGCGACACGCAGATGGCAAAGCGCTTGGCGGACCCTGAAAAAGCCTACATCTCGCGCTATGCCCTGGGCCGCGACTATCACAAGCTGGTGCGCAAGCGGGTGCAGCACTTCGCCGACCGCATCCAGGAAGCCATCGGCCCGTTCGGCTACCGCGCCTTCGTCGACAGCGCTCCGGTGCTGGAGAAAGCCCTGGCCCAGGAGGCCGGCCTTGGCTGGATAGGCAAGAACACCCTGCTGCTCAACCGCAAGGCGGGCAGCTATTTCTTCCTCGCCGAGTTGTTCGTCGACTTGCCGCTGCCGATCGACGGCGTGCAGGGTAGCGATCATTGCGGGCGGTGCCAGGCCTGCCTGGACATCTGCCCGACCCAGGCGTTCGTCGGGCCCTATCAGCTCGATGCCCGGCGCTGCATCTCGTACCTGACCATCGAATTGCGCGGGGCCATTCCAATGGAACTGCGTTCATTGATCGGTAACCGAGTGTTTGGTTGCGACGATTGCCAGCTCGTCTGCCCGTGGAACCGTTTCGCCAAGACCACGACCGAAGACGACTTCATGCCCCGCCGGGGGCTGGACAATATCGAGCTGGCCGAACTGTTCCTGTGGGATGAAAAGCGTTTTCTCGGCTGCACCGAAGGCTCGCCATTGCGCCGGGCGGGGTATGAACGGTTCCTGCGCAACCTCGCGGTGGGGCTTGGCAACGCCCCGTCGACCATCCCCGTGCTGGAGGCGCTCAATGCGCGGCGGGATGATCCTTCGGAGCTGGTACGCGAACACGTGGAATGGGCCCTGGCTCGCCACAACGCCCTTTGAAGCTCGCTGCTTCGACTTTGCCTTTGCCTTTGCCTTTGTCTTTGCCTTTGGCGATCAAAAGGTCAACCCCATAGCCTGCGAGCGCCAGCTGCGCCAGTGCAGGCGCCGCCCGTAACTTCGCGACTTCAGGAGGCCGAACGCAGGTCTTGCGGAGGGAGGTGACGGGCATGAATGCCCGTCAAGCGCTGCGCCCCAGGATGGGGCGTTCAGCGCGGTCCTCCCGGGAGTAAGGCCGGAGTGAGGGAACCCGGAGCGAAGCGGAGGGCCGGATGAATGGAGCGCAGCGTTTTTTGGTTACTTTTTGTCGCGTTTGACAAAAAGTGACTCGCCGGGTGGCGAAAGGGTGACTATGCGTCATTATAGCAAATGAATGCGCTTACAACTGTAAAAACCCACGCCAATCGCATTTAACTTTGACTTTGACTTTGACTTACACAGCGTGTGTCTCGAAAGTTATATGCGCATTCATTTGCGATGGTGACGCATAATCACCTTTCCGCCCTTACGGCGGGTCCCTTTTCGAAGGATCAAAAAGGGACCAAAAAATCCTCGCGGGTATGACTCACCCACATGGGTTACAAATCAGTTCACGCACATAGGTAACAGTCTTTAACTGGCAGGGTCGGTTTTCGAGGATCTGACCATGCCTTGGCGAGAGCTGAAACCTATGGACCTTAAAATGCTTTTCATTGCGGATTACCTGCAGGGGCCGCCCAGCTTCAGCGCCCTGTGCCAGGCCTACGAGATCAGCCGAAAGACCGGCTACAAATGGGTCGAGCGATATGAGAAAGAGGGGCCTTCGGGGCTGGAAGAACGCAGCCGCCGCCGGTTGAACCAGGATTGGGTCGTACCCGCCGCAGTTCGCGAAGCCATCATCGAATTGCGCAGTCGAGGCGAAACGGAACCGGGGCCGAAAAAGATCCAGGCTGCGCTGCAGGAGCGTTTCCCTGATCAGGCGCCGCCCTCGAAGACAGCGATCTACAACATCCTCAAGAAAGCCCAATTGGTCAAACCACGCCGCTTACGTCAGCGTGTAGCGGTCTATCCCAAGCCCCTGGAGAAGGCCGAGTCGCCTAACCAGCTGTTCAGTGCGGACTACAAAGGTCAATTTCTGACAGGTGCAGGCGTCTGGTGCTATCCGCTGACGATCATGGATCACGCCAGTCGTTTCCTGCTCGCCTGCCACAGCATGCCCAATACCAACCTGCTGGAAACCCAGGCCGTTTTCACCCAAGTGTTCCGAGAGAATGGTTTGCCTGAGCGGATTCGTACCGATAACGGTGTGCCGTTTGCCAGTAAGGGGCGTGCGGGACTTTCTCAGCTGTCGATCTGGTGGCTGCGTCTAGGCATCATTCCCGAGCGCATTGCGCCTGGTCGGCCTGAACAAAATGGCCGCCACGAGCGCATGCATCGAACGCTCAAAAGCACGCTCCCATCGCCGCCGGCAGTGGCCTGGGAGGCTCAACAACGGCACTTTGATCGCTTTCGGCAGCACTACAATCACGAGCGCTTGCATGAAGCGCTGAAGCAGAAAACACCGGCGTCTTGCTACCAGCCATCTCCACGCCCATTCCCTGAAAAGCTCCCCGAAATGACCTATCCCAGTCATATCGAGAGCTTGCCGGCTGATAGCTCCGGCATCATCAATCGCCGGGGCTTGAGGATCTACGTAGGTTATGTGCTCAAGCACCAGACCATTGGACTGGAGCAGGTTGGGGATGGCGTCTGGGATGTTATTTTCGGTCCCATCATCCTTGGCAGAGTCGATGTGCGGGATGCCACTGATGGTTATGTAACACTCAAGGTGTTGTCACCTATGTGAGTGAACTTTTGTGTAACCCATGTGGGTGATCCGTACACGCTCCATTCATCCGGCCCCTACGCTTCTCTCCGGGGTCCCCTCACTCCGGCCTTGCTCCCGGGAGGACCGCGCTGAACGCCCCATCCTGGGGCGCAGCGCTTGACGGGCATCCATGCCCGTCACCTCCCTCCGCAAGACCTGCGTTCGGCCTCCTGAAGTCGCAATTTGTGTCGCCTGAACTATCGCGCACCTAGAAGCAAAAGCAGATCAAGATCAAGATCAAGATCAAGATCAAGAGCAGCAACTCTTCTGAAAAATGGCTATATAGCTACAGTTACAGTCCTGCCAGAAAAATTCTGAATACAGTGGCTGCGCCGCAAAAGCCGTTATTGCTGATCATTGTAATGAAACTTCGGCATCTCCCAATGAAACCGAATCGCCAACAACCGCACCAGAAAACCACCAAACAGTGTCAGCAGCATGGCCTGCTCCGCCGGCACCTTGAAGTAAACACACCCCAGATAGAACCAAGCCGCCGCGAACGAAACACTGGCATACAGCTCACGCCGAAACACCAACGGAATATCATTGCAGAAGATGTCCCGCAGAATGCCGCCAAACACCCCGGTAATCACCCCGCTGATGGAGGCGACAAGGAACCCCTGCCCCATCTCCAGCGCGGTCATGCAGCCGATCAGGGTGAACGCCACGAGACCCAGGGCGTCGAGCACCAGGAACAACGACCGCAGGTGGCGCATCAAGGGCGCGATGAAGATGGTCAGCAGCGCCGCGAAGCTGGTCAGCACCAGGTACTCGGGATGCTTCACCCAGGTCAGCGGGTAGTGCCCGAGCAGCACGTCACGCACCGAGCCGCCACCCAGCGCGGTGACGCAGGCGATCAGCACCACGCCGAACCAGTCCATGCCCCGACGGCCAGCGGACAGGGCGCCGGTCATGGCTTCGGCGGTGATGGCAATGAGATAGAGCATCAGCAACATGGTGCAGGTCCGTGCGGGAAAGGCGCGCAGTCTACCCAGTCACGCAAGGCACCAAAAGGGGCGCGCCGACGATCATCGGCGCAGGAGGTCAGACCTTGATGAAATGCTCACGGTAGTGACGCAGTTCGCCAATCGACTCACGGATGTCGTCCAACGCCAAATGGGTGTTGCCCTTCTTGAAGCTGTCACGCACTTCCGGCGCCCAGCGCGCGGCCAATTCCTTGAGCGTGGACACATCGAGGTTGCGATAGTGGAAGTAGTTCTCCAGCTCGCGCATGTGGCGATAGAGAAAACGGCGGTCCTGGCAGATGCTGTTACCGCAGATCGGCGACTTGCCCTTCGGTACCCACTGCTCGAGGAAAGCGATGGTCTGCGCCTCGGCCTCGGCCATGCTCACCTTGCTTTCGCGCACGCGCTGGGTCAGGCCCGAGGCGCCATGGGTGCGGGTGTTCCACTCGTCCATGCGCGCCAGCACCTCGTCGCTGTGGTGAATGGCGATCACCGGGCCTTCGGCCAGGGTGTTCAGCTCGCTGTCGGTGACGATGGTGGCCATCTCGATGATGACGTCGTTGTCCGGATCCAGGCCGGTCATCTCCAGATCGATCCAGATCAGGTTCTGTGGGTTTAGCATGAAAGGGCTCCTCGAATAGGCCGTCATATTAGCCTAGCGAACGGGTGTTGGGCGCGCCGTGCTAAACTGCCTGCCGTTTTCTTTCTGCCCCGCCGACACGGAACCTTCATGGCCAAACGCCAGCTCAACCGCCGCCAGAACTGGCGCATCGAAAAGATCCAGGGTGAACGCGCCGCTCGCGCCGCCAAACGCGAGCAGCATGTGCTGCAGGAACTGGAGGGTGGCGACCTGGGACCGGAGCAACTGGGCCTGGTGATTGCCCACTTCGGCGTGCAGGTCGAGGTCGAGGCCCAGGACGGCGAGGTCGCGGGCCAGGTATTCCGCTGCCACCTGCGGGCCAACCTGCCGGCGCTGGTGACTGGCGACCGTGTGGTCTGGCGCGCCGGCAACCAGGGCATCGGCGTGATCGTCGCGCAGATGCCGCGCAACACCGAACTGTGCCGGCCGAACAACCATGGCCAGCTCAAGCCGGTGGCAGCCAACGTCGACCTGATCGTCATTGTCTTCGCCCCTGCGCCCGAACCGCACCCCAACCTGATCGACCGTTACCTGGTCGCCGCCGAGCATGCCGGCATCCGCCCGTTGCTGCTGCTGAACAAGGCCGACCTGATCAACGACGAGAACGCCCCGACTCTCAATGCCATGCTCGAGGTCTACCGTGGCCTGGGCTACCCGCTGCTGGAAGTCTCGGCGCACCAGGGCGATGGCATGCAGCGCTTGCAGCAGACACTCGATGGTCATATCAGCGTGTTCGTCGGCCAGTCGGGCGTGGGCAAGTCCTCGCTGGTCAACAGCCTGCTGCCTGATGCGGGCACCCGTGTCGGCGACCTGTCGGAATGGTCCGGCCAGGGCACCCACACCACCACCACCGCGCGCCTCTACCACTTCCCCAATGGCGGTGACCTGATCGACTCTCCAGGCATCCGTGAATTCGGCCTGGGCCATGTCAGCCGTGACGATGTCGAGGATGGCTTCATCGAATTCCGCGAACTGATCGGCAACTGCCGCTTCCGTGACTGCAAGCATGACCGCGAGCCTGGTTGTGCCCTGCTCAAGGCGCTGGAAGACGGCGGCGTCACGCAGCAACGGATGAACAGCTACCGTTCAATCATTGCCAGCTTGCCGGAAGACACCTACTGATTGGCGGATCTGCCGGCTTTTGCTGTAGGAGATGTTACCGGAGCAGGTAGGACCACTCCGGTTTCGCAGTCACCTATTGTCCAGCTCTCCGCTTTCCCCGATGGTCATGCCTTGTCGTCGGCATTGATCAGGGAGGGCAACAAGGATGCCGGTTTTCATCAGTTACCGCCGAGATGAGCGGCTCGATGCCTTCATCCTCAACGAACGCCTTCTGCTAGAAGGCATTCCTACTCAACTTGTCCCCTTCGACGACGAAGGCCAGACCCTCGACGACCTGCATGGTTGCTTTTGCCAGCACATGGCCGATGCCACTCACTGGATCGGCGTGCTCTACGAGGCCCATGGCGAAGACTGGTGGACAGCCTGGCTGCTGGGCGCTGCGGCCATGGCGCATCGGCGAGTGACTTTCTACCATGCTGGCTCGACTGACCTGCCGCAGCGCCTGGGCAAGTGGCCAGTGATGCGGGAACGGGAGCATATAGACCTTTTCGTGCGCGCATACCATGACGAGCAGACTTTTGGCCGGGCCATGGCTTCGCAGGCCGGGCGCAGCTTAGTGTCGGACAGGGACAATGCGGATTTCTTCCATGCCGATCTCAAGGCCAAGATCAGGCGGGGGTTCTGAATGCATCGGGGCCGCGAAGCGGCCCCTGTCCTTTACTGGTCTTTGGCCTCATCCATCTTCAACACGCCATCCTCGAAGATGTTCAGCTTCTGGCGCAACTCGCGCGGTTGCATCGGCGTATCGCCCGGAGTCGCGGCCGCACCTGGCGCAGCGCCCGCAGGCGGTGCTTCAGCGCCAGGCGGCGCAGCCTGCGGCTTGCCCTGCTCACCCTCGATATCGCGCTGGGCTTTCTTGGTCAGGACGATGATGTCGATACGACGGTTGACCGGGTTGAACGGGTTGGCGCGATCGAACAGCGACGACGATGCATAGCCGACCACACGGGCCACCTGCTCATCTGGATAGCCACCGGCGACCAGTGCGCGACGCGCCGCGTTGGCGCGGTTGGCCGACAGCTCCCAGTTACCAAAGTCGCCGGTACCGGAATACGGCTTGGCATCGGTATGGCCACTGATGCTGATCTTGTTCGGCACCGCCTTGATGGTGTCGGCCATGGCTAGCAGGATGTCTTCGAAGTACGGCTGCAGGCGTGCGCTGCCCAGGTCGAACATCGGCCGGTTCTCGGCATCCATGATCTGGATGCGCAGGCCGTCCTGGGTGATCTCGAACAGGATCTGGTCCTTGAACTTTTGCAACTGCGGGTTTTCCTCGACCTTGTTCTGCAGCTCCTGCAGCAGCAACTCGAGGCGCTCGCGCTCGACCTGCTCGGCCATGGTCTCGACCTTGTCCTTGTCCAACTGCAAGCTTGTATCCGGCGTCGGCTCGGACTTCACTTCCGGGTTGATGGTCTTTTCGGGCGCCAGCTGTGGCGAACCACCCAGGTCAATGATGTAGGGCGTGCCACTTTCGGAGAAGCCGATCGGATCCTTGAAGTAACCGGCAATGGCGATCTTCTGCTCGGGCGTGGCGGTCGACAGCAACCACAGCACCAGGAAGAATGCCATCATCGCCGTGGCGAAGTCGGCGAAGGCGATTTTCCAGGCGCCGCCGTGATGGCCGTCGCCGAAGCGCTTGACGCGCTTGACGATGATGGGCTGATTGTTCTCCATGGCTTAGCGACCGCGTACTGCTTGTTCCAGCTCGGCGAAGCTCGGGCGGTGCGCCGGGTACAGCACCTTGCGACCGAACTCGACCGCCAGCGACGGCGGCATGCCGGAAGCCGAGGCCACCAGCGAGGCCTTGATCGCCTCGTAGACGTTCAGCTCTTCCTTGGCATCGTGGCGCAGGGCGTTGGCCAATGGGCCGAAGAAGCCGTAGGCAGCAAGAATACCGAAGAAGGTACCAACCAGCGCCGCACCAACGTGCAGGCCGATGGACTTCTGGTCACCGTCACCCAGCGACGCCATGGTCACCACGATACCCAGTACCGCCGCGACGATACCGAAGCCGGGCATGCCGTCGGCGATCCCGGTCACTGCGTGAGACGGGTGCTCGAGCTCTTCCTTCATGCTCAGCAGCTCCATGTCGAACAGCCCTTCAAGCTCGTGGGGCGCCATGTTGCCGGTGGACATGATCCGCAGGTAGTCGCAGATGAACGCGGTCATGCGCTCGTCACCCAGCACCGCCGGGTACTTGGCGAAGATCGGGCTGGCCGCGGCGTCCTCGATGTCGCCCTCGATCGCCATCATGCCTTCACGACGGCTCTTGTTGAGGATCTCGTACACCAGGCCCAGCACTTCCAGGTAGAAGGTGTGGGTGAAGCGGGTGCCGAACATCTTCAGCGACTTCTTGATTACATGCATGGTCATGTAACCAGGGTTGGCCTGGAGGAACGCACCAAAGGCCGCGCCGCCGATGATCAGCACTTCGAACGGCTGGATCAGTGCCGCGATCTTGCCGTGGGAAAGCACGTAGCCGCCGAGCACGCTCGCGAATACGACGATGATGCCGATAATTTTAGCCATAAGTTGGAAGCACTTGCTGTCGTGGTCAGGATAGGGAACGGAAGCTTGAAAACTCTTCTTCTACTTATCGGCAGAACTGCGCCAGACTATAGCCACTCATTGCGAAAAGCCAGTTCGGACTGATGTCAATATGCCAATTGAAACCAAGGTGCCAAGTCAGGCTCCGTCGAGTCTAGAGGCCTGGATCAAGCTGCTCGACGGGGTCCGCGTACCGGTGCCGAAAGAGAGCCATGATCGCGTGCTGCAAGCCATCAACGACAGCCGTCGCTCCCTGCGCGATATCGCCGAACTGATGCAGGACAGCCCCGCGCTGGTGCTCTGCGTGCTGCGCGAGGCCAACCACCCGGCCAACGCCAGCCAGGCCGAACCGGCCGAGAGCCTGGAAATAGCCCTTAACCGCCTTGGCCTGGCCCGCGTCAGCCAACTGCTGGCACGCCTGCCATCGCTGCCGGCCGACGAGATCCCGCCGGTGCTGCGCCAGTTCCTGCTGATCAGCCAGCATGCCACCCAGCAGGCCAACGGCCTGTTCGCCAGCCGCCTGGCGCGCTTGTGGCAGGAAATCCACTGGGGCAGCTTGTTGTTCCTCTCGCCCCTGTGGCCGCTGGCCCTGGCCTATCCCAAGTTGCTGGACACATGGGAGCTGCGAGTTATCCACAAGGGCGAGGAGGCTGCTGAAGTCGAGCAGCAACTGTTTGGCGTGCGCATCATGCAATTGTGCCAGGCCATGGCCGACCACTGGCGCCTGCCCGAGTGGGTGACCCAGGGTTACCGCCTGCTGATGGACGAGCGCGAACAACTGGCGCAGGTACTGAACATCGCCCGCGAACAGGACCCGCTGGTCCAGCAACAGCGCCTGGACGAAGAGCCGGCCCTGCGCCGCTGGTTCAACCAGCCCCCGAATACCGTACTGCTGGCCAACGGCCTTGCCCTGGCCGCCCAGGTTGGCTGGGACAATCCGCATTTGCTGCGCTGGCAGCTGCTTACCGCCCTTTATCTGCAGACCACGCTGGACGATGTGCAGCAGCAGGTTCACCAGCAGGCCGCGGCCAGTGCCCGCCATCACGCCCGGCATGCCCTGTTCCACCCGGCCGAGGCGCTGATCTGGCCTTGGCACCAGCGCCGCCCGCACCCGGACATGCTCACCCCGCCACCGCCCAGCACCGAGGAGCTGGGCCGCTGGCGCACGCTGTGCCAGGAACTGCTCGCCCAGCCGAGCCCGTTCAGCAACACCGTGCACCTGGCCACCCAGGCCCGCGAAGCGCTACTGGCGTGCGGCATGCAGCGCCTGATGCTGCTGAGCCTGGACAAGGCTACCGACCACCTGCGGGTGCAGCAAACTGCGGGCCTGCCCAAGGAAGCCAGCGTCATTGCGTTGCCGATCGCGCAGAACAAACTCCTGCAGAAACTGATGAGCAAGGCCGGGCAATTGCGCCTGACTCCCGAGAACCACGCCCAGTTCACCGCGCTGCTGCCAGCGCCACTGCGCGCATTCTTCCGCAGCGAACACCTGCTGCTGCGCTCGCTGGCGGTCGGCGACCAGGTGCTGATGCTGGCGGTGGCGGACCAGGACGGCAAACCGCTGGCCGATGTCAGCGTGCAGGCGTTCGGTAAAACCGTGCAATGCATCGAGCGCGCCCTGGCCATCTTCGGCAACCGCCATTCATGATTGCCTTGCGCTACAATCGCCCCCTTTGCACCCTGGAGACCGTGGATGACTGACTTTTCCGGCTTGCCCCTGGTGATCGAAGCCAAGGACCTGCTGCCGCGCCTGGAATCGCCGCAACTGATCCTGGTCGACCTGACCAGCGCCAACCGCTATGGCAGCGGCCACATCCCCGGGGCACGCTTCGTCGATCCCAAGCGCACCCAGCTGGGGCAACCACCGGCGCCTGGCCTGCTGCCGGCACGCGCCGATCTGGAAAAGCTGTTCGCCGAACTCGGTCATCGCGACGATGCGATCTATGTGGTCTACGACGACGAAGGCGGCGGCTGGGCCGGCCGTTTCATCTGGTTGCTCGACGTGATTGGCCACCAGCGCTATCACTACCTGAACGGCGGCATACAGGCCTGGCCGGCGGACAAACTGTCCACCGAGGTGCCCGCCAGCATGGGCGGCGCGGTGAACCTGCGACTGCACCCGGAGCCCACCGCCACCCGCGAATACCTGCAAAGCCGCCTGGGCGCCGCCGACCTGGTCATCTGGGACGCTCGCGGGCCACTGGAATACAGCGGCGAGAAAGTACTGGCCGCCAAAGGCGGGCATATTCCCGGCGCGATCAACTTCGAGTGGACCGCCGGCATGGACCTCAACGACCACCTGCGCATCCGCAAGGACATCGCCGAAGTCCTGCAAAACCTGGGCATCACCCCAGACAAGGAAGTGATCACCCACTGCCAGACCCACCACCGCTCCGGCTTCACCTACCTCGTGGCCAAGGCCCTCGGCTATCCACGGGTGAAGGGCTATGCCGGTTCCTGGGGCGAATGGGGCAACCACCCCGACACGCCCGTCGAAGTTTAAGGACGCTCAATGAAATCCCGCTTGTTCATCATCAGCCAGTACCTGCTGCCGCACCACCTGCTGTCGCGGCTGGCCGGCTGCGTCGCCGAGTGCCGCGCACGCTGGTTCAAGAACGCCTTCACTGCCTGGTTCGCCAAGCGCTACCAGGTGAACATATCCGAGGCACTGGTCGAAGACCTCAGCGCCTACGAGCACTTCAACGCCTTCTTCACCCGTGCCCTCAAGCCCGGTGCCCGCCCGCTGGACGAAACCCCCGGCGCGATCCTCTGCCCGGCCGACGGCGCGGTCAGCCAGCTCGGCCCGATCGAACATGGCCGCATCTTCCAGGCCAAGGGTCACGGCTACAGCGCCCTGGAGCTGCTGGGCGGCGACCCGGCCCTGGCCGCGCCGTTCATGGGCGGCGAGTTCGCCACCATCTACCTGTCGCCCAAGGACTACCACCGCGTGCACATGCCGCTGGCCGGCACCCTGCGCGAGATGGTCTATGTGCCGGGGCGGCTGTTCTCGGTCAACCAGACCACTGCAGAGAACGTACCGGAGCTGTTCGCCCGTAACGAGCGCGTGGTCTGCCTGTTCGATACCGAGCGCGGGCCGATGGCCGTGGTGCTGGTCGGCGCGATGATCGTTGCCTCGATCGAGACCGTCTGGGCCGGCCTGGTCACGCCGCCGAAGCGCGAGCTGAAGACTTTCCGCTACGACGACTCCAGCCGTGCTCCGATCCATCTGGAGAAAGGCGCCGAGCTGGGCCGCTTCAAGCTGGGCTCCACCGCCATCGTGCTGTTCGGGCCAGAACAGGTGAAGTGGGCGGAGAGCCTCGGTGCCGGCTCCGCCGTGCGCATGGGTGAGCTACTGGCGCAGCCCGCCCAGGCCTGATCAATCTGGTAAGCAAAAGGCCCTGCATGATTCACGTCATGCAGGGCCTTTTTCATAGGGTCGGCTTTGCAGCCCCAGGGCTCAAGATCAACCCCGCGCTTCGCGATCGCGTACGCCGAGCAGGTACAGCACACCATCCAGGCCCAGGGTCGAGATCGCCTGCTTGGCCGACTGACGCACCAGCGGCTTGGCGCGGAACGCCACACCCAGGCCGGCCAGGGACAGCATCGGCAGGTCGTTGGCGCCATCGCCCACGGCTATGGTCTGCTCAAGCTGCAGGCCCTCTTCACTGGCCAGTTGCTGCAGCAGAGCAGCCTTGCGCTGCGCATCGACGATCGGCTCGACGGCCACGCCGGTGACCTTGCCGTCCACCACTTCCAGCTCGTTGGCGAATACATAGTCGATGCCCAGGCGCGCCTGTACCTGCTTGGCGAAGTAGGTGAAGCCGCCGGAAAGGATCGCAGTCTTGTAGCCCAGGCGCTTGAGCTCGGCGAACAGGTGCTCGGCACCCTCGGTCAGGCGCAGCGAGGCGCCAATCTGGTCCAGTACGTTCACGTCCAGGCCCTTGAGCAGCGCCATGCGCTCTTTGAAGCTGGCGCGGAAATCCAGCTCGCCACGCATCGCGCGCTCGGTGATCGCCGCCACCTGCTCACCGACACCGGCAGCCTTGGCCAGCTCGTCGATGACTTCGGCCTCGATCAGCGTCGAGTCCATGTCGAACACCGCCAGGCGGCGGTTGCGGCGGAACAGGTCGTCACGCTGGAAGGCGATGTCGATGTTCAGCTCTTCGGACAGCGCGAAGAAGTCGGCGCGCAGTGCCTGGGCGTCGCTGGCTTCGCCACGCACGGAGATTTCCAGCGCGGACTTGCCCTTCTCGACCTGGGCATCAAGCGCCACGCGGGCCGACAGGCGCTCGATGCGCTCGATAGTCAGGCCGTACTGGCTGATGATGGCGCTGACCCGCTGCAACTGTTGTGGCGTGACCCGGCGGCTGAGCAGGGTGACGATGTGGCGGGCCTCGCCCTGGCTGTCGGCCCAGTGCTGATAGTCGGCCTCGGAGATCGGCGTGTAGCGCGCCTGCAGGTTCAGCTCATGGGCCTTGGCCTGTACGCTTTGCAGCAGCGCGGTGGCCACCTCGTTGTCGGGGATGTCGACCAGGATGCCGAACGACAGCGTGCCATGCATGACCGCAAGGCCGATGTCGAGAATATTCACACCGCCCTGGAGCAGGACGCCGGTGATGGCCGCGGTAAGACCTGGACGGTCTTCACCAGTGATGTTGATCAGGACGATTTCGCGCAAGACCGGGCTCCAACTCGATGAAAAATGCGCATTCTACCGATTTTCCATGACCATCGGGCGCCAACGCTACTTTGCCGACAAAACACGTATCGCTATACTGCCCAGCAACTTTCTCGCCATGAAGAGCCGCGCTCTGTGAACCGGCCCACGCCCGTTAAACCCGATAACTTCTTCCTGATGATCTACCGAGCCCTCAGCCAGCGCCGAATCCCACTGGCCCTGCGCATTGCCTGCCATAACATCTTCCTGGTGGCCCTGGCCCTGGTGATCTATGCCTGCGTGATGGGTTTGCAGTTCAAGCAGGCCATGCACGATCAAGCCGATGCCGTTGGCCAGAGCCTGACCACGCAAACGGCCACATCGGCCACCGAGCTGCTGGTGTCCAACGACATCCTCAGCCTCAACGTGCTGCTCGGCAACCTGGTGAAGAACCCGCTGGTGGCCCATGCCGCCATCTACAGCGTGGACAACCGCATCCTCGCCGAGGCCGGCCAGCGCCCACGCAATAGTTTGCTGGGCGAAACCGAAGGGGTCTACCAGACCAAGATCACCTTCCAGGACGTGACCGCCGGCCAGTTGCGCATCAGCCTGGACATGAGCCAGTTCCAGCAACCGATGCTGATCAGCCTGCAGAGCATGGGTATCCTTGCCGCGATCCTGTTGGCCCTGGCACTGACCCTCAGCCTGCGCCTGGGTCGTTTCATCTCCACCCCGCTGCTGCAACTGCGCGTCTGGTTGCGTGATCCGCACCCCTACACGCCGGGCATCGAGCGTCAGGACGAGATAGGCGACCTGGCCCGTCAGCTGCACGCCCGCCTCGCCCCGCCGCCACCTCCGGAACCGGAAGAAGAAGACGAGCCAGACGATTTCGATGACATGCCCGCTCCCAAGACCGCGCCACGCACGAAGGTAGCGGCGCTGGCACCCGATCAAGACGATGACGATGACGCCTTCGCCGATCTGCTGGATGAGCAAAGCGCGCCGGCCAAACCCGTCATCGTTGAGTCCGACGAACCGCAGCACAGCGCCGTGCTGGCCGTGCAACTGGGCTCCCAGGAGCAACTGCGCCGCCTGCCACGCACTCGCCTGACCGAACTGCTGGAGCGCTACCGCGACTGCCTGGACCAGGCCGCCTCGCTGTACGAAGGGGAAGTCCATACCTTGAACGACGGCAGCACCCTGCTGTTGTTCCACAGCCGTGACAGCGGCGAGGACTACCTCACCAACGCCATCTGCTGTGGCGAGCTGCTACGCGCCCTGGGCCACGCCCTGCAGATCGAGGTGGCCGACAGCGGCATCACCCTGCAACTGCAGCTGGGCCTGGTGCTGGCCGACGACCTGCAAGGCATGGATCAGGTCGACTTGCTGATGACCGAACAAGCCCAGGACGCGCTGGCCTTGTCGCAGCACAGCCGCAACCTGCTGCTCGTGGAGCGCCGTATCAGCGATGATGCTCTGATCCGCCAGCGTGCGCGTATCCGGCCGATCGCCAGCCCGGAGGGCGCGTGCTGTGTCGAGCGCCTGATGGAGCCTTACCCGTCCATGCTGGAGCGCCAACTGGCGCGGATGCACGAGCGCCGCGCATGAGCCAACGCTGATTCAAGGCCTGTGTGGGAGCGGGCTAGCCCCACGATAACATCGGGGCAGGCAATGTTGCTGTATGGCGAGCCCTATCGTGGGGCAAGCCCACTCCCACGCCGTCCCGATCACATGGCGAGACCCACAAAAAAGCCCGCATCGCTGCGGGCTTTTTTGTGGCTACGGATATCAGAAGCGGAACACTTCCATATCGGTACGAATCGGTGAAGCCATCGGAATCTTTGGCTTCTCCGGCTCTTTCTTCACCTGCACCGGCGCGGCCGGCTTGCGTGGCGCCTCCTCGGCGATGGCCGGCTGGTTGGCCAACGGCTTGACCGTGGTGCTGAGCTGTTCGACCAGCTTCTGCAGCAACTGCCCCTGGGCTTGAACCTGCGCCGACTCGCTGCCGGCATGGGGCTGTTCGAGGTGGACGATACGGTTGTCACGCACCTGGCCACGGCGGTCCAACACGCGCCACTGCGCATCAAGGATCGCCGGCTGGTTCTTGCCCGAGTCCAGGCGGGTGATTGACAGCAGCACCTGCACGTCCGGCGTGAAGCCGGCACTTGCCGGCGCCAGCACCACGCGCTGGCTGTCCAGGCGCCAGGCCAGCTGGCGTACCAGCAATTGGTCAATATCCGACGAAAGGCTGCCGGCCCAGCGACCGTCGGTCGCTGCAGTCAGGCTGCCATCGGTCTGACGCTGCAAAAAGGTTTCGCGTTGCAGGTAATCGGCCACCGATACCGGGCCAAGCACCACCGCCATGCCCGCAGCCTGGGTCGGCTGACCGGGATCACCGCTGTCGAGCTGATACAGGGCAACCGGCTGGTGCATGCTGCACCCGCTCAAGCCCAGCAAGCCAGTCATCAGCAGCGCAAATGGAAGGCGCAGAAATTTCATTCATCCCATCCAGGCGGTCGTCAGTAGACTGACCGCAGTGATACTCATGTAGATTCATCCGGGCACTCGGCCACGCCGGCGCCAACGAGGGCCCTATCATCCGCGAAATGGTCGCCCGACTCCAGCATTTCCGCCCGAAGCGGCGTCGAAAACGCCGCAACAGACAGCCCATCCACTCAAGCAGGGGTTTCCACCAGCAACCCATCGACGCGCTGGAAACCGCGTGGCAATTTGCTACCACGGCGACCCCGCTCGCCCTTGTAGTGCTCGAGATCATCCGGCTTGAGTGAAAGGGTACGCTTGCCAGCTTGCAATACAAGGGTCGAGCCCTCGCTGATCACCGCAAGATCGGTCACGTATTCCTCGCGGCTGGCCACCCGGTCACCCGGCACGCCGATGATCTTGTTGCCCTTGCCTTTACCCAGCTGTGGCAGGTCGGCGACCTTGAACACCAACAGGCGCCCCTCGGTGGTTACCGCTGCCAGCCAGTCTTGCTCGCGGTCGGCCACCGGACGCGGGGTCATCACCTTGGCGCCATTGGGCAGGCTGAGCAGGCCCTTGCCGGCCTTGTTCTTGGCCTGCAGGTCCTCGCCCTTGACCACGAAACCGTAGCCGGCGTCGGAGGCCACAACGTACAGGGCATCGTCTTCCGGCAGCAGCACGCACTCGAAGGTGGCGCCCGGTGGCGGGGTCAGGCGGCCGGTCAGCGGCTCGCCCTGGCCACGGGCCGACGGCAGGCTGTGGGCGGCCAGCGAGTAGCTGCGGCCGGTGGAGTCGATGAGCACGGCGAACTGATTGGAACGTCCGGCGGCGGCGGCCTTGAAGCCGTCGCCAGCCTTGTACGAAAGCCCCGTGGCATCGATATCGTGGCCCTTGGCGCAGCGCACCCAGCCCTTCTCCGACAGCACCACGGTAACCGGCTCGGTCGGCATCAGTTCGTTTTCCGACAGGGCCTTGGCCTCGGCGCGCTCGACGATCGGCGAGCGGCGGTCGTCGCCGTAGGTCTCGGCGTCCTTGATCAGTTCGCTGCGCACCAGCTTGCGCAGTTTGCTGTCGCTACCCAGCAGCGCTTGCAGTTGCTTCTGTTCCTTGAGCAGTTCGTCCTGCTCGCCGCGGATCTTCATCTCTTCCAGACGCGCCAGTTGACGCAGGCGGGTCTCGAGGATGTAGTCGGCCTGGATCTCGCTCAAATCGAAACGGGCGATCAAGGCCTGTTTGGGGTGCTCCTCGGTGCGGATGATGTGGATCACCTCATCCAGGTTGAGGAACGCGGTAAGCAAGCCTTCCAACAGGTGCAGGCGCTTCTCGACCTTGTCCAGGCGGTGCTGCAGGCGGCGTCGCACGGTACCGATGCGGTACTCCAGCCACTCCAGCAGCAGCGCCCGCAGGTTCTTCAGTTGCGGACGGCCGTCGAGGCCGATGATGTTGACGTTGACCCGGTAGGTGCTCTCCAGGTCGGTGGTGGCGAACAGGTGCTGCATCAGCTCGGCGGCATCCACGCGGTTCGAGCGCGGGATGATGACGATGCGGCAAGGGTTCTCGTGGTCCGACTCGTCGCGCAGGTCGGCGACCATCGGCAGCTTCTTGGCCTGCATCTGCGCGGCAATCTGCTCGAGCACCTTGGCGCCGGAGACCTGGTGTGGCAGCGCGGTGACGACGATGTCGCCGTCCTCGATGCGGTATACCGCACGCATGCGGATCGAGCCTTTGCCGCTCTCGTAGATCTTCTGGATGTCGGCGCGCGGGGTGACGATCTCGGCTTCGGTCGGATAGTCAGGCCCCTGGATATGCTCGCACAGTTGCTCGATGGTGGCCTTGGGCTCGTCGAGCAGGCGCACGCAGGCGCTGGCCACTTCGCGCAGGTTGTGCGGCGGCACGTCGGTGGCCATGCCCACGGCGATGCCGGTGGTGCCGTTGAGCAGGATGTTCGGCAGACGCGCGGGCAGCACGGCCGGCTCCTGCAAAGTGCCGTCGAAGTTCGGTACCCAGTCGACGGTGCCCTGGCCCAATTCAGTGAGCAGCACCTCGGAGTAGCGCGACAGGCGCGCCTCGGTGTAACGCATGGCGGCGAACGACTTCGGATCGTCCGGCGCACCCCAGTTGCCTTGGCCGTCGACCAGGGTGTAGCGGTAGCTGAACGGCTGGGCCATCAGCACCATGGCCTCGTAGCACGCCGAGTCGCCGTGGGGGTGGAACTTGCCGAGCACGTCACCGACGGTACGTGCCGATTTCTTGTGCTTGGAGTCGGCATCGAGCCCCAACTCGCTCATGGCATAGACGATGCGTCGCTGGACCGGCTTGAGGCCGTCGCCGATGTGCGGCAGGGCGCGGTCCATGATCACGTACATGGAGTAGTTGAGGTAGGCCTGTTCGGTGAAGTCAGCCAGGGAACGGCGTTCGACGCCGTCGAGACTGAGTTCGAGTGAGTCGCTCATGCGGGCCTCGTCATTTCAGGTTCTGGCGCAGCAGCATGGTGCCGCCGCGCTGGGTAAATTCAAGTTGTTTCAGGGCACTCATGCCCAGCAGCACGCCCTGTCCATCCAGGCCAGGCACCACCAGCGCGCGTACGTCGCGCAGGTGGATATCGCCCAGTTGCAGGCTGTCGAGCCGCGTACGGTAGCCTTGGGTCCGGCCATTGGCGGTGCTCAATTGCACCGCGGCGCCACGCGCCAGGTCCAGGTCGCGGGCCAGTGCCTCGGGGATCGCCACGTCGGTGGCGCCGGTGTCGAGCATGAAAAGCACCCGTCGCCCATTGATCGCGCCATCGGCAACGAAATGGCCCTGACCGTTGCTCAACAGGCGCACCTCGACGAAGCCGTCGCCCTGCTCGCTCTGCACCACGCTGTTGGGGTTCTGCTGATGTTTTTCCCACTGCCCGAAAAAGCGCGTGGCCAGGAACAACGCCGCCGCCCAGGCGACAATCATCAACACCCTGCCCGCGCGCTTGCACGGTGGCTGGCTCATGGCTGGGCGCTCCAGCCGCCCTGTGGCGCGTCGAAGCGCCAGACGATCGGCCGTGTTTCACCATCCACCCGCGGGCGGTCGTTGTTGTCCACGCCGATCCAGGCGCCGCCCTTGTCGATCACCAGCGCCTCGGCCAGGCCGTAGGACTGCGAGTAGCGCCGCGATTCCATCAGGGCGTCGGCGGCGAACGACCAACAGCGCTCCACGGCGCCCGTGTCGGCATCCCGCCGGCAAATGCGGTAGGCATTGCGCTCGAGGGTGAACAGCTTGCCTTCGAACCAGGCCAGGTCAGCAAAGTCACGTGATACCGGACGCGACTCGGGGAACTGTGGCGGCTGCATCTCGACACCCGCCTCGCTGAGCAGCACGCAGCCGCGCCCGCAGGTCCACACCGATTGCTGGCGCTGCACCGCGAGCAGGCCGCGACGCTCGCGCTCGGCTGCCAGCCACAGGCGATCGCCCGCCGGGTTGATCGCCAGCCCCTCGAACAGTGCGTTGAAATGCAGCAACATGCCGCTGGCCCGCGCCTGGCGCACCATGGCCTGGTCGATTTTCAGCCAGTCCGGTTCACCGTCCACGGGCAACTGCAGCACGGCGGCGTGGGCCTCGCTGACGATATAGAGGTTGCCGGTCTGATCGCAGGTGATGCCCTCGAAGTCCAGCTCGCCGCCGCGGATGTAGGACGCCGCCCAGTTGCGCGACTTGAGCCCCCATGGCAGGCCGGTGTCTGGCGCCGCCGGCGGGGTGAAGGTCAGTGGCTGGGCCTGCCACGTCGCCCCCTCCTGGTCGAGGCGGTAGATCCGGTCGTCATCGCGGTCGGACACCGCCCACAATGCCGCACGGCACCAGGCCAGGCCCGACAGGTTACCGCCGCGCATGCCATCGACCGCATGCTCGGCGCTAAGCTTGAGCTGCGGCCAGTCGCCGGCCTGGGCCTGCAGGGCAAACCACGCCAGGCAGGCCAGGAGCAACGGACGAATCAAACCAGGACCTCGGCCAGGTTGCCTTTGGTCTCCAGCCAGCTCTTGCGATCACCCGCACGCTTCTTGGCCAGCAGCATGTCCATGATCTCGGTGGTGCCCTGTACATCGTCCAGGGTCAACTGGACCAGGCGCCGGGTGTTGGGGTCCATGGTGGTTTCGCGCAGTTGCGGCGGGTTCATCTCGCCCAGGCCCTTGAATCGGGTGACCTGTGGCTTGCCACGCTTCTTCTCTGCGACCAGGCGGTCGAGGATGCCGTCACGCTCGGCCTCGTCCAAGGCGTAGTAGATCTCCTTGCCCAGGTCGATGCGGTACAGCGGCGGCATGGCCACGTACACGTGCCCGGCCTCGACCAGCGGGCGGAAGTGCTGGACGAACAGCGCGCACAGCAGTGTGGCGATGTGCAGGCCGTCGGAGTCGGCGTCGGCAAGGATGCAGACCTTGCCATAGCGCAACTGCGAGAGGTCGGCTGCGCCCGGGTCGACGCCGATGGCCACGGCGATGTTGTGCACTTCCTGGCTGGCCAGGACTTCACCGCCATCGACCTCCCAGGTGTTTAGGATCTTGCCGCGCAGCGGCAGGATGGCCTGGAATTCCTTGTCCCGTGCCTGCTTGGCCGAGCCACCGGCCGAGTCACCCTCGACCAGGAACAACTCGGCGCGCATCGGGTCCTGGCCGGCGCAATCGGCCAACTTGCCCGGTAATGCAGGGCCCTGGGTAATGCGCTTGCGCTCGACCTTCTTGCTCGCCTTCAGGCGCCGGCCGGCGTTGCTGATGGCCAGTTCCGCCAGCTGCATGCCCAGTTCGGGGTGGGCATTGAGCCACAGGCTGAAGGCGTCCTTGACCACGCCGGAAACGAACGCGGCCGCCTCGCGGGACGACAGGCGCTCCTTGGTCTGGCCGGAGAACTGCGGCTCCTGCATCTTCATCGACAGCACGAAGCTGATGCGTTCCCAGACGTCCTCGGGGGCCAGCTTGACCCCGCGCGGCAGCAGGTTGCGGAACTCGCAGAACTCGCGCATGGCGTCCAGCAGGCCCTGGCGCAGGCCGTTGACGTGGGTGCCGCCCTGGGCGGTGGGGATCAGGTTGACGTAGCTTTCCTGGATGCTGTCGCCACCTTCCGGCAGCCACAACAAGGCCCAGTCCACGGCCTCCTTGTTACCGGCCAAGCTGCCGCAGAACGGCTCGTCGGGCAGGCGCTGGAACTCGCTGACCGAATCGACCAGGTAGGAGCGCAGACCGTCCTCGTAGTGCCACTCGACCTTCTCGCCGGTGCCCTTGTCCTCGAAGCTGATGGACAGCCCCGGGCACAATACCGCCTTGGCCTTGAGTACGTGTTTGAGGCGGCTGATGGAGAACTTCGGCGAATCGAAGTACTTCGGATCGGGGCTGAAGTACACGCTGGTGCCGGTGTTACGCTTGCCGACGGTGCCGACCACTTCCAGCTCGCTGGCCTTGAAGCCGTCGGCGAAGGTCATCTGGTACTCGTTGCCGTCGCGCTTGACGCGCACGCGTACCTGGCTCGACAGGGCGTTGACCACCGAGATGCCGACGCCGTGCAGGCCGCCGGAAAATTGATAGTTCTTGTTGGAGAACTTGCCCCCGGCGTGCAGCTTGGTGAGGATCAGTTCAACACCGGAAACACCCTCTTCGGGGTGGATGTCCACGGGCATGCCGCGGCCATCGTCGCTGACTTCCAGGGAATGGTCGGCGTGTAGGACGACCTGTACCGAACGGGCGTGGCCGGCCAGGGCTTCGTCGACGCTGTTGTCGATAACTTCCTGGGCCAGGTGGTTGGGCCGGCTGGTGTCGGTGTACATGCCCGGTCGCTTGCGGACCGGGTCAAGGCCCGAGAGGACTTCGATGGCGTCTGCGTTATAGGCGCTAGCGCTGGGATTGGCCATGGGTTCTCGTCGTCAGTCTGGTGAATGCAAAAGTCAAAATACAGAAAAGTCCAGTGCCGCGTACTGTCCGCGGGCAATGCCGGCGAACGCCAGCAGTGCCGGCAATTGTTCGGCGAAGCCCTGGTAGCTGTGGTCACCACCGGCCTGGATCCGCAGGGCGCAAGCACGGTAGTAGCGCTCGGCCTGGCGATAGTCCAGGGTTTCATCGGCGGTCTGCAACCACACTTGATAGCGGGCAGCATCCTGCGGTGCCGGTACTTCCAGTTCGGCCAGGGCGTCCACGTGGTCGTGGGTGAGCTCCCAGGCTTCATCGGTATAGAGGTTGCGCTGGGTGCCGAGGTAACCGTCGAACAGCTTGTGCGGGGCCACCGCCGGGTTGATCAACAGCGCCTTGAGCCCGTGTCGCTCGGCCAGGTGGGTGGCATAGTAGCCGCCGAGGGAGCTGCCGACCAGCAAGGGCGCGCCGAGCTCGGCGATTGCCGTCTCCAGTTGGGCGATGGCCTGGCGTGGATGATGGTGCAGGGCCGGAACGCGCAGTTGCTCGGACAGGTCGAGCTGCTGCATCACCGCTTCGAGCTGGCGTGCCTTGGTCGACAGCGGCGAGCTGTTGAAGCCATGGATATAGAGGATGGAACCCGACATGCTGCCCCCGGACGCAAAGACGCGCAGTGTAGCGTGTTCGATGGTCATTGGCGCAGCCTGGGGATTTTCGCAACAAATTCTTCAAATGACAGGGCGCTCTGCGCCCCTTTCGCTGGCAGGCCAGCTCCCAAAGGCAGCGCAGCGGCCTCTCAATAGCCTGGGCTGTCGAAATCCAGCGTTACCACGAAATCCCGCGCCCGCTCCACCCCGGTCTCCAACCTCCCGTCGGCATGCAGAAGAAGCCAGCGGTAACCCGGCTGCTCCTCGCTCACCTTGAAGTCCTCGCTGCGCGGCGCGAACTGGATGCAGGTCGAAGGCGTGGCGAGGAAACGGATGCCGTCACGCACTTCGTCCCATTCCTGGTGGATATGCCCCCACAGCAGCGCCTTCACCTGTGGATAACTGCGCAGACGCCGCAACAGTTCATCGGCATTATGCAGCCCGATCGGCGCGATCCAGGCACAACCGATATCCACCGGCTGGTGATGGCAGCACACCAGGCAATGGCGCTCGTCCGCACCGCTCAGCGCCTGGTCCAGCACGACCAGCTGGTCATCGGCCAACAGACCGAAGGTGGCACCGACCACTGCCGAGTCGAGCATGACGATGCGCCAGGCACCAATATCGGTCACTGCCTGCACCAGTTCCGCCGCCACTTCTGCCATGACCCGCGCCTCGTCATGGTTACCCGGCAGCCAGCGCGCTGGCGCGCCGAGCGTCGACGTGAGCTCGCGAAAGGCCGCGTAGGATTCGACGCTGGCATCCTGGGAAAGATCGCCCGTGCACAGCAGCAGGTCGATGCGCGGTTGTTCGCGGCGAACCTGGCCGACCACGTGCCCGAGGCTTGCGCGGGTATTGAGGCCCAACAAGGTACCCGCCGGGTCGGCGAACAGATGGGCATCGGTCAGTTGCACCACATGGACAGGTGACGGGGGTGAAAGTGGTTGCGGCAACGGCCGTCTCCTCGAACGGATTCAGCACGAATTATGGCGGCGGATCGCTTTCGAGCAAATACTCGAAACCGACGCGCATCACATTTCAGCGCACGGCTTCCAGTTCGTGGCCGCAGGCCAGGCAGTGGCTCAGCCATTCACCGAGGAACAGATTGAGCTGGGCCTTCTCGTCCGGCTGGTGCATCGCCGTGTTGGGATAGGGGTAGATGCTGCGCAGGCGACGCGCATGTTCGGCACTGACCACCTCGGCCATGCGCGCGTCATGGTAGACCTGCACCTCCAGCTCGGGCACCGGCAGCCAGGGCAGGCTGTGCTCCTGGCGCACCTTGAGCGTGGTGGTGTAGGGGCAGGCCAATAGCACTTCAAGCACCAGCACACCGAGCATCTGGTCGCCCTGGGTCATGCCGATACGACGCGAGCTCTGCGTGGTGCGCATGTCGGGCAACAGGCGCATCAGGCGGGCATAGTTGGCCTCGCAGGCCGATTGCAGCCCGACCAGGTCGACTCGATAGCGCTCGCGCAGCAGGTTCACTTCCACATACCTCGTACTTCGTCTCGGTTCAGCGCCAGCCATTGCAACCCGATGATCGTGGCGGCGTTGCAGATACGCCCATCGCGTACGGCCTGCAGGGCATCCTCGAACGACCACACGCGCACGCGAATGTCTTCGCTTTCCTCTTCCAGGCCATGCAGGCCACCGGCACCCTCGCTAACGCAACGGCCCAGGAACAGGTGGACATACTCGTCGCTGCCGCCCGGTGACGGGAAGTACCTGGTCATCGGCCACAGCGCCGAGAAGGCCAGGCCCGCTTCTTCCTCGGCTTCGCGGTGGGCAACCTCCTCGGGCTGCTCGTCCTTGTCGATCAGCCCGGCGACCATCTCGATCAGCCAGGGGTTGGCCACCTTGCCCATGGCGCCGACACGAAACTGCTCGATCAGCACCACTTCGTCGCGCTGTGGATCGTAGGGCAGCACGCAGACCGCGTCATGGCGCACGAACAGTTCACGGGTGAACTCGCGGCTCATGCCCCCGGCGAACAGCTCGTGGCGCAGGTGTAGCTTGTCGAGCTTGTAGAAGCCCTTGAACAGCGACTCCCGCCGAACGATCTCGACCTGGGTAGGCACTGTATTGTGCGTGTCCGTCATGCAAACTCCTCATGCCTCGTTTACCGCATCGCGCAATCCTACTCTGCGCACGGCCCGGTTTCATCCCTTTCCGTCGACCGTTCGGGCAGCCGGGACAGGCGTGTCACTCTCTGTTAGCTTAGTGGCGAACTGAAGGCCGCGCAGGCGGTCCAAGGCCGATCATCACCGTTGTGAAAGAGGCAACATGACGCTTGTCAAACTGACTTCCGTGGCCGTCCTGGCACTGGCGCTCGGCGCCTGCCAGAGCCTGTTCACGCCCAACTACCGGGCCCCGCTCGAGGTAAAGCGCGAGGCCTGGGAGCACGTCAAACCCGGCTGCAGCGAAAGCGACTGCCCGCTGGTCAACATTGACGTCGTGCACTTCCCAGCCCTGCCCAAACTTGACGACATTGTCGAGAAACGCCTGCTGATGCTGACCGAGGACAACCAGCGCGGCACCCCGCCAGCCTCGCTGCAAGCCTATGAGCAGCAGTACCTCGCTCGCGCCGACAAGCGCAACAGCACCTATCTGCAGGCCAAGGTACGCGAGCAGCATGACGGGCTGGTGATCGTCGAGCTGTCCAGCTACCTCGACAGCGGCGGTGCCCACGGCATGCCTGGGCGCGGCTTCATCAACTATTCACGCAAGCTGGACAAGGTACTGACCCTGGACGACATGCTGGTGCCCGGCCAGGAGGCGACCTTCTGGAAGACCGCCGAGGAGTCCCACCGCGCCTGGCTGATCAGCACCGGCATGGACAAGGACCCCGAGTTCGTCAAGACCTGGCCGTTCAAGCAGTCCCCGCACATCGCCCTGACCTACGGCGCGGTGGTGATCAAGTACGAGGTCTACTCCATCGCGCCCTACTCCATGGGCCACGTCGAGCTGAAGATCCCCTACCCGCGCCTCAATGGCGTGATCAAGCCCGAGCTGTTTCCCGGCCGCGGCTGAGCGATAGCAGCAAATGCAGTACCCCTGCCAGCAACAGTGCCGGCAGGGTCGCCCCCAGCTCCGGCGCCTGGCTGGCCATCAGGTGATAGGCCGCCACTCCCGCGCCCCAGGCCAGCAGCGCCTGCCAGTGCAAACCCTCGACCATCGCCGGCAGGCGACGGCGGCGAAGCACAAAGTGATCCACCAGCACCACGCCGAACAAGGGCGCGAACACCGAGCCGATCAGCAACAGGAAGTTCTGGTACTGGCCCAGCGGCGCCAGCAAGGCGATCAGCGTGCACAGCACGCCAATCGCCAGGGCCAGGTGCTCGACCTTCATTTTCACCAGCAGGCCGGTGGACACCGCCGCCGAGTGGATATCGGCAAAGGCGTTCTCCGTCTCGTCCAGCAGGATCAGCAGCAGCGGGATCCCCAGCCCGGCGCCGGCCAGTGCCAACAGCAGGGCATTCACCTCGCCGCTGGGCGCGAACGCCAAGGTGTAGGCCACGCCCAGACTCATGAGCCAGGCATTGCCGATGAAGAAGCCCAGCGCGGTACCTCCGAACACGCGGATGGCGCGCTGGCCAAAGCGTGAATAGTCGGCGATCAGCGGCAGCCAAGACAGCGGCATGGCGATCACGATGTCGAAACCCAGGGCCAGGGACAACGAACCATCCCCAGGGCGTCGCCACAGATCGGCCAGGTCGGCCTTGGCGAACAGGTTCCAGGTCAACCACGCGCAGGCGCCCAGCAGCAGCCAGATCCCCCACTTGCGCAAGACCTTGCGCACGAACGCCAGCGGCCCGCTGACCGCCAGCAGAGTGGCCAGGGCGCCAAAGCACAAGGTCCACAGCAGCGGGCTGCTCCAGCCGCTGCCCTCGCCGAACGCGCGTGCGCCCAGCAGGCTGGCGGCATCACGCATGACGATGATCTCGAACGAACCCCAGCCCACCAGTTGCAGCAGGTTGAGCAAGGCCGGCAGGCGCGCGCCATGGCTACCGAGCGTGAGGCGCAAGGTCGCCATGGCCGACAGGCCGGTATCGCTACCGATCACCCCCACCGCCGCCAGCAGCAATACCCCTACCGCCGTGCCCAGGGTGATCGCCAGGATCGAGCCCGCCAGACCCAGCCCCGGCGCCAGCAGGCCGCCGACCTGCAGGACCATCAGGCCGATGCCAAGGGAAAACCACAGCGAGAACAGGTCGCGGGCGCCGAACTGGCGATGGTGGGAGGGTACCGGGTGGTCGGGAGAGAAGTGGCTGGGAGTGGTCATGCTCGGGCGCTCGACGGAAGAGTTGGGGTGAACCCATCGCTGGCAAGCCAGCTCCCACAGGGGCCGCATCACAGTCTCTGTGGGAGCTGGCTTGCCAGCGATGCGGTGCGCATCGCGCACCGCCTGGGTCTGCTACTCAGACTTTCTGGTACAACTGGCTGCCTTCCTGGCGGAACCGCTCGGCCTGCTCGCGCATGCCCTGTTCGACTGTCACGTCCACGGTCTCGATCTTGGCCGCGTACTCACGCACTTCCTGGGTGATCTTCATCGAGCAGAACTTCGGCCCGCACATCGAGCAGAAGTGCGCGACCTTGGCCGACTCCTTGGGCAGCGTCTCGTCGTGGAACGCACGGGCGGTGTCCGGGTCCAGGCCGAGGTTGAACTGGTCTTCCCAACGGAACTCGAAGCGCGCCTTGGACAGCGCGTTGTCACGGATCTGCGCGCCCGGGTGGCCCTTGGCAAGGTCGGCGGCATGGGCGGCGATCTTGTAGGTGATGATCCCGGTCTTGACGTCGTCCTTGTTCGGCAGGCCCAGGTGCTCCTTGGGCGTGACGTAGCAGAGCATGGCGCAGCCGAACCAGCCGATCATCGCCGCGCCGATGCCGGAGGTGATGTGGTCGTAGCCCGGAGCGATATCGGTGGTCAGCGGGCCTAGAGTGTAGAACGGCGCCTCGTCGCAGCATTCGAGCTGCTTGTCCATGTTCTCCTTGATCAACTGCATAGGCACATGGCCGGGGCCTTCGATCATGCACTGCACGTCGTGCTTCCAGGCGATCTTGGTCAGCTCGCCAAGGGTTTCCAGCTCACCGAACTGCGCGGCGTCGTTGGCGTCGGCGATCGAGCCCGGACGCAGGCCGTCGCCCAGCGAGAAGCTGACGTCATAGGCCTTCATGATTTCGCAGATCTCGTCGAAGTGCGTGTACAGGAAGTTTTCCTTGTGGTGCGCCAGGCACCACTTGGCCATGATCGAGCCGCCACGGCTGACGATGCCGGTGACGCGCTTGGCGGTCAGCGGCACATAGCGCAGCAAGACGCCGGCATGGATGGTGAAGTAGTCCACACCCTGCTCGGCCTGTTCGATCAGGGTGTCGCGGAACAGCTCCCAGGTCAGGTCTTCGGCAACGCCGTTGACCTTTTCCAGGGCCTGGTAGATCGGCACGGTACCGATCGGCACCGGCGAGTTGCGGATGATCCACTCGCGGGTCTCATGGATGTGCTTGCCGGTGGACAGGTCCATGACCGTGTCCGAACCCCAGCGGATGCCCCAGGTCAGCTTGGCCACTTCTTCCTCGATGGAGGAACCCAGGGCGCTGTTGCCGATGTTGCCGTTGATCTTCACCAGGAAGTTGCGGCCGATGATCATCGGCTCCAGCTCGGTGTGGTTGATGTTGGCCGGGATGATCGCACGACCGCGGGCGATCTCCTCGCGAACGAACTCGGGGGTGATCTCTTTCGGGATATTGGCACCGAAGCTGTGCCCCGCGTGCTGTTGGCTGAGCAGGCCGGCGGCGCGGGCTTCCTGCAGTTTCATGTTCTCACGGATGGCGACGTATTCCATCTCGGCGGTGATGATGCCCTGACGCGCGTAGTGCATCTGCGAAACGTTGGCGCCAGCCTTGGCCCGGCGCGGGTTGCGCACGTGGGCGAAGCGCAGCTTGGCCAGCTCAGCGTCGTTCAGGCGCTGCTGGCCGAAGTTCGAGCTCAGGCCTTCGAGGCGCTCGGTATCGCCACGGGCGTCGATCCAGGCCGAGCGCACATCGCCCAGGCCCTTGCGCACGTCGATGATGACGTTAGGGTCGGTGTACGGGCCGGAAGTGTCATACACCAGCACCGGGGCGTTTTTTTCGCCGCCGAAGTCGGTGGGGGTGTCATGCAGGCTGATCTCGCGCATGGGCACACGGATGTCGGGGCGCGAACCTTCGACATAGACCTTGCGCGAATTGGGCAGCGGTTGCACGGACTGTTGGTCGACTTGGGCCGACTCGCTCAGACTGATCGTTTTTTCTTGTTTGCTCATCACAGGCTCTCCAGACAGCTTCCTAGCGGGCGGAATGTCGGGGTGAACCTGAAAGGCGCGGACGCACCCGTGTTGACGGGTGCAGTGCCGGACAAGGGGTGCCGTGGGCTGCAAGCAGCTGTGGCGATCCCGGACCTGGCACAAGAGGCTCCCGGGACATGAGAGCAATCTTGTTCCCTACGCAGGCGCTAACCTGATCAGGTTCAACGGGATCCGCAACTTTGCGATCTCAGCCTTTGCATCAAGGCACCCCGACAAGAACCTGCGCAGTCTAGACTGGAGTGGTTGGCAAAGCCAAGCGGGTAAATCCCTGGCGTGATAAATGGCACACGTGACGGATTGTTGAGGGCGGCGCGCGGCACTACACTGGCGTGCTCGGTACCCGACAGTACAGTAAATACATCTTGATCAAGGATTGCCCTATGCTGCGCAAACTCTCACTGGCGATTGCCGTGTCTTGTGCGTCCAACGGAGTGGCCTGGGCAGTAGATACGCCCACGACGGTGAAGACCGACCTGGTCAGCGTTTACCAGGAAGCGGTGGACAACAATGCCGACCTGGCCGCCGCCCGCGCCGACTACGGCGCCCGCCGCGAGGTGGTGCCCCAGGCCCGCGCCGGCTTGCTGCCCAACCTTTCGGCTGGCGCCGAGATGATGAATACCCGCACCAAGCTCGACGAGCCGTCGATCACCTCCAACCGTAGCGGCAATGCCTGGAGCGCCACCCTGGCGCAGCCGATCTTCCGCGCCGACCGCTGGTTCCAGCTGCAGGCTGCCGAAGCGGTCAACGAGCAGGCCGCACTGGAACTGTCGGCCACCGAGCAGAACCTGATCCTGCAGAGCGCCGAGAACTACTTCGCGGTGTTGCGCGCCCAGGACAACCTGGCCTCGACCAAGGCCGAAGAGGCGGCCTTCAAGCGCCAGCTCGACCAGTCCAACGAACGCTTCGATGTCGGCCTTTCGGACAAGACCGATGTACTCCAGTCCCAGGCCAGCTACGACACGGCCCGGGCCAACCGGATCATCGCCGAGCGCCAGGTGCAGGATGCCTTCGAGGCCCTGATCACCCTGACCAACCGCCAATACAGCGCGATCCAGGGCGTGGTCCACACCCTGCCCGTGCAAGTGCCGACGCCCAATGACGCCAAGGCCTGGGTCGAGACCGCCGGGCGGCAGAACCTCAACCTGCAGGCCACCAACCATGCCGTGGCGGCCGCCGAAGAGACCGTGCGCCAGCGCAAGGCCGGCCATGCGCCAACCCTGGATGCCGTGGCCAAGTACCAGAAGGGCGACAACGACAACCTCGGGTTCACCAACCCTTCGCAGAACGGCGTGCGCTACGGCGGTGACGTGGAGCAGACCAGCGTCGGCCTGCAACTGAACATTCCAATCTACAGCGGCGGGTTGACCAGCTCCCAGGTACGCGAGGCCTATGCGCGCCTGACCCAGAGCGAGCAGCAGCGCGAAAGCCTGCGCCGCCAAGTGGTGGAGAACACCCGTAACCTGCACCGCGCGGTGAACACCGACGTGGAACAGGTCCAGGCGCGCAAGCAGTCGATCATCTCCAACCAGAGCGCCCTGGAAGCCACCGAGATCGGCTACCAGGTCGGCACCCGCAACATCGTCGACGTGCTCGACGCGCAGCGCCAGCTGTACACCTCGGTGCGCGACTACAACAACAGCCGCTACGACTACATCCTCGACAACCTGCGCCTCAAGCAGGCGGCCGGCACCCTGAGCCCGCAGGACCTGCAGGACCTGGGACGGTACCTGAAGGCCGACTACAACCCGGACAAGGATTTCCTGCCACCGGACCTGGCGGCGGCGGCGGCGAAGAACTTCGAACGCCGGCCTTGAAGGCAACACACTACCTGTAGCGCGGGCTTCGTGGGGGCAAACTCGCTCCCACAACAACCGCGCCTACAGGTTCATCATCAGCTCAGAAGCCGCGCCAGCCCATCGAGCAACCGCTGCAACGCCCCCTGGTTGGCCTGCATCACCGCCCTGCCCGCCTCGCCCATGCGCCGGGCATCCTGCGGCAGCTCGACCAAGCGGCGCACCGCCGCGGCCAAGCCCTCGGCATCGTCCACCTGCTGCAACGCCCCCGCCTCGCGCAGCATCGCGCTGATCTCGAGGAAGTTGAACACATGCGGCCCCATGAGCACCGGCAGCGCCAGCGCCGCCGGCTCCAACGGGTTGTGCCCACCCGTGGGGACCAGGCTGCCACCGACGAAGGCGATATCGGCCAGGGCGTACAGGAACAGCAATTCACCCATGGTGTCGCCGAGCAACACCTGGGTCTGCGCCGTCACGGCATCCCCTGTCGAACGACGCACCGTGGAGAACTGGCCGGCGCACAGTTCATGTACCGCCGCGAAACGCTCGGGATGGCGCGGCACCAGCACCAACAGTGCATCGCTGTGTACGCTCAGCAGTTGCCGGTGGGCTTCGAGGATCAACCCATCCTCGCCATCGTGGGTACTGGCGGCGATCCATACCGGGCGCTGGCTGGCCCCCCACTGCTCGCGCAACTGCCGGGCGCGAGGCATCAACTGCTCGTCGACCTTCAGGTCGAACTTGATCGAGCCGGTCACCTGCACGCTCGCCTGGCGCGCACCGAGCGAGCGGAAACGCTTGGCCTCGGTTTCGGTCTGTACCGCGATCAGGCTCATCTCCTCGAGCATCGGCCGGGTCAGGCCGGCAAAGCGCGCATAGCCTCGGGCCGAGCGTTCGGACAGCCGCGCATTGGCCAACGCCACCGGAATACCGCGCCTTGAGCACTGATGGATATGGTTGGGCCACAGCTCGGTTTCCATGATGATGCCCAGGCGCGGGCGCACATGGTCGAGAAAACGCCCCGCCGCCCATGGCAGGTCGTACGGCAGGTAGCAGTGCTGCACCCGTGGCTCGCCGTCGAACATCGCACGAATGCGCTCGGAGCCGGTCGGGGTCATACAAGTCAGCGTGATCGGCAGGTCCGGATACTGCTTGAGCAGCGCCCGGACCAATGGCGCGGCGGCGATGCTCTCGCCCACCGAGACCGCATGCACCCAGATGCCGCCCTGACGCATGGGCGGCAAGCCACAAGCGAAGCGCTCGGCGATCCGCGCACGGTAGGCCGGCGCCTTGCGCCCGCGCAGGAACAGGCGCAGCGCGACCAGCGGCAGGCCCAGATGGAAAAGCAGGGTATAGAGGGTTCTGTTCATGGCGGCGGAGTTTACTAGGAACTGGATGAAAAGGCCTGTCAGCCAATGGCCCTCAGGTGTACGGCAAAGCGCTCGGCCAGCCACTGCGCCGCAGGGCCCAAGGGCTCGTCACGGCGCCAGGCCAGTTCCGCCACCAGCGCCGGCGGACGCCATTCGCTGTCCAGCTCGACCATCTGCGCCTGGTAAGTGGGGTACTGCACCACATGACGCGGCAGCCAGGCCCAGCCCAGTCCGCGCATCAGCAATTCGGCCATGGCATAGAAGCTGTCGGCACGCCAGACCTGTGGACTGATCGCCTCGCCGCCGGGGTAGCCGCTCTGCTGCGGCGTGATCAGCAACTGGCGATGGCGGGCCAACTGCTGGCGGCTGACCTTGGCCAGGTTCGCCAGGGGATGGTCGATGGCGCACACCGTGACCATCTCGACGCTGCCCAGGGCCCTTCTCTCCAGCGAGGCGGGAATGCTTTCGTGGTGGAAGAACAACCCCAGGTCGGCGCGCCGCTCCACCAGCTTGCGCGCCACATCGCCCTGGGCACCGCTGGCCAGTTGCACCTCCAGGTAGGGATAGCGCGCCGCCAGCTCGTCGAGGCTGTCGATCACCGGCTGATAGGGCATGGCTTCGTCCTGGGCCACCCGCAGCAGCGCTTCCTGGCCACGCATCAGCGCAAGTGCCCGACCGTCCAGACGCTCGCACTGGCGCAACAGCTCGCGGGCGTCCTCCAGCAGCGCGGTGCCGTTTTCGGTAAGGCGTGGCTGGCGGCCGCTGCTGCGCTCGAACAGCGTCACGCCCAGGTCCGTCTCGAGCAGGGCGATGGCGTTGCTCACCGCCGACTGCGCCTTGTGCTGCTCACGGGCCACTGCGGAAAACGAACGCAGCTCCGCCGCCCGCACGAAAAGACGCAACTGTTCCAGGTTCCAGTGCTCGGTCATCATTCAACCTATCTCCATATCAGATAGGTAATGACTTTACCGCATCCTTGGATCCTCTAGAATGCCCATCCAGTACCGGAGGACCCGCACCATGAACGCCTACACCTATCTCGCCATCGCCATCTGTGCCGAAGTCATCGCCACTGCTTCCATGAAAGCGGTCAAGGGGCTGAGCACGCCTCTGCCGCTGCTGCTGATGGTGTGCGGCTACGGCGTGGCGTTCTGGATGCTCACCCTGGTGGTGCGCAGCATTCCGGTGGGGATTGCCTATGCAATCTGGTCGGGGCTGGGGATCGTCCTGATCAGCGTCGCTGCGCTGGTTATCTATGGACAGAAGCTGGATGTGCCGGCGATGCTGGGCATGGCCATGATCGTCGGCGGGGTGGTGGTGATCCAGGTGTTTTCCAATACCGCAGGGCACTGAGCCTGAGCCCATGGGGCCGCTGCGCGGCCCTATCGCCGGCAAGCCGGCTCCCACAGGGGTCAGCACGACGCCACAGCCTGTATACTGCGCACCTGTCCCAGTTTTCGAGGTGCCCGCATGCCATCCGCCATTACCACTGACGTGCTGATCGTCGGCGCCGGGGTCGCAGGCCTCTGGCTCAATGCCCGGCTGCGCCGCCTGGGCTACTCGACGGTACTGGTGGAACGCGCCAGCCTCGGTGGCGAGCAGACCATCAAGTCGCAGGGCATCATCCACGGCGGCACCAAGTACGCCCTGCACGGGGCGCTGACCGGCGCCTCCGAGGCCATCGCCGACATGCCGCGGCGCTGGCGCGAAGCGCTGGCCGGCAACGGCGAGCTGAACCTGAGCGCCACCCGCCTGCTGTCCGAGGCCCATTACCTCTGGTCCCCCGGCACCCTGGCCGGCAACCTCACCAGTTTCTTCGCCAGCAAGGCCGTGCGCGGCCGGGTCGACCAGGTCAAGGGCGAGCAGCTGCCGCCGGCCCTGCAGGATCGTGCGTTCAAGGGCAAGGTCTACCGCCTGGCCGAACTGGTCATCGACGTACCCAGCTTGCTGGCCAACCTCGCGCAACTGGCGGGTGACAGCTTGCTGGCCGGCGAGCGAATCGAACCACTGCGCGACGGTGAAGAGCTGGCCGGCCTGGTGGTCGATGGCCGCGAGATCCGCGCCCAGCGCATCGTCCTCAGCGCCGGCGCAGGCACCGCAGACCTGCTGCACGCTCTGGGGCTGGACCAACCAGCCATGCAACGCCGACCGCTGCACATGGTCCTGGCCAAGGGGCCCAACCTCAAGCCCCTGTATGCCCACTGCCTGGGCGGTGGCCCCAAGCCACGCATCACCGTGACCACCCATCCGGCCGCCGATGGCCAATGGGTGTGGTACCTGGGTGGCGATATCGCCGAGGCCGACGGTGTTGCCCGTGAGCCCGCCGCACAAATCGCCGCGGCGCAGAAGGAAATCGCCAGCCTGTTGCCTTGGGTCGACCAAAGCCTGGTGCGCTGGGCCACCCTGCGCGTCGATCGCGCCGAGCCCGCGCAATCGGGTCTGGTACGCCCGGACAACGCCTTCCTTGCCGACCAGCAGCGCCTGCTGGTCGGCTGGCCGACCAAGCTGGCCCTGGCGCCGGACTTTGCCGATCGCGTGCTGGCCAGCTTCGAGCGCGACGGCGTGCGCGCGACGAGCCAGCCTGATCTTGCCGACCTGCCGCGCCCGCCGCTGGCGCTGCCAGCCTGGGAGCAACTGCTGCCATGAGCCTGCCGACCCTGCACGATCACCACCGTACCTTGGGCAGCACCGGCCTGCGGGTATCGCCACTGGGCCTGGGCACGGTCAAGTTGGGCCGCGACCAAGGCGTCAAGTACCCCAATGGTTTCACCATTCCCGATGACCAGGCCGCGCATCTCTTGCTCGCGCAAGCCCGCGAGCTGGGCATCAACCTGATCGACACCGCCCCGGCCTATGGCCGCAGCGAGGAGCGGCTCGGCCCGTTGCTGCGCGGCCAGCGCGACCAATGGGTCATCGTCAGCAAGGTCGGTGAGGAGTTCGAGGACGGCCAGTCGCATTTCGATTTCAGCGCCGCCCACACCCGTCGCTCGGTGGAGCGCAGCCTCAAGCGCCTGGAAACCGACCGTATCGAGCTGGTACTGGTGCATTCCGATGGCAACGACCTGGCGATTCTCGAGCAGGAGGGGGTGTACGAAACCCTCGCCGCGCTCAAGCGCGAAGGCAAGATCCTCGGCTACGGATTCTCCGGCAAGACTGCCGCGGGAGGCCTGAAGGCCTTGGAACAAGGTGATTGCGCCATGGTCACCTACAACCTCAACGAGCAGGCGGAGCGGCCCGTGCTCGACTACGCTGCCGAACACGGCAAGGCCATCCTGGTGAAAAAGGCCCTGGCCAGCGGCCATATCTGCCTGGCGCCGGGGGTCGACCCGGTGCAAGCCAGTTTCGAGTTGCTGTTCGCCCACCCCGGCGTGTGCAGTGCCATCGTCGGCACCATCAACCCGGTACACCTGGCCCACAACGTGGCCACCGTCGCCCGCATCCTGGGCCGGCCCTGAGCCGCCCAGACGGGGGCCCAACGCAAGGAGGAGCCTCGTGCCGCGTACGCTGATCCGCAAGAATCCGAGCAACTTCAAGACCCTGCCGCTGCACGTCGAAGCCACGCCCGATGGCCTGACCTACCAGAGCATCGGCATGCCGCTGAACTTCGCCCAGACCCTGCAGCGACGCAAGGCCATCCAGGTCGCCAACCCCGAACACTTCGTGGCGGAGCTGGCCAACCTTGGCGTGTCAGTGCGCCTCACCCTGAACTGGCAAGGCCGCGACTACTGGGTGCTGGTGCGCCAACGCCGACAGGACCGTGGCGATGTGGTGCTCAAGCTGATTTCCGGCTATGTCCCGGCCCACGAGCTGAACCTGCCGCTGCACACGGCGATCCAGGAAGTGGCCGAGGAGTGCCTGCTGGAAACCCCCGAGGGCTGGCTTGGCGGGCGCTTCAACGACACCTGGCTGCCGGCGCCTTATGCCGCCGCCCTGCACTATCGCGAGGCGCTGCCGTTCGTGCTCTCGCCCGAGTCCGGTGCCGCCCGCCCGGTGCACTGCGCCAGGCTGACGCTAATGGAGCGGCCACGGGCCTACGTGCACCTGCCTACCGCATCGTTACAGCTGATCTACGACCTGCGACTGCAAGTGCCCAGGGAGGCCAAGTCACTGAGCCTGTTCCATGTCGACGAGCGGCTCGAAGGCGACCAACTGGTGGCTCGGCTTGACCGCAAGCGCCCAGACCTTTACCTGATGCCGTTGAAAGATGGCCGCCCCGTGGCCGAGCTGTTCACCCTTAGAAAGGACGAGTTGCTGCCGGCAAGCACGCGCGGCCTATGGTTGGCCGAGAGCTTTGCGCAGCAGGAGGGCTGGGTGGTGCGCGAAGAGCGGGTCCGCTGGAAGGATTGGTTGAAGCAACAAGGCCTGGCCGAGCACAAGCGCGAACCGGCCTCGCACTTTGAGCGCTTCAGTAACAAGGCTCGGGCGTTGTTGGAGCGGGCCCGGGACACACTGCACAAATGAACACGGGACAAGCCCGCCCCCACCTATCATGGCAGCGGGCTTGTCCCGCGCAAGCACTGTCTCAGTGCTTGCGGATCTTCTCGACGATCGCCGTGGTCGAGCTGTTCTCCACCAGGCCGAGCACCTTCACCGTGCCACCATAGGCCTTGACGATGTCGGCGCCGACAACCTGGTCGATACCGTAGTCGCCGCCCTTGACCAGCACATCTGGCTTGACCTGGCGCAACAGGTTCTCGGGAGTATCCTCGGGGAAGCTGATAACCCAGTCCACCGCACCGAGCCCGGCGAGTACGGCCATGCGTCGATCGACGCTGTTGATCGGACGACCCGGGCCTTTCAGGCGGCTGACCGAGGCATCGTCGTTGATGGCGACGATCAGGCGATCACCCTGGGCACGCGCCTGCTCCAGATAGGTCACGTGGCCCGCGTGCAGGATATCGAAACAGCCATTGGTGAAGACGATTTTCTCGTTGTGCGCCCGGGCGTCGTCGATGGCCAGCAGCAACTGCTCCAAGCCCAACACACCGCGCTCGGAGCCTTCCTCGCGTTGGATCGCCCGGCGCAGTTCGGGTGCGCTGATCGCGGCGGTGCCCAGCTTGCCGACCACGATGCCGGCAGCCAGGTTGGCCAGGGCGACCGCGTGCGGCAGGTCTTCGCCCGCGGCAATGGCCGCGGCGAGAGTGGAAATCACCGTATCGCCGGCACCGGTGACATCGAACACCTCACGGGCTCGGGCCGGCAGGTGCAGCGCCGGATGGCCGATGCGCAGCAAGGTCATGCCGTGCTCGCCACGGGTCACCAGCAGCGCGCCCAGGTCCAGCTCTTCGAGCAGCTTCAGCCCCTTGGCAACAAGCTCGGCTTCGTCGGCGCAACGGCCGACGATGGTCTCGAACTCGCTGAGGTTCGGGGTGATCAGGCTGGCGCCGCGGTAGATCGAGAAATCCTTGCCCTTTGGGTCGGCCAGCACCGGGATGCCCTTGCTGCGCGCAGCCTGGATCAACGACTGGTGATTCTTCAGCGCGCCCTTGCCGTAGTCGGACAGCACAAGCACCTTGACCCCTTCGAGCAAGGCATCCACTTCCGCCCCCAGCGATAGCGGGTCGGTGGCGAAGGGCTCTTCGAAATCGATGCGCAGCAACTGCTGGTGGCGGCTCATGACACGCAGCTTGACGATGGTCGGCTGATGGGCGATGCGCTGGAAGATCGAGCGCACGCCGGCGGCCTGCAGGCTGTTGGACAGGCTGTCGGCAGCCTCATCCTGGCCAGTAACACCGACCAACGCGGCCGGGGCCCCGAGCGCGGCGATGTTCAAAGCCACGTTGGCGGCGCCGCCGGGACGGTCCTCGATCTGATCGACCTTGACCACTGGCACCGGCGCTTCAGGCGAGATACGCGAAGTACCGCCATGCCAGTAGCGGTCGAGCATGACATCGCCGACCACCAATACCGGGGCTTGATCGAAACGCGGCATGGACAACTTCATGGGCAACCCATCATTGGAAAAGTGAACAGGGGCAGGATATTAGCACAGGGTTGCGCAGGGCTTTACGGCCAACCGCGGCAATGCTGTATCGATTGACTGGCGGGGCCGCGCGGGCCCCACCCTACGGCCGATCAGGTGATATCGGCCTTTTCCGCTTCGTCCAGGCCCATGGCGTGCAGGCGGGCATAATGGCCATTGGCCTGGAGCAGTTCGGCGTGGGTGCCACGCTCCACCAGACGGCCTTGATCCATTACCAGAATCAGGTCGGCTTTCTCGATGGTCGACAGGCGGTGGGCGATCACCAGGGTGGTGCGACCTTCCATCACGTGGTCCAGCGCCGCCTGGATGTGACGCTCGGACTCGGTATCCAGGGCCGAGGTCGCCTCGTCGAGAATCAGCAGTGGCGCGTTTTTCAGCAACGCCCGCGCAATCGCCAGACGCTGGCGCTGGCCTCCGGAGAGCAGCACGCCGTTCTCGCCGACCTCGGTATCAAAGCCCTTGGGCAACTGGTCGACGAACTCCTTGGCGTAGGCATCGGCGGCGGCGGCCTCGATATCCGCCCGGGGGGCGCCGGCCAGGTCACCGTAGGCGATGTTGTTGGCCACCGTGTCGTTGAACAGGGTGACGTGCTGGGTCACCTGGGACACATGGCGACGCAGGTTGCGCAGGCGGTACTGTTCGATTTCCACGCCGTCGAGCAGGATCTGCCCTTCCGTGTGGTGATAGAACCGCGGAATCAGCGCCGCCAGCGTCGACTTGCCGCTGCCGGACCGCCCGACCAGGGCGATCATCTGCCCAGGCTCGGCGGTGAAGCTGATGTCGCTGAGCACCTGACGCTCGGTGCCGGGGTAGGTGAAGCTGAGGTTGCGCACTTCGAGGCGCCCGTCGACCCGCTCCTTCTCGACGGTGCCGGCATCGACCTCCGGCTTCTCGTCCAACTGCTCGAAGATGCTTTCGGCACCGGCAAGGCCCTTCTGAATGGTCGAGCTGACTTCCGAGAGCTGGCGAATTGGCTTGGGCAGCAACCCAGCCGCCGTGATGTAGGCCACCAGATCACCGGCCGACGCCTCGCCGCGCAGGAACAGCACCAGGAACATCAGCGTGGCCATGGCGGTGTAGATCACCAGTTGCAGCAACGGCGTGTACAGCGCGCCGGTCTTGGTCATGCGCAGCTGCTTGTCGGTGTTGCTCTGGCTGGCGGCGTTGAAGCGACGCTCTTCGTAGCTTTCGCCACCGAAGCTGCGCACCACGCGATAGCCCTGGATGGTCTCGGAGGCCACATGCGTGACATCGCCCATGGCCACCTGGATCTTCTTGCTCTGCTTGCGGAATTTCTTGCTGGCGGTGCTCACCATTACCGCGATCAGCGGCAGGATCGCCACCATCACCAAGGTCAGTTTCCAGTTCATCCACAGCAAGTAGGCGAACAGGAACACCACTGTCAGGCCTTCACGGATGACCACCTTGATGGCATCGGTGGCCGCGCCGGTAACCATGGTCACGTTGAAGGTGATGCGCGAAATCAGATGCCCGGAGTTGTGGTTGTCGAAGTAGCGGTTGGGCAGCACCAGCAGCTTGTTGAACAACTCGACCCGTAGGTCGTGAACCAGACACAACGACACCTTGGACAGGTAGTAGTTGCCCAGGAACGAGCCCAGGCCCTGCCAGGCGGCGATCAGGATGATCAGCAGCGGCACCGCCTGCAGCAACTGCAAGTCGCGCAGGTAAGGCACGCTGGGGAACAACACGGCCTGGGGGTTGCTCAGGCCGTCGACGAAATACTTGAGGATCCCGGCCAGCATCGGTTGGGTCGATGCGAAGATCACGAAACCGACGATGCTCAGCAGGAAGATGCCAATATAAGGTTTGACGTAGCCCAGCAGGCGCAGGTAGATCTTCAGGCTCGCAGGCGAAGACGATTCGGGAACTGTCATGAGAATCCGTCGGGTCAAAAAGAGTCGGGATTATAACACACGCGGTGTCTCGCACCGCGCGCTGCAGGTAAGATAGGCGGCTGTCCCGAACCCATGGCCCTGGAGGCTAGATGCACGCACTTGACCACGCCCGCTACCTTGCCCTGCGCGAGGGCGCTCATGTCCTCGAAGCCGACGGCACTGGCGACAAGGTCCTGCGCCTGCGCGACGGCACGATGCTCAAGCTGTTCCGGCGCAAGCGCCTGATCACCTCCGCGGCCTGGTATCCCTATGCCCGACGCTTCGCCGACAACTGCGAGGCCCTGGCCGCGCGCGGCATCCCCTGCCCACAGGTCAAGGCGGTGTATCGTATCGCCGAGATCGCCCGCGATGCCGTGCATTACGACCCGCTCCCAGGGCTTACGCTGCGTCAGCTACTGGACCAGCCCGGCGAGCATCCCGAGCTGCGCGACCAGCTCGGGCAGTTCATCGCGACGCTGCACGAGTCAGGCGTGTACTTCCGCTCCGCGCATCTGGGCAACGTGGTACTGACGCCCGAAGGCAAGCTGGGGTTGATCGATGTCGCCGACCTGCGCATTTACCGCAAGCCACTTCGCCGATCACAACGTCAGCGCAACTTCCGCCACATGCTGCGGTATCGGCAAGATCGGGAATGGTTGCTGGGTGACCGTGACAACGTGTTCATCGAGGCCTACCTGGCCAGCCAGCAGGTCTGTCGTCGCCAGGACCTGGCCAGCGCACTGGCCTGAACGAAGATGGCCGCCCGGAGGCGGCCATCGTCAGCGCAAACGTCGCTGCTGCAACCCACGGCCAAGCACCATGGCTGCCGGCAGCAGGACCAGCGGCCATAGCTCGTCGGGGTTACCAATCAGCTTGCTGCCGTCGAAGTTGAGCATGACCAGGGCACAGGCCAGGTACATGCCCCAAGGATCACGAAGGCGCAAGGCCTGTACCAGGGTCATCGCCACAATGACCAGGAACAGGACCAGCGAGACACCACCGGTATAGAGGCCCAGCGCAACAAAGATATTGTGAGGATGCTGGATCGGCATGAAGCCGCTCAGCAGCTTGTCGGTATGGAACTCGACACCGCAGCCAATCATCCAGCCACAGTTCTGCCACTCGCCGACCATCACGTGGAACAACTCGCCGCGATAGGAGTCACCGCGCTCGAAAAGCGAATGGAACCAGGCCATGTCCTTCACCAACCAGAGGGCGATGCCTCCGAGTACCGCGAACACCAACAGCCAGCTCCCGGCCACGCGCGGGAAGCGCCACAATGCCCAGCACGCCCAGGCGGCAAACAGGAAGGCAGCGCCGACCATAGCGGTACGCGTCTGCAGGACAAAGGTGATCGCCACCACCGACAGCGCGACGGCGGCAAACGCTTCGATCCAGCGGCGACGGTGCAACCATCCCGGCATTGCCAGTGCCAACGCACAGAGCAGCCATATACTGGTGTAGATCACGTTCTGCATGCGCGCGGGCATCAGACTCACCCGCTCACCCAAGGCATGTACGCCGGTCAGGTAAGCGAAAGCCGAATAGCCGAAGATGTACAGGCAGATGATCCAGAACAGCGCACGAGCAAACACTTCGGAGCGGAAGAAACCCTGATTCGTCAGCCCTGCCACAGCGAACACAAAGAGCGCGACATAAGCGATGTGCTTGTAGAACTGCCCATCGCCAGCAATCGCTGCGGGCACCAGGAACCAAAGCAGGAACAGCAGCCACGCCAATCCAAGCTTGTCGTTGAACAACCCCGCACCGCGCTCCTTGACCAGGAACACCAAGCCAGGCAACGCGATGAAAGCGTAGAAAATGTTGTTCGTCCATTTCGATGACGCCATCAGCACGAAGCTGGCGAGGAACACGATCAACGCGGCACTGAAATAGCGCTGACTCGTGCGGTTATCGCTGTCAATCCCTTCAAACATCCTTCAACACCCATCCAAGCAATAGTCCAATAAACAACACGCCCAGCAGACGAATGCGATCCATGCGCTTGCGTCGAGCCTTCTTGATCTTCTCTTCCGGCATTTCCACATGCTCGCCGAACCCTGTGTGCAGCACCGCGTCGTTCTCGAGGATCAGCGCGTAGCGGTCACGTTCGGCGTACAGCCGCGACAGGCTCTTCTCGCCCGAATGCGCGGCGTACGGCGCATGCGCCTGGTAGTCGGCGAGCCTGCGCAGGCCAGGGTTGAAAGAGAACCCCTGCCATTCCGCCTTGTGCGAACCCAGCTTGTGGAAGGGGATACCCTGCAGCACCTGGCGCGCTTCAAGGAACACATAGGGGCTGTGCACCTGCAAGTCATGGTTGAAGCTGCGCAGCCAGACCTGCAAGGCTTGCGGGTCGGCTTCGAGCAAGGCCTGGGACTCCTCGACGAAACCCGGGCGATAGAACGCCCAGTCATCCTCGCAATGGAACACCCAGAACGTCTTGACCTGCGAGTAGGCGGCATCCACCGAACGCAACTGCCCGAGCTTGGGGTTGTTGACGATGAAGGTGGTGTGCTCGCGCCAGTGCTCGGGAATGCAACCCCGTACCGCCTCGTCACCGGAGTCCTCGGTGATGAACACTTCGCGGATAGGCGCCGTGTTGTAGAGATCAAAACTCTCGAGCGTGCGCTTGAGCAGTTCAAAACGACCACAGCTGGTCACCACCAGTGTGATCTCGCTGTTTTCACTGAAGATCATGGCTTCCTCGATGTGTTCAGGGCTTAACGCGACCAACCAATGGCATGCAGCAAACGCTCCACCAGGCCGGGTTTGCTGGCCGGGCGTAACGGCGCGCGCATGGCCTCGGTGATCGCCTGCCCAAGCGCGTGAAAGGTATAACGCTGCTCGGCCAGCTGCTGGCCGTTGTGTGAGATGCGCTCGGCCAGGGCGAGGTCGCCACGCAGCCGGGCGAGCTTCTCGCGTAGTTGTTCAAGGTCGCGATAGAGCACGATGTTGTGCATGTCTTCGAAGCCCAGTGCCTGGTTCTCCTCCTCGCCCTGGTCATAGGCGAACAGGACACAACCACAGGCCATGGCTTCGAAGTTCTTGATCATGTACTCGCCCATGCCGACGTCGGCACTGACGAAGAAGCGAATGCGACTGAGAGTCTGGCTGTATTCCTCGCCCGACTTGGTGCGGGTGATCAACAGGTTCTCTACCGCCGCGATCGACTCGAGCATCTGCTTGCGCCCGGAGTAAGCCACGCTGCGCAGGCTGCCGACGAACGCCAGTTCGATGTCGCGCTCGCGGTTCTCGTTGCGCAACAGTGCCTGGTCGTAGCCCTTGGGCACGAATACCGCATCGAAACCTTCATCACGCAGCCGGCGGGTAACCACCGCGCCTGAAGTGATGACCCGTGCCCACGGCAACTGGCTGTAGTACTCGCTGAACTTGCCGGTGTACTTGCACGGTATGTAGTTCTGGTAGGCATCGTGCTCGAGGATCACCAGGTTCGGGAGCGTGCGGATGAAACGTGCCTGGCGGATTTCTTTCTTGAACCGCAGGAAGAACAGGATGCGGTCGTACTGATCGACTTGCACATGTTCGCGGAAATAGCTACGCAAGTCGGCCTGCTGGTCACCGGTAAGCCAGCGGATATCGCACTCGCAGTCGGCCGCGATACCTTCGTAAAGACGGTCCAGGATGGCGCGTTGCTCTTTCTGGACCAGGAACAGGACTTTCACCGTGGCTCTCTCTTGTCGATCACTGTACCGACCCACAGCAGTTCGTGGCGCCGTACGGCCTTGCGGAAGAATTCATTGTCACCGAATGCCGGCCAGCGCCGGGCGGCCAAGCAGCGCTGCAGGAAGCGACGAACCCTGCGTTTGAATGGAGCCGCAGGCTGCAGGTCGTGCATCATACCCAAAGCGATGGCCTTTTGCCTCTGCTGCTGCTCGCCAACCCCAAGCACCCAGGGGCGCATGGGCAGGCCCGCATCGAAGAACGGTGGCAAAGGCACCCCGGTACCGGCATCGCCCATCGGCCAGCGATCATTGTCGTGCAGGTGATTGGCGTACAACAGCAAGTTTTGCGGTTGCCAACTCGCCCCTTGCAACGCTTGCTGCAGGGCGTCATGGGCGCACACGTGGTCCGGGTGGGGGTCGAGTGTCGGGTGCGGCATCACGATGGTTGCCGGGCGCGCACGCTCGATGAGCTCGCGCAGATCCTGGACCAGGTTGCTCCAGGTCGGCCGGCCATCGGCATCGCTGCACAGCGCGACTTCATTGAAACGGCGGAATGGCCGGGTGTCGGCCAGGTCGGCCTCGCGCGATGCGACAGGTGTCTCGGGCTCGGCCTGCATGGCCGGCAGCTGCATGCAGAAATAACCCAACTGCACGCACTGCTGGGAAGGCACCCCGGCCCAGCGGGGCACGGCGATGCTGTCCCAACTGCGCAACTCGCCCTTGAGGCGGGCCGCCTCTACCAGGTCGAGGCCGAAGGTTTCGCGGTAATACGCGTTCTCGATCTCACCTGCGGTCAGGGTCACGATCCAGCTGCTTTTAGCCTGGGCATAAGCAGCGAACGCCGCAAGCTCGGCATCGTCGGCATGAGGTGCGATGACCATCAGCGAGCCGGCCAGGTAGTCGTCGTGACGGAACACCAGCAACTCCATCTCCGGCGCCACGCGGCAGTGCCGGCCACTCAGGCGCAGCCGCCCGGCGCCCAGCGCCTCGGCCTGCCCCCCCAGGTTCAGGTAGCGCACACCGCGAACACCACGCTCGAAGGCCTGGCAATCGGCGACGCCACCTTCGATGCGTACCGCAGGGTCGAGCAGACGCCCCAACCAACCGGCGCGCAGATTCACCCGCAGCAACAGGGTCTCGTTACCGTCCAGTTGGCAATCTTTCGGCAACGCAAGCACCCCGCCAAGGCCGTGCAGTGCATGACGCTCGCTGGCCTGCAAGTCGTACTGGTAGTCGCTGCCGGGCACGTAGAACAGGTGGTCGGAGAACCAGGCCTCATGGGCCACCCACAACAACACCGCGAGGACAGGCGGCAACCACCATGCCCACAGCGCCGTGAGCAACAGCGCGACAAGCAACACCAGCAGGATCACCCGCTTGCGCTTGCGATGGCGTTTGAGCAGTTGCTGCTTGTTGGCGCTCATGTTCAGACCTGGAAGACGTTGACGGGGTTGCACCAACGATCCTTGTACTCTCGATCGGCCCGGCCGAAGGAGAACCGCAGCGCCTTGCCGCGGGCATTGGCATCCTCCCAGGCAGCCTGGGTATTAAGGAAGCTCAGTACGCTACCAGGGCTGAAGGCCTTGGTCTGCGGGTCGACACCGCCGTTTACATATTCGACGCTGATCCACTGTGGCGCCTCGACGCGATACACCAGCTGGATCGCGATCGGCGCGCCCTCCAGGAACAGCACGGAGCCAATCAACAGTTCGCGCAGGCGCTCGACCACTTCGGCCATGCGGGCCGCGCCGGTAGCCGGGAACCCCCAGCGACGCTGGAACAAGTCACAGTACATCGCCGCGATCTCGGCTGCAGTGAAATCGCCAATCGGTCGCACCTGGCCGCCGGCCTCTTCCAGCAGGCGCAGCTCACGGCGCTGGTTATAGCGAAACTTCTTCGACAGGTCCTCGTGCGGGCGAGACATGGCCAATTGCTCGGGCTGCGCCTTGAGACCGCTGAAACGGCCCTGGTTCAACTCGGACAGGTAACGCCCGGCATGGCGCAGCGGCGCGGCGCAGTCATCGGCGGCCGGCAGGATGATCTCGGCGTTGCCCAGGTCGAACAGGCCTTTCTTGCCATGCCGCTTGAGCACGTCCTTGGACAGCGCCAAGTGGCGCCCCCATACCGGCAACGCGGCCTTGAGCTCACCATCCTGTGGAAAACCCAGATAACGCACCGGGATCTGGGCCAGGTCGGCCAGTTGCTCGATCACCAGAGGATGGGTCGCCACACTGCCGCCAAACCGCTGCCAGGTATCGCCGTAGGCGGCCGCGTCGATGACTTGCCAACCGCGTTCGCGCCAGCCTTGGATAAAGTTGAGCATCAGGCCTCCGCGACCAGCGCACGCACCTGCGGCAACTGCCAGAAGGCACCGCGCACTGCCTGGTCGCTGAAACGCTGCTGCAGGCGCTGCAGCATGTGCAAAGCACAGGCCTCGCGCTGCCCGGCGTCCAACCCGGCCATGTGTTTCAGGCCCTGGGCCAGCTGCGCGGCATCGCCCAGCGGGAACAGCACGCCCACACCCTCAACCACTTCCCGGGCGCCGCCACAGGCAGTGGCCAGGAGCGGCACGCCTGCCACCATGGCCTCCAGCAGGACCATGCCGAACGGCTCATGGTCGGAGCTCAGTGCAAATACATCGAAGGCGCGGAAGTAACGGCGGGCGTCCGGCACCTGGCCGAGAAAGTCCACCTGCCCGGCAATGCCCAGCTCAGCGGCCAATGCCCTGAGCTGCGCCTCGAGGCGGCCCTTGCCCAGGATTGCCAGCCGCGCGCCAGCCGGCAGGCCAGGCAAGGCTTCGGCGAAGCCGCGCAACAGCGTGGCCTGGTCCTTGTCCGGGTGCAGGCGACCGACATTGCCCACCACCCAGGCATGCTCATCCAGGCCCAAGGCACAACGCGCCTCGTCACGCGGCACCAAGCTGGCCTGCAATGTCTCGACATCGATGCGGTTGTACAGGGTCTGGATACGCTCGGCCGGCCAACGCCCCAAGCAGCGTCGCATGTCGTCGCGCACCGCATCCGAGACACCGAGCAGGCTCAGGCGTTTACGGAACAGGTTGGCGAACAGGCGACGCCCCTTGCGCTGGTAGTCGCCAAACGCGTGGTGCACGCCGATCACCGGCAGGCCGGTGCCCAGCAGCGCGACATAGATCGGCTTGAAGCGGTGGGCGATGCAGAACGCGAAATTGCGCTGCGCGGCGATCTTGCGCAGCGCGGCGATGGCACCCAGTTTCAGGCCACGCACGGCCTTTGAACTGAATTCCAGGAACAATACCTCGTCCGAGGCGCAGCCAGCCGCGACCTGCGCGTCAGCTGCCCCGGTGAGGAACACGGTGGTGACCTTGTAGCCGCTGCCCTGGAACAGGCTGGCGTATTGACGGGCGCAGTCGAGGAACGGCCCGTCATAGCCATGGCAGAACTGCAGGATCCGCGGTTCAGAGCGGCTGGTCATACGGCGCGGCGCCTTCCTTGACCACCAGGATGTCTTCCATGATCAGGTACTGCAGGTCCGAGCCGAAGAACATGTTCAGGGCGTCGGTCGGCGAGCAGATCATCGGTTCGCCACGGCGGTTGAGCGAGGTGTTCAGCGACACGCCGTTGCCGGTCAGGTCTTCCAGCGCCTTCATCATGTCGTAGTAGCGCGGATTGTACTCGCGCTTGAGCACCTGGGCACGCGAGGTACCGTCCTCGTGGACCACTTCCGGCACGCGGGTCTTCCACTCTTCAGCCACTTCGAAGGTGAAGGTCATGAACGGGGCCGGATGGTCGATCTTGATCATCTGCGGCGCGACGGTGTCGAGCATCGATGGGCAGAAAGGCCTCCAGCGCTCGCGGAACTTGATCTGGTGGTTGATGCGGTCGGCCACGCCCGGCACGCTCGGGCAACCGATGATCGAGCGACCACCCAGTGCGCGCGGGCCAAACTCCATGCGACCCTGGAACCAGGCAACCGGGTTGCCGTCGACCATGATCTTGGCAATCTGCTCGGGCATGTTCTCGAGCTTGCGCCATACCGGTTTGCTCGGGTGACGGGCGCAGGCGGCGATCACGTCTTCGTTGGAGTACGCAGGGCCGAGATAGACGTGCTCCATCTTCTCGACCGGCACGCCACGGGCGTGGGACACATAGGCAGCTGCACCTACCGCAGTACCGGCGTCGCCGGACGCTGGCTGGACGAACAACTCTTTCACGTCATCGCGGGCGATGATCTTCTGGTTCAGTTTGACGTTCAGCGCACAGCCGCCGGCGAAGGCCAGCTTGCCGGTCTCTTTCAGGGTATCGCCCAGGTAGTGGTCGATCATCTGCAGGGCGAGTTTCTCGAACAATGCCTGCATGCTCGCCGCGTAGTGGATATACGGCTCGTCGGCGATATCGCCTTCGCGTTTCGGACCCAACCACTCGATCAGCTTGGGCGAGAAGTAGAAGCCCTTGCCCTTCTCTTTATAGCGGCGCAGGCCAATGACGTTGGCGTACTCGGTGTTGATCACCAGCTCGCCGTTTTCGAAGCTGGCCAGGCGCGAGAAGTCATATTTGCTGGCATCGCCATACGGCGCCATGCCCATGACCTTGAACTCGCCATCGAGCATCTCGAAGCCGAGGAACTCGGTGATCGCGCCATACAGGCCACCCAGGGAATCCGGGTCGAAGAATTCCTTGATCTTGTGGATCTTGCCGTTTTCGCCATAGCCGAAGAAGGTAGTGGCGTACTCGCCCTTGCCGTCGATGCCGAGGATCGCGGTCTTCTCTTTGAAGCCCGAGCAGTGGTAGGCGCTGGAGGCGTGGGCCAGGTGGTGCTCGACCGGTTCGATCTTGATCTTCTTCGGATCGAAGCCCAACTGCTCCAGGCACCAGACGATCTTCTTGCGATAGCGCTTGTAACGGCGGTTGCCCATCAGCAGCGCGTCGAGGGCGCGGTCCGGGGCGTACCAGTAGCGCTTGGCGTAGTGCCAGCGAGCCTTGCCGAACAGGCTGATCGGGGCGAAAGGAATGGCCACCACGTCGACGTCCGACGGCTTGATGCCGGCCTGCTCCAGGCAGAACTTCGCCGACTCGTAGGGCATGCGGTTCTTCGCATGCTTGTCACGCACGAAGCGCTCTTCTTCGGCGGCGGCAATCAGCTTGCCGTCGATGTACAGGGCCGCGGAAGGGTCATGGCTAAGGGCGCCGGACAGGCCAAGAATCGTCAGTGCCAAGGGGTTAGCCTCTCAAATCGGTATGAAGTGCGCCACCGGCCATTCAGGCGGATGGCGGCTAAAGGGCGGGATTATAACGCAAAGATCGCCTGACGCGATGCATGGACGTGGCAGCGCGCTTGCCCCGCGATGGCGCTGGATTTGCTGACGCCATCGCCGGGCAAGTCAGGCCGCCGCATCGCCGCTCCCACGGTGCTTGCGACGCCTGTTTATTCGGCGATCAGCCAGTCCATGCGGAAGCTGCCGGCGGTCTGCGCCAGTTCCTTGGCCAACCACGGCAGCAGCTCCTTGAGCTCATCTTCCAGGCCCCACGGTGGGTTGGCGATGGCCAGGCCCGAGCCGTTCAGGCCCTGCGGGCTGTCCTGGTGATGCACATACAGTTCCACGCGCAGCAGCTTGGGCGCACCGGTGCTGGTGAGGTCCTGGTAGAAGCGGGTCAGCGAGCGCTGGTCCTTGATCGGGTACCAGATGGCCGCGACGGTCTGGCGCATGCGACCGATCGCCTCCTTCATCGCCACGGTGCAGCGCTTGAGCTCGTCGGCCTGCTCGAACGGCGGGTCGATCAACATGATCGCGCGTTTTTCCTGCACCGGCAGCAGGGCCCGCGGGATGTGCCAGCCCTCGCCCAGGTGCACGGTGACTCGCGGGTCCTTTTTCATGTTCTCTTTGAGCAGCACGCCGTCTTCAGGATGCTTTTCGTTGAGCTGCGCACGGTCCTGTTCACGCATCAAACGCCGGGCCAGTTCGGGGGAGCCCGGGTAGTAGCGCAGCTCGCCGTTCTTGTTCAGGCGCTTGATAACGCCCAGATAGTCAGCGGTAACGGCGGGCAGGTCATCGCGATTCCACAGGCGGGCGACGCCCTCGAGGTACTCACCGGTACGGCTTGCCTGGTCGCCCTGCAGGTCGTACAGGCCAAGCCCTGCGTGGGTATCGATATAGGCGAACGGCTGCTCCTTGCGCGACATCAGGGCGATGAGGCGAGTGAGCACGATGTGCTTGAGGACGTCGGCGTGGTTGCCGGCGTGGAAGGCGTGGCGATAGTTCATGGCAGCTCCTGCGAAGGCGACAAGTTTACCTTGCCTTGACCGCCGCAAAAAGCATCGCGGGACAAGCCCTCTCCCACGCCACTTGAAGAGGCTGCGTAGGAGCGGGCTTGTCCCGCGACAGGGACAACGCCGAATCAGCAGGTATTACTTGTCGGCGTGATACTGCGCATCAGCGGTTTCAAAACGCGAAACCATGCTGTTCGTCGGGCTGCCAAGCTTGCTCACCAGGAAGATGGCGATGCTGGCGAACAGGAAGCCCGGGATGATCTCATACAGGCCGGTATCCAGCTGTTTCCAGACGATCACGGTCAGCGCACCGACCACGATGCCCGCCAACGCGCCATTGCGGGTCATGCCTTTCCACAGCACCGAAAGCAGCACGACAGGGCCGAAGGCGGCACCGAAGCCGGCCCAGGCGTAGGCCACCAGACCCAGCACGCGGTTTTCGGGGTTCGCGGCCATGGCGATGGCGATCAACGCGACGGCCAGCACCATCATGCGACCGACCCATACCAGCTCCTTCTGCGAAGCGTTCTTGCGCAGGAAGGCCTTGTAGAAGTCTTCGGTCAGGGCGCTGGAGCACACCAGCAGTTGGCAGCTCAGGGTGCTCATCACCGCCGCCAGGATGGCCGAAAGCAGCACACCGGCGACCCATGGGTTGAACAGGATCTTGGCCAGCTCGATGAAGACGCGCTCGTGGTTTTCGGTGACCGGACCGGCCAGGTCAGGGTGCGCCGAGAAGTAGGCGATACCGAAGAAGCCCACGGCGCAGGTACCGGCCAGGCAGAGGATCATCCAGGTCATGGAGATGCGACGGGCGTTGGCAATCGACTTCACCGAGTCGGCAGCCATGAACCGCGCCAGGATGTGCGGCTGGCCGAAGTAGCCCAGGCCCCAGCCCATCAGCGAGATGATGCCGATGAAGGTGGCGCCCTTGAACATGTCGAAGTGCGCCGGGTTCACCGCGTCGATGGCAGCGAAGGTCTGGTCGAAGCCGCCGGTGGAGATCAACACGATCACCGGAGTCAGAATCAGCGCGAAGATCATCAGCGAGGCCTGCACGGTGTCGGTCCAGCTCACCGCCAGGAAGCCACCGACAAAGGTGTAGGCGATGGTGGCTGCGGCACCGGCCCACAGGGCGGTCTCATAGGACATGCCGAAGGTGCTTTCGAACAGACGGGCGCCGGCGACAATGCCGGAGGCGCAGTAGATGGTGAAGAAAACCAGGATGACGATCGCCGAGATGATCCGCAGCAGGCCGGTTTGATCTTCGAAACGGCTGGCGAAGTAGTCCGGCAGTGTCAGGGCATCGCCGTTGTGTTCGGTCTGCACACGCAGCCGGCCAGCGACGAACAACCAGTTCAGGTAGGCGCCAACGGTCAGGCCGATGGCGATCCAGGCCTCGGAAAGGCCGGCGAAGTAGATGGCGCCCGGCAGGCCCATCAGCAGCCAGCCGCTCATGTCCGATGCGCCGGCGGAAAGCGCGGTGACCACGCTGCCGAGACTACGGCCGCCGAGAATATAGTCGGAAAGGTTCTTGGTGGAGCGATAGGCGGCAAAGCCGATCAGCACCATTACCGCAATGTAGACCACGAAAGTGATCGTTAGTGGATTGCCCATGAGTTGTGCCCTGGCGTTGTTTTTATCTCTTGCGACCCGCCGTGCACGACGGCGGTTGCACCCAGGCGGCGAATCCTATGCAACAACGTGAACGAGGTGCAACCATTTTTCATTTGCCAGTTGCACCCAGCCATGCATTTTCAGATAAAACCGCATTCTTGCTCCAATTCGGAGCAAACAAAGCGTTTTCCATAACAAATTGAACCAATAAAGACCGTTTCGGTTGTATGGAAACATCCTTCAGACGAGTAGCACCTTTACCTTGAAAAAATCGGGTTGCACCCGGTTGCACCCGAATTGTCCTACAGGCTAATCTTGCCGCCAGCTTAGGCCACATCCGTGGCAATAACGAGGATAAGAAATGGCGACGACCACCCTTGGGGTCAAACTCGACGACCCGACCCGTGAGCGACTCAAAGCAGCTGCGCAGTCCATCGACCGCACGCCGCACTGGTTGATCAAGCAAGCGATCTTCAACTATCTCGAGAAGCTCGAGGGTGGCGCCACCCTGAACGACCTCAACGGCCATGCCGCCGCTGGCGACGACGCCGGCGAAGTCGCCGCCGACCACGCCCACCAGTGCTTCCTGGAATTCGCCGAAAGCATCCTGCCGCAGTCGGTCCTGCGCTCGGCGATCACCGCCGCCTACCGCCGCCCCGAGCAGGAAGTAGTGCCGATGTTGCTGGAGCAGGCTCGCCTGCCCGCGGCCCAGGCCGAAGCCACCAACAAGCTGGCCGCCAGCCTGGCCGACAAGCTGCGCAACCAGAAGAGCGCCGGTGGCCGCGCCGGTATCGTCCAGGGCCTGCTGCAGGAGTTCTCGCTGTCCTCGCAAGAAGGCGTGGCGTTGATGTGCCTGGCCGAAGCCCTGCTGCGCATCCCCGACAAAGGCACCCGTGACGCACTGATCCGCGACAAGATCAGCACCGGCAACTGGCAGCCACACCTGGGCAACAGCCCATCGTTGTTCGTCAACGCCGCCACCTGGGGCCTGCTGCTGACCGGCAAGCTGGTCAGCACCCACAACGAATCCGGCCTGACCTCCTCGCTCACCCGCATCATCGGCAAGAGCGGCGAGCCGATGATCCGCAAGGGCGTCGACATGGCCATGCGCCTGATGGGCGAACAGTTCGTCACCGGCGAGACCATCGCCGAGGCCCTGGCCAACGCCAGCAAGTTCGAATCCAAGGGCTTCCGCTACAGCTACGACATGCTCGGCGAAGCCGCGCTGACCGAGCACGACGCGCAGAAATACCTGGCCTCCTACGAGCAGGCGATCCACTCGATCGGCAAGGCCTCGCACGGCCGCGGCATCTATGAAGGCCCGGGCATCTCGATCAAGCTCTCGGCCCTGCACCCGCGCTACAGCCGCGCCCAGTACGAGCGCGTGATGAGCGAGCTGTACCCGCGCCTGCTGTCGCTGACCCTGCTGGCCAAGCAATACGACATCGGCCTGAACATCGACGCTGAGGAAGCCGACCGCCTGGAGCTGTCGCTGGACCTGCTCGAGCGTCTGTGCTTCGAGCCGTCGCTGGCCGGCTGGAACGGCATCGGCTTCGTCATCCAAGCATACCAGAAGCGCTGCCCGTACGTGATCGACTACGTCATCGACCTGGCCAAGCGCAGCCGTCACCGCCTGATGATCCGCCTGGTGAAGGGCGCTTACTGGGACAGTGAGATCAAGCGCGCCCAGGTCGAGGGGCTGGAAGGCTATCCGGTCTACACCCGCAAGGTGTATACCGACGTGTCCTACGTCGCCTGCGCCCGCAAGCTGCTGGCCGTGCCAGAAGCCATCTATCCGCAGTTCGCCACCCACAACGCCCACACCCTGTCGGCCATTTACACCATTGCCGGGCAGAACTACTACCCAGGCCAGTACGAGTTCCAATGCCTGCACGGGATGGGCGAGCCGCTGTACGAGCAAGTGGTAGGCAAAGTCTCCGAAGGTAAGCTAAACCGTCCGTGCCGCGTATACGCCCCGGTCGGCACCCACGAAACTCTGCTGGCATATCTGGTCCGCCGCCTGCTGGAGAATGGTGCCAACACTTCGTTCGTCAACCGCATCGCCGATCACTCGATCTCGATCCAGGAACTGGTAGCCGACCCGGTCGCCAGCATCGAGCGCATGGGCACCCAGGAAGGCAGCATCGGCCTGCCGCACCCGCGCATCCCGATGCCGCGCGCGCTTTATGGCAGCGAGCGGGCCAACTCGGCCGGCATCGACATGGCCAACGAACACCGCCTGGCGTCGCTGTCCTGCGCCCTGCTGGCCACCGCACACAACGACTGGAAAGCCACGCCGCTGCTGGCTTGCGCCGCCAGCGAACAGCCGGCCGCACCGGTGCTCAACCCGTCCGATCATCGCGATGTGGTCGGCCATGTGCAGGAAGCCACCGTCACCGACGTCGACAACGCCATCCAGTGCGCGCTCAACGCCGCGCCGATCTGGCAGGCCACCCCGCCGGCCGAGCGCGCCGCGATCCTCGAACGCGCCGCCGACCTGATGGAAGCCGATATCCAGCCGCTGATGGGCCTGCTGGTACGCGAAGCCGGCAAGACCTTCGCCAACGCCATCGCCGAAGTGCGCGAGGCGGTGGATTTCCTGCGCTACTACGCGGTGCAGGCACGCAACGACCTGCGCAACGACAACTGCCGCCCTTTGGGTCCGGTGGTGTGCATCAGCCCGTGGAACTTCCCGCTGGCGATCTTCTCCGGCCAGGTGGCCGCGGCCCTGGCCGCCGGCAACCCGGTATTGGCCAAGCCGGCCGAGCAGACCCCGCTGATCGCCGCCCAGGCCGTGCGCCTGATGCTGGAAGCCGGCATCCCCGAAGGCGTGCTGCAACTGCTGCCGGGCCAGGGCGAAACCGTCGGCGCCGGCCTGGTCGGTGACGAGCGCGTCAAGGGCGTGATGTTCACCGGCTCCACCGAAGTCGCCCGCCTGCTGCAACGCAACATTGCCGGGCGCCTGGACAACCAGGGCCGTCCGATCCCGCTGATCGCCGAAACCGGCGGCCAGAACGCGATGATCGTCGACTCCTCGGCGCTGACCGAGCAGGTGGTGATCGATGTGGTGTCCTCGGCCTTCGACAGCGCCGGCCAGCGTTGCTCGGCCCTGCGTGTGCTGTGCCTGCAGGAGGACTCCGCCGACCGCGTGATCGAGATGCTCAAGGGCGCCATGGCCGAAAGCCGCCTGGGCAACCCGGAGCGCCTGTCGGTGGACATCGGCCCGGTGATCGACGCCGAAGCCAAGGCCGGCATCGAGAAGCACATCCAGGGCATGCGCGACAAAGGCCGCAGCGTTTACCAGGTGGCCATCGCCGAGGGTGAAGAAATCAAGCGCGGCACCTTCGTGATGCCGACCCTGATCGAACTGGAAAGCTTCGACGAGCTCAAGCGCGAAATCTTCGGCCCGGTGCTGCACGTGGTGCGCTACAACCGCAAGGACCTGGACCAGCTGATCGAGCAGATCAACGCTTCCGGCTACGGCCTGACCCTGGGCGTGCACACCCGCATCGACGAGACCATCGCCAAGGTGGTGGACAACGTCAACGCCGGCAACATGTACGTCAACCGCAACATCGTCGGCGCCGTGGTCGGGGTGCAGCCGTTCGGCGGTGAAGGCCTGTCGGGCACCGGCCCGAAAGCCGGCGGCCCGCTGTACCTGTACCGCCTGCTGTCGACCCGCCCGGCCGACGCCATCGCCCGCCACTTCCAGGCCGACGACGCGCGCAGCAAGGCCGACACCACCCTGCGCGACCAGCAGCTCAAGACGTTGACCACCCTCAAGACCTGGGCGGCCAGCAGCCAGATGAACGACCTGGTCGCGCTGTGCGAGCAGTTCGCCGAGCAGTCGCAGAGCGGCATCACCCGCGTGCTGCCAGGCCCGACCGGCGAGCGCAACACCTACAGCGTGCTGCCACGCGAACACGTGCTGTGCCTGGCCGACAACGAGGCCGACTTGCTGGCCCAGCTGGCGGCGGTACTGGCCGTGGGTAGCTCGGCGGTGTTCCAGGACGGCGAGCCGGGCAAGACCGTGCGCGCCCGACTGCCGAAGGAGCTGCAAGCGAAGATCAAGCTGGTGGCGGACTGGAGCAAGGATGAGGTCGCCTTCGACGCGGTCATCCACCACGGTCACTCCGACCAGTTGCGCGGCGTCTGCGAGCAGGTGGCCAAGCGTGCCGGCGCGATCGTCGGCGTGCATGGACTGTCGAGCGGCGATCACCAGATCGCCCTGGAGCGCCTGGTGATCGAGCGGGCGGTGAGCGTGAACACCGCGGCAGCGGGTGGTAACGCCAGCCTGATGACCATCGGTTAAGACGGCTGACACCATCGCGGGGCAAGCCCGTTCCTACAAGGTCGTGTTTTGGACTTTGTGGGAGCGGGCTTGCCCCGCGATGCTTATGGGTGAACAGGTAGGGGCGCTGATCATGTTGGCTAATTCCAGTAAGCCCTTATTTCTAACGCCATCTTAAGATTTACGTATTGTTGCGTATTCGAAAACTTTCTTTTCCACTGATCACCTAGCAGCCTCTTGTGCAAGGGAACAGACTCCTTGAACACAAGATATTGATGGAAAACCTCCTTGGCATCGGAGCTAATAACTCCTCCATGAATCTTTACACTCCTCGTCTTCTTGTTTATCAAATAGAGATTCTGGTGATCCATCCTGTAATCGCCGGACGCAAGACTATCCAAAATTTCTAGCGCCCCCACTGCAGACCGTCTGTTGACAAGCAGTGACTGCTTGCTCAATTCAGGGGAAACCCACTGACCATAGTCTTCCGGCTTCATGCCCAAGGGGATCAGACTTTCAAAATCGGCTTGCAATGCGTCATAGTTTGGCCCCACAAATCTGTCACGATTGTCCACATGGAGCGTCATTGCATCCGTTAAGTTTGCTGCGCCGGTAAAAACCACACTGCCAGGACTCTGGCTGTTTACCTGTGGGACTGTCCTACTCCAGACAACGCGCTGTTCTGGCCATCTCCCTACGGTTGTCTGGTTAAATTGATATCCAACCCGTCCTGAGGGATCAATACGATTGATGGGGTCTCCCTCACTATAGGCATATGCATTCAACCCTCCGGCAGCAAATGGACTCAGTACATCAGGGCTGTTAAAGCGCATCAGCCTCGTGCTGTACATACGATGCCCATTTCCCAACAGATAGCGGCCAGGTTCCGAGTCCCGTAGATAACCGGCATAGCCCAGTAAGGCAGCGTGATCCCCAGAAGGCTCAAAGCCGTAGGGACCATAGACATGGCCAAAATGCCCGGAGCCCCAGGCGCTGAAGGTGATCGAACCATCGCTGCGTGTGCCGGTAAGCAGCCCGTCGCGCTGCCCGACCTGAGCCAAGGCACCTCCGGCTCCACGCACGATACGCCTGCCCGCCCCCACTTCCCCGACGACAACAGGCCTACCTTCCATATAGAAAAAATACTTCATCGCACACCTGCCAAAAGGAATCTCAAACAAGTATTGATAGTCGTGGAGCACTCTGAAACTGGTACTTTTACTAGTCTCGACAGCTGCAGGCAGGTGTTAGGGTGAAAGGTTCATGCTAGCCCGGCTCGAGAAACGGCAGCCCGCGACAGCGGCCTTGGTGGGAATCCATAGCGCCCGGCGCCCGAGGCAGCCTGGGCGATGGCCACTTCTGCCCCCATATCACCCACACCAATTAACCTGTCCCCTGCCCCACCACCCCGCCTAGACTCGCTGCAACCCGAACCAGGAATGCCGCCATGTCCGAGCAACTCCTCAGCAGCCGCAACCTCGCCTTCGAACTCTACGAAGTCCTCGACGCCGAGGCCCTGACCCAGCGCCCGCGCTTCGCCGAGCACAGCCGCGAGACCTTCGACGCGGCGCTGACCACCGCACGCACCATTGCTGAAAAGTACTTCGCCCCGCACAACCGCAAAGCCGATGAAAACGAGCCACGTTACGTGGACGGCCGCGCCGAGCTGATCCCGGAAGTGAAACCGGCCGTGGACGCCTTCCTCGAAGCGGGCTTTCTCAACGCCAACCGCGACTTCGACGTCGGCGGCATGCAGTTGCCAAGCCTGGTATCGCAGGCCTGCTTCGCCCACTTCCAGGCGGCCAACGCTGGCACCACGGCCTACCCGTTCCTGACCATGGGCGCGGCCAACCTGATCGAGAGTTTCGGCACTGAAGAGCAGAAGCGCCTGTTCCTGCAGCCGATGATCGAGGGCCGCTACTTCGGCACCATGGCCCTGACCGAGCCCCATGCCGGCTCGTCACTGGCCGATATCCGCAGCCGCGCCGAACCCGCAGGCGACGGCAGCTACCGGCTCAAGGGCAACAAGATCTTCATCTCCGGCGGCGATCACGAGTTGTCCGAGAACATCGTGCACATGGTCCTGGCCAAGCTGCCGGACGCACCAGCCGGGGTGAAGGGCATCTCGCTATTCATCGTGCCCAAGTATCTGGTCAACCCCGACGGCAGCCTGGGCCCGCGCAACGATGTGCTGCTGGCCGGGCTGTTTCACAAGATGGGCTGGCGCGGCACCACTTCTACCGCGCTCAATTTCGGCGACAACGGCCAGTGCGTCGGCTACCTGGTCGGCCAGCCGCACCAGGGCCTGGCCTGCATGTTCCAGATGATGAACGAGGCGCGCATCGGCGTCGGCATGGGCGCGGTGATGCTCGGCTACGCCGGTTACCTGTATTCACTGGAGTACGCCCGCCAACGCCCACAGGGCCGCCTGCCGGACAACAAGGACCCGCACAGCCCCGCCGTGCCGATCATCGAGCACAGCGACGTCAAGCGCATGCTGCTGGCACAGAAGGCCTACGTGGAGGGTGCCTTCGACCTGGGCCTGTACGCGGCCCGGTTGTTCGATGACACCCACACCGCGGCGGATGCAGAGGCACGCCGGCAAGCCCTGGAGCTGCTCGACCTGCTCACGCCCATCGTCAAGTCCTGGCCTTCGGCGTTCTGCCTGAAGGCCAACGAGCTGGCGATCCAGATCCTCGGCGGCCACGGCTATACCCGCGAGTACCCGGTCGAGCAGTACTACCGCGACAACCGCCTCAACCCGATCCACGAAGGTACCGAAGGCATCCAGTCCCTCGACCTGCTCGGGCGCAAGCTGGCGCAGAACAACGGCGCCGGGCTCAAGCAACTGATCCGCCTGATCGCCGGCACCTGCGAGCGCGCCAGCCATCACCCGAACCTCGACACACTGCGCCAGCCGCTGGAGCAGTTGGTCAATCGCCTTCAAGCGGTCACCCTCGCCCTGCTCGGTGACCTGGGCCAAGGCAAGGTCGCTGGGGCCCTGGCCAACTCGGCGCTGTACCTCAAGGCCTTCGGCCACTGCGTGATCGGCTGGCGCTTGCTGGAGCAGGCGATCCATGCCGAGGTCGGCCTGCTCAAGGGCAGCGACCGCGACTTCTACCTGGGCAAGCTCCAGGCCGCGCGTTATTTCCTCACCTGGGAAGTGCCGGGCTGCCATAATGACCTCGCTTTGCTCGAGGCCCGCGACGATACGTGCCTGGGCATGCAAGAGGGGTGGTTCTAGGCTTTGTACGAAAAGTCGCCGAGCGGCGATCAGGCAAGGCGAAAACAGGCGAGGAACGGTCGGAGTCGCGCTCGACTTTGCAGGTTGCAAATGAGCATTCCGAGCCTGTTTTCAACGCAGCATGATCGACGCGCAGGCACTTTTCGTATAAAGCCTAGGGGGAGCCACCGCACACACGGAGATTTCCATGTTCGACTCCAGCACCCTGCTGCGCCAGCGCTTCGCCGCGCTGCGCAGCACGGCCGAACTGTTCTCGCTTCGCCATGTGAAGCAATCGCACCAGTCACTGTCGGTTCGGCGCAACGTCGCCGAGCCGCCCTTCTTCAGCCAGGACGAAGGCGCCATGCTCACCGTGCGGGTCAACGGCGTCGAGGCCTACGCGGCCACCGCCGACCTGTCCCAGGCAGGCCTGCAACGCGCGCTGGAACAGGCCGAGGCACTCGCCCGGAGGATCAAGGCCAGCAGCCTGCTCGACCTGAGTGGCCAGGCCGCCCCGAGCGGGCGTCACGATCATGTATCGCCCAACTTCGAACAGTCCCTGCCCAAACTCGCCGACTGCCTGGACCTGCTCGCCGCCGAGTCCGCCAGCGTACCCAGGGACGAGCGCTTTGTGGACTGGCAGGCAAGCCTGGGCTTCAGCGTGGTCGAGCAGACCTACCTGAACTCCGCCGGCGCCGAGCTGCGTCACGCCCAGCGCTTCATCTACCCAGGCCTGGGCGTCACCGCCAGCGACGGCCAGGACAGCCAGAGCCGCAGCCTGGGCCGGGAGAACTTCGGGCAGCAAGGCGGCTTCGAAGTGGTCGAGCGCTGCGGCCTGGTCGGCGCGGCCCGCCGGGTGGCCGACGAGGCGCTGCAATTGCTGCTGGCGCCGAACACCCCGGCTGGTCAGCGCGATCTGTTGCTGATGCCCGACCAGATGATGCTGCAGATCCACGAATCCATCGGCCACCCGCTGGAGCTGGACCGCATTCTCGGCGATGAGCGCAACTACGCTGGCACCAGCTTCGTCAAAGCCAGCGATTTCGGCCATCTGCAGTACGGCTCGAAGCTGCTCAACGTGACCTTCGACCCGACAATCCATGAGGAGCTGGCCAGCTACAGCTTTGATGACGACGGCACCCCGGCCAGCAAGCAGTTCCTGATCCGCGATGGCTTGCTGGTGCGCCCCCTGGGTGGCGCCCTGTCGCAACTGCGCTCGGGCCTGGACGGCGTGGCCAACAGCCGCGCCTGCGGCTGGAACCGCGCGCCGATCGACCGCATGGCCAACCTCAACATCGAGCCGGGCGAGCAGACGCTTGCGCAACTGATCGCCGGCATCGAGCACGGCATCCTGATGCGCACCAATCGCTCTTGGTCCATCGATGATGCGCGCAACAAGTTCCAGTTCGGTTGTGAGTGGGGCCAACTGATCGAGAACGGCGAACTCAAGGGCGTGGTGAAGAACCCGAACTATCGCGGCATCTCCGCCGACTTCTGGCGCAACCTCTCGGCGGTCGGTGACCGCAGCACCTTCCAGGTACTCGGCACGCCCAACTGCGGCAAAGGCGAGCCCAACCAGGTGGTGCGAGTCGGCCATGCCTCGCCGGCCTGCGTGTTCCGCCAGATCGACGTATTCGGAGGGGACGCCTGATGAGCACCGCCTACCAGCAACGTTTCGAAAGCTTGCTCGATAGCCTGAACGCCGCCGTGCAGCCCGGCGAGCAGTTCACCCTGGGCTACAGCGCCGAGCACTCGCAGTTCGTGCGCTTCAACCATGCCAAGGTGCGCCAGGCCGGGCTGGTCAGCCAGGCCAGCGTGCAGTTGCGGCTGGTCCGCGAAGGACGCCAGGCAGAGCAGCAGATCACTCTGGGCGACGATGCCGAACTCGACCGCCAGCGCCTGCACGACGCCCTCGCGCAACTGCGCCAGACCCTGCCGCTGCTGGCGGTGGATCCCTACCTGAACCTCGACTACAGCGCCTGGCACAGTCATAGCCTGCTGGAGCAGCCACTGCCCGAGCTGGACGAAGTGCTGGCCTTGGTCGAGCGCGAAGCCGGCGACCTGGATCTGGTCGGCATCTATGCCGCCGGCCCCATCTGCCGTGGCTTCGCGAGCTCGTTCGGCGCCTTTGGCTGGCACCAGGCCAACAGTTTCAACTTTGACTGGAGCCTGTTCCACGCCAACGGCCAGGCCGTCAAAGCCAACTACGCAGGGCAGGCCTGGAGTGGCGAAACCTTTGCCGCACGCCTGCGTCAGGCTCGCGAACAGCTGGCGCACCTGGGGCGCCCGGCCGTCACCCTCAAGCCCGGCAGCTACCGCGCCTACCTGGCACCGGCGGCGATGGACGAAATCGCCGGCATGCTGTGCTGGGGTGGTTTTTCCGCGCAGGCGCTGGCCACTGGCAACAGCCCGTTGCAGCGCCTGTACAACGGCGACGCGCAATTGAGCCCGCTGGTGAGTTTCCGCGAACAGGTCAGCGGCTCGCTGAGTCCGGCCTTCTCCGACGAGGGTTCGCCGCGCCGCGACCTGCTGCTGATCGGTGAAGGGCGGGCGCTGGAGCGGCTGGTGAGTGCGCGCAGCGCCGTCGAATTCGGCCAGCAGGCCAACGGCGCCGACAGCTACGAGTCGCCCTGCGCGCTGAGCCTGGCGCCGGGCAACCTGCCCTGCGAGCAGATTCTCGAACGTCTGGGCACCGGCCTTTACATCAGCAACCTCTGGTACTTGAACTACTCGGACCTGCCAGCGGCGCGCATGACCGGGCTGACCCGCTTCGCCACCTTCTGGGTGGAGAACGGGCAGATCCAGGGCCCGGTGAGCACCATGCGCTTCGACGACAGCCTGTACAACCTGCTGGGCAACCAGCTGGAGGACCTGAGCCAGGAGCGCGAGATGATCCTGTCGACCAGCACCTATGGACAGCGCAGCACCGGGTCGAGTCATCTGCCGGGGGCGCTGGTCAAAGGGCTGACCCTCACCTTGTAACATGCGTGGGAGCGGGCTCCCACGAGCCTGCTCCTACAATGGGCCCTACACTCGCCTGAGGTTTCTCATGCCCGACCGCGCACCATTGGACCCCGTCACCGCCCGCTGGATCCCCTGGGTGGTGGCCATCGCCTTCTTCATGCAATCGCTGGACGGCACCATCCTCAATACCGCGCTGCCGGCCATGGCCCGCTCGCTGGCCGAAGACCCGCTGCGCATGCAGGGGGTGATCATCGCCTACATGCTCACCGTGGCCCTGCTGATCCCGGCCTCGGGCTGGATTGCCGACCGCTTCGGCACCAAGCGCATCTTCTTCAGCGCCATCTTGCTGTTCAGCTTCGGCTCGCTGTTGTGTGCCATGGCCAACAGCCTCGGTTTCCTGATCTTCGCCCGGGTGGTGCAAGGCCTGGGTGGCGCCCTGATGCTGCCAGTCGGAAGGCTGGTGGTGTTGCGCGCCTACCCGCGCAGCGAACTGGTGCGGATCATGAGCTTCATCACCATCCCCGGCCTGCTCGGGCCACTGCTTGGTCCGACCGTGGGCGGTTGGCTGGTGGAAATTCTTAGCTGGCACTGGATCTTCCTGCTCAACCTGCCGGTGGGCGCCGTGGGTTGCTATGCGGTGTGGAGGTTCATCCCCGACCTGCGCGGCGCCGAGCGCACCACCTTCGACGGGCCGGGCTTCCTGCTGTTCGGCGCGGCGATGGTGCTGATCACCATTGCCATGGAAGGGCTGGGCGAACTGCACCTGCCGCACCTGCGGGTGATGCTGTTGCTGTTCGCCGGCATGGCCTGCCTGGCCGCCTACTGGCTGCGCGCCGGGCGCGATCCGGAGCCACTGTTCTCGCCGTCACTGTTCCGCGTGCGCACTTTCGCCATCGGTATCCTCGGCAACCTGTTCGCCCGCCTTGGCAGCGGCGCCCTGCCCTTCCTGGTGCCGTTGCTGCTGCAAGTGGCGCTGGGTTATTCACCTGCCCAGGCCGGGATGAGCATGATTCCGCTGGCGGCGGCGGCGATGCTCGCCAAGTCGGTCGCCCGGCCGCTGATCGAGCGCCTCGGCTATCGCATCGTGCTCACCGGCAACACCCTGCTGCTGGGCCTGCTGCTGGCCAGCCTGGGGCTGGTCGATGAACAGACGCCGTATGCGCTGCTGCTGGCGCAGCTGGCGATGCTGGGCGCGGTGAACTCGATGCAGTTCACGGCGATGAACACCGTGACCCTGATCGACCTCGACGACGCCAGCGCCAGCAGCGGCAACAGCCTGCTGTCGGTGGTCGCGCAACTGTCGCTGAGCCTGGGCGTAGCCTGCGCCGGCGCGCTGCTCGGTGGTTTCACCGCGGCTGGCAGCGCCGAAGGCGTGGAAAGCACCCTGGGGGCGTTCCAGCTGACCTTCGTCACCATCGGCGTGATGGCCATGCTGGCGGCGGCGATTTTCCTGCAATTGGCGCCGACAGACGGAAGGCGCGCTCGTCGTCCGGAAGAACACGTCGAGTCGTAGGGCGAATGGCTGTGAGGCTGGTAGACTGTGCGACATTTTTCGCTCCAGCCGCAGGCCCGCCTCGTGACCGTTGAAACCACCGCCTTTGCCACCCTCCCGCTGTCCGCCGCCATGCTGGCCAACCTGGACGCCCTGGGCTACGCCTCGATGACCCCGATCCAGGCCCAGAGCCTGCCGGTGATCCTCAAGGGCCAGGACCTGATCGCCCAGGCCAAGACCGGCAGCGGCAAGACCGCCGCCTTCGGCATCGGCCTGCTCAACCCGATCAACCCGCGCTACTTCGGCTGCCAGGCGCTGGTGCTGTGCCCGACTCGCGAGCTGGCCGACCAGGTGGCCAAGGAGCTGCGTCGCCTGGCCCGCGCCGAGGACAACATCAAGATCCTCACCCTGTGCGGTGGCGTCTCGCTCGGCCCGCAGATCGCCTCGCTGGAACACGGCGCGCACATCATCGTCGGCACCCCGGGGCGCATCCAGCAGCACCTGGACAAAGGCACCCTGGTGCTCGACGGACTCAACACCTTGGTGCTCGACGAAGCCGACCGCATGCTCGACATGGGCTTCTTCGACGCCATCGCCAGCATCATCGGCAAGACCCCGTCGCGCCGCCAGACCCTGCTGTTCTCGGCCACCTACCCGGCCGGCATCGAGCAGTTGGCCAAGGCCTTCATGCGCCAGCCGCAGCAGGTCAAGGTCGAAGCGCTGCACAGCGACAACCAGATCGAACAGCGCTTCATCGAGATCGACGCTCAGCAGCGCCTGGACGCCGTGACCCGTGTACTCGGCCACTACCGTCCACAGTCCTGCGTGGCGTTCTGCTTCACCAAGCAGCAGTGCGAAGACGTCGTCGCCCATCTGACCGCCAAGGGCATCGTCGCCCAGGCCCTGCACGGCGACCTGGAGCAACGCGACCGTGACCAGGTGCTGACCATGTTCGCCAACCGCAGCAGCTCGGTGCTGGTAGCAACCGACGTCGCTGCCCGCGGCCTGGACATCGATGCCCTGGACATGGTCATCAACGTCGAACTGGCGCGTGATGCCGAGATCCACGTGCACCGCGTTGGCCGTACCGGTCGTGCAGGCGAGAAAGGCGTGGCGATCAGCCTGGTGGCGCCGGCCGAGGGCCATCGCGCCCAGGCCATAGAAGACCTGCAGAAGCAGCCGCTGCGCTGGGAACAGTTGGACAGCCTCAAAAGCAAAGGTGGCGAGCCGCTGCTGCCACCAATGACCACCCTGTGCATCGCCGCCGGGCGCAAGGACAAGCTGCGCCCGGGTGACATTCTCGGTGCGCTGACCGGCGACGCCGGGTTGCCAGGCAAGCAGGTGGGCAAGATTGCCATCTTCGACTTCGTCGCGTTCGTGGCCGTGGAGCGGGCAGTGGCCAGACAGGCCATGCAGCGCCTGAACAGCGGCAAGATCAAGGGTCGCGCCCTGAAAGTCCGTATCGTCTGAAGTCTTTTTGGGGCTGCTGTGCAGCCCATCGCCGGCCATTGAAGAGGTAAAACCGTGCACTCCACCGACGTGATCATCCTCGGCGCCGGCGCCGCCGGCCTGATGTGCGCCCTGCTCAGCGCCCAGCGCGGGCGCCGGGTGCTGGTGCTCGACCACGCCAACAAACCGGGCAAGAAGATCCTCATGTCCGGCGGCGGGCGCTGCAACTTCACCAACATGTACACCGAACCCGCCAACTTCCTTTCGCACAACCCGCACTTCTGCAAGTCGGCGCTGGCCCGCTATACCCAGTGGGACTTCATCGAGCTGGTGTGCAAGCACGGTGTGCCGTACCACGAGAAGAAACTCGGCCAGCTGTTCTGCGACAACAAGTCCAGCGACATCCTCGACATGCTCCTGGCCGAGTGCGACCAGGCCGGCGCCGAGCTGCGGATGAACACCAGCATCGACAAGATCGAAAAGACCGAGGCCGGCTACACCCTGCAGACCAGCGCCGGCCCATTCGCCTGCCAGTCACTGGTGATCGCCACCGGCGGCCTGTCGATCCCGACGCTCGGCGCCAGTGGCTTCGGCTACCAGGTCGCCCGCCAGTTCGGCCACGAACTGCTGCCCACCCGCGCCGGCCTGGTGCCGTTCACCATTACCGAGCCCCAGCTCAAGGCACTGTGCACCGAGCTGTCCGGCACCTCGCTGGACTGCATCGCCAGCTGCAATGGCACCAGCTTTCGCGAGAACCTGCTGTTCACTCACCGTGGCCTGAGCGGGCCGGCGATCCTGCAGATCTCGTCCTTCTGGGAGGCCGGCGACACGCTGGAGATCAACCTGCTGCCTGATCGCGACGCCCTGGAATGGCTGCAAGGCCAACAAGCCGAGCGTCCCAACAGCGAGCTGAAGACCGTGCTGGCCGAGGTATTCACCCGCAAGCTGGCCAACTTGCTGGCCGAGCAGTGGTTCGAATCCAAGCCGCTGAAGCAGTACACCCCTGCGGAACTGGCGCAGGTCGCCGAAAAATTGGCGGCCTGGCAGGTGGTTCCGGCGGGGACCGAAGGCTATCGCACTGCAGAAGTGACCCTGGGCGGGGTGGATACCCGCGAAGTGTCTTCGAAAACCATGGAATCGCTGAAGAGCCCTGGGCTGTACTTCATCGGCGAAGTGCTGGACGTGAGCGGGCACCTGGGCGGTTTCAACTTCCAGTGGGCTTGGGCTTCGGCCAACGCTGCGGCGCAGTTCGTGTAGAGTAGAATCCATTCAGCAGCACGGAACGCTTCTTGCTGGTTCTGTGTTGTGAAGGGTGCGAAACCATCGCGGGGAAAGCTCGCTCCCACGTCATAACGGTGCGAGAGGGCTTGCCCCGCGATGGGGCCCCAGAGATTCTTTTTCGAATACTGCCCAGCAGGCCATCATGTCATCGAGCTCGTTCCGCCATTCATTGCGTCGCCTGTGGGGCCAAGACAAGTTCAGCTATGCCATCCGTGTGACCATCGCCCTCACCGGCAGCATGGCTTGGTGCTGGTACCAGAACGAGATGAGCCTGCTCATCCCGCTGTTCCTGGGCATCATCGCCAGCGCCCTTGCCGAGACCGACGATGGCTGGCAGGGACGCCTCAGTGCCCTGCTGGTGACCCTGGGCTGTTTCGCCGTCGCCGCGCTGTCGGTCGAGCTGTTGTTCCCCTACCCCTGGATCTTCGCGGTCGCGCTGGCCCTGGCGGCGTTCTCCCTGACCATGCTCGGAGCCTTGGGCGAACGCTATGGGGCGATCGCCTCGGCCACCTTGATCCTCTCGGTCTACACCATGATCGGTGTCGACCAGCGCGGCGGAGAGGTCAGCGATTTCTGGCACGAGCCGTTGCTGCTGGTCACGGGTGCGGCCTGGTACGGACTGCTGTCGGTGTTGTGGCAGGCGCTGTTTTCCAACCAGCCGGTGCAACAGAGCCTGGCCAGGCTGTTCTACGAGCTGGGCAGCTACCTCAAGCTCAAGGCGAGTCTGTTCGAGCCGGTCCGCACCCTCGATGTCGAGGCCACGCGCCTGGAACTGGCAAAACAGAATGGCAAGGTGGTCGCCGCGCTCAACGCTGCCAAGGAAATCATCCTGCACCGGGTCGGCAACAGCCAGCCCAACTCCAAGGTCAGCCGCTACCTCAAGCTGTACTTCCTGGCCCAGGACATCCATGAGCGGGTCAGCGCCTCGCACTACCCCTACAACGCGCTGACCGAGGCGTTTTTCCACAGCGATGTGATGTTCCGCTGCCAGCGCCTGCTGCGCAATCAGGGCTCATCCTGCCAGGAACTGGCCCGCTCGATCCGCCTGCGCCAACCCTTCGTACTCGCCAGCGGCTACCCAGAGGCCCTTGAAGACCTCAATGCCTCGCTGGAGCACCTGCGCACCCAGAACAACCCAGCCTGGCGCGGCCTGCTGCGTTCACTACGAGCCCTGGCGGCCAACCTGGCCACGCTGGACCGCCTGCTCAGCGCCGCCAGCAACCCGGACAGCCTGGCCGATGCCAGCGACAGCAGCCTGCTCGACCGCTCACCACGCAATTTCAAGGATGTGTGGAAACGCCTGCGCACCCAGCTGACGCCCACCTCGCTGCTGTTCCGCCACGCCCTGCGCCTGTCGCTGGCATTGTCGGTGGGCTATGGCATGGTCCACCTGATCCACCCGACCCAGGGCTACTGGATCATCCTCACCACGTTGTTCGTCTGCCAGCCCAACTATGGCGCGACGCGGCGCAAACTGGTGCAGCGGATCATCGGCACCGCCATCGGCCTGACCGTGGGCTGGGCGCTGTTCGACCTGTTCCCCAACCCGATCGTCCAGTCGCTGTTCGCGGTGGTCGCGGGGGTGGTGTTCTTCGTCAACCGCACCACCCGCTACACCCTGGCCACGGCGGCGATCACCCTGATGGTGCTGTTCTGCTTCAACCAGATCGGCGATGGCTACGGGCTGTTCCTGCCACGCCTGTTCGATACCCTGGTCGGCAGCCTGATCGCCATCCTCGCGGTGTTCCTGTTCCTGCCCGACTGGCAAGGCCGACGGTTGAACAAGGTACTGGCCAACACCCTCGCCTGCGCCAGCGAGTACCTGCGCCAGATCATGCAGCAATACGCCCATGGCAAGCGTGACGACCTGGCCTACCGCCTGGCCCGGCGCAATGCGCACAATGCCGACGCGGCACTGTCGACCACCCTGGCCAACATGCTCATGGAGCCAGGACATTTCCGTAAGGAGGCCGACGTCGGCTTCCGCTTCCTGGTGTTGTCACATACCTTGCTGAGTTACCTCTCGGGGCTGGGCGCGCACCGCGATACAGCGCTGCCGGCCGAAGTCCACGAGCAGTTGATCGATGGTGCCGGGCGGAGCCTGGCCAGCAGCCTGGACGAGATCGCCAATGGCCTGGCGGCACGCTTGCCGGTGGCGATCCACAGTGACGCCGAGGAGGCGCTGGCCAACGCGCTGGAACAGATGCCCGAGGAACTGGACGAGCATCAGCGCCTGGTGCAGACGCAATTGGCGCTGATCTGCCGGCAGTTGGGGCCGTTGCGGACCTTGGCCGGGCATCTGATCAAGGAAGGCCAGCCCGCCTGATTACCCGCTCCCACACCAGGAGCGGGCTCAGAAACCATGCTGGCGCATCAGGCGGGCGTAGCTGCCGTCGGCCTTCATGGTGGCGATGGCTTTTTCGAAACGCGCCACGATCTTCTTGTGCTCCGGGTGCTTGAGGCTCACCAGGATGTGCAGGCTGTTCTCGCCCAGCGGCGGCTCGACGAAGGTCACACCCTCGCGCACCTGCTGCGGCTCGCGCTGCAGGTTGTAGCGCGCCACGTATTCATCCTCCACCGCCAGGTTCACCCGCCCGGCCGCCAGCATGCGCACCGCTGATGAAAAGTTACGCACCAGTACCTTGTTCAGGCGTTCGTCGCTGTCGAATTCGGGGGAATAGGCGTAGTCGCGCACCACGGCGATGGTGTAAGGGTACAGGTCAGCCTGGCGGGCATAGGCAAAAGCCTCGCCTTCACGCTTGAGCAGGCGGATGCGGTTGACCAGGTAGGTTGCAGAGAACTGGCCGATCAGGGTGCGCTCCTGGTTGTACCAGGCATTGATCAACACATCGTAGCGCCCCTCGCCCACCCCCATCAGCGCCCTGGCCCAGGGCACCTCCTCGAACTCGGTGGCGTAGCCGGCACGGGTCAGCGCCGTGGTGACGATGCTGGTGGCCAGGCCGCCACCGGGCATGCTGGTATCGGTGAAAGGCGGCCAGCTGTCGGCCACCAGCCGCAGCTTGCCATGGGCCAGGGCAGGCCCCGCGCACAACAGTCCCAGTAATGCAAGAACGCAAAGCAGTGGCCGCATGCTCAAATCCTTTCGAAGTTGGGGGCCCACGCTGGTGACGGCGATCTCTAACTAGCAACGGAGGTTGCAGATTACACAAGCCAAATCCTGGCGGCAGCGGACGATAATGTCATTTAGCCTCTATTTTGGCCGAATCCTGGACGGCGTCATTCTCCCTCGTCGTGACCGCCTGGATTTGCGATGATCGACGGTCAACCGAAGGAGACCCCCCATGTCCATCGAGTGGATCTGCAAGCACCATGGCGACCTCGCCAAGGAACAACTCTACGCCATCCTGCAACTGCGCACCGAGGTGTTCGTGGTCGAGCAACGATGCGCCTACCAGGAAGTCGACGGGCTCGATCTGCAAGGCGATACCCTGCACCTGATGGGCTGGGACGGGAACCGATTGGTGGCCTACCTGCGTTTGCTCGACCCGCAATCACACAATGGCGACGTGGTGATCGGCCGGGTGGTCACCGCCCCGTCGGCGCGTGGGGGCGGGGTGGGGCATCAGTTGCTGCTCAAGGGGCTGGAGTGCGCAGCGCACTGCTGGGCGGGGACGCCGGTGTACCTGTCGGCCCAGGCGCACCTGCAGGGCTACTACAACCGCCATGGCTTCGAGGTGGTGGGCGAGGAGTACCTCGAGGACGATATTCCGCATATCGGCATGCGCAAGGGCTGAGGGCATTGCCCCGCGACGCTCAAGGGTAGCCCAGTACGTCACGGATCTGCCGCAGGTGCTGGATGATCCACTGCTTGTCGATCGCGCCCCAGTCGTGAATCCGGTAATGCCCGGCATGGTTGCGCGCACCGGCCTGCTGCTCGAACTCGCAGATGATGTCCAGGTCGGCCAAGGCGGCGATGGTGTCCTGGGCGGTACGCCGGGGCATGCCGGTGGCCTCCATCAACGCCGGCACACTGGTGGCGGTCTGGCTGTCGATCAGCCAGGCCACGTAAAGGCGGCGGTAGAAGCTGCTGCGGGTCTTGCTCACTTCCGTGGTCATGGGGTGCTTGTCCCTCAGGTGTTGCCCGGCAGTTCCCGATAGGTCAGGTAGACGCGCAGGTCGAATTCAAGTTGATGGTAGTCCGGCTCCATGTGCTGGCAGAGCTGGTAGAACGCCTTGTTGTGATCGCGCTCCCTCAGGTGCGCCAGCTCATGCACCACGATCATGCGCAGGAACTGCGGCGCTGCCTCGCGGAACAACGAGGCGACGCGGATCTCCTTCTTGGCCTTGAGCTTGCCGCCCTGCACCCGCGATACCGCCGTGTTCAAGCCCAATGCACGGTGGGTGAGGTCCAGGCGGTTGTCGAACAGGACCTTGTCCAGCGGCGGCGCACTGCGCAGGTACTGCTGCTTGATTTCCTGGGCATAGCCGTACAGGGCCTTGTCGCTCTGCACGTCGTGGCGTTCGGGATAGCGCTGGCGCAGGTAGTCGCCCAGGCGATCGCTGGCGATCATCTGGCGCACCTGTTCCTGCAGGTGCGGCGGGTAGGCTTGCAGGTAACGTAGGGCGGTCATGGCTGGCGTTCGGAACGAGAAGACGCGAGTTTAGCCAATCACGACGCCCATGGGAAAAGCGCCGGGAAATCGCCAGCGGCGTCGGCAGTGAGCGGCCGGGCCACCAGGAACCCCTGCACGTAGGCGCAACCGGCGCCCTTGAGCCATTCGGCTTGGGCCCGAGTCTCGACACCCTCGGCGATTACCGTGATGTCGTAGGCCGCGCACAGGTCGATGACGCTGCGCACCAAGGCGATATCCGCCGCCGAGTCCGGCAACCGCGCGACCAGGTGGCGGTCGAGCTTGAGCGTGTCGATAGGCAGGTCGCGCAGCATGCGCAACGAGCAGTCGCCGGCGCCGAAGTCGTCCAACGCCACGCGAATGCCCAGCTCTCGCAGGCGGTGCACCTGCTTCACCGCCGCGTCGATGTTGTACATCAACGAGGTCTCGGCCACCTCCACTTCCAGTTGGGCGGGCTGCAGTTGGTGCTTGTCGATGACCTGGGCCAGTTCATCGACCAACCCAGGCATGGTGAACTGGGCGCGGCTCAGGCTGATACCCAGCACCAGTTGCGAACCGAAGCGCTCGCTCCAGGCATTGCGCTGCGCGGCGCCCTTGCGATAGATCCAGCTGGCCAGGCGGTTGATCAGACGAGCCTCCTCCAGCAGGGGAATGAACAGTCCGGGCGGCACGTCGCCAACGCTGGGGTGCTGCCAGCGCAACAACGCCTCGAAGCCCCGCAAGCGGCCATCGGTGAAAGCCACCTGCGGTTGGTAGACCAGAGTGAAGTCATTCTGCTCGATGGCTGTACGCACACTGTCCTCGAGCATCAGCCGCGAGCGGGCGCGGCCATTGAGTTCCTGGTCGTAGAAGCGATACTGCTGGCGTCCGGCCTGCTTGGCCGCGTACATCGCCGCGTCGGCGGCGCGCAACAGGCCTTCCACGTTAGCGCCACAGTCCGGGTAGGTGGCAATGCCGATGCTCACCCCCAGGTTCACCTCCAGCCCATCCACCTGCTGGAAGCTCGACATACGCTCCAGCAGTTTCTCGGCGTAGCGGCCGGCCTGCTCGGGGTACGGCAGGCCATCGAACAGGGCGGTAAACTCGTCGCCGCCCATACGCGCCAGCAGCGCCTCGCTGCCCAGGCATTCCTTGAGCTGGTCAGCCACCCAGCGCAGGACGGTATCGCCAGCGTCATGGCCGAGCAGGTCGTTGATCCGCTTGAAACCGTCCAGGTCCATGTACATCAGGGCCTTGGCCTTGTCTGAACGCTCGTTGCGCAGCAACGCGCTTTCGGCTGTCTGGTAGAAGCCACGGCGATTGAGCAACCCGGTCAAAGGATCGGTCACTGCCTGGTACTCCAGTTGCTGGTGCAGGCTACGCACCACCGACATGTCCAGCACCGTGACCACCATGGCTTTCTGCTCGGCGGGCAAAGGCGCGCAGGACAGCGCTACGGGCACCAACTGACCACCGAGGGTGCGCAACTGGGCGTCGTGGACACGGAAGATCTGCCGCCCCAGATAGGCCTGGTAAAAGTCCGACTCAGGCCAAAGATTGGCGCAGGGGAGCTGGATCAGGTCCAGCATATGCGCGCCTTGCAGCTTCTCCACCGGCGCATCCAGGAGGCGCGAGATGGCCGGGTTGGCGAAATCGATGCTGCCCCCCTCATCCACCACCAGGATGCCCTCGGCGGCATTTTCCAGGATCGAGGCGTTGAACGCCCGCGCCGACTCCAGTTCACGGGTCAGCCGTTGCAGCATGCGCCTGTTGCGCTGCTGCTCCAGCAGAGCCTGGACCTTGGGCTTGAGTATTTGCGGGTCGAACGGTTTGAACAGGTAATCCACTGCGCCACTAGCATACCCCTTGAGCACCGCGGCGTCGGACTGCTCGTTGGCGGTCAGAAAAATAATCGGAGTCAAACGGGTGCGTTGGCTGCCGCGCATCAGGCGGGCCACCTCGAAACCGTCCATCTCGGGCATCTGCACATCGAGCAGCACCAGATCGACCTCGTGCTCAAGCAAGGTGCTCAGGGCTTCCATCCCTGAACTGGCGGTCAATACCTGCCAATCCTGGCGGGTCAGCAGAGCCCGCATGCTGATGAGGTTCTCCGGATAGTCGTCTACGATCAGCAGAACCGAACTGCTTTCCGGTGTTTGAGAATAAGCGCCATCCATGTTGCTTCTCTTGGTAAGTCCAACTGCGACTTTTAATTGGATCCGATTGTTACTCTAGTCTCGGCATCTCAAGACGCAATGCAGGCGCATGGCCATAAGCCATCGGAACCGATCTTAGCCGACTAACGGTATAAGCGGTGGACAGCCGACGTACGAATCGGGTCTTGCGCGCACAAAAAAAGCCCGCTTCGCGGCGGGCTCTTTCGTTGAACGGTACCAGATCAGTTGATCTTGGCGGCCAGTTCGCCTTTGGCATAGCGCTGGAACATGCCTTCCAGGGAGATCGGCTTGATCTTCGAGGCGTTGCCGGCGGTGCCGAAAGCTTCGTAGCGGGCGATGCACACGTCACGCATGGCCTTGACGGTTTCACCGAAGAACTTGCGCGGGTCGAACTCGCTCGGGTTCTGCGCCATCAGGCGGCGCATGGCGCCAGTGGAGGCCAGACGCAGGTCGGTGTCGATGTTGACCTTGCGGACACCGTACTTGATGCCTTCGACGATCTCTTCGACCGGCACGCCGTAGGTCTCTTTGATGTCGCCGCCGTACTGGTTGATGATCGCCAGCCACTCTTGCGGCACCGAGGACGAGCCGTGCATCACCAGGTGGGTGTTGGGGATGCGTTTGTGGATTTCCTTGATGCGGTCGATCGCCAGCACGTCACCGGTAGGCGGCTTGGTGAACTTGTAGGCGCCGTGGCTGGTGCCGATGGCGATAGCCAGGGCATCGACCTGGGTCTTCTTGACGAAGTCGGCCGCTTCTTCCGGGTCGGTCAGCATCTGGCTGTGATCCAGCACGCCTTCGGCGCCGATGCCGTCTTCTTCACCGGCCATGCCGGTTTCCAGCGAACCCAGGCAGCCCAGCTCGCCTTCTACCGAAACGCCACAGGCGTGGGCCATGGCAACGGTCTGCTGGGTGACACGGACGTTGTACTCGTAGTCGGTCGGGGTCTTGCCGTCTTCACCCAGCGAGCCGTCCATCATCACCGAGCTGAAGCCCAGCTGGATGGAGCGCTGGCACACGTCGGGGCTGGTGCCGTGGTCCTGGTGCATGCACACCGGAATGTGCGGGAACTCTTCGATGGCCGCCAGGATCAGGTGGCGCAGGAACGGCGCACCGGCGTATTTGCGAGCGCCAGCGGAAGCCTGGACGATGACCGGGGAGTCGGTCTTGTCGGCGGCTTCCATGATCGCGCGCATCTGCTCGAGGTTGTTGACGTTGAAAGCCGGAACGCCGTAGCCGAACTCGGCGGCGTGGTCCAGCATCTGGCGCATGCTAATGAGTGCCATTGTGTATCTCTCTCCCGACAAGCGTCGTTTGTTTCGTGCAAGCCTGCCGCAGGGGCGGTTGCTGTTCAAGTAGTGTGGGCCACCTGCGCGGCCCGGCCAGTCACGGTGCCTTGCAGCCCCGCCCAATCAGATCGTTGGTCGCCACCCAATACACCAGGCCTTCGTCACCTTTGGTGTGGAAGGCCAGCATGCCATCGCTGTACAGCGCGCCGGAGGCGCCCGGCTCGGCCTTTAGCCGGTAGACCTGGTCGCCGCCACCCAGGCGTACATCGACCGCGTCCCGTTGTGCATCGGCGAAGCGCCACAGCACCTCGGCCTGGCTGTCGCAGACCCAGCGGGTCCAGTTGTCCGCCGGGGCGGGTTGGGCGGGTTGCAGCAACGAACAGCCTGCCAGGGTCGCCAGGGCCAATGCGGCCAGAAGCGCTTTCATTCAATCACTCCGCCAGGGGCTGCAAAGCAGCCCTATGTTCAAGACCACAAAACAGCCTTCAGGTTGCCTGGCGCCCGATCAAGGGCAGCCCGGCGCCTTGCGCTGGTGCTCGTCGTCGTACTTTTCCAGGCCGTCCGGGCCCAGGCGCTTGTTGATCACCGGTGCCGTCTCGGCCTGCCACTGGGACTGGTAGCAACCGCCCTTGGGCGGCTGCGCCGGGTCAGCCTCGCTGCCCGTGTTGCTGGAGCAGGCGCCCAGCAACACTGCCACGATCATCACAGGCAATTGCTTGACCATCAGGTCGCTCCCTTTGCCAGGCGCCTTCAAACTCAGGCCTTGGCCCGTTCTTCCAGGATTGCCACGGCAGGCAGGACCTTGCCCTCGACGAACTCGAGGAACGCGCCGCCACCGGTAGAAATGTAGGAGATATCGGCGCCAACGCCATACTTGTCGATGGCTGCCAGAGTGTCACCGCCACCGGCGATGGAGAATGCGGCGCTGTCGGCGATGGCCTTGGCCAGTACCTTGGTGCCGTTGCCGAACTGGTCGAATTCGAACACACCGACCGGGCCGTTCCACAGGATGGTCTGCGACGACTTCAGCAGTTCGGCGAAGTTGGCAGCGGTCTGTGGGCCGATGTCGAGGATCATGTCGTCAGCCGCCACGTCGGCGATCGCCTTGACGGTAGCTTCGGCGCTTTCAGCGAATTCCTTGGCAACCACCACGTCGACCGGCAGCGGCACATTGACCTTGGCGGCGATGGCCTTGGCGGTTTCGACCAGGTCAGCCTCGTACAGCGACTTGCCCACCGGGTGACCGGCAGCGGCGAGGAAGGTGTTGGCGATACCACCGCCGACGATCAGCAGGTCGCACACAGTGCTCAGGCTGTTCAGCACGTCCAGCTTGGTCGACACCTTGGAGCCGGCAACAATGGCCGCCATCGGCTTGGCCGGCGCCTTCAGGGCCTTGCCCAGGGCGTCCAGCTCGGCCGCCAGCAGCGGGCCGGCAGCAGCGACCTTGGCGAACTTGGCAACACCGTGGGTGGAGCCTTCGGCGCGGTGCGCGGTGCCGAACGCGTCCATGACGAACACGTCGCACAGGGCGGCGTACTTCTGCGCCAGCTCGTCGGCGTTCTTCTTCTCGCCCTTGTTGAAGCGCACGTTCTCGAACAGCACCAGGTCACCGGCCTGCACCTGAACGCCGTCGAGGTAGTCGGCGACCAGCGGCACGTCGCGGCCCAGGGCCTTGCCCAGGTAGTCGGCAACCGGCTTGAGGCTGTTCTCGGCGGAGAACTCGCCTTCGGTCGGGCGCCCCAGGTGCGAGCAGACCATTACCGCCGCGCCCTTCTCCAGGGCCAGCTTGATGGTCGGCAGCGCTGCCAGGATACGCGCATCGCTGGCGACCACGCCGTCTTTCACAGGGACGTTGAGGTCTTCGCGGATCAGTACGCGCTTACCTTGCAGGTCGAGGTCGGTCATCTTCAACACGGTCATGAATGCAGTCCTTCAGGGCTGTTTGCTGCGGGTTGGGTGGACGACGTGCAGATAGTGTTCGGCAACGTCGAGCATACGGTTGGCAAACCCCCATTCGTTGTCGAACCAGGCCAGCAGGTTCACCAGGCGGGAGCCTGAGACACGGGTCTGGCTGGCATCGACGATGGCCGAATGCGGGTCATGGTTGAAATCACAGCTGGCGTGGGGCAGCTCGGTGTAGGCCAGCAAGCCTTTTAGCGGGCCAACCAGGGCGGCCTCGCGCAACACCCGGTTGACCTCGGCCGCGCTGGTGTCGCGCGCGGTCTGCAGGGTGATGTCCAGGCACGACACGTTGACGGTTGGCACGCGTACCGCTTTGGCCTGGATTCGCCCGGCAAGTTCCGGCAGCAGGCGCTCGATGCCCCGCGCCAGACCAGTGGACACCGGAATCACCGACTGGAATGCCGAGCGCGTGCGGCGCAGGTCTTCATGGTGATAGGCGTCGATCACCGGCTGGTCGTTCATCGCCGAGTGGATGGTGGTGATCTGTACGTACTCGATGCCAAAGGCCTGGTCCAGCACCCGCAGCAGGGGCACGCCGCAGTTGGTGGTGCAGGACGCGTTCGATACCAGCAGTTCGTTGCCGGTCAGGCAACCCTGGTTGATGCCGTAGACCACCGTGGCATCGACGTCGGCTTCACTGGCCATCGGCTGCGAGAACAGCACCCGTGGCGCACCGGCATCGAGAAAACGCTGGCCGTCGGCTCGGGTGTTGTAGGCGCCAGAGCACTCCAGTACCAGGTCGACATCCAGGGCGGCCCAGTCGATGCCTTCGGGGGTGGCGCTGCGCAGCACTTTCACACAGTCGCCATTGATATGCAGACAATCGCCGTCGACTTTCACCTCACCGGGGAAACGCCCGTGGGTGGAGTCGAAGCGCGTCAGGTATTCCAGACTGGCCTGGTCGGCCAGGTCGTTCAGCGCGACGATCTCGAAACCGGCCTTCGCCCCTCGCTCGAACAGTGCGCGCAGGACACAGCGGCCGATGCGGCCGTAACCGTTGAGTGCAACTTTGTAGGGACGCGGGTGGGGCATTCGATACTCACGTGCAGGTGCGTTGAACGACCATCGCGGGGCAAGCCCGCTCCCACAAGGCACCGGGATGCCTTGTGGGAGCGGGCTTGCCCCGCGATCAGGCGGGAGGCACGGAGCCTCCCGGGTGCATCAGTCTTCCAGCAGCTCTTCAGCGGTACCCAGGATGTTGTCCAGGGTGAAGCCGAACTCCTCGAACAGCGCGGAGGCCGGTGCCGACTCGCCGTAGGTGGTCATGCCGATCACGCGACCTTCGAGGCCGACGTACTTGTACCAGAAGTCGGCATGGGCAGCCTCGATGGCGATGCGCGCACCGACTTCCAGTGGCAGGACCGACTGCTTGTAGGCAGCGTCCTGGGCATCGAACACGCTGGTGCTCGGCATCGACACGACGCGGACCTTGCGGCCCTCGGCGCTCAGCTTGTCGAACGCCTGGACGGCCAGGCCCACTTCGGAACCGGTGGCGATCAGGATCAGCTCAGGCTCGCCGGCGCAGTCCTTGAGCACGTAACCGCCACGGGCGATATCGGCGATCTGCTGGGCATTGCGATCCTGATGCTGCAGGTTCTGGCGCGAGAAGATCAGCGCCGATGGACCGTCCTTGCGCTCCAGGGCGACTTTCCAGGACACGGCGGATTCCACCGCATCGGCCGGACGCCAGGTGTCCAGGTTCGGCGTGCTGCGCAGGCTGGTCAGTTGCTCGATTGGCTGGTGGGTCGGACCGTCTTCGCCCAGGCCGATGGAGTCGTGGGTGTAGACGTGGATCACGCGCTGCTTCATCAGCGCCGACATGCGCACTGCGTTGCGGGCGTATTCCATGAACATCAGGAAGGTCGCGCCATAAGGCACCAGGCCACCGTGCAGGGCGACGCCGTTCATGATCGCGGTCATGCCGAATTCGCGCACCCCGTAGAACACGTAGTTGCCGCTGGCGTCATTGGCCTCGACACCCTTGCAACCTTTCCACAAGGTCAGGTTGGAGCCGGCCAGGTCCGCCGAACCCCCGAGGAACTCCGGCAGCAGCGGGCCGAAGGCATTCAGGGTGTTCTGGCTGGCCTTGCGGCTGGCGATGGTTTCGCCCTTGGCAGCGACTTCGTTGATGTAGGCCTGGGCCTTCTCGGAGAAGTCCGCCGGCAGGTCGCCTGCGTCACGGCGCTTGAACTCGGCAGCCAGTTCCGGGTAAGCCTTGGCATAGGCGTCGAAACGCTCGTTCCAGGCAGCTTCGGCCTTGGCGCCAGCGGCTTTGGCGTCCCACTCGGCATAGATGTCGGCCGGGATCTCGAACGGACCGTGGTTCCAGTTCAGTTCCTTGCGGGCCAGGGCGATTTCTTCGTTGCCCAGCGGTGCGCCGTGGCAGTCTTCCTTGCCCTGCTTGTTAGGCGAGCCGAAGCCGATGATGGTCTTGCAGCAGATCAGGGTCGGACGGTCGCTCTTGCGAGCGGTGTCGATGGCCATCTTGATCTCGTCGGCGTCGTGACCGTTGACGTTGCGGATCACCTGCCAGTTGTAGGCTTCGAAGCGCGCCGGGGTGTTGTCGGTGAACCAGCCGTGCACTTCGCCGTCGATGGAGATGCCGTTGTCGTCGTAGAAGGCGATCAGTTTGTTCAGGCCCAGGGTGCCGGCCAGCGAGGCGACTTCGTGGGAAATGCCTTCCATCATGCAGCCGTCGCCGAGGAACACGTAGGTGTTGTGGTCGACGATGTTGTGGCCTTCACGGTTGAACTGGGCGCCCAGCACCTTTTCCGCCAGGGCGAAGCCCACGGCGTTGGCCAGACCCTGGCCCAGGGGGCCGGTGGTGGTTTCCACGCCTGGGGTGTAGCCGAACTCCGGGTGGCCCGGGGTGCGGCTGTGCAGCTGACGGAAGGCCTTGAGGTCGTCGATGGTGACGTCGTAGCCGGTCAGGTGCAGCAGCGAATAGATGAGCATCGAGCCGTGACCGTTGGACAGCACGAAGCGGTCACGGTCGGCGAAGTTCGGGTTGCTCGGGTTGTGCTTCAGGTAGTCGCGCCAAAGCACTTCGGCGATATCCGCCATACCCATGGGGGCACCTGGGTGGCCGCTGTTGGCCTTTTGCACGGCATCCATGCTGAGGGCACGAATGGCGTTGGCACGTTCACGACGGCTGGGCATCGCTGAGTCTCCTGGGGCTTGAAAGGGTGGTGAAGCGAAAAAAGGCGACCATTTTCGCCCACAGGGGGGGCCGGGGGCAATGACGTATGGTCGCAGTCGGGCTTTTTTCCTGTGTTTGGCCTGCTTTTCACGAGAAATCCGCCTGCGAAACCACCACCCATCCAGCAATATCAAAACTTTTTGATATTGCTATTGCGACGAGAGCATCCCCTGACTAGACTCCCGCCCCATGAACCTCAATGCGCCCATCACCCCGCAACGCAGCGACGAGCTGGCCGCCCTGTGCAAGGCCGGCGGCGATCCTCTGCGCCTGAACGTGCTGCGCGCATTGGCCAACGACTCGTTCGGCGTGCTGGAGCTGGCGCAGATCTTCGACATCGGCCAGTCGGGCATGAGCCACCACCTCAAGGTACTGGCCCAGGCCGACCTGGTGGCGACCCGTCGCGAGGGCAATGCGATCTTCTACCGCCGCGCCCTGCCCGACAGTCAGCGCCTGGGTGGCCGCCTGCACACGGCGCTGCTGGAGGAAGCCGACGACCTCTCGCTGCCCGTGGACGTACAGGCACGTATCGCCCTGGTGCAACAGCGCCGCGCCGCCACCAGCCAGGACTTTTTCCAGCGCGTCGAAGAGAAATTCCGCGCCCAGCAGGACCTCATCGCCGGCTTGCCGCAGTACCGCGAAAGCCTGCTGGCATTGCTCGACAAGCTCAGCTTCGGCGTCGGCGCCAGCGCCCTGGAAGTGGGGCCTGGCGACGGCGGTTTCCTGCCTGACCTGGCGCGCCGCTTCGACCAGGTCACGGCCATGGACAACAGCCCGACCATGCTCGAGCTGGCGCGCCAGGTCTGTGAGCGCAATGCACTGAACAACGTGAACCTGCAGTTGGCCGATGCACTGGGTACAACGGATGTGGAAGCCGACTGCGTTGTGCTGAACATGGTCCTGCACCATTTCAGCGACCCGGCCCAGGCCTTGCGCCTGCTGGCCAGACGGGTGAAAGCGGGCGGCAGCCTGCTGGTCACCGAGCTGTGCAGCCATGACCAGGGGTGGGCGCGCGAAGCCTGCGGCGACCTGTGGCTTGGCTTCGAGCAGGACGACCTGGCCCGTTGGGCCAACGCGGCAGGGCTGGCCCCCGGGGACAGCCTCTACGTGGGCTTGCGTAACGGTTTTCAGATCCAGGTCCGGCATTTCCAGCGGGCCACTGGCGACATACAACATCGGTAAATTTCAGGAACCCATCGAGATGAGCGAATACTCCCTTTTCACCTCCGAGTCCGTGTCCGAAGGGCATCCGGACAAGATCGCCGACCAGATCTCCGACGCGGTGCTGGACGCCATCATCGCCCAGGACAAGTATGCCCGCGTGGCCTGCGAGACCCTGGTCAAGACCGGTGTCGCCATCATCGCCGGTGAAGTCACCACTTCGGCCTGGGTCGATCTGGAAGACCTTGTACGTAACGTGATCATCGACATCGGCTACAACAGCTCCGACGTCGGCTTCGACGGTGCCACCTGCGCCGTGATGAACATCATCGGCAAGCAGTCGGTGGACATCGCCCAGGGCGTCGACCGTTCCCGCCCGGAAGACCAGGGTGCCGGCGACCAGGGCCTGATGTTCGGCTACGCCAGCAACGAGACCGACGTGCTGATGCCGGCCCCGATCTGCTTCTCGCACCGCCTGGTCGAGCGCCAGGCCGAGGCGCGCAAGTCCAAGCTGCTGCCTTGGCTGCGCCCGGACGCCAAGTCACAGGTCACCTGCCGCTATGAAAACGGCAAGGTCGTCGGTATCGACGCGGTCGTACTGTCGACCCAGCACAACCCCGAGGTCTCGCAAAAAGACCTGCAGGAAGCGGTGATGGAGCTGATCGTCAAGCACACCCTGCCTGCCGAGCTGCTGCACAAGGGTACCCAGTACCATATCAACCCGACGGGCAACTTCATCATCGGTGGCCCGGTGGGCGACTGCGGCCTGACCGGCCGCAAGATCATCGTCGACTCCTACGGCGGCATGGCTCGCCACGGTGGTGGCGCGTTCTCCGGCAAGGACCCGTCCAAGGTCGACCGTTCCGCCGCCTACGCCGGCCGCTACGTGGCCAAGAACATCGTCGCCGCCGGCCTGGCCGAGCGTTGCGAGATCCAGGTGTCCTACGCCATCGGCGTGGCCCAGCCGACCTCCATCTCGATCAACACCTTCGGCACCGGCAAGGTCTCGGACGAGAAGATCGTGCAACTGGTGCGCGAATGCTTCGACCTGCGTCCGTACGCCATCACCACCATGCTCGACCTGCTGCACCCGATGTACCAGGAAACCGCTGCCTACGGTCACTTCGGTCGTACCCCGCAGCAGAAGACCGTGGGTGACGACACCTTCACCACCTTCACCTGGGAGCGCACCGACCGCGCCGCCGCCCTGCGCGACGCCGCCGGCCTGTAAGTCTCCTACAGCAGTAAAAGAAAGCCCCTGCCGAGCAATCGGCAGGGGCTTTTTCGTGACATATCGTCTGACAATGCGGCACGTCGCAGCGCGCAGCTGACACCTAGGCTGAGGACTCCTTACCGCCTCGCAAGGATGCCGGCCATGCCGTTGCTGCTGATACTCATGCTCCTGCCGATACTCATCGCCAGCGCACAGGCCGGCCAGTGTCCGGATTGGAGCGTATCCCAGGCGAATGCCGAAATGGCCCGGCTGGGCGAGACCCTGGCCCGCTGGGACGACCACTACCATCGTCAGGGCAAGTCATTGGTGGCCGACGAGCTCTATGACCAGAGCCGCCAGCGCCAATTGCTGCTACAGCGGTGCTTCAACCTGCCAGACGCGGCGCCCGCCCCACTGGCAAGCGCACGCGGTCCGATTGCACACCCGATCGTCCACACCGGCGTCGACAAGCTCCCTGACGAACAGGCAATGCGTCGTTGGCTGGCCGACAAACGCGATGTCTGGATACAGCCCAAGGTCGACGGCGTCGCGGTTTCCCTGGTCTACCAGAAGGGTCGGTTGGTCCGGCTGCTCAGCCGTGGCGATGGCGTCCAGGGCCATGACTGGAGCCGGCATATTCCCTCGCTCGGCGCCATCACCCGACAGCTGCCGCAGCCTGTGGACCTGGTGCTGCAAGGGGAACTGTACAAACGCCTGGAGGGCCATGTGCAGGCCCAGGCAGGCAGCCTCAACGCTCGCGGCAACGTGGCCGGGCTGATGGCACGCAAGCAGCTGGACACAGCGCTCGGCGCGAGCATCGGCCTGTTCGTCTGGGACTGGCCGCACGGGCCGCAAACCCAGACAGAGCGTCTCGAGCGACTGGCCGCCATGGGCTTTGCCGACAGCCAGCGCTACAGCGTCGCCATCGCCAGCCCGGAGCAGGCCGCCGAGATGCGCCTGCACTGGTATCGCACCGCCCTGCCCTTCGCCACCGATGGCGTGATCCTGCGCCAGGACAGCCGCCCGCCCGCCGAACGCTGGCAGGCCAAGGCCCCTTACTGGATTGCGGCCTGGAAATACCCCTTCTCCCAGGCACTGGCCGAGGTGCGCGAAGTGCGCTTTCGCATTGGACGCACTGGCAAGGTAACCCCCATCCTGCATCTGGCGCCTGTCGAACTGGACGACCGTCAGGTTTCCCAGGTCAGCCTTGGTTCCCTGGCTCGCTGGCAGAAACTCGATATTCGCCCTGGCGACCAGGTGGCCATCAGCCTTGCCGGCCTCACCGTTCCGCGGTTTGACGACGTGGTACATCGCACGGTCGTGCGACAGCCCGTGGCCTCACCGGCTGCCGGCCAGTATGACGCCCACACTTGCTGGCGGGCTGGCGCTGGCTGCGAAGAGCAATTCATTGCCCGATTGAACTGGTTGAGCGGCAAGCAGGGGCTGGCCCTGCCAGGGATCGGACCGGGTACCTGGCGCCGACTGGTGAATGCCGGCCTGGTGACCTCCCTCGTGGACTGGCTGGAGCTCGACACCCAAGTCCTGACGAAGGTGCCGGGTCTCGGCGACGCCAGGGCCCGACAGCTTCATGACAGTTTCAGCGCGGCTCACCTGCGCTCCTTCCACCAGTGGTTGAAAGCGCTGGGCGCGCCCTTGCCTCAGGAGATGCCGCTGGAGGCCGACTGGTCGACGCTCGCAACCCGATCGGCTGACGCATGGCAAGCCTCGCCGGGGGTCGGTGGCGCAAAATCGAAACAACTCGAGGTTTTTTTTGCAACAGAAGATGTTCAAGCCCTTGCCGCGCAACTGGGCGGGTATCGTATCGCCGGTTTCCAGCACTCGAACGACACCGCCGAACAATGACGAGCGTAGGGTAACTCCGAGTTTGCCGTTTAAAGCCCCACCAAGGGTTCCTAAATCCGGCAAACCAAGGCAGGATTCCACCAACTTTTGCTGCTCCGCCCCGCTCAGGAGGCTTTTCATGACACGTTTCACCGCTCTTTTCCTGCTGGCAACCCTTGGCCTGGCGACCGGCGTCGCGCAAGCCGCCCAGCCGGATGCAGGCTTGACCGGCTGCGCCGCCAAACGCAGCGCCATCGAGAACCAGCTGAAGATTGCCCGTGACCATGGCAACAGTGACCAAGTTGCCGGGCTCGAAGAGGCGCTGCGTGGCGTGGACAACTGCACCGAAGCCGGGCTGCGCAAAGAGCGCGAGCAGAAAGTGCTCGATGCCCGCCACGAAGTGAACCAGCGCACCAAGGACCTGGACAAAGCCATGAAGAAGGGTGACGCGGAAAAGATCAACAAGCGCAAGGACAAGCTGGCCGAGGCAAAGAAAGAACTGCAGGAAGCCGTGGACGACCTCGAGCGCTGACCTAACAGCCCTTGATGTGGGAGCGAACCCGCTCCCACGACAGCCTCCCACGGCTCAATGATTACGAAACTCGCTATGACAGGCCTTGCACGCCGCCTCGACCTTGTCCATCGGTGCCTTCATCTGCGTTGCGTCCAGCGACGGGTTGCGGGTCACCGTCACCAGCTCGCCGGTGACGCCCTCCAGCTGCCGGGCCAGGTCCTGGAACCGCGCCTGCCGCTCCCAGACATCCGCCCGCGCGCTGCTGTCACCCTCGTCGCGCACCTGCGGGAAGTGCTGCCACGGCTCATGGGCCAGGGAATCCAGCTTCACCGCGCCCTCGGCGAACTTCACGCCATCGAAGGGCAACCGTCCGCGCAGCATGCCTCCCATGTCTTCACTGGTCTTGAGCATCTGCTTGAAGATCGCCTTGCGCTGGCCCAGTGGCGAGTTGGGATCGACGCCGTCACAGGCGGTCAGGGCGAGGGCGGCGAGCAGTACTACGGTCAATCGCTTGAACATCACGGTCTCTTTGGCCAGGCAAACGGGTGGCCAGTATCGCCGCCCGCCGGGCAAAGACCAATAGCCACACAGAAAACAAGGGTGAATGTTCATGTTTCGCCCAGCACAGGACCTTCTCGATGAAATCTGCATTGCGCCATCTCGCCTGGGCCCTGCCCGCCCTGGCGCTCCTGGCCGGCTGCAACGGCGGCGAAAGCGCCAAGCCTGAGCCTCATGCCATCGCCACTTATGTGCCAGCCACCTGGAAGGACCTGCCCCAGGTCAGCGACGACGACCTGCTGGCCGGCTTCTATGCCTGGCGCAACGGTTGCGAGAAGCTCAAGCGCGATCCGGTGTGGGCCGCAACCTGCGAGGCAGCCGGCTCAGCCATGGCGAACCCTGATCAGGTACGCACCTTCCTCGAGCAGAATCTCCAGGTGTTTGGACTGCGCTCGGCGCAGAACAGCGCCAACGGCCTGATCACCGGGTATTACGAACCGGTCTACCCCGGCAGCCTGGAACGCACCGAAGCCGCGCATGTACCAGTGTACGGCGTACCCGAGGACATGATCGTGGTCGATCTGGCCAGTGTGTATCCCGAACTCAAGGGCAAGCGCTTGCGCGGGCGCCTTGATGGCCGCGTGCTCAAACCCTATGACACCGCCGAAGTGATCAACCGCGACGGTGCCATGGCGCCGGTACTGGCCTGGCTGACCGACCCGATGGACTTGCAGTTCCTGCAGATCCAGGGTTCCGGTCGCATCCAGCTGGAAGGTGGCCGCCAGCTACGGCTGGGGTATGCCGACCAGAACGGCCATCCCTATCGGCCGATTGGCCGCTGGCTGGTGGAACAGGGCCAGCTGCCTAAGGAACAGGTGACCATGGGCAGCATCCACGCTTGGGCCCAGGCCAACCCGAAGCGGATCCCTGAGTTGCTGGCCAGCAACCCGAGCTATGTGTTCTTCAGCACCCGCCCGGACAGCAACGAAGGTCCGCGCGGCTCACTCAACGTGCCGCTGACCGCTGGCTACAGCGTGGCCATCGACCGCAAGGTGATCCCGCTGGGCAGCCTGCTGTGGCTGTCCACCACCCGCCCCGACGGCAGCCCGGTGGTGCGCCCCGTGGGAGCTCAAGACACGGGTGGGGCGATTACTGGTGAAGTGCGTGCGGACCTGTTCTGGGGCACCGGGCCAGAGGCAGGGGAACTGGCAGGCAACATGAAACAACAGGGGCAGATCTGGATGTTGTGGCCCAAGGGTCAGCCTTTGCCCGAAGTACCGAAGGTACCCTGACGGGCGCTATCGCGGGGCATGCCTACTCCCACTGCGGGAGCGGGCATGCCCCGCGATGCACTCAGATCGAAACGACAAAGAACGACACGATCAGCGCCATCCCGACGAACCACACCAGCGAGCGCAACACCGCCCAATCCGCCAGGTAGCAGATGATGTAGAGCAACCGGCTGGTGATGTACATCACGCCCAGCACATCTTGGGTTACTTGTTCGGCATTGCCGACGATATCGGCCACCAGCACCGCCGCGGCAAATGCCGGAAACGCCTCGTAGCCATTCAACTGAGCGGCATGGGCCCGCCGTGGCAGCCCGTCAAGCTCGTCCAGAAAGGCACGCGGGTCATGATTGGCGCGAAAGCCAAAATACCCGCTGCTGAGTTTGGCGATCAACGCACACAGCGGCGGCAGGACCAGGGCGACAAGAATGCACCACAGGGCTACGGTCATCTACAGGACTCCTTGTTTCACAGAGGTTGGCTTCAGAGCTTCATCACCAGCATGCCGGCCAGCACCAGCGTGCAAGCTAGGAGTCTTGGCCCGCCAAAAGGTTCTTTGAGGTAGCGCATGCCCAGGAGCACCACGAGAATCACGCTCAGTTCGCGCAACGCTGCCGCCTCGGCCACCGAGCCCAGGTGCATGGCCCAGAGCACCAGAGCGTAGCTGAACAACACACAGAACCCGACTGCCAGGCCCAGATTCCATTGGGTTCGCCAGAACAGCATGAATGGCCCCCGGCGAGCCACCACGGCCAGCAGCGGGAACGGCCAGGAGCTGAGCAGGCTCAGCCACACCAGGTAATCCCACGGTTTGCCCCACAGGCGTACGGCCTGGCCGTCGAACCAGGTGTAGCAGCCGATGCACAGGCCGATCAGCGCCACCACCGGCAGCATCGACCAGGGCAGGCGGTCGCCGCCACCGCCCTGCCAAAGCAGACACGCCATGCCACAGGGGATCAGCAGGATGCCGATGATCTGCTGCTGGCTCAGCGATTCGCCGGCAAAGGCCAGGGTCAACCCAAGTACCACCAAGGGCGACAGGCCACGCATCAACGGATAGACCAGGCCCAGGTCGCCGACCCGATAGGCCTGGATCAGCAGAAAGCGGTACAGCTGCTCGGCCAGCGCCGAGGCCAACAGCCAGGGCCAGATCCCGGCGGGCGGGAAATCTACGAAGGCCACCGCCAGCAGGGCGAAACTCAGCGCCACCACGTCCATGCTGGCGATGACCAGCAGCCGCTCGGCGCTGAACTTGATCAAGGTATTCCAGGTGGCATGGAGCAGGGCTGCGACCAGTACGAGGGAAGTTGCCAGCACGCCTTGGAATCCTTGTTGTCGTTCGGTGGGGACCACTATATAGCGCCTGGCGTGTTATGGCCCCATCTCGGCGAGCCCGCCCCCACGCCACTGCCTGACAGGAACCAATTGGAGAAATCCGGTCATAAGGTGTGTCCCGACTGCCGCGCCAGATCATCAAAGAACTGCCCGAGCCATTCGGGTAATGACTTGGAAGCCACTTTCACAGGATTCGGGATGCTTGAATTAGTTGCCGCGTTTATCTGCCTCACCACCCTCCTCACTTATGTGAACTACCGCTTCATCGGCCTGCCGCCGGCCATCGGCGTGATGGTCACCGCATTGCTATTCTCCCTGATGCTGCAGGGCCTGAGCCTGATCGGCTTCCCTGGCTTGGAAGAACGCGTTGAAGGCCTGATGAACCAGATCGACTTCAACGACCTGCTGATGCACTGGATGCTGTCGTTCCTGCTGTTCGCCGGCGCGTTGCACGTCAATCTTGCCGACCTGCGCAGCTACCGCTGGCCGATCGGCCTGCTGGCCACCCTGGGCGTGCTCATCGCCACCGTGGTGATTGGCTACCTGTCGCACTGGGTGTTCGCCCTGTTCGGCTGGAACGTGCCACTGATCTACTGCCTGCTGTTCGGTGCGCTGATCTCGCCAACCGACCCGATCGCCGTGCTCGGCGCGCTGCGTACCGCCAACGCCTCCAAACCGCTGAAGACCACCATCGTCGGCGAGTCGCTGTTCAACGACGGCACGGCGGTCGTGGTGTTCACCGTGCTGCTGGGCATCATCCAGCTGGGCGAGACGCCGAGCGTCGCCGATACCGCCATCCTGTTCGCCCGTGAGGCACTGGGTGGCATCGCCTTCGGCGGCCTGATCGGTTACGCCACCTACCGCATGATCAAGAGCGTCGAGCAGTACCAGGTGGAGGTGATGCTGACCCTGGCACTGGTGATCGGCGGCTCGGCCATGTGCTACGAGTTGCACGTGTCGGCGCCGATCGCCATGGTGGTGGCCGGCCTGATCATCGGCAACCTGGGGCGCAACCTGGCGATGAACGACATGACCCGCCGCTACATGGATGGCTTCTGGGAACTGATCGACGACATGCTCAACGCCCTGCTGTTCGCGCTGATTGGCCTGGAACTGTTGCTGCTGCCGTTCAACTGGTTGCACCTGGCGGCGGGTGGTGTGCTGGCGATTGCGGTGCTGGCTTCGCGCCTGCTGACCGTGGCGCCGGCGATCGTGCTGTTGCGCCGCTGGCGCAGCGTGCCGCAAGGCACCATTCGCGTACTGACCTGGGGTGGCCTGCGCGGTGGCGTGTCGGTGGCCCTGGCACTGTCGCTACCGCAGGGCGCCGAGCGTGATCTGCTGCTGTCGATCACTTACATCGTGGTGCTGTCGTCGATCCTGGTGCAGGGTCTGACGGTCGGAAAGGTTGTGCGCAAGGTCAGCACACAACCCGAGTGACAGCATAGGGGCGGACTAGCCCCGCGATATCGTCTGCACAGGCATCGATGTTGATCCTGCCGGCGCCATCGCGGGGCAAGCCCGCTCCCAAGCTTGAGCAAATGGATCTATTCCACCGCGCTGTCCGGAAACTGGTCCTGGATGTACTTGATCTCGGTGCGCCCGTGGGCGGCCGGCAGGCCATCCTCACCCAGGTTGACGAAGACCATCTTGTCGACGGTCAGGATCGCCTTGCGGGTGATCTTGTTGCGCACTTCGCACTTGAGCGTGATCGAGGTGCGGCCGAACTCGGTGGCGGTAATGCCCAGCTCGATGATGTCGCCCTGACGCGAAGCACTGACGAAGTTGATCTCGGAAATGTACTTGGTCACCACGCGCTGGTTGCCCAGTTGGACGATGGCGTAGATTGCCGCCTCCTCGTCGATCCAGCGCAGCAGACTGCCGCCGAACAGGGTGCCGTTGGGATTGAGGTCTTCGGGTTTTACCCATTTGCGGGTGTGAAAGTTCATCTGTACTCCTGACCTGCTTGCTGACATGCGCTAATGATGGCAGACCGCTCGGTCACGCTCCATTGAACATCGACTATCGTCGTGATTAATCGACAGAAAGTCTTGGGTGTGTCACACGCCCGCGGCTATAATCTCGCCGTTTCACATGGTCCCCCGCAGTGGTGGCCATCCCGCCACCCATCCGAGGGGCGCTGCAGCAGGCTCGGCCTGTCAGGCTCGGTTGGGGCGTTGTCCGCGCAAGCGGACGCTCAACGCACAACGGCGCCCATTCGCACACTACGAATGGAGGCTCTCAATGAGCGCTGTAAACACGCCTGCAGGTTTTTCCGACTTCAAGGTCGCCGACATCTCCCTGGCCGACTGGGGCCGTAAGGAAGTCATCATCGCCGAATCGGAAATGCCCGCGCTGATGGGCCTGCGCCGCAAGTATCAAGCCGAGCAACCGCTCAAGGGCGCGAAGATCATCGGCTGCATCCACATGACCATCCAGACTGCCGTGCTGATCGAGACCCTGGTCGCCCTGGGTGCCGAAGTGCGCTGGTCGTCGTGCAACATCTTCTCCACCCAGGACCAGGCCGCCGCCGCCATTGCTGCCGCCGGCATCCCGGTGTTCGCCTGGAAAGGTGAAACCGAGCAGGAATACGAATGGTGCATCGAGCAGACCATCCTCAAGGATGGCCAGCCATGGGACGCCAACATGGTGCTGGACGACGGCGGTGACCTGACCGAGATCCTGCACAAGAAATACCCGGCCATGCTGGACAAGATCCACGGCGTGACCGAAGAGACCACCACCGGCGTGCACCGCCTGCTGGACATGCTGGCCAAGGGCGAGCTGAAAGTCCCGGCGATCAACGTCAACGACTCGGTCACCAAGAGCAAGAACGACAACAAGTACGGCTGCCGTCACAGCCTCAACGACGCCATCAAGCGCGGTACCGACCACCTGCTGTCGGGCAAACAGGCCCTGGTGATCGGCTACGGCGACGTGGGCAAGGGCTCGGCCCAGTCCCTGCGTCAGGAAGGCATGATCGTCAAGGTCACCGAAGTCGACCCGATCTGCGCCATGCAAGCGTGCATGGACGGCTTTGAAGTCGTCTCGCCGTTCAAGGACGGCATCAACACCGGTACCGAAGCCGGCATCAACAAGGACCTGCTCGGCCGCATCGACCTGATCGTCACCACCACCGGTAACGTCAACGTCTGCGACGCCAACATGCTCAAGGCCCTGAAGAAGCGCGCCGTGGTCTGCAACATCGGCCACTTCGACAACGAGATCGACACCGCCTTCATGCGCAAGAACTGGGCATGGGAAGAGGTCAAGCCACAGGTGCACAAGATCCACCGCACCGGTGCCGGCGTGTTCGACCCGCAGAACGACGACTACCTGATCCTGCTGGCCGAAGGCCGCCTGGTGAACCTGGGCAACGCCACCGGCCACCCAAGCCGCATCATGGACGGCTCGTTCGCCAACCAGGTCCTGGCGCAGATCTTCCTGTTCGAGCAGAAGTTCGCCGCGCTGCCTGCCGCGAAGAAGGCCGAGCGCCTGACCGTGGAAGTGCTGCCGAAGAAACTCGACGAAGAAGTGGCCCTGGAGATGGTCCGCGGCTTCGGCGGCGTGGTCACCCAGCTGACCCCGCAGCAGGCCGAGTACATTGGTGTGACCGTCGAAGGCCCGTTCAAGCCGGACGCTTACCGCTACTAAGCGGCTGGTTGCCAGTGCCAGGTATTCTTGCCCGGCACTGGCAGGCAACGTTTCGAACCGATGTCCGAGCCAGGCCGGCCCCCACCGTCCTGGCTTTTATTTGCAGGCAGCAGCCCAGGCTCACTGCCGAAGGAACCAGAGATGTCACAAGAACGCCGCTACAGTTTCGAGTTCTTCCCCACCAAGACCGATGCCGGTCACGAAAAGCTGATGGGCGTTGCCCGCCAGCTGGCCAGCTACAACCCGGACTTCTTCTCCTGCACCTATGGTGCCGGTGGCTCGACCCGCGACCGCACGCTCAACACCGTGCTGCAGCTGGAAAACGAGGTGAAAGTCCCCGCCGCCCCGCACCTGTCCTGCGTGGGTGACAGCAAGGACGACCTGCGTGCCCTGCTGGCCGAGTACCAGGCCGCCGGCATCAAGCGCATCGTCGCCCTGCGTGGCGACCTGCCGTCGGGCATGGGCATGGCCAGCGGCGAGCTGCGCTACGCCAGCGACCTGGTCGAGTTCATCCGCCAGGAAACCGGCAACCACTTCCACCTGGAAGTGGCCGCCTACCCGGAGATGCACCCGCAGGCGCGCAACTTCGAGAGCGACCTGGCCAACTTCGTGCACAAGGTCAAGGCTGGTGCCGACAGCGCCATCACCCAGTATTTCTTCAACGCCGACAGCTACTTCTATTTCGTCGAGCGCGCGCAGAAACTGGGCGTCGAGATCCCGGTGGTGCCCGGCATCATGCCGATCACCAACTACAGCAAGCTGGCGCGTTTCTCCGACGCCTGCGGCGCCGAGATCCCACGCTGGATACGCAAGCAGCTGGAAGCCTATGCCGACGACACCGCCAGCATCCAGGCATTCGGCGAGGAAGTGATCACCCACATGTGCGAACAGCTGCTGCAAGGCGGCGCACCGGGACTGCACTTCTATACCCTCAACCAGTCCGAGCCGAGCCTGGCGATCTGGAACAACCTGAAGCTGCCACGCTGATGGTCGCGAACAAGGCTTTGGCGCAGGTCAAAGCCTTGTTCGTTCGCGCTCGCGCCTGCGGCCAGCGTTCACTGGTCTTGCCCGGGCTTGCAGCGTACTCTCACGCCATGCGCACGCTCATCCTCCCTCTCCTGCTGTTGCTGCTCGCCGGCCTGAGCCCGCTGGCCCATGCCGAACGCCTGCGCATCGTCAGCGACGACTGGGCCCCCTACCTCTACCAGGAGAATGGCCAGGCCAAAGGCATTGACTACGAGATAACCAACGAGGTGTTTAAACGCCTGGGCGTCGAGGTGCAGTGGCAGTTCCTGCCTTGGAGGCGCTGCCTGGCGATGGTAGAGCAGGGGCTGGCGGATGCAGTGATGGACATCTTCAAGGTCGATTCACGCCAGGGCTATATGGTCTACCCGGACGAACCCATGTCCCAGGTCGAGTTCGTCCTCTACCAGGCCCGCTCACGCCCGCACCCTGTCGTGCACCTGGAGGACTTGGCCGGGCTGACCGTAGGCACCTCCCCCGGTTATGTCTACGACAGCAGCTTCGCAGAATCGCCGCTGTTTCGCCGTGAGCCTGCGCCCAGCCACGAGGCCAACTTCGGCAAGTTGACCCGTGGGCGCATCGACCTCTTGGTGACCGACCGCCGGGTCGGCCGCTATGTGAGCCGCCGACTGGGTTTGGAGCAGACTGTGCAAGAACTGCCACTGCTGATAAGCCGTCGGCCCCAGTATCTGGGACTGGCCCGCAAACCTGGGCGCGAACAGCTGGCACAGGCATTCAGTGATGAACTGCGGCGCTTCAAACAAGAGCCGGCCTATGCAGCGATCAATGCCCGCTACCTCGGCAATCAGGATTTTCCTTTCGCCGTTGAGCAGCAGGAACGCGGCACACGCTGATTGCTCTGTTATACTCGAGCCTTCCCGCCCGGCTCACGCCCGGACGCTCGGCCTCGCAACAGGCATCTCGACCAGGCGCCGCGCACCTTTGGTGCCCGCCCGCAGGCTCCAGGATGCGCAGTGAACGCCCAGCTGGACCGGACGCGATCGCATCCCTCCGATGCCCGTCGCGCCAGGCAGAACACCCCATCGGGCCTAGCCCCCACGAGAACAGGATTGCCCATGTCCTTTGCTTCCCTCGGTCTCTCCGAGGCTCTTGTCCGCGCTATCGAGGCTGCGGGCTATACCCAGCCCACTCCGGTGCAACAGCGGGCCATTCCCGCCGTGTTGCAAGGTCGCGACCTGATGGTCGCCGCCCAGACAGGTACTGGTAAAACCGGCGGCTTCGCGCTTCCGATCCTTGAGCGTCTGTTCCCGGACGGCCATCCCGACAAGTCTCAACGTCATGGTCCCCGCCAACCGCGCGTGCTGGTGCTGACGCCCACCCGTGAGCTGGCTGCCCAGGTACATGACAGTTTCAAGGTCTATGCCCGCGACCTGAATTTCATCAGCGCCTGCATTTTCGGTGGCGTCGGCATGAACCCGCAGGTCCAGGCCATGGCCAAGGGCGTCGACGTCCTGGTCGCCTGCCCAGGTCGCCTGCTCGACCTCGCTGGCCAGGGCAGTGTCGACCTTTCGCGGGTCGAGATCCTGGTGCTGGACGAAGCCGACCGCATGCTCGACATGGGCTTCATCCATGACGTCAAAAAAGTGCTGGCGCGCCTGCCGGCCAAGCGCCAGAACCTGCTGTTCTCGGCAACCTTCTCCAAGGACATCACCGACCTCGCCGACAAGCTGCTGCACAACCCCGAGCGCATCGAGGTCACGCCGCCGAACACTACCGTCGAGCGTATCGAGCAACGGGTCTACCGCCTGCCGGCCAGCCACAAACGCGCCCTGCTGGCGCACCTGATCACCTTGGGCGCCTGGGAACAGGTGCTGGTGTTCACCCGTACCAAGCACGGCGCCAACCGCCTGGCCGAGTACCTCGAGAAGCACGGCCTGACCGCGGCGGCGATCCACGGCAACAAGAGCCAGAATGCCCGCACCAAGGCGCTGGCCGACTTCAAGGCCAATACCGTGCGCGTGCTGGTCGCCACCGACATCGCCGCTCGCGGCCTGGACATCGACCAACTGCCTCATGTGGTCAACTTCGAGCTGCCCAATGTCGAGGAAGACTACGTTCACCGCATCGGCCGTACGGGCCGTGCCGGTCGCTCCGGTGAAGCCATTTCGATGGTTGCGCCGGACGAAGAAAAGCTACTCAAGAGCATCGAGCGCGTCACCCGCCAGAAAATCCCGGATGGCGACCTGATGGGCTTTGACGCATCGCAGGTCGAGGCCGAGAAGCCGGAAGTGCGCGAGCGCCAGCCGAACAATGGCCGCGGTGGCCGCAACCAGCAACCTCGCGGCGAAGGCGGCAAGGAAGGCAGTGGCGGACGCAAGGACAAAGGCAAGGACAAGGGCCGCAACAAGCCTTCGTCCGAGAAGGCCGCGGAAAAGGACAAGTCTGGCGAGAAACAGCAGCAAGGCCAGCAGCGCAAGCCGCGCGACCAGAAGCCACGCCAGCAGCAGAACAACGGCCAGAAAGCCGTGCCTGTCGCCGCACCCAACCGTGACCCTGAGGAGTTCCTCGACGACGACGTCGACAACTTCGGCAACCGCGCCGACTACGTCAGCCCCTACCAGAACGCCAAGAACCAGGGGCGCAATCGTCGCCCGGGCGGCAACGGCGGCCAAGCCCAAGGCCAGCGCAGTGGTGGCGGCCAGGGGCAAGGCCAGGGTCGTGGCAATGGCCAGCAGCGCCAGGGCCAGGGCTCCGGTGAAAAGCGCCCGCGCAACGGCGGCGGCAGCAATGGTGGCGCCCGACGCGACAACAACGGCGGCCGTGCCCGCCGTGAAGATTCGTCCCGCCAGGAACCGGCCGTGCGCAACCCGCGCGAGTCGCAGAGCGCGCCAGTGATCATCCGCAAGGAATCCAAGCTGGACCGTTACCCGACCCCCGAGCAACTGGACGACCTGCCAAGCCGCCCACGCGGTGAACGCCCAGCACTGCTGACCCGCAAGGGCTGAGCGCGCCATCGCGGGGCCTGCCCCGCGATGCGGCCATGCAAAGCCAACAAAAACGCCGCCCATTGGGCGGCGTTTTTGTTGCTGGCGAAGCGAATTACTTCTGCTTCACGCCTTCGACGCTGATGTCCAGGTCCAGGGTCTGCGAAGTCGGGCCCGGGCCCTTGATGCCGAAGTCGTTCAGGTTCAGCGTGGTGGTGGCGTTGAAGCCAGCGCGCTCGCCGCCCCACGGGTCCTTGCCCTCGCCATTGAACACGGCCTTGAAGGTTACCGGCTTGGTCACGCCGTGCAGGGTCAGGTCGCCGGTCACATCGGCAGTCTTGTCACCGGTCGACTTGACGCTGGTGGAGACGAATTTGGCTTCTGGATATTTTTTGACATCCAGGAAGTCCTTGCTGGCGATGTGCTTGTCACGCTCGGCGTGGTTCGACCACAGGCTGGCAGTCTTCAGGTCGACGCTGATCTTGCTCGCCTCGGGCTTGGCGCTGTCCCAGGTGAAGTTGCCGTCGAAGTCCTTGAAGGTGCCGTGGATGAAGCTGTAGCCCAGGTGGCTGATCTTCCAGTCGACGAACGCGTGCTGGCCTTCCTTGTCGATCTTGTACTCGGCCGCCATGGCCTGGCCAGCGGAAATCAGTGCGGTACCGAGCGCCAGAGCGGCAAAAGTCTTTTTCAACATCCTTACTTCCTTCCTTTGCAATTGAGGTTGAGATTCAAGCTTTGCGGCCCAGCATGCGGGTCAGGGTCGCGTCACGGTCGATGAAATGATGTTTCAGTGCCGCCAATGCGTGCAGTACAGCGAAAATCACCAGGCCCCAGGCCAGCCAGAGGTGGATCACACCTGCCAGGTCGGCCTGGTCGGGCAGGTCGCTGACCAGCGCGGGAACGTCGAACAAGCCGAACACCGGAATACCCACGCCGTCGGCCGTGGAAATCAGATAGCCCGCTATCATCACCGCGAACAGGCCCAGGTACAGCGCCAGATGGCCCAGCTTGGCGGCCAGGCGAGTGACCTTGCCATGATTGGCCGGTGCCGGCGGCGGCGGGCTGACGAAACGCCAGACTACCCGCAACAGCATCAGTGCCAGCAACACCAGGCCGATGCTCTTGTGCAGGTCCGGGCCCGACTTGCGCCATGGGTCGTAATAATCGAGGCCGACCATCCACAGGCCAAGGCCAAACAGCCCGAAGACCGCCAGCGCCACACCCCAGTGCAGGACGATGCTGACCAGGCCGTAGCGAGAAGATGAATTGCGCAGTTGCATGTTGGCGTATTTCCCCGTGAAAGCTGTGCACAAGACTAACGCGTAATGCATCGAATAAAAGCGTAAAAAACAGCTTCTGATTATCGAAAAACCAGATATTTATTCTGCAAGCTTCCTATTAAGGAAACATTAACGATAGACGTTTGGAAGATCCGACGCCATCGCGGGGCAAGCCCGCTCACACAGGGCCCCGCGCAGGCAGCTATACCGGGATCAGCCGGCCTTGGCCTGGCTGTTGACCACCGGCTTCTTGGCCGGTTCCGACTTGGCGGTGGCCTTCTTCACCGGCGCCGGTTTGGCTGCAGGCTTGTGGGCCTGCTTGGCCGCAGGCTTGGCTTGAGCGGGCTTGGTAACGGCAGGTTTCACCGGTTCATCCTTGGCCACAGGCGCCGGGACGACAGGGGCGGGGGCCGGTACGGGCACAGGTGCAACCTCTTCGGCCTTGGTGATCGGCGCAGCCTTTACCTCTGGCTGGTCACCACCACCAAACAGGCGCGAGAAAAAGCCCGGCTTGTCCTGCTTGGCCTGCTCGACCTTCACTGGCTCTGCCTTGGCGGGGGCCTTGTCGGACGAGCCGCCGAACAGGTTGGAGAAGAACCCGCCCTTGTCCTTCGCGGCCGCGACGCCAGCCGCTCCAGTAGCCGCTGCGGCGGCTACCGATGCAGCCTTGGCCGGGTCGAAGGACTTGCCCGCCGCCAGGTCCTGGACCTGTCCCGCAGCACGCTGACCGCTACGCAGGGCCCCTTCGAGGGTACCTGGGTAAAGCGCATCGGTGTGTTCGCCGGCAAAGGCGATCCGTTGTACCGGGCGCTCCCACAGGCGCCAGTATTTGCTGATCTGTCCCGGGCCATAGGCCAGGTAGGCACCGCCCATGCCGGCGTCGGTGCTGTAGCGGCGGATTTCATAACCGGTAAAGGCGCCGCGTGCCTGCGGGTAAAAGGCGTGCAGGCGGATCAGCACCTGATCGACCATCTGCTTGTCACCGAAAGCCTGGAGCAAGCGGGCGTTATCGCCGGACAGGTTGATCACCACGTTGGCGCCACCCTTTAACGCCGGCTCGATCCACAGCATGCCCAGGCCAGTGTTGCTGAAGATCTCGCCGGACATGCGTGCACGGCTTTCCCATACCGGGTTCTTGAACTTGAGCATCAGCTGGTCGCGCCAGCCATAGTTGGTACCCTTCAAGGCCGCCAGGTGCTGCCCGTCCAGGCCAGGGGTCATCTGGATCTTGGCCAGTGCACGCAGCGGCACGGCCATGACCAGATAGTCAGCCTGGTAGCCGACACCGCCGACCTTGACGGTCACACCGTCCTTGTCCTGGACGATAGCGGTCACCGGAGAGCTGGTCTTGATGGTCTTCAATTGCTTGACGAAGGCCTGGGCCAGTACCGGGCTGCCACCCGGCAGACGCGCGGCGCGCAGGTCACGATCGCTGACGTTGCGATAGACCCGGCTCTGCTGGGCGAAATACAGCAGCGACAGGCGCGACGGCTCGTCATAGCGGGTACGGATCTGCTGGTTCACCAGTTGGCGAGCGGTCGCCGGCAATTGCAACTTGTCCAGCCAGGTAGACACAGTCATCTGGTCGAGGGCGAACAGTGTGCTGTTCGCCGCGGGATTGAGCGGGTCATCGATGGAGCGCGCCAAGTCATCGAGGGTCTTCTCAAAGCGTTTCAGCGCTTCAGCTGTGGCCGGCTGCTTGCTTGTGAGGTCCGTGGCGCTGAAGTATTCACCATCGATCAGGTAGCCGGGATTACGCACGAACTCCGGGGCCGGCAGGGTGCCCACCTTGAACTGCTCCAGATACTGGTTCAGTACCGGCTGGGCCTTGCTGTTGCCGATCCACTCGCTGGTTGCCAGGCCCGAACGCCCGCCCATGCCGGCCTTCGCTTCCAGCAGCGTCACCTGCCAGCCTTTGCTCTGCAGCTCGTAAGCCGCAGTCAGGCCCGCCAGGCCACCACCGACGACGATAGCCGTCTTGTCCTTGGCCAGCGCGGCACCGCTGGAAACCCCGATCAATACCAACGCGCACAGGCGCACCCAAGCAGCAGCCATGATGGCGAACTCCGGTTAGAGAAGCGACAGAAGAGACGGGAGCAATGCCCCGGGAGAGATGCGTTAAGAATACGTCACCTCTGCCCACCCTGCCACCGCAGTGACATCAAGTGCCTTTGGCAACTGGTAATTTTGTCAGTAGCAGTGGGTCGCCGGCTCGTGCAGCCTTGGCTGGCACTCAAGCACCGAGCCGGGGTACAGCCGTGATCTACAGCGAAGACTTTGCCAGATGGACGCCTTCGGCGCCCCTCCCCGAATGCACCTGGCACGCGCCCACTGGTCTGAGCATCGTATCCAATGGCATCGTCTACAGCGCGCGCTACCAAACCGACGAGGGGCGGCTCGGCACCGAATTGATCATCCATGGCCAGTGCGATATCGAGTTCATCTTCGGCCAGACGGTCGATTGCCTGCTGCTCGAGGTAGACGTCAACACGCTCGGCAGGGCCGTTTCGACCGCCTACTGGTTGACACTGCGCGACCAGGGCTACACCGAGTTCGCCCCCGGCCCCGGCACCCACGGTACCTCCTGGCACGACGTACCTGGCCCGCTCGACCGCCTGACCCTGTCCACCCTGCCGCAGTGCACCGTGCATATCCGCCAGTTGGAATGGCGCCCGGCCTGGAGACATTGAGCGGTTGTCCTGCCACCCGGCATTGCTTAGGCTTACGCGGTCAAACCGAGCCGTAAAGCCAGGAGTAGTGCCCATGGGCCTCAACGATCAGTGGATGCAGCGCGACCTGAAGGTCCTTTGGCACCCATGCACCCAGATGAAAGACCACGAACAGCTGCCGCTGATTCCGATCAAGCGCGGCGAGGGGGTGTGGCTGGAGGACTTCGAGGGCAAACGCTATCTGGACGCCGTCAGCTCATGGTGGGTCAACGCTTTCGGCCATGCCAACCCGCGCATCAACCAGCGCATCAAAGACCAGGTCGATCAGCTCGAGCACGTGATCCTCGCCGGTTTCAGCCATCAGCCGGTGATCGAGTTGTCCGAACGCCTGGTGGCCATCACTCCTGCCGGCCTCGAGCGGGTGTTCTACGGCGACAATGGCTCGTCGTGCATCGAAGTGGCGCTTAAGATGAGCTTCCATTACTGGCAGAACACCGGGAAACCGCAGAAGAAGCGCTTCGTCACCCTAACCAACAGTTATCATGGCGAGACCATCGCCGCGATGTCGGTGGGCGACGTGCCGCTGTTCACCGAAACCTACAAGGCGTTGCTGCTGGACACCATCAAGGTGCCAAGCCCGGACTGCTACCTGCGCCCGGAAGGCATGGGCTGGGAAGAGCACTCGCGGAACATGTTCGCGGCCATGGAGCAGACCCTGGCCGAACACCACGCCAGCATCGCCGCGGTGATCGTCGAGCCACTGATCCAGGGCGCCGGCGGCATGCGCATGTACCACCCGGTGTACCTCAGGCTGCTGCGCGAGGCCTGCGACCGTTACGACGTGCACCTGATCCACGATGAGATCGCCGTCGGCTTCGGCCGCACCGGCACGATGTTCGCCTGCGAGCAGGCCGGCATCACCCCGGACTTCCTGTGCCTGTCCAAGGCCCTGACCGGCGGCTACTTGCCGCTGGCCGCCTGCCTGACCACCGACAAGGTCTACCAGGCCTTCTATGACGACTACCCGACCCTGCGCGCCTTCCTGCACTCGCACAGCTACACCGGCAACCCGCTGGCCTGCGCCGCGGCCTTGGCCACTCTGGACATCTTCGAGCAAGACAACGTGATCGAGGCCAACAAGGCCTTGTCGGCGCGCATGGCCAGCGCCACCGCGCACCTGGCCGACCATGCCCACGTCGCCGAAATCCGTCAGACCGGCATGGTCGTGGCCATCGAGATGGTCCAGGACAAGGCCACCAAGGCCGCCTACCCCTGGCAGGAGCGCCGCGGCCTGAAGGTCTTCGAGCACGCCCTGAGCCGGGGCGCGCTGTTGCGCCCGCTGGGCAGCGTGGTGTATTTCCTGCCGCCTTACGTCATCACACCCGAGCAGATCGACTTCCTGGCAGAGGTGGCCAGCGAGGGGATCGATATCGCCACCCGCGACAAGGTGAGCGTCGCCGTGCCGGCCGACTTCCATCCGGATTTCCGCGATCCGGGCTAACCCCAGACCAACCCGAAACCTGTAGGAGCCGGCGCGTCCGCTCCTACAGGATCTGCGTCAGCCTTTTTCCAGAGCAAGCCCATGAGACTCTCCCGCTTCTTCATCGACGCCCCACTGGGCCTTGGCGAGCACGAGCTCCCCGAAGCCCAGGCCCACTACATTGGCCGCGTGCTGCGCATGGCCGCTGGCGACGCCGTGCAGCTGTTTGACGGCAGCGGCCAGGAATACCTCGGCCAACTGCTCGAAGTCGGCAAGAAAACCGTGCGCGTCAGCCTCGACCAGGCCCTCCCCGGCCAGGCCGACTCGCCTTTGCACATCCACCTCGGCCAGGGGCTGTCCCGGGGCGAGCGCATGGACTGGGCAATCCAGAAAGCCACCGAGCTGGGTGTCAATGAAATCACCCCTATCGTCAGCGAACGCTGCGAAGTACGTCTAAAGGACGAGCGCGCCGACAAGCGCCTGGCCCACTGGCGCCAGGTGGCTGTCAGTGCCTGCGAGCAGTGCGGGCGCTCGACCCTGCCGATGATCCACCCGCCCGTGACCCTGGCCGAGTGGCTGAAAAGCACCAAAGCCGAACTCAAGCTGGTGCTGCACCCGGTGGCCGAGCCGCTGACCAGCCATGCCAAACCGGCCAGGCTGGCCTTCCTGATCGGCCCCGAGGGCGGCCTGAGCGAAGCGGAAGTCGAGCTGGCCAAGGCCGCCGGCTGCCACGCAGCTCGCCTCGGCCCTCGGGTGCTGCGCACCGAAACCGCCCCTGTGGTGGCCCTGTCGGTGGCGCAGCAATTGTGGGGCGACTTCTAACGCACGTAAAAAGATACGGCGACAAAGTGCATCAGGCTGCCGGCAATCACGAACAGATGCCAGATGCCATGCCAGTGACGGAATCGGCTGTCAAACGCAAAGAAGATGATGCCGACGGTGTAGAACACACCGCCGGCCGCCAGCCAGGCGAAGCCCGCAGCACCCAGGCTATGCAGCAACGGCTTCACCGCCACCAGCACGATCCAGCCCATCAGCGCATAGATCACGATCGACAGGATCCGCGCCTCGGAGCGCGGCTTGATCTCCTGCAACATGCCGATCAGCGCAAGCCCCCAGACCACTCCGAACAGGCTCCAGCCCCAGGGGCCCCGCAGGCTCACCAGACAGAACGGCGTGTAGCTGCCGGCGATCAGCAGGTAGATCGACAGGTGGTCTAGCTTGCGCATGATGCGCTTCGCACGCCCGCGAGTGCTGTGGTAGAGGGTAGAGATGCTGTAGAGCAGCAGCAGGGTGAAACCGTAGATGGAGAAACTGACGATCTTCCAGGGATCGCCCTGCAGGCCCGCCACGACGATCAGCCAGCTCGCGCCGATACAGGCCAATACCGCACCGACCAAGTGGGTCCAGGCGTTGAAGCGTTCACCGTAATACATGCAAACACAGACCTCCCGCAGCAGTCAGGGTTCCTGAGCCCCGCGACAGGGCCCGCTCAACCATCATCCTAGCCAGCTGCAGATTGCAGATAAGCGTCACGCACCAATCTTTCCAGCCCGGCCAGGTCAGGCACCCGCGCCACCTGCTCGCCCACCTGCACTGCCGCCAGCTCCAGCGCGGCCAGTGGCACATCAACATAGTTCAACTGACTGTCGAGTTTGCACGAGCGCGGAATGCCCTGCAGCAGCAACGCCAGGAAGCGCAGGCCGGTATCCCCCAGTGCATTGAGCACCACTACCCGTGCCCGCTCGCCGCAAGTGGTCTGCCCGCCACAAGCGGCCTCGAAACCGATCAACGGCAAGCGCTGCTGGCGCCAGTCCACCCAGCCCAGGTGCCAGGCCGGCTCTCCTGGCTCGCAGGCGATGGCGCGATGACCAATCAATTCGGCCACCGCCACGTTGGGCAGTACCAGGGTGCGGTCGCCCAAGGGCAACAGCAGGCCGGTGAGGCTGCTGCGCTGGCCGGCGATATGTTCAAGCATGGGGTTGGCTCCAGTGGGCGATGCTCTGCAACAGGACCGACTCCTGGTAAGGCTTGCCGAGGTATTCGTTGACGCCGATGGCCATGGCCCGGTCGCGGTGCTTCTGCCCGGTGCGCGAGGTGATCATGATGATCGGCAACTGCGCCAGGCGCTGGTCGCGGCGGATACGCGTGGCCACCTCGAAACCGTCCATGCGCGGCATCTCGATGTCCAGCAGCAACACGTCCGGGCGGTGCTCTTCGAGCAGCGCCATGGCATCCACCCCATCCTTGGCGGTCAGCACGCTCATACCGTGGCGTTCGAGCAGGCGGCTGGTGACCTTGCGCACGGTCACCGAATCGTCCACCACCATCACCAGCAGCGGCCGACGCGGCACGGGCCCCGTCAGCAGATGCTGCCCCTGCGCCACGCCCGGCAGGCGCGCCAGGCGTCGCTGCTGGCCACGCAACTGGCCGAGCAGGTCGAGAATCAGCACCACCCGTCCGTCGCCGAGCAGAGTGGCACCGGACAGCCCCGGCACCGCCGCGAACTGCGGGCCCAGGCTCTTGACCACGATTTCGCGGCTGGGCGACAGGCTGTCGACCTGGATCGCGAACGATTGTTCGTGGGAATGGGTGAGCAGCACCGGCAGCGGTACGCTCTGGCCCAGCAGGTTGGGCTGCGCGCCCTCCTGCAACAGTTCGCCGAGGTAACGCAGTGCGTAGTCATGCCCGGCATAGCTGTAGCGTGGCGGGTCCAGCCGGTAGCAGGCTTCCAGCTCCGCCGGCGGCACGCGCACGATGCCCTCGATGGTGTTCAGCCCAATTGCGTATTGCTCATCCTCCACATGCACCATCAACGCCCGGTTCACCGACACCGTGAACGGTAGGCGGATCAGGAAGCGCGCACCCTTGCCGGGGCTGGACTCGATGCTCATCGAACCGCCCAATTGCTTGACCTCTTCATGGACCACGTCCATGCCCAGGCCGCGCCCGGAGATCTGGGTGATCTTCTCGGCCGTGGAAAATCCCGGGCGCAGGATGAACTGCAGGATCTCGTGGTCGCTCAGACGCGCCTGCGGATCGAGCAGACCGCGTTTGATCGCCTTGTTGCGCACCGCCTCCAGCGGCACCCCGGCACCGTCGTCGCTCATCTCGATGACGATGTCGGCACCTTCGTGCAGCAGGTTCAGGTGGATGGTGCCCTGCTCCGGCTTGTTGGCCGCCAGGCGCGCCTCGCGGGCTTCCAGGCCATGGTCGACGGCATTGCGCAGCATGTGCTCCAGCGGCGCGACCATGCGTTCGAGCACGCTGCGGTCCAGCTCGCCCTCGGCATTGCCGACCACCAGTTCGACCTGCTTGCCCAGTTCGCTGGCCACCTGTCGCACCACCCGTTGCAAACGCGGCACCAGGCGTTCGAACGGCACCATCAAGGTGGCGGTCAGCCCCTCTTGCAACTGGCTGTTGACCCGCGCCTGCTGCTGCAACAGGCTGTGCGCCTCCTGGGCCCGCTGCAGCAGGGTTTCCTTGAGGTCGAGCAGGTCCGAGGTGGACTCGAACAGCGCCCGCGACAATTGCTGCAACTGCGAATGGCGGTCCATCTCAAGTGGGTCGAAGTCGTCGTAGGCATCACCCTCGAACTGGTGCCGGCTCGAGATCCGCCCCTGGGTCTCGATATCCAGGCGCAACAGCTGGTCGCGCATGCGCTCCAGCGTGGTCTCCATCTCGTTGAGGGCGAACTGCGCATCGTTGACCTGCTGCTCGATGCGCCCGCGGATCACCGAATGTTCGCCGGCCAGGTTGCCCAGGTCGTCCAGCAGTTCGGCATCGACCTTGACCATGTCCCCGGCCCGCTCGGGGGCGACAGCCGGGGCTTCGGCCGGGGCGGGCTCAGCCTGGGACTGCCCGGCGGCGCTGTCGGTCAGCGCTGCACTGGAGAAGTTGCGGATATAGTCGATCAGCGCCGTCGCCGCATGCAGCGGCTCGCCCAGGCGCGCCGCGTCGAGCATGTGCGCCAGGCGGTCATGGCAGTTCTGCAGCAGGCTGAACAAGGCCGGCGTCGACGGCAGCCGTGCGGCCGCCAGCAGCTCGTAGAGGAATTCCAGCTCATGGGCCAGGTCGCCGATGGCGGCGATCTCGACCATGCGCGCCCCCCCCTTGAGGGTGTGCAGGTCGCGCAACAGGTTCTCCACCTCGACCGTGTTGCGCGGGTCGGCCTGCCAGCGCGCCAGGGACTGGGCCGCACTTTCGAGGATATCGGAGCTTTCCTCGAGGAAAACTTCCAGCAGTTCCTTGTCGCCTTCGCTTTCCTGCGTGTCGTCCTGCGCCTCGACCGGGCCAGGTGGCGGAGCGTTGTGACGGAAATCGCGCAGTTCACCCAGCAACTCCACCGCCGACAGCGGTGACTGTCCCTCGCGCAAGCTGCGCAGCATCCCGGCCAGGGCGTCATGGCTGCGTGCGAGCAGCTCGAACAGCCGCAGGCTTGCCCCGATCCGCCGGTCCACCAGCCCTTCGTAGAGCAGCGCGAGCTCCTGGGCAAGCACTTCGATCGCACCGATCGCAGCCATCTGCGCGCCGCCCTTGAGGGTCAGCACATCATGTTGCAACGCAGACAGCGGTGACAGGCTTTCGGGATCGTCCTTCCATTGCCGCAGCGCCTGGTCGGCGCCCTCGAGAATATCGGCGGCTTCCTCGAGGAACAGGTCAACGACCGCTGGGTCCGGTAGCTGACCTGCGACAGGCAGCGTTGTCGCGCCAGCTGCGCCTACCAGCCCCAGGGCCGCCGGATCGAGGGCATCATCAAGCAAGCCGTGCAAGGCGGCCAGGCAATCGGGGCGTGCTGTCGGATCCTGCCCGGCGGCTATTTCATCGAACAGGTCGAACAGCGCTTCGTGGGCCTGCCGGGCGATGGCGAAGAAACGCGGCGTCACCGCCAGGCTGCCCTCTTCGACCGCACCGTACAGGTCGAGCAACCCTTCGCAGACTTCATCCACCTGCCACAGCTCGGCCTGGTGCGCGCCATGGCTGAGGGTGGTCATTTCCTCGAGCAGCAGGTGCAGCTCATGATGCTGCGTGGCGTCGGCCTGCCAGTTGGCGAGCCGCGCCTCGGCGTCGAGCAGGACATCCATGCCCAGGGTCAGGAAAGTGGCCGTCAGTTGCGGGTCACGCCGGGCCCGGCGTGCCGGATGCGCCTCGGCCTGGTGCCTGGCCAGCCTAGCATCGACCGTTTGCCCGACCTGCTCGATCAACGCCGCAGCCCCCGGGATGGCAGCCAATGGCGTGCTGTCCAGCTGGGCCAGCCCCAGGTGGAACAGCGCACGTGCAGCCTCCAGCAGCTCGGTTTCGGCCTGCTGCAAAGGCAGGTGATGACCTTTGTATTCGCGCACCAGGCGGTCGAGCGCGGTGGCCAGCTCCGCCACCGGCATCACGCCGGCCATGGCGGCGCTGCCCTTTAGGGTGTGCAAGGCGCGTTGCAGGCTGTCGCTGACCCCTGTGCCTTGAGCATCAGCCATCTGCAGGAAGACATCGAGCCCGGCCAGGTGCCCTTGTGCCTCGTTACGGAAGATCTCCAGCAGCTGCGGATCGAGACCGTCGATGCTGGCACTGGCCGGCGTGTCGTTGAGCGCCAGCGCGTGCAGATGCCCGGCCAGTTGCTCGATTTCCGCAGTGGGCGGCAGTTGGCTGGCGGCGAAGTCGGCGAGCAGGTCGGGCAGGCGCACGAAGACCTGCTGCAAGGCCACCAGGCCTTCGGCACTCAGCGTGATGCGCCCCTCCAGCACCCGGTTAAGCAGGTGCTCGGCGCCCCAGGCAAGCTCCGCCACGGCCTCTGCGTGGACCATCCGCCCGCTGCCCTTGAGCGTATGCAGCGCACGACGCACCTCGATCAGTGAATCACGCAAACCATTGTCGGCACGCCAACGCAGCCATTGGCGCTCTATTTCAGGCAACAGTTCGCCGGCCTCTTCGAGGAACACTTCGCGCAACTCGTCATCGATCCCGTCCGCCGTCCGGGCGTCAGCCAAGGGGCGCTCGAGGCGCGGGCATTGCACGCCCAGGGCGGTCAGGCTGGCGAGGGCCATGTCGATGAAACGCTGGGCATCAGCCAGCGGGTCGGCCACTCGCCACTGCAACCAGGCCTCGCCGGCGCACAGGGCATCGGCCAGATGGGCCAACTCATCGGGCAGCGGCTCTTCCTCCACATGACCCAGCCAGCCCTGCACATATCCCGCACACCCGCCGAACACTTCGGCGGCAGCCGGAAGCATCAGCATCGCCAACGCCCCGCGCACCTGCTGCAGCAGACCGGGCAAGGCCTGCAGGCGCTGACGCGACCAGTCCGACTCCAGGCAGTCGCCGATCAGGTCCTTGGCCTGCTGCAGCACATTGAGCGACTCGTTGAGTACCAACTGACGAATCTCGGCCAGGTCAGAACCAGGCAGGTTGCCTGGCGAGGTCTCCTCCAGCGGCCCGACCATGCCGTTGAGGGTCGCCTCGACGTACAACAACGCCCCGGCGACATCCATCAACAGCGCCTCGTCCACCGCGCCGTCATTCTCGACCTGCGCCTGCAGCGCCAGCACCTGGTCGATGATCACACGTCGTGGCTGCTGGAAACCCAGCACTGCCAGAGTGTCGGCGACATGGCGCAGGGGCGGCAGCAACGTCTCCAGCGGTTCGCGTGGCGGATGCTCGCCACTGACGAAGGGGTCGAGACGGTCCTTGATGCGCATCAGGTCATCGCACAGCGCCATCACCACCGAACGCAGCGCGTCGCGCCCAGGACCGGCCTGCATGTGTTCACGCCAGCTCCCCAGGGAAAGATCGAGGTTGGCCAGGTCCGCCGCGCCAGCCAGGCGCTGTCCGAGGTCGCCCAGCAGGCTGCCTTGGGCCAGGGGTTCGGCACCGCGGCAGACCCGCAGCTGGTTGAGCAGTGGCATGACCACCAATGGCAGGTCGTGGCGTGCCCCGCGCAGGCGATCCAGGTAGGGCGGCAATTGCTCGAGCCCCCGGAACAGCGCGCCCAGGCAGTCGCCACGAGGGCGCACCTGTCCGTCGGACATGGCCCGCCCAAGCAGCTCCAGTTCCTCGGCCAGGCGCGTCGCGCCCGGCAATTCGAGCAAGTGCAGGCAACCGTGCACCTGGTGAAGGTTGTCGACAAAGAACGCCAGCATCGACAGGTCGCCCGGATCTGCCGAAAAACGCTCCAGGGCCTGTCGCGCCTGTGCCAGGCAATCAAGGATGGGGGCCTTGATCCATGCCAGGGCCACCGTGTCGTGGCGCTCGCCAGCCGTACTGCCCGGGCCGGCCATGCTTGCCCCGCTCACGACCGTTCCACCGGTCTGGGCAGGGTGAAACCGGATACCGAACGGCGCATCTCGCTGGCCATGCGCGCCAGGTGGCGGATGCTGTCGGCCGTGGCCCCGGAACCGGCGGAGGTCTGTGCGGTGATCTGCTGGATCACCGCCATGGTGTGGGAAATCTGCCCGGCAGACGACGTCTGCAACTGAGCGGCATCAGAGATGCTGTGGATAAGGTCGGCCATCGTCTGCGATACACCTTCGATCTCAGCCAGCGCCACGCCGGCGTCCTGGGCCAGGCGCGCGCCGCGCACCACTTCGGCGGTGGTCTGCTCCATGGAGATCACCGCCTCGTTGGTGTCGGCCTGGATGGTGCGCACCAACGCCTCGATCTGCCGGGTTGCCGAGGACGAGCGCTCGGCCAGGCGCTGCACTTCGTCGGCGACCACGGCAAAGCCTCGGCCAGCCTCACCGGCGAGCGACGCCTGGATGGCCGCGTTGAGGGCGAGGATATTGGTCTGCTCGGCAATGTCGTCGATCAGGCTGACGATATCGCCGATCTCCTGAGAGGATTCACCCAGGCGCTTGATCCGCTTGGCGGTGTCCTGGATCTGCTCGCGGATGTTGTCCATGCCGTGGATGGTGTTGTGCACCACCTCGTTGCCCTTGTTGGCAATGGCCACCGAGCGCTCGGCCACCTTGGCCGATTCATAGGCATGTGCGGAGACCCGGTCGATAGACTCGACCATGTCACCCACCGCCTCGGACGCCTCGCTGATCTGCTCCGCTTGGTGCTCCGAAGCCTTGGCCAGTTGGCGAGCGGTGTTCTGCGTGTCCTGCACCGCAGCAGCCACCTGCTCGGCGCTGTGGTTGATGGTGGCAACCAGATCGCGAAGCTGGTCAACCGAATAGTTGATCGAGTCGGCAATGGCGCCGGTGAAGTCCTCAGTCACCGAAACCGTGACGGTCAGGTCGCCGTCGGCCAGTTCCTCGATCTCGTCTAGCAAACGCATGATCGCCTGCTGGTTGCGTTCGTTTTTCTCGGCGGTTTCGCGCAGCTGGCGGTGCGTGGCGCGCACCATCACCAGGCCGATGAGGATGATCGAGGCCAGTGCCAGCAGGCCGAGCACATAGCCGCCGACGGTGTCGAGAGTGCGCCCGCCGGCCAGGTTCTCGAAGCCGTTGGCCAGGTGCGAGGCTTCGTCGAGCAGGGTCTGCGACAGGCTGAAGATGTTGCCGGCAGCCTCGCGCACGCGAAACAGTTCGGGCGAGGTTTCGAGAATCTCGTCCACCGAGCCCGAGACGAACTGGAACAGTTCGGCGATCTCGGCCAGGCGCGCCCGGGCATCGGTGTCCTCGACGCGGGTGACCTGAATCGCCGGATTGCCGGCGAGCATACCCTCGAGCACCTGGCCGAAACGGCTGGCGTCGCGGCCGAAGGCATCGGCGGCCTGCACCGAGGACTCGTCACCGGCGAGCACGGTGTTGACCGAGCCGAGAATGCGCTCGGCCAGCAGCAACTGGCGCTGGGCCACGGCCACCTGATTGGCCGGCGCACCGCTCTGCAGCAGGATTTCAACTACTTTCTCGTATTCGACCTGCAACTGCGGAACCGTTTCGGCCAGGGTGGCCGCGACCTGATGCAGCGACAGCACGGTCTGTTCACTGGCCAGGATGGTGTCGGTGTTCTTGCGCAGGTTCTCCCAGTCCTGGCGTACCGCATCCATTTCGTCGCGCACCGCGGCGGGCGCTGCGGGCAGGCCGGTGGCCTTGTCACCTTCGCGCAGGTAGCTCCAGCGTCGTTCGAAGTCGTTGCGTGCATCGCTGAGCAACCTGAACGCCAACGCCTTGCCCGCCGCAGCCTCGGTGGCGTTCTTGGCAATGCGCTGGGACAGCACGCGCAGCTCGCCGGCATGGCCTATGTACTGCTTGTCGTGGTTGGCCTGGGTGTTGAGGTAGGCGAAGTTGGCGAACAACAGGACGATCGACAGGATCAGCACCACGAACAGCACGGTGATCTGCGCGGTGCTACGCGGGCGTTGGGCCACGGCGGCGGGCGAGACGCCAGCTGCGGCAACGGTGGGTCCTGGCTTGTTCACGTCGAAAGTCCTCTACAACGCCACATCGAGAAAGCCCGGCGCCTGGGCCAGGGCGAACGGGCTGAAGATCGCCCAATTACGCTCACGGGGAAAATGCCCATGTACGAAGGGCGCGGCCGCACGGATCAACGGTTGCGGCGGTGACAGCTCGAGGCTGCTCAGAGCGAAATGCTGCAAGCCGACCACCTCATCCACCAGCAGCCCGGCGAACAGCTCTTCATGATCCAGCACCAACACGCGCCGTTGCTTGCCCGCCGCGGCCGGGCCAAGGCCAAAAAACGCACACAGGTCCATCACCGGCAGCAGCCGCCCACGCAGGTTGGCCACTCCGCGCACCCAGGGCTGCACACCCGGCACCCGGCTAGCGCGGGGCTCACGCAGCACTTCGGCGACTTCGCCCATGGGCGCGACGAACCACTGTCCGGCAACTCGAAAACCGATGCCGCTCCATTGTTGCAGGCGGATGTCCTGCGGTGGCTGGTCGGCCACCAGCAGGCGGCAGCGCCGGTCGATGTCCAGCAGCAGTTCGAAGGCGGTCAGCGACGCGCCCTGGGGCCGGGTGGTCAAGCCTGCAGCACTTCTTTGAGCTTGGTGATCAGCGCGTCTTCTTCCACAGGTTTGGTCAGGAAGTCGCGGGCGCCCTGGCGCTGGGCCCAGATCCGATCGGTTTCCTGGTCCTTGGTGGTGACCACGATCACCGGAATGGCGCTGGTTTCCGGGTCCTTGCTCAACTGGCGGGTGGCCTGGAAACCGTTCATGCCGGGCATGACGATGTCCATCAACACCGCGTCGGGCTTCTCCTGGCGCGCCAGGGCCACGCCGTCGGCGCCGTTGTCGGCCTTGAGCACCCCATAGCCGTGCTTCTCCAGCCATTCGGTCAATTTGTACATCTCTGTCGGCGAGTCGTCGACAATCAGAACTCGGGCCATGCTGTTTCCCCATCAGGAAATAGAGACGCCGCCCTGCGTGGGCGGCGTCAGGGTGCGTGTGGATCCTGCGCGGCGAAGCCCGGCACGCAGGCACGGATCGCGTCGAGCAGTTCTTCCTTGCTGAAAGGTTTGGTCAGGAACTGGTCGGAACCGACCACCCGGCCGCGGGCCTTGTCGAACAGGCCGTCGCGGGAAGAGAGCAGGATCACCGGGGTGTCCTTGAACTCGCGGTTGTGCTTGATGATGGCGCAGGTCTGGTAGCCGTCGAGGCGCGGCATCAGCACGTCGACGAAGATGACCCGCGGTTTGTGGTCGACGATCTTGGCCAGGGCGTCGAAGCCGTCACTGGCGGTGATCACCTCGCAGCCTGCCTCGCCGAGCAACATCTGCGCGGTGCGGCGGATCGTGCGGGAATCGTCGATCACCATCACCTTCAGGGGTTGTTCCATAGTTGCGCTTCTGCCTGGGAGCGAATTCGCCAAAAGGCCATGCAGGCCATGTGCCTGGCCTTTTTAGCACACTCCCGAAGGCCATTCCATCCGCCCGCCCCTTGACCGTGGGCGCGCCCGGCGCCACCCTGAGCCACTTTTCTTTCGTACCATGCGGCCAGTGCCGCCAAGAGGAACTACCCCATGAGCGTTCGCCTCGGGATTGTCATGGACCCCATCGCGTCCATCTCCTACAAAAAGGACAGCTCGCTGGCCATGTTGCTGGCCGCCCAGGCCCGCGGCTGGAGCCTGTTCTACATGGAGCAGCGCGACCTGTACCAGGGCCAGGGCAAGGCCCGCGCACGCATGCGCCCGCTCAAGGTGTTCGCCGACCCGGCCCGCTGGTTCGAACTGGGCGAGGAGCAGGACAGCACCCTGGCCGAGCTGGACGTGATCCTGATGCGCAAGGACCCGCCCTTCGACATGGAGTTCGTCTACAGCACCTACCTGCTGGAACAGGCCGAGGCCGAAGGCGTGCTGGTGGTCAACAAGCCGCAGAGCCTGCGCGACTGCAACGAGAAGCTGTTCGCTACGCTGTTCCCGCAGTGCACGCCACCCACCCTGGTCAGCCGCCGCCCCGACATCATCCGCGAGTTCGCCGCCGAGCATGGTGATGTGATTCTCAAGCCGCTGGATGGCATGGGTGGCACTTCGATCTTCCGTCACCGGGTCGGCGACCCCAACCTGTCGGTGATCCTCGAAACCCTGACCGCGCTCGGCGCCCAGCAGATCATGGCGCAGGCCTACCTGCCGGCGATCAAGGACGGCGACAAGCGCATCCTGATGATCGACGGCGAGCCGGTGGACTACTGCCTGGCGCGCATCCCGGCCAGCGGCGAGACCCGCGGCAACCTGGCCGCCGGCGGTCGCGGCGAAGCCCGCCCTTTGAGCGAGCGTGATCGCTGGATCGCCGCCCAGGTCGGCCCGACCTTGCGTGAAAAGGGCCTGCTGTTCGTCGGCCTGGACGTGATCGGCGACTACCTCACCGAAATCAACGTCACCAGCCCGACCTGCATCCGCGAGATCGACGCTGCCTTCAACACCAATATCGGCGGGCAATTGATGGACGCCATTGATCGCAAGCTTCAGGCGCGCTGACCGAGGACACGTGGCAACACCGCGCAGTGGGGTATGATGCCGGTCCTTTTTGACTGAGCTGCTGCCCCGCAGAGGCTCTGCACGAAAAGTCTTGAGACGCAGGTCAGGCAAGGCGAAAACAGCCGAGGAAGCGGAGTGTACTGGAGTACATGAGCATTCCGAGGCTGTTCTCAACGCAGCATGAACAAGTATCAAGGCTTTTCGTACAGAGCCTAGCGGTTGCTGGATACCCGATGACGCTTCCCGCTGACATCCCACCCGACCTGCTGCCACCGCGCGTTCGCCCGGTGGACCGGCTCGGTTTCACCCTGTTCCTGGCCGCCCTGGTGCACCTGGCGCTGATCCTGGGCGTGGGTTTCACCGTGGTCAAACCGGCCGAGATTCGTCACGCCATGGACATCACCCTGGCCACCTTCAAGAGCGAGAAAGCGCCCGAGAAGGCCGACTTCCAGGCCCAGGACAACCAGCAGGGCAGCGGCACCCTGGACAAGAAAGCGGTGCCCAAGACCACCGAGGTCGCGCCGTTCCAGGACAGCAAGATCAACAAGATCACCCCGCCCCCGGCGGCGAAACCGCAACCCCCCCCGGCACCGGCCAAGGCCGTGGTCGCCACCCAGGCGCCGAAGCCGCAGAAAGTCGAGCCCAAGCCGAAGGAAAGCAAGCCGCAACCCCAGCCCCAGGCAAAGGTTCCGGACTTCGACAGCTCGCAGCTGTCCAGCCAGATCGCCAGCCTCGAGGCCGAGCTGTCCCAGGAACAGCAGCTCTACGCCAAGCGCCCGCGCATCCACCGCCTGAACGCCGCCTCGACCCTGCGCGACAAGGGCGCCTGGTACAAGGAAGAGTGGCGCAAGAAGGTCGAGCGCATCGGCAACCTCAACTACCCCGAAGAAGCCCGGCGCCAGCAGATGTACGGCAGCCTGCGGATGATGGTGTCGATCAACCGCGACGGCTCACTGTACGAGGTACTGGTGCTGGAGTCCTCGGGCCAGCCAGTGCTGGACCAGGCCGCCCAGCGCATCGTGCGCCTGGCGGCGCCCTTCGCGCCGTTCACCGGGGACCTGGCGGAGTTCGACCGCCTGGAGATCATCCGTACCTGGCGCTTTGCCCGGGGTGACCGGCTGCAGAGCAACTGACCCGAGGGTGACGGGCACCCCGGTGGGAGCGGGAATACCTCCAGCCCTCTGCACACCTTGTCAGCCTCGCCACCTGGCGCCACACTAGCGGACATGAAGACCCTCGCCCCCAGCTACCTCAAGCACCAGTTCCTGATCGCCATGCCGCACATGGCCGATCCGAACTTTGCCCAGACCCTCACCTACATCGTCGAGCACAATGCCCACGGCGCCATGGGCCTGGTGGTCAACCGCCCGCAGGAGCTGAACCTGGCCGACATCCTCGAACAGTTGCGCCCGGACGATGAGCCGCCGGCCAGCACCCTGCACATCCCGATCTACCAGGGAGGGCCGGTGCAGACCGACCGCGGCTTCGTGCTGCACAGCAACGACCGCAGCTACCAGGCCACGGTCGAGCTGGAGGGCTTGTCGCTGTCCACCTCACAGGACGTGCTGTTCGCCATCGCCGCCGGCGACGGTCCGCGCAAGAGCCTGATCACCCTGGGCTACGCGGGCTGGGAAGCCGGCCAGCTGGAGGCCGAGCTTGCCGACAACGCCTGGCTCAACTGCCCCTTCGACCCCGAGATCATCTTCGGCGTGGCCAGCGACATGCGCCTGGGCGCCGCCGCCGCCAGCCTGGGGATCAACCTCAGCCTGCTGACCAGCCAGGCGGGCCACGCCTGATGGCCGAACTGCGCTTGCTGCTTGGCTTCGACTACGGCACCCGGCAGATCGGTGTGGCCGTCGGCCAGGTGATCACCGGCCACGCCCGAGAACTGTGCACGCTCAAGGCACAGAACGGCGTGCCGGACTGGAACCAGGTCGAGAAGCTGATCAAGGAATGGAAACCCGACGCCATCGTCGTCGGCCTGCCGCTGAACATGGACGGCACGCCCAGCGAAATGAGCGAACGCGCCGAAAAATTCGCCCGTCGCCTGCACGGCCGCTACAACCTGCCCGTACACACCCACGACGAACGGCTCACCACCTTCGAAGCCAAGGGCGAGCAGATGGCCCGTGGCGGCCGTCACGGCAGCTACCGCGACAATCCGGTCGACGCCATCGCCGCGGCCCTGCTGCTGCAAGGCTGGCTGGAGGCCAACACTTAAATCCGCTTTGCCGCCGGCGGCTTGCCGGCGCCCGCCTTCCGAGGAGCACGCAATGAGCCTACCCAATCCCGCCGACCTGATCCGGCAGATGGCCGTCGACCTTCGCGCCCACCTGGCCCGCCGCGCCATCGTCGAGTCACGCTTCATCGGTATCCGCACCGGCGGCGTGTGGGTAGCCCAGGCCCTGCAGGCCGAGCTCGGCGACCAGAGCCCGCTGGGTACCCTGGACGTCTCCTTCTATCGTGACGATTTCAGCCAGAACGGCCTGCACCCGCAGGTGCGCCCCTCGGAACTGCCTTTCGAGGTCGAAGGCCAGCACCTGGTGCTGGTGGACGACGTGCTGATGAGCGGGCGTACCATCCGCGCCGCCCTCAACGAGCTGTTCGACTACGGCCGCCCGGCCAGCGTGACACTGGTGTGCCTGCTCGACCTGGATGCCGGCGAACTGCCGATCCGCCCGAATGTGCTTGGCGCCACCCTGTCCCTGGGCGCCCATGAACGGGTAAAATTGACCGGACCCACGCCGCTCGCCCTCGAGCGCCAGGACCTCGCTCCCGCATCCGCCCTTTAAGAGTCCCCCGCGATGACGCCATTCGACGCCAAGCGCCCGCTGCAGCTCAATGATCAGGGCCAGCTGCGCCACTTCCTCTCGCTCGACGGTTTGCCCCGCGAACTGCTGACCGAAATCCTCGACACCGCCGACTCGTTCCTCGAAGTCGGCGCCCGGGCCGTCAAAAAAGTCCCGCTGCTGCGCGGCAAGACCGTGTGCAACGTGTTCTTCGAGAACTCCACCCGTACCCGCACCACCTTCGAGCTGGCCGCCCAGCGCCTGTCGGCCGACGTGATCAGCCTGAACGTGTCGACCTCCTCGACCAGCAAGGGCGAGACCCTGTTCGATACCCTGCGCAACCTGGAGGCCATGGCCGCCGACATGTTCGTCGTGCGCCACTCCGACTCCGGTGCCGCCCATTTCATCGCCGAGCACGTGTGCCCGGACGTGGCCGTGATCAACGGCGGTGACGGCCGCCACGCGCACCCGACCCAGGGTATGCTCGACATGCTCACCATTCGTCGACACAAGGGTAGCTTCGAGAACCTGTCGGTGGCCATCGTCGGCGATATCCTGCACTCGCGCGTAGCACGCTCGGACATGCTTGCGCTCAAGGCGCTGGGCTGCCCGGACATCCGCGTGATTGGCCCGAAGACACTGATCCCGATCGGCATCGAGCAGTACGGCGTGAAGGTCTACACCGACCTTGCCGAAGGCCTAAAGGATGTCGACGTGGTGATCATGCTGCGCCTGCAGCGCGAGCGCATGGCCGGCGGCCTGCTGCCCAGCGAGGGCGAGTTCTACCGCCTGTTCGGCCTGACCACCGCGCGCCTGGCCGGCGCCAAGCCCGACGCCATCGTCATGCACCCGGGTCCGATCAACCGCGGGGTGGAGATCGAGTCGGCGGTGGCCGACGGCAAGCACTCGGTGATCCTCAACCAGGTCACCTACGGCATCGCCGTGCGCATGGCCGTGCTGTCCATGGCCATGAGCGGGCAGAACGCGCAACGTCAATTCGAGCAGGAGAACGCCCAGTGACCCTAAGCATCATCGGCGCCCGGGTCATCGACCCTGCCAACGGCCTGGACACCATCACCGACCTGCACCTCGATGGCGGGCGCATTGCCGCCATCGGCGCGGCCCCGGCCGGCTTCAGCGCCAGCCGCACGATCCAGGCCGAAGGCCTGGTCGCCGCACCTGGCCTGGTCGACCTCGGCGTCTCCCTGCGCGAACCGGGCTACAGCCGCAAGGGCAACATCGCCAGCGAAACCCGCGCCGCGGTCGCCGGCGGCGTCACCAGCCTGTGCTGCCCGCCGCAGACCAAGCCGGTACTGGACACCTCGGCGGTCGCCGAACTGATCCTCGACCGCGCCCGCGAAGCGGCCAACAGCAAGGTCTATCCGATCGGCGCCCTGACCAAAGGCCTGGAAGGCGAGCAACTGGCCGAACTGGTGGCCCTGCGCGACACCGGCTGCGTGGCCTTCGGCAACGGCCTGAAAGAGATCCCCAACAACCGCACCCTGGCCCGCGCCCTGGAATACGCCGCCACCTTTGACCTGACCGTGGTGTTCCACTCCCAGGACCGTGACCTGGCCCAGGGCGGCCTCGCCCACGAGGGCCCGATGGCCAGCTTCCTCGGCCTGCCTGGCATCCCGGAAACCGCCGAGACCGTGGCCCTGGCCCGTAACCTGCTGCTGGTCGAGCAGAGCGGCGTGCGCGCCCACTTCACCCAGATCACCAGCGCCCGCGGCGCCCGGCTAATCGCCCAGGCCCAGCAGTTGGGGCTACCGGTCACCGCCGATGTGGCGCTGTACCAGTTGATCCTCACCGACGAGGCCCTGCGCGACTTCTCCAGCCTGTACCACGTGCAGCCGCCGCTGCGCACTGCCGCCGACCGCGACGGCCTGCGCGAAGCGGTGAAATCCGGGGTGATCCAGGCGATCTCCAGTCATCACCAGCCCCACGAGCGCGATGCCAAGTTGGCGCCGTTCGGTGCCACCGAGCCAGGCATCAGCTGTGTCGAGCTGTTGCTGCCACTGGCCATGACCCTGGTCGAAGATGGCCTGCTCGACCTGCCGACCCTGTTGGCGCGCCTGAGCAGCGGCCCGGCCAACGCCATGCGCCTGCCGGCCGGCGAGCTGAAAGTCGGCGCCGCCGCCGATCTGGTGCTGTTCGACCCGAAAGCCTCGACCGTGGCCGGCGAACACTGGTTCTCCCGCGGCGAAAACTGCCCGTTCATCGGCCACTGCCTGCCGGGTGCGGTGCGTTATACCTTGGTCGATGGACACGTCTGCCACGAGGCCTGAGTAACGCCCTCGCGGGGCAAGCCCGCTCCCACGAAGCCCCCTGGGGTCATCGTGTGGAGCAGGCCTGCCAGGCAATGCCTTGAAACAACCATTCATCCCTCTCGGTTGAAATCCTTCCCCCCTCCCCCCATATGAGTCTGCATCAGGCATTTTCGCCCCGCTGCGTGGAGACTCTCCCTTGACTACCATCGTTTCTGTCCGCCGTAACGGCAAAGTCGTCATGGGCGGCGACGGCCAGGTTTCCCTCGGCAACACCGTGATGAAAGGCAACGCCAAGAAAGTGCGTCGCCTGTACAACGGCCAGGTCATCGCCGGTTTTGCCGGTGCCACCGCCGATGCCTTCACCCTGTTCGAGCGCTTCGAAGCCCAGCTGCAGAAACACTCCGGCCACCTGGTGCGTGCCGCCGTCGAGCTGGCAAAGGAATGGCGTACCGACCGCTCGCTGAGCCGCCTGGAAGCGATGCTGGCCGTGGCCAACAAGGATGCATCCCTGATCATCACCGGCAACGGCGACGTGGTCGAACCCGAGGACGGGCTGATCGCCATGGGTTCCGGCGGTGGCTATGCCCAGGCCGCGGCCCGCGCCCTGCTGAACAAGACCGACCTGTCGGCCCGCGAGATCACCGAGGCCGCCCTGAACATCGCCGGCGACATCTGCGTGTTCACCAACCACAACCTGACCATCGAGGAGCAGGACCTGGCCGAGTGAATCAGTTGTTTTGGCGTCCCGCTCGCAGCGGGACTTTTCCACACTGATCACTGTGCTTGAGGACCCCATACATCATGTCCATGACCCCACGCGAAATCGTCCACGAACTCAACCGCCACATCATCGGCCAGGACGACGCCAAGCGCGCTGTCGCCATTGCCCTGCGCAACCGCTGGCGGCGCATGCAGCTACCCGCCGAGTTGCGTGCCGAAGTCACCCCCAAGAACATCCTGATGATCGGCCCCACCGGCGTGGGCAAGACCGAAATCGCCCGCCGCCTGGCCAAGCTGGCCAATGCGCCGTTCATCAAGGTCGAGGCGACCAAGTTCACCGAGGTTGGCTACGTTGGCCGTGACGTCGAGTCGATCATCCGCGACCTGGCCGACGCCGCGCTGAAGATGCTGCGCGAGCAGGAGATCGTCCGCGTGCGCCACCGCGCCGAGGACGCCGCCGAGGACCGCATCCTCGATGCCCTGCTGCCGCAGGCGCGGGTCAGCAGCTTCAGCGAGGAAGCCCAGCAGAGCAGCAGCGACTCCAACACCCGCCAGCTGTTCCGCAAGCGCCTGCGCGAAGGCCAGCTGGACGACAAGGAAATCGAGATCGAAGTCGCCGAGAACATGGGCGTCGAGATCGCCGCGCCGCCCGGCATGGAGGAGATGACCAACCAGCTGCAGAGCCTGTTCGCCAACATGGGCAAGGGCAAGCGCAAGGCGCGCAAGCTCAAGGTCAAGGACGCGCTGAAGATGGTCCGCGACGAAGAAGCCGGCCGCCTGGTCAATGAGGAAGAGCTCAAGGCCAAGGCCCTGGAAGCGGTCGAGCAGCACGGTATCGTGTTCATCGACGAAATCGACAAGGTTGCCAAGCGTGGTAACGTTGGCGGCGCCGATGTCTCCCGTGAAGGCGTGCAGCGCGACCTGCTGCCGCTGATCGAAGGCTGCACCGTCAACACCAAGCTGGGCATGGTCAAGACAGACCACATCCTGTTCATCGCCTCCGGCGCGTTCCACCTGAGCAAGCCGAGCGACCTGGTGCCCGAGCTGCAAGGCCGCCTGCCGATCCGTGTCGAGCTCAAGGCGCTGACCCCGGAAGACTTCGAGCGCATCCTCAAGGAGCCGCACGCCTCGCTGACCGAGCAGTACAGCGCCCTGCTCAAGACCGAGGGCCTGAACATCGAGTTCGCCGACGAGGGCCTCAAGCGCCTGGCCGAGATCGCCTACCAGGTCAACGAGAAGACCGAGAACATCGGTGCCCGCCGCCTGCACACCCTGCTCGAGCGCCTGCTCGAAGAGGTGTCGTTCAGCGCCGGCGACCTGGCCAGCGCTCACGACGAGACGCCGATCCACATCGACGCCGCCTACGTCAACAGCCACCTGGGTGAGCTGGCGCAGAACGAAGACCTGTCGCGTTACATCCTGTAAGACCTCAGGGGGGCCGCCTTGCGGCCCCCTTGCACAATGCCTGGAATCACTCGAAGCTTGCAGCTTGAAGCCAAAGAGAGAGTCACCCATGGCCCGCCTACCCACCGCGATCAATCTGCACAAAGCCTCCAAGACCCTCACCCTCACCTACGCCCCCGGCGAGGTCTACCACCTGCCCGCCGAGTTCCTGCGCGTGCACTCGCCTTCCGCCGAAGTCCAGGGCCACGGCAATCCCATCCTGCAATTCGGCAAGATCAACGTCGGCCTCAGCGGCCTGGAACCGGCCGGTCAATATGCACTGAAACTGACCTTCGACGACGGCCATGACTCAGGATTGTTCACCTGGGAATACCTCGAGCAGCTGTGCCTGCGCCAGGAGCAGCTATGGGCCGACTACCTCGACGAATTGCACAAAGCGGGCAAATCCCGCGACCCGTCCGAATCGGTGGTGAAATTGATGCTCTAGCTCAAGCCCCGCAAGCTTTAGAGCGCATTTTCTAATCTCATCTGCTTGAATGCCTGGATGACTGCCAAAGATTGGCTGTCTTGCGCATTACACGAAAGTCGGGTAACCAATGGAGCTGGCAAGTTCCCTGCATCGCCTCCGGGCAGGCAGGGCCAGGCCGGTATGTAGAGGTCGCGAGCGAAAGCAGGTTGTCTTCACACGCAGAAACCCCCGCAGCTCATCATCGGCACGCATCCGGTCGCAGCACCGCTGTTCCTTATCACTGGTCACCCGAGTAGCAGTACCGGGCTGTCACAGCACACCGGTACTCGTCTCAGGACAACGGAGCGTCGTAGATGAGTAACAAGAACAACGATGAGTTGCAGCGGCAGGCCTCGGAAAACACCCTGGGGCTGAACCCGGTCATCGGCATTCGCCGCAAGGATCTACTGACATCGGCGCGCACGGTATTGCGCCAGGCCATGCGCCAGCCCTTGCACAGCGCCAAGCACGTGGCGCACTTTGGCCTGGAGCTGAAGAACGTCCTGCTGGGCAAGTCGGCGCTGCAACCGGAAGGCGACGACCGTCGCTTCAGCGACCCGGCGTGGAGCAAGAACCCCCTTTATCGCCGCTACCTGCAGACCTACCTGGCCTGGCGCAAGGAACTCAACGACTGGATCAGCGAGAGCGACCTGTCGCCGCAGGACATCAGCCGCGGGCAGTTCGTCATCAACCTGGTGACCGAGGCCATGGCCCCCACCAACACCCTCTCCAACCCGGCCGCGGTCAAGCGCTTCTTCGAGACCGGCGGCAAGAGCCTGCTCGACGGCTTGTCCAACCTGGCCAAGGACATCGTCAACAACGGCGGCATGCCCAGCCAGGTGAACATGGAGGCTTTCGAGGTCGGCAAGAACCTCGGCACCAGCGAAGGCGCGGTGGTGTACCGCAACGATGTGCTGGAGCTGATCCAGTACAGCCCCATCACCGAGCAGGTGCACAGCCGCCCGCTGCTGGTAGTGCCGCCGCAGATCAACAAGTTCTACGTCTTCGACCTGAGCCCGGAAAAGAGCCTGGCGCGCTTCTGCCTGCGCTCACAGCAACAGACTTTCATCGTCAGCTGGCGCAACCCGACCAAGGCCCAGCGCGAGTGGGGCCTGTCCACCTACATCGACGCACTCAAGGAAGCCGTCGACGCGGTACTGGCAATCACCGGCAGCAAGGACCTGAACATGCTCGGTGCCTGCTCCGGGGGTATCACTTGCACGGCGCTGGTGGGCCACTACGCCGCCCTCGGCGAGAAAAAGGTCAATGCCCTGACCCTGCTGGTAAGCGTGCTCGACACCACCGTCGACACCCAGGTGGCATTGTTCGTCGACGAGCAGACCCTGGAGGCGGCCAAGCGTCACTCCTATCAGTCCGGCGTGCTCGAAGGTAGCGACATGGCCAAGGTGTTCGCCTGGATGCGCCCCAATGACCTGATCTGGAACTACTGGGTCAACAACTACTTGCTCGGCAACGAGCCGCCAGTGTTCGACATTCTGTTCTGGAATAACGACACCACCCGATTGCCGGCCGCCTTCCACGGCGACCTGATCGAAATGTTCAAGAACAACCCGCTGACCCGCTCCAATGCCCTCGAGGTGTGCGGCACCGCCATCGACCTGAAACAGGTCGACTGCGACATCTACAGCGTTGCCGGCACCGCCGACCACATCACGCCCTGGCAGTCGTGCTACCGCTCGGCCCACCTGTTCGGCGGCAAGATCGAGTTCGTGCTGTCCAACAGTGGCCATATCCAGAGCATTCTCAACCCACCGGGCAACCCCAAGGCGCGCTTCATGACCGGCGAGGATCGCCCGGACGACCCGGTGGCCTGGCAGGAGAACGCGGTCAAGCACGCCGACTCCTGGTGGCTGCACTGGCAGGCCTGGCTGGGTGAGCGCGCCGGCGAACTCAAGAAGGCACCTACACGCCTGGGTAACCGCGCCTATACCGCAGGCGAGGCCGCACCGGGAACATACGTGCACGAGCGTTGAGCCGAACCGCCGTGGTGCGCCTGGTGGCGCAGCGCGGCGCTACTTTCACCACAGAGTCACGCGCATGCCGCAACCGTATATCTTCAGGACCGTCGAGCTGGACGACCAGTCCATCCGCACTGCGGTCCGCCCGGGCAAGCCTCACCTGACGCCGCTGCTGATCTTCAACGGCATCGGCGCCAACCTCGAGCTGGTTTTTCCATTCATTGAGGCCCTGGACCCGGACCTGGAGGTCATCGCCTTCGACGTGCCCGGGGTGGGCGGCTCGTCCACGCCCCGTCACCCCTACCGTTTTCCCGGCCTGGCCAAGCTGACCGCGCGCATGCTCGACTACCTGGACTACGGCCAGGTCAACGTCATCGGCGTGTCCTGGGGCGGCGCCCTGGCCCAGCAGTTCGCCCACGACTACCCCGAACGCTGCAAGAAACTGGTGCTGGCCGCCACCGCCGCCGGCGCGGTGATGGTACCGGGCAAGCCCAAGGTGTTGTGGATGATGGCCAGCCCACGGCGCTACGTGCAGCCCTCCCATGTCATCCGCATCGCGCCGCTGATCTATGGCGGCGGCTTTCGCCGGGATCCGGACCTGGCCATGCACCATGCCTCGAAGGTTCGTTCGGGCGGCAAGCTGGGCTACTACTGGCAGCTGTTCGCCGGGCTCGGCTGGACCAGCATCCACTGGCTGCACAAGATCCACCAGCCCACCCTGGTGCTGGCCGGCGACGACGATCCGCTGATCCCGCTGATCAACATGCGCCTGCTGGCCTGGCGGATTCCCAATGCCCAGCTACACATAATCGATGATGGCCACCTGTTCCTGATCACCCGGGCCGAGGCCGTCGCCCCGATCATCATGAAATTCCTCGAGCAAGAACGCCAACGTGCGGTCATGCACCCTCGGCCAGCGGCACGGGGGTAGGAAGGCTTTTTATTGCGTCAGCACGGGCCTTTGCGGGCACTCCCAGGCAGGTGATGCGAGCCTGCAGGAGGTGCTTTACCCGCGCCAAGGCCAACGCGGAAATGGATCTGACGAAGGAGTGTTGGCATGAAGGACAAACCGGCCAGAGGATCGACACCGGTCCCCGCCACGAGCATGAACGTGCAGAACGCCATCACCGGACTGCGCGGTCGCGACCTGTTCTCGACCCTGCGCCAGGTCAGCCGGATCGGCCTGCGCAATCCGCTACACACCGCGCATCACCTGCTGACCCTCGGCGGCCAGCTGGGACGCGTGCTGATCGGCGACAGCCCCTACCAGCCCCACCCACGGGACACCCGCTTCAGCGACCCGACCTGGAGCCAGAACCCGTTCTACCGCCGCGGCCTGCAGGCCTACCTTGCCTGGCAGAAGCAGACGCGCCTGTGGATCGAGGAAAGCAGCCTGGCCGACGACGATCGGGCCCGGGCGCAGTTCCTGTTCAACCTGGTCAGCGACGCCTTCGCCCCTAGCAACTCGCTGCTCAACCCGCTAGCGGTCAAGGAACTGTTCAACACCGGCGGCCTGAGCCTTCTGCGCGGTGTCAGCCACCTGCTCGACGACCTGCGCCACAACGACGGCCTGCCACGGCAGGTGGACGAACGGGCCTTCGAGGTTGGCGGCAACCTGGCCGCCACACCGGGCGCAGTGGTGTTTCGCAACGAGCTGCTGGAGCTGATCCAGTACAAGCCCATGAGCGAGAAACAGTACGCCCGACCTCTGTTGGTGGTGCCACCACAGATCAACAAGTTCTATATCTTCGACTTGGGCCCGACCAACAGCTTCGTCCAGTACATGCTCAAGCAGGGCCTGCAGGTATTCATGGTCAGCTGGCGCAACCCCGACCCACGCCACCGCGAGTGGGGCCTGTCCAGCTATGTACAGGCCCTGGAGGAGGCGCTCAACGCTTGTCGAAGCATCAGCGGCAGCCGCGACCCCAACCTGATGGGCGCCTGTGCCGGCGGCCTGACCATGGCCGCGCTGCAGGGCCACCTGCAGGCGAAGAAGCAGCTGCGCAAGGTGCGCAGTGCCACCTACCTGGTGAGCCTGCTCGACAGCCAGTTCGACAGCCCCGCCAGCCTGTTCGCCGACGAGCAGACCATCGAGGCGGCCAAGCGCCGCTCCTACCAGCGCGGCGTGCTGGACGGCGGCGAGGTGGCACGGATCTTCGCCTGGATGCGCCCCAACGACCTGATCTGGAACTACTGGGTCAACAACTACCTGATGGGCAAGACGCCGCCGGCCTTCGACATCCTATACTGGAACGCCGACAGCACGCGCCTGCCGGCCGCGCTGCACGGCGACCTGCTGGATTTCTTCAAGCTCAACCCGCTGACCTTCCCCGAAGGCCTGGAGGTGTGCGGCACTCCGATCGACCTCTCGCAGGTCGGACTGGACAGCTTTACCGTGGCCGGCAGCAACGACCACATCACCCCTTGGGACGCGGTGTACCGCTCGGCCCTGCTGCTCGGCGGCGAGCGGCGCTTCATCCTGGCCAACAGCGGCCATATCCAGAGCATCATCAACCCGCCCGGCAACCCCAAGGCCTACTACCTGGAAAACCCCAAGCTCTCCAGCGACCCGCGGGCCTGGTTCCACGACGCCCAGCGCCGAGACGGCAGCTGGTGGCCCCTGTGGCTGGAATGGATAGAGCAGCGCTCCGGCACGCCCAGGACGCCACGCGACGAGCTGGGCAACGCCACTTATCCACCGCTGGGCCCCGCGCCCGGCAGCTACGTACTGGCACGCTGACCGGATGAAGACCCGCGACCGAATCCTCGAATGTGCCTTGCAGCTGTTCAACCGCCAGGGCGAACCGAACGTCTCGACCCTGGAGATCGCCAACGAACTGGGGATCAGCCCTGGCAACCTCTACTACCACTTCCACGGCAAGGAGCCGTTGGTGATCGGCCTGTTCGAGCGTTTCGAAGAGCAATTGATGCCACTGCTCGACCCGCCGCTGGACGTACGCCTGGATGCCGAGGACTACTGGCTGTTCCTGCACCTGATCGTCGAACGCATGGCCCAGTACCGTTTCCTGTTCCAGGACCTGTCCAACCTGACCGGGCGCCTGCCCAAGCTGGCGCGGGGCATGCGCAGCCTGATCAACGCCCTCAAGCGCACCTTGGCCGCGCTGCTGGCCAGTCTCAAGGGCCAAGGCCAGGTGACCAGCGAGACCCAGGCACTGGGGCAATTGGTGGAACAGATCACCCTGACCCTGATGTGCTCGCTTGATTATCAGCGCGTGCTTGGCCGCGAGGGCGATGTCGGCGTGGTGGTGTACCAGGTGATGATGCTGGTAGCGCCGCACCTGCAGCCCCCGGCGCGGATGGCGGCGGAGCAGCTGGCAATGCGTTATCTGGAAGGCTGAAGCACTCGCGGGGCAAGTTCGCCCCACGAGTGCTTGGCTTCGTGAGAGCGGGCTTGCCCCGCGATCCGTGCGACGCGATGTCAGGCCTGGGAGCCTGTGCTCACCGGTGCCGACGGCGTGTTGCCAGCCGGCGCCGCGCTCGGTGCCGGGGCAGCGGTGGCAGCAGGCGCCGGTGCAGCCGGCTTGGCGGCGACAGGCTTGGCTGGCGTCGCTTTCTTCACGGCCGGCTTCTTCGCCGCAGCAGGTTTTGCTGCAGGTCTTGCCGCAACAGGCTTGACCGCGGCCTTGGCAGCCGGCTTCGCGGCGGCGGTTTTCGCCGCAGGTTTCGCCGCAGGTTTTGCTGCAGCGGTCTTGGCTGCTGGCTTGGCTGCTGCCTTGGCCAACGGTTTGGCGGCCGTCTTGCTGGCGCTGGTCTTGGAAATTGGGGTGACCGAGGCACCGGTCAGTTTCTCGATCTGCTTGGTCAGCGAATCGACCTGCTGGTGCAGGGCCTTGATCTCATTGCGGCTGGGCACGCCCAGGCGCGAGATGGCGCTGTTCAGGCGCTTGTCGAAGGCTTCCTCCAGCTCGCTCCACTTGCCCAGCGCACGATCCTTCACGCCCGACACTCGCGAATTGGTCGACGACTTGGCGCTTTCAGCCACGTCTTCGGCGGTTTTCTTCGCCTGCTTCTCGGCCTTCTCGCCGTCTTTCACCAGCGAATCGAACAGCTTCGGACCGTCCTGGTCGACCTTGGAGTAGATACCCAAGCCAGCCAACCAGATCTTGCGGGAGTACTTCTCGATTCCGCCGATCCAGGAGCTGCCTTCTTTCTCGGTGTTCTTCTTGCCAGCCATCCTGCTCTCCTTATGGTTTGTGCGCGACGCGCTCGAGCAGCTCGTGCAGCTGTTCAAGCTTGATGGACAACGCCTCAACGTCATGTTTAGACGGAATGCCGAGGCGATTCAAGGCGCGACCGACACGGGCGTCGAAGGCGCGTTCGATTTTGTCCAGCTGCGCCTCGACCCGGCCGGGCACGCGGGTGACTTCCTGGGTGGCTTCGTCGATCTGGGTATTGGCGGCTTCGACAGCCTTGTCGAGGCGTTTCTTGCCGCGCTTCTCGACGCCTTCGCCGGCTTTTACCAACTCCTTGAAGTAGTCGGAGCCTTCCTGGCCGACACGGGCGTAGGCACCGATGCCCGCCAGCCAGATCTTGCGGGCGTAGCCGCGCACCTCGCCCAGCGTGCTGCCTTGGGCGTCGTCTTTCTGCTTGAGATTCACTTTGGCCATGCTCTGCACCTCATGCTCATTTAAGGGAGGGAGGAACTGCCCGGGGTGGTAGGGCTTGAGCGTGAAGGTAGGCGGAAAAATTAGAATCCTCACCCTAAGGTGGAGTCATGCAGCGTTTGCGTTTGCGTGGGAGCGGGCTTGCCCCGCGATACCTGCTTCCACAAGGCCTGCTCCCACAAACGCCAAGGAACCCGTGACCTCAGGCCAGCGCCTTGTCCAGGGCCCGCTCGATCTCGCCCTTGATGGTGCCGCTCATCATCGACAGCATCATGCCCAGCTTGAGCTCGACGCGGATGGTGTCCTCACCGATATGCACACTGCCGTTGGCGCCGCTGCGTTTCACATCGACGCGATCACCGTTCCAGCTGGCCTTGAGGTCGTATTCGCGGGTCAGCTTGTCCACCAGCGCCTCGGCCTTGGCGCGAGCGGCTTCACGGCCGAGGGTGTGTTTGCGTTCGACGCTGATCTGGGTCATGCGGGTGATCCTGGATATGAATACATAATCGCCATTATGCCCGCCCCCTTTGCATGACACACCCCGCCAAGACAAATCCGCCCGTAGCCCCTAGAATGGCCGTAATTTTTTTCTGGTGAAGCGATATGACCGACCAGCGCAAAGGCGACCACGCCGAACCCACCACCCACTTCGGCTACCAGGACGTTCCCGAGAGCCAGAAGGCGAAGAAAGTCGCCGAGGTGTTCCACTCGGTGGCCGCCAAGTACGACCTGATGAACGACGTGCTGTCCGGCGGCATGCACCGCCTGTGGAAGCGCTTCACCATCGAGCTGTCCGGGGTGCGCAGCGGCAACCGCGTGCTGGACATCGCCGGTGGCACGGGCGACCTGGCCGCCAAGTTCTCGCGCCTGGTCGGCCCGACCGGGCAGGTGGTGCTGGCCGACATCAACGAATCGATGCTCAAGGTCGGCCGCGACCGCCTGCTCGACCGCGGCGTGTCGGGCAATATCGAGTTCGTCCAGGCCGACGCTGAAAAGCTGCCGTTCCCGGACAACCACTTCGACTGCGTGACCATCGCCTTCGGCCTGCGCAACGTGACGCACAAGGATGCGGCCATCCGCTCCATGCTGCGCGTGCTCAAGCCCGGTGGCCGCCTGTTGATCCTGGAATTCTCCAAGCCGACCAACAAGCTGATGTCCAAGGCCTACGACGCCTACTCGTTCGCCTTCATGCCGCTGGCCGGCAAGCTCATCACCAACGACTCGGAAAGCTACCGTTACCTGGCCGAATCGATCCGCATGCACCCCGACCAGGAGACGCTCAAGAGCATGATGGTCGAGGCAGGCTTCGACCGCGTCACCTACCACAACATGACCAGCGGTATCGTCGCCGTGCACCGGGGGATCAAGCCCTGATGCTCCTGGCCGGCCTGCTCGCCAGCGTCGAGCACGGGCTCAACCGTGTCCTGCGCCTGGACAGCACCGCCCTCCCGCGCCTGGCGGCGCTGGAAGGCAAGGTGATCGAGATCGACTGCGTGCAGCCGGCCCTGAAGCTGTTCGTGCTGCCCGACGAGGAAGGCCTGATGCTCGCCGCCCACTGGGAAAGCGAGGTCGACTGCACCCTGCGCGCCCCCGCCGGGCGCCTGGCGCAGCTGGCATTGGCCAAAGACAAGACCGCGGTGCTGCACAGCCCCCAGGTCGAGCTGCATGGCGACAGCGCCGTGCTGCTCGACCTGTTCGGCATCCTGCAGGACCTGGAACTGGACTGGGAACACGAACTGCAGCGTTGGCTGGGGCCGGTCCCCACCGCACTGATCGCCGGCCACCTGCGCTTGCGTGCGCGCTGGACCCGCCAGGGCCTGGCCCGCTTCGGCGAGAATCTCTCCGAGTACCTGGCGGAGGAATCGCGTACCCTGGTCGGCAAACGCGAAGCCGAAGCGGCATTCAGCGAGCTCGATGCGCTGAAGGTCGATATCGAACGCCTCGAGGCACGCCTGCGCCGCCTCGCCCACACTCTTGATACCAGCGATAACGCATGAAGCTGCTCGCCGTCCGCCGTCTGTTGCGCATCCAGCGCGTCGTGATCCGCTACCGCCTCGATGACCTGCTGTTCGAACAACCCCTGCTGCCCTGGTGGCTGGCCAGCCTGCGCCTGCTGATGCCCTGGCGCTGGCTGCCGCGCAAGCCCCTGGAGCTGAGCCGCGGCGCACGCCTGCGCCTGGCGCTGCAGGACCTGGGGCCGATCTTCATCAAGTTCGGCCAGTTGCTCTCCACCCGCCGCGACCTGCTGCCCACCGACATCGCCGACGAGCTGATGCTGCTGCAGGACCGCGTGCCACCGTTCGACCCGCAGCATGCCGTGGCGCTGATCGAAGCACAGCTCGGCGCCAAGGTGGGCGAGGTGTTCAGCCGTTTCGACGTCGAGCCGCTGGCCTCGGCTTCGGTGGCCCAGGTACACGCCGCCCGCCTGAAGAGCGGCGAGGAAGTGGTGGTCAAGGTGGTGCGCCCGGGCCTGAAACCGGTCATCGCCCAGGACCTGGCCTGGCTGTTCCTGATCGCCAAGGCCGCCGAGCGCGCCTCGGCCGATGCCCGTCGCCTGCACCCGGTGGAAATCGTCGGCGACTACGAAAAGACCATCTACGACGAGCTCGACCTGCTGCGCGAGGCCGCCAACGCCAGCCAGCTGCGGCGCAACTTCGAAGGCTCAGAGCTGATGTACGTGCCCCAGGTCTACTGGGACTTCTGCCGGCCCAAGGTACTGGTGATGGAGCGCATCTACGGCGTGCCGGTCACCGACATGGCGACGCTGGCCGACCAGCGCACCGACATGAAGATGCTGGCCGAACGCGGCGTCGAGGTGTTCTTCACCCAGGTGTTCCGCGACAGCTTCTTCCATGCCGACATGCACCCGGGCAACATCTTCGTCAGCACGGTCAAGCCGTGGAGCCCGCAATACATCGCCATCGACTGCGGTATCGTCGGCAGCCTCACCGCCGAGGACCAGGACTACCTGGCCCGCAACCTGATCGCCTTCTTCAAGCGCGACTACCGCCGCGTGGCCCAGCTGCACATCGATTCGGGCTGGGTACCGGCGCAGACCAAGGTCAACGAATTCGAAGCGGCGATCCGCACGGTGTGCGAGCCGATCTTCGAAAAACCGCTCAAGGATATCTCCTTCGGCCAGGTGCTGATGCGCCTGTTCCAGACGGCCCGGCGCTTCAACATGGAAGTCCAGCCACAACTGGTGCTGCTGCAGAAGACCCTGCTCAATATCGAAGGCCTGGGTCGCCAGCTCTACCCCGACCTGGATCTGTGGAGCACCGCCAAGCCCTTCCTCGAACGCTGGATGCGCGAGCGCATGAGCCCCAAGGCGGTAATCGGCAACCTCTACAGCCAGGCCGAGCAACTGCCGCACCTGGCCGACATGACCCGCGACCTGCTCGAGCGCCTGTCGCAACCGCACCTGCACGACCCGCAACTGCCCGAGCGACGCCGCGCCGGCGACAACTGGGCGCTGCGCCTGCTCGGTGCCGGCCTGCTCGGCGGTGGTGCCACCCTGGCGGCCGGCGCGGTCAGCCTCAGCGCCCCGGCCGCCTGGCCCGCGTGGTTGATGCTGGCAGCGGGCCTGTACCTGATCGTGCGCCGATAGCCAGCCGCGCCGCCGGCTGGCACACTAGCGTACAGGGGCCCGGTACGGGAGCGGGCCCGGTTTGGAGTCGACGATGAAAGACTGGCTGGACGAGATCAAGTGGAACAGCGATGGCCTGGTACCGGCGATCGCCCAGGACCACAAGACCGGGCGCGTGCTGATGATGGCCTGGATGAACCGTGAATCCCTCGCCCTGACCGCTGCCGAGCATCGCGCCATCTACTGGTCGCGCTCGCGGGGCAAGCTGTGGCGCAAGGGCGAAGAGTCGGGCCATGTGCAGAAGCTGCACGAAATGCGCCTGGACTGCGACGCCGACGTGATCATCCTGATGGTCGAGCAACTGGGCCATATCGCCTGCCATACCGGCCGCGAAAGCTGCTTCTATCGCGTGTTCGAAGACGGCCAGTGGAAAATTGTCGATCCGGTCCTCAAGGATCCGGACGCCATCTATAGCGCAGGACATTGACATGAGCGACACGCTAGACCGCCTCGCCGAGGTCCTGGAAGAACGCAAGCACGCGGCGCCCGACAGCAGCTACGTGGCCAGCCTGCATCACAAGGGTTTGAACAAGATACTCGAGAAGCTCGGCGAAGAGTCCATCGAGACCATCATCGCTGCCAAGGATGCCGCCGTCAGCAAGGATTACAGCGATGTCATCTACGAGACCGCGGACCTGTGGTTTCATAGCCTGGTCATGCTCAGCGCGCTGGGCCAGCATCCGCAAGCAGTGCTCGACGAACTGGAGCGCCGCTTCGGCCTTTCCGGCCATGACGAGAAGGCCGCCCGTCAGCCACAGGCCTGACCGCGCGTATTTACAGGAACGGGCTTGCCCCGCGATAGCGCCGGCTCCGGCTGACATACATTTTTCAGGAGTACGAAATGGGTATTTTTGACTGGAAACACTGGATCGTCCTGCTAGTCGTCGTGGTGCTGGTGTTCGGCACCAAGAAACTGAAAAACTTCGGCAGCGACCTGGGCGAATCGATCAAGGGCTTCCGCAAGGCCATGAACGAAGAAGAAGTCAAGCCGGCCGAGCAGACCCCGCCGCCGGCGCAACCTGCTGCGCCGGTGCAGAACACCGCGCAGCAGGCCCAGGGCCACACCATCGAAGGCCAGGCCCAGCCGGTTCAAGAGCCGCAGCGGAAAGACTGACCCATGTTCGGTATCAGTTTCAGCGAGCTGCTGCTCGTCGGCCTGGTCGCCCTGCTGGTGCTCGGCCCCGAGCGCCTGCCGGGGGCCGCACGCACTGCCGGGCTATGGATTGGCCGTCTCAAGCGCAGCTTCAACGCGATCAAGATGGAAGTCGAGCGCGAGATCGGCGCGGACGACATCCGCCGCCAGCTGCACAACGAGCACATCCTGCAGATGGAGCAGGAGGCCAAGCGCATCCTCAATCCGCTGACGCCGCCCACACAGCCGCCGGCAAACGCTGAAACGCCCGCCACGCCTGCCGCCGACGCAGCGCCCGCGCAGCCGGCCGCAGCAACACCCTCCGAACCGCCACAACCGCCGCGAGCCCCATGAGCGAGAATCCGGAAACCGACCAGCCGATGCCGCTGGTCTCGCACCTGACCGAGCTGCGCACCCGCCTGCTGCGCTGCGTCGCCGCCATCTTCCTGATCTTCGCCGGGCTGTTCTCCTTCGCCCAGCAGATCTACACCCTGGTCTCGGCGCCGCTGCGCGAGCACTTGCCGGCCAACGCGACGATGATCGCCACCGACGTGGCCTCGCCGTTCCTGACGCCGTTCAAGTTGACCATGATCGTCTCGCTGTTCCTGGCAATCCCGTTCATCCTGCAACAGATCTGGGGTTTCATTGCCCCCGGCCTGTACCGCCATGAGAAGCGCATCGCCATCCCGCTGTTGGTGTCGAGCATCTTCCTGTTCTACGCCGGCATGGCCTTCGCCTATTTCCTGGTGTTCCCGCTGATCTTCGGCTTCTTCGCCAGCGCCACGCCCGAAGGCGTGTCGATGATGACTGACATTTCCAGCTACCTCGACTTCGTCATGACTCTGTTCTTCGCCTTCGGGGTCGCTTTCGAGATCCCGGTGGCGGTGGTGCTGCTGGTGTGGATCGGCGTGGTCGACGTGCAGTACCTGAAGAAGATCCGCCCGTACGTAATCATCGGCTGCTTCGTGGTCGGCATGATCCTCACCCCGCCGGACATCTTCTCCCAGACCCTCCTGGCCGTGCCCATGTGGATGCTGTTCGAGGTCGGCGTGCTGTGCGGCAGTCTGATCCGCAAGCGCAGCCATGAGCCGGACGAAGCGAACAACGACCACAACGACCAGCCGCCTGCGACCCAACCGTGAATCTGTTGCTCCTCGAAGAGGCCGACTTCGTGTCGGCCGACCGTGTTGTCCTGGCTGATCGCCGCTTCATCCACATGCAGGAGATCCACCGCGTGGCGGTGGGCGACAGCCTGCGCGTGGGCCGCGTAAACGGCTTGATGGGCAAGGCCGAGGTCGTGCGCCTCGAGCATCACGAAGCCGAACTGCAGGTAGCCTTCGACCAGCAGCCACCGGCCAAGCTGCCGCTTACCCTGGTGCTGGCCGTGCCGCGTCCGAAGATGCTGCGCCGGCTGTTACAGACGGTCGCCACCCTGGGCGTGCCGCGGCTGATCCTGGTCAACAGCTACAAGGTCGAGAAGAGCTTCTGGCAGACGCCGTTCCTCCAGCCCGAGACCATCCGCGAAAACCTCATTCTCGGTCTGGAGCAAGCCCGTGACACGGTGCTGCCGGAGGTGATCATCGAGAAGCGCTTCAAGCCCTTCGTCGAAGACCGCCTGCCCGCCATTGCCGCAGACACCCTCGGCCTGGTCGGGCATCCTGGCCCCTACCCCGCTTGCCCACGGGCCGTTGAAGGCCCGGTAACCCTGGCGATCGGCCCGGAGGGCGGCTGGATTCCCTATGAAGTCGAGCTGCTAGGAAAGGCTGGCCTTGAGCCCGTGCAATTAGGGGATAGGATCCTACGCGTGGAGACGGCCGTGACGGCCTTGCTTTCGCGAATTTTCTGACGAAACAGTCAGCTTTTTCTCATCAAGTTTCCCCGCAGTGCGCCGATGCCCTATGCAACAAAACAATAATCCGCACTGCCACGCGCCGGGGAGTCGTCTATGTACCGTTGGTTTGCCCAGTCACTGGGAAATGTAAGCGTCAATCGCAAGTTGGGGATCGGCTTCGGCCTGGTGCTACTGCTCACCCTGGGCATCACCTTCACCGGTTGGCTGGGCATCGACAGCGTCACCAGCCGTGGTGACAAGCTCGGCAATATCTCGGTAATCCACCAGTACACCCAGGACCTGCGCCTCGCCCGCTTGGCCTATGAGCGCAACCGTGATGACGCCTCCGTGGCCGAGCTGGAGAAGGCCCTGGCCAACCTCGAGCGCCAGGTGCAGTTCATGCTCGGGCAGATCGAACTGCCCGCCGACCGCCAGCGCCTGGACCAGCAACAAGGCGCCGTGCGCCAGTACCAGCAAGCCTTCGCCGAGCTCAGGCAGGCCGGCCAGCGTCGCGAGGCCAGCCGGGGCACCCTGGGCGACAGCGCCGACAAGGCTGCCGAACTGATCGGCAAGGTCCAGCAGCGCCTGCTGCAGGGCGGCGATATCCAGCAGTACCAGGAGGCTGTGCAAGTCGCGGCGCTGCTGCAGCAGGCGCGTTTCCAGGTGCGTGGCTACACCTATAGCGGCAAGGCCGAATTCCAGCAGACAGCGCTCACTGCCATCGACCAGGCCCTGACCGTGCTCAAGGCCCTGCCCGCCAGGCTCCCCGCCGAGTTCGCCGCCAGCCTGGACGACGCCGCCAGCGCGCTGGCCGCCTACCGCGACGCGGTGAAGCAGTTCGGCAATGCCCAGGCCGCCAGCGAGCAAGCGTTGACGCGCATGTCCGCACAGGGTCAGGTGCTGCTGGACACCAGCCAGGCAATGACCGTTTCGCAAACCGCCGTACGCGACCAGGGCACCCAACAGGCCAAGACCCTACTGGCCGGTGCCACGGCGCTGGCCTTGCTGCTGGGCGTGCTCGCCGCGTTCGCCATTACCCGGCAGATCATCGTGCCCCTGCGCCAGACCCTCGCCGCCGCCGAACGCGTGGCCGGAGGCGACCTGCGCCAGGATCTCAAGAGCGATCGACGCGACGAACTGGGCCAGTTGCAGGCCAGCATGCAACGCATGACCCAGGGCCTGCGCGAACTGATCGGTGGCATCGGCGACGGCGTGACCCAGATTGCCAGCGCCGCCGAGGAACTGTCAGCGGTCACCGAGCAGACCAGCGCCGGGGTCAACAACCAGAAGGTCGAGACAGACCAGGTCGCCACCGCCATGAACGAGATGGCCGCCACCGTCCAGGAAGTGGCGCGCAACGCCGAACAGGCCTCGGAAGCGGCACTGATGGCCGACCAGCAGGCCCGCGAAGGTGACAAGGTGGTGGGCGAGGCGATCAGCCAGATCGAGCGTCTGGCCAGCGAAGTGGTCAACTCCAGCGAAGCGATGAACCAGCTAAAGGCCGAGAGCGACAAGATCGGCAGTGTGCTCGATGTGATCAAGTCGGTGGCCCAACAGACCAACCTGCTGGCCCTCAACGCCGCCATCGAGGCGGCCCGTGCCGGCGAGGCGGGCCGTGGCTTCGCCGTGGTCGCCGACGAAGTACGCAGCCTAGCCCAGCGCACCCAGCAGTCCACCGAAGAGATCGAAGAGCTGATTGCCAGCCTGCAGAACGGTACCGAGCGCGTGGCCGGTGTCATGGACAGCAGCCGTGCCCTCACCGACAGCAGCGTGGAACTGACGCGCCGCGCCGGCGATTCGCTGGGCACCATCACCCGCACTGTGTCGTCGATCCAGTCGATGAACCAGCAGATCGCCACTGCCGCCGAGCAACAGAGCGCCGTAGCCGAAGAGATCAACCGCAGCGTGATGAACGTGCGCGATATCTCCGACCAGACCTCCGCGGCCAGCGAGGAGACGGCAAGCTCCAGCGTCGAGCTGGCGCGCCTGGGGACTCACCTGCAGGGTCTGGTAGGACGTTTCAAGCTCTAGACTGCGGCTTTCGGGCTGTAGGCATTACCCTTCAGCCCGTAAGGACTTTTCCTACCCTATTTACAGGTCCAGTCCGACGGACTCCCGGCCGATGAGCAAGGGCCATGGCGGCTAAAACCCGCTATGGCCATTTCTCAATTGGACGGAGACCTGCCATGTTCGGATACCTTGACCGTCAGCTCGGCAACCTTGGCGTCGGGCTCAAGCTCGCCCTGGGCTTCACCGTGGTGTTGCTGCTCACCCTGGCCACCACACTCAGCGGCTGGCGCGCCCTTGACGGCGCCATCGAGCGCTCGGAGCAGCTCAGCGACATCGGCCAACTCAACGACTTGACCCGCGACCTGCGGGCCGAGCGCATCACTTACCGGGTGCTTGCCGACGACACCAGCAAGACGCGGATCTCGCGCATCCTCGAACAGTTGCACAACCGCCTGAGCAACCTTCAGCAACGCGCGAGCATCGACCAGTCGCAACAGATGCTGGCGCAGAAGCTGCAACTGCTGCAACGCCTGCAGGATGACTTCGTCACCCTGCAGAGCAGCGTGGACAGTCGTGACAGTTTGCGCGTAGCAATGCAGAAGCAAGCCGGCGTGCTCGAAACCGTGATCGACGAACTGCAGACCCAGGCGCTGCTGAAAATGCCAGGGGATGGCCAACAGGGCAGCCTGGTGGGGTTAATGGATACCTTGGGACGTCATATTGAAAGTGCCAGCCAGCAAAGCCTGGTACCGGCCTATGCATTCTCCCCCCGGGACAGCTTCGCCACGATGGGCGATGCCGCGCTGGAAGCGGCGAATACCAGCCTGGCGCAGTTGCTGCGGGCTACCACACCACTGGACCTGCCGCGTGCCCTGACGCAACGCCCGCAGGTGGAGCTGGACCGCTATCGCGACAACCTGCGGGAGTATCGCGGTGCCGCGCTCAAGGTCGAGCAATTGCAGGATGGCATGGAAAAAATCGGCGATGAGCTGCAAACGGTCAGCGGCGAGCTTAGCGAACGCAAGATCGAACAACGCGACGAAGAGGCGCTGGCCGCGCGCTCGCTGCTGACCAGCGTGGCCGTGCTGGCTCTGCTGGTCGGGGTACTTTCAGCTTGGCTCATCACCCGCCAGATCACCCAACCGCTACGCCAAGTGCTGTCCCAGGCTGCGCGAATCGCCCGAGGCGATCTCAGCCAGGTACAGACGGTGCACCGCCGTGACGAGATGGGCCAGTTGCAAACCAGCATGCGCGAGATGACCTTGAGCCTTCGCGAACTGCTCGGCGGCATCGATCAGGGCGTTGGCCAGCTATCCAAGGCAGCGGCAGAGCTGGCCAGCGCCAGTGTGGATACGCGCGAGCGCATCAGCCAACAGCGCGAAGAGACCGATCAGGTGGCCACGGCCATGAACCAGATGAGCGCCACGGTGCAGGAAGTCGCGCAGAACGCCGAACAGGCCTCGCTGGCGGCAACCACCGCCGATCATCAGGCACAGCTGGGCGACCAGGTGGTGGCCGAAGCCATCGCCCGCATCGAGCAACTGGCAAGCCAGATGGACCACTGTCTCACCGCCATGGGCCACCTGGCCGGCGAAAGCCAGCGCATCGGATCGATTCTAGATGTGATCAAGTCGGTGTCCGAACAGACCAACCTCCTGGCGCTGAACGCAGCCATCGAGGCGGCCCGGGCGGGGGAAGCAGGGCGTGGCTTCGCTGTGGTGGCGGACGAAGTGCGCGGCCTGGCCCAACGCACGCAGCAGTCGACCGAGGAAATCGAGCTACTGATCGACAGCCTGCATCGAGGTACCGACGAGGTCACCGGCTTGCTCGACGACAGCAAGAGCCTGACCGGGCAGAGTGTCGAGCTCAGCCGCAAGGCGGGTGCCGCGCTGGGGCAGATCACCGAAACGGTATCGAGCATCCAGGGCATGAACCAACAGATCGCCACGGCCAGCGAGCAACAGAGCGTGGTTGCCGAGCAGATCAACCGCAGCGTGATCAATGTGCGCGATGTATCGGATCAGACCAGTGCGGCCAGTGAGCAGACGGCGGCTTCGAGCGGGGAACTGGAGCACTTGGGGCAGCAGTTGCGGGGCATGGTGGGGCGGTTCAGCCTTTAGGCCTTCCGGCCGTGCGTTCAAATCTCCAGCCCCGGGCTTTGGCTTTGGCTTTGGCTTTGGCGATCAGAAGGTTCCCCCCAGCCCACTAGCGACAGCTGCGTCAGCCCAGGCGCCGCCCGTAACTTCGCGACTTCAGGAGGCCGAACGCAGGTCTTGCGGAGGGAGGTGACGGGCATGGATGCCCGTCAAGCGCTGCGCCCCAGGATGGGGCGTTCAGCGCGGTCCTCCCGGGAGCAAGACCGGAGTGAGGGGACCCGGAGCGAAGCGGAGGGCCGGATGAATGGAGCGCCACGGCTTTGCTTACTTTGGCCACGACCAATCTATGGTCACCCCATTTTTTGCAATACTGTTCATCAGATGGAATGGATGGCTTGCTTCAATCTATCCGGCGTCTATTGGGCTCGTATCCCGCGCCACGATGAGCATTCGCGCCTGGCGATCCTAATAAAGTAAGCGGCTTCCAAGAGCCAATTGGTCGTTCAGGATCATCGCCAGGCCGATCGGCCGTTTATTTCATCTGTTGTTCAGCTATCGCAAAACCTGATGGTGAAACACGGTGCAGCACTACGGGGTCAGGCGTTCATGGCGTCTGGCTCCGTTTTGTATTGCGTATGCCGAGTGGTAATGGCCCACGCAATGCGTGCCAGTTTGTTGGCCAACGCGCAGGCCACCACATTGGAGTGACGTCGCGCGAGCAGTGAACACACCCAATCGGCCAATGGGCCTTTCTGGTACTTCAAACGCATCAGGTAAACCCGTGCGCACTGCACCAACAAGCGTCGAAGGTTCTTGTCGCCGCGCTTGCTGATCCCCAGCAAAGCTGGCCTACCACCAGTGCTGTACTGGCGGGGCACCAGACCTACAGAGGCAGCAAAGTCCCGGCTACTGCCGTATTGCTGCGCGTCACCCATTTCCACAGCCAGCAGGCTGGCGGTGATCGGCCCGACACACGGGATAGTCAGCAAACGGCTACCTAGATCATCGTCAGCCAGCTGGCTCGCCAGCTCTTCGTCCAACACCTTGATCTGCTCGCTCAGGTAGACGAAATGCTCATGCAGGCGCTGCAGCAGTGCAACGAGACGTACAGGCAGGTCGTGCTCTTCAAGCACTGAAGCGAGGCGTTTGATTACCGCCAGTCCGGTCGGCAGGCTCACACCGAGCTCGAGCAGGAACCCATGCATCTGGTTCACCGTCTTGGTTCGGTCGCGGATCAATGACTCACGCATCCGATGAGAAACAGAGAGTGTTTGCTGCTCAGGCGATTTTGGCGTCACAAAGCGCATGGAAGGTCGGGAAGCGGCTTCGCAGATGGCTTGCGCATCAACGAAGTCGTTTTTGTTGCTCTTGACGAAAGGCCTAACGAACTGGGGAGAGATCAGCTTGGCTTCATGCCCCATCGCTTTGATTTCTCGGGCCAGGCAGTGCGAGCCGGCACAGGCCTCCATCACCACCGTGCAAAGAGGATGATTGGCCAGAAACCGCATCATCTGCGGCCTTGAACACTTCTTGCGCGATACCTCTTTGCCGAACTTGTCTTGGGCATGCAGGTGGAAGACATGTTTGCCGATGTCGATGCCGATCAGTGTCACGTTGTTCATGATGACGGTCTCCGAAGAAAAAACACCCTGCGAAAGCGTACGCCTCGCAGGGTGCCGGGGTGACCATCTCATTAAGTAAGCCGCCGTAAGGGCGGAAAGGTGACTGTGCGTCGACATCGCAAATGAATGCACTTAAAACTATAAAAACCGATGCCAATTGACTTTGACTTTGACTTTGACTTAAACAATGTGTGTTTTGAAAGTTATATTCGCATTCATTTGCGATGGTGACGCTTAATCACCTTTCCGCCCTTACGGCGGGTCCCTTTTTGAAGGATCAAAAAGGAACCAAAAAATCCTCGCGGTATGACTCACCCACATGGGTTACAAATCAGTTCACGCACATAGGTAACAGTCTTTAACTGGCAGGGTCGGTTTTCGAGGATCTGACCATGCCTTGGCGAGAGCTGAAACCTATGGACCTTAAAATGCTTTTCATTGCGGATTACCTGCAGGGGCCGCCCAGCTTCAGCGCCCTGTGCCAGGCCTACGAGATCAGCCGAAAGACCGGCTACAAATGGGTCGAGCGATATGAGAAAGAGGGGCCTTCGGGGCTGGAAGAACGCAGCCGCCGCCGGTTGAACCAGGATTGGGTCGTACCCGCCGCAGTTCGCGAAGCCATCATCGAATTGCGCAGTCGAGGCGAAACGGAACCGGGGCCGAAAAAGATCCAGGCTGCGCTGCAGGAGCGTTTCCCTGATCAGGCGCCGCCCTCGAAGACAGCGATCTACAACATCCTCAAGAAAGCCCAATTGGTCAAACCACGCCGCTTACGTCAGCGTGTAGCGGTCTATCCCAAGCCCCTGGAGAAGGCCGAGTCGCCTAACCAGCTGTTCAGTGCGGACTACAAAGGTCAATTTCTGACAGGTGCAGGCGTCTGGTGCTATCCGCTGACGATCATGGATCACGCCAGTCGTTTCCTGCTCGCCTGCCACAGCATGCCCAATACCAACCTGCTGGAAACCCAGGCCGTTTTCACCCAAGTGTTCCGAGAGAATGGTTTGCCTGAGCGGATTCGTACCGATAACGGTGTGCCGTTTGCCAGTAAGGGGCGTGCGGGACTTTCTCAGCTGTCGATCTGGTGGCTGCGTCTAGGCATCATTCCCGAGCGCATTGCGCCTGGTCGGCCTGAACAAAATGGCCGCCACGAGCGCATGCATCGAACGCTCAAAAGCACGCTCCCATCGCCGCCGGCAGTGGCCTGGGAGGCTCAACAACGGCACTTTGATCGCTTTCGGCAGCACTACAATCACGAGCGCTTGCATGAAGCGCTGAAGCAGAAAACACCGGCGTCTTGCTACCAGCCATCTCCACGCCCATTCCCTGAAAAGCTCCCCGAAATGACCTATCCCAGTCATATCGAGAGCTTGCCGGCTGATAGCTCCGGCATCATCAATCGCCGGGGCTTGAGGATCTACGTAGGTTATGTGCTCAAGCACCAGACCATTGGACTGGAGCAGGTTGGGGATGGCGTCTGGGATGTTATTTTCGGTCCCATCATCCTTGGCAGAGTCGATGTGCGGGATGCCACTGATGGTTATGTAACACTCAAGGTGTCGTCACCTATGTGAGTGAACTTTTGTGTAACCCATGTGGGTGATCCGTACATCGCTCCATTCATCCGGCCCCTACGCTTCGCTCCGGGGTCCCCTCACTCCGGCCTTGCTCCCGGGAGGACCGCGCTGAACGCCCCATCCTGGGGCGCAGCGCTTGACGGGCATCCATGCCCGTCACCTCCCTCCGCAAGACCTCCGTTCGGCCTCCTGAAGTCGCAATTTGTGTCGCCTGAACTATCGCGCACCTAGAAGCAAAAGCAGATCAAGATCAAGATCAAGAGAGAGCGTTCTTTGATTGGAGGCTAGAGGTATTTCGACAACCAGGCCTCTCACCAATATATGGCAAGAGGCCTGAACAGTTTGATCAGATATATTTCACCCACGAATTACGCAGGCCTCAACATCCTCACAAAACTTGCCGCAAGAACGCCTGGGCCCGAGGGTCCTTCGGCGCATCGAAGAACGCCTTTGGCGGCGAATCTTCCAACAGCTTGCCGTGATCGAAGAACAACACCCGATCCGCCACTTCCCGGGCAAAGCCCATCTCGTGCGTCACGCAGACCATGGTCATGCCTTCCTGGGCCAGGGTCTTCATCACATCCAGCACCTCCCCGACCATCTCCGGGTCGAGCGCCGAGGTCGGTTCGTCGAACAACATCACCTTCGGATCCATCGCCAGGGCGCGGGCGATGGCTACCCGCTGCTGCTGGCCACCTGAGAGGCGCGACGGGTACTCGTTGGCCTTCTGGGCGATACCGACCTTTTCCAGCAACGCCCGGGCCTTGGCTTCACGATCGGCCTTGTTGCGCTTGCGTACCACTTTCTGCGCCAAGCACAGGTTCTCCAGCACAGTCATGTGCGGGAACAGGTTGAAGTGCTGGAATACCATGCCGACTTCACGGCGGTAGGCGTTGATATCGGTCTTAGGGTCGTCCAGCTGCACGCCATTGATGGACACATGGCCCTGGTCGAAATGCTCCAGGCCGTTCAAGCAACGCAGGAAGGTGGACTTGCCCGAACCGGACGGGCCCAGCACCACCACCACTTCGCCCTTGGCGACCTGGGTGGTGACGTTGTCCACCGCACGCACCACTTGGCCGCGGGTGTCGAAGACTTTAAGCAGGTCACGGACTTCAATCACTTTGCGCAAGCCTCCGCTCGAGCCGGCTGGCAATGTGCGACAGCGGCAGGTTGATCAGCAAGTACAGCCCCGCCACGCAGAACCAGATCTCGAAGGTAGAGAACGAGGTGGTGATGGCCTCGCGACCGCTCTTGGTCAGCTCGGTGATGGCGATCACCGACACCAGCGAAGTGTCCTTGACCAGGCTGATGAACTGCCCCGCCAGCGGCGGCAGTACGCGTTTGAACGCCTGGGGCAGGATCACGTGGCGCATGGACTGCGCGCCATTCAGGCCGAGCGAGCGAGCCGCCTCGTTCTGGCCCTTGGCGATCGACTGCACCCCGGCACGGACGATCTCGGCCACGTAGGCGCCAGTGAACAGTGCCAACGCCGCTACCCCGGCAAACTCCCGGGACAGATTGAGCACGGTGCCGATGAAGAAGTAGAAGATGAAGATCTGTACCAGCAGCGGCGTGCCGCGCACCAGTTCGACATAGACCGTGGACAGGTCACGCAGGGTGGGGTTGCTCGACAGCCGGCAGAGCCCGGCGAACAGGCCGATAACCAGGCCCAGGGCGCCGGATATGACCGAGATCCACAGCGTGGTCCAAAGGCCCCAGGCCAAAGGCCCAGCGGCCCAGTGGCGGGTGACGCCGATGGCATCGCCCTCGGCGACGTCGTCGCCACGGGCCAGCAGCATGCTGTCCTTGGCCACTTCGACGAACTGGGTGTCGCCGCTCTCGCTCTTCAGGGTGACCCGGGCGTTGTCGCCGGAGACCACGATTTCCTCGACCGTGCCAGGGTTGGCGGCACGCTGGGTTTCCTCGGCCTTGTAGGCGAAGTATTGCGGAACGCGGTTCCAGCGCCACTCGTAGGAAATCATCGAGGTGGCCAGGTACAAGCTGATCGCCAGGCCCACCAGGACCAGCGCGGTCAGCCCGTGCCACGGCCACTGTGCTTTCTTGTGTTTGATCACGTGGGGTACTTCCGTAAATGCGAACGCGCAGGGTTCGCCTGCGCGTCGAGGTCAGCGCTTGGTTTTTTGGCCCAGGCCTTATTCCATTTCCTTCAGCCAGTCCTTGTTCTTGAACCACTTGTCGTGGATACGATCGTAGGTCCCGTCATGCTTGATCTGGTGCAGGAAGTTGTTGATGTAGTTGATGCTGTCGTAGTCGCCCTTCTTCAGGCCGAAGGCCAGCGGCTCGTAGGTGAAGGGCTCTTCCAGGAACACCAGCTTGCCAGCGCCGGCCTTCTCCACGGCCACCACGTTGTAGGGCGAGTCGTAGACGAAGGCGTCGGCCTTGCCGTTGACTACATCCATCACCCCTTCCTGCTCGTTGTCGTAGCCGTGGTACTTGGCCTTGCCGATCAGCTTCTTAGCGACCATCTCGCCAGTGGTGCCGAGCTTGGAAGTGAGACGGTACTTCTCGTTATTCAGGTCCTTGTACGACTTGATCTCGCCCGCCAGCTCCTTGCGGATCAGCAGGGTCTGGCCGACGACGATGAAGGGCTCGCTGAAGTTCAGGCGCAGGTTGCGCTCCTGGGTCAGGGTCATGCCACTGCCGATGAAGTCGAACTTGTCGGTCATCAGTGCCGGAATGATGCCGTCGTAGGCGGTGGAGACCATCTCCAGCTTTACGCCCATGGACTTGGCCATGGCCTTGAGGATGTCGACCTCGAAGCCGATGATCTCGCCACGCTTGTTGGTCATTTCAAACGGCATGTAGGTCGGGTCCATGCCCACACGCAGGGTGCCGCGCTTGACCGCGTCATCGATGGCGCCGGCCTGGGCGGTGGCTACCGCGATCAGGGCGGTCGCACCTACCAGCAGCCGCGACAGGTATTTCTTCATCATCACCAAGTCCCCTAGCAAGAAGTACGCAGATTTTTTTTGTAAGCACGGTCCTACAGACCGATGCGTAATGTCGGGACGGATGCTAACGCATGCGAAGGCCGGGACCTAGAGCCGGTGGGGACTTTGTTGGCCAAAAATCGATGAGGGTAAAACAATCGCGGGGCAAGTCAGGCCGCCGCATCGCCGCTCCCACGCAGCGCTGATACGGCGTGGGAGCGGCGATGCGGCGGCCCGGCCTGCCCCGCGATTATCGGTGCGACGCGATCATGCCAGTGCTGGCTGGACCACGTTCTCCGGATGCAACGGCAGCAGCGGCGAGTGCGGGTCGTTGGCGATGGAAGCGCGCCATACATCGATCCACGCCGTGTTGTGCCCGGCCCATACCTGCTCGTGCAGGCGCGACAGCGCCACCGGGTCGCTGAGCAGCGCCAGACGGGTGTTCAGGTCCAGGCCCTGCGGCCCAACCTCCAGCGCCTTGGCCACACGCTCAACGCGCAGCGCCTCGATCGGCGCCGCCTGGCCATGACGTGCCGTGGCCATGGCACAGGCCAGGGCGTTCTGGCGCGGATCGACCACGGCCCGGACGAAGCCGTCGTGCAGGGCATGCCAGCGGTTCTCGTGGGTGTACTGGTCGGTGGCCAGCAGCTCCTGCGGCGTCGCATATTCCTCGGGGATGAGGAACAGCTTCTCGTCCTTGGCCGCCAGGCCCAGGCGGGTGCGGCTGGAGATCACCGAGACCGGGATCGACAGCACCAGCGAGCCGACGATCGGCGCCAGCCACCACAGGAAGCTCGGGTTCAACCAGGCCACCAGGCCGGCCCAGGCGATGCCCAGCAGGGTCTGCGGACCATGGCGACGTACCGCCTCGCTCCACGGAGTCGAGTCATCGTCACGCTGCGGCGAGTTCCAGGTCGCGGCCCAACCGAGGAACGCGGCCAGCACGAAACGGGTGTGGAAGATCATCCGCACCGGTGCCAGCAACATGGAGAACAGCATCTCCATCAGCATCGACAAGGTGACCTTGATACGCCCGCCGAACTCGGTCGCGCCCTTGGCCCAGATCAGGATGACGCTGAGCAGCTTGGGCAGGAACAGCAGCACGATGGTGGTGGAGAACAGCGCGATGGCCTTCTCCGGGTGCCACTGCGGCCACAGCGGGTAGAGCTGGAACGGCTCGATGAAGTATTGCGGCTCCATCAAGGTGTTGGTCGCCAGCAGCGCGGTCGACAGCACCAGGAACAGGAACCACAACGGCGCCGACAGGTACGACATCACCCCGGTGAGGAACACCGCGCGGTGCACCGGGTGCATGCCCTTGACCAGGAACAGGCGGAAGTTCATCAGGTTGCCGTGGCACCAGCGACGGTCGCGCTTGAGCTCGTCGAGCAGGTTTGGCGGCAGCTCTTCGTAGCTGCCCGGCAGGTCATAGGCGATCCACACGCCCCAGCCGGCACGGCGCATCAACGCGGCTTCGACGAAGTCGTGGGAAAGGATAGCACCAGCAAACGCGCCCTTGCCCGGCAACGGCGCCAAGGCGCAGTGCTCGATGAACGGCTTCATGCGGATGATCGCGTTATGGCCCCAATAGTGCGACTCGCCCAGCTGCCAGAAGTGCAGGCCGGCGGTGAACAGCGGGCCGTACACGCGGGTGGCGAACTGCTGCATGCGCGCATAGAGGGTATCCATGCCCGAGGCTTTCGGCCCGGTCTGGATGATGCCGGCATCCGGGTTGGCCTCCATCAGGCGCACCAGGCTGCTCAGGCACTCGCCGCTCATGACGCTGTCGGCGTCGAGCACGACCATGTACTTGTAATCGCCCCCCCAGCGACGGCAGAAGTCGTCGAGGTTGCCGCTCTTGCGCTTCACCCGGCGCCGGCGACGACGATAGAAGATGCGGCCAAAGCCCTTGGTCTCGCGACACACGTCCAGCCAGGCCTGTTGTTCGGCCACGGCGATATCGGTGTCGTTGGTATCGCTGAGCACGAAGAAGTCGAAACGATCAAGGTTGCCGCTGGCGGCCACCGACTCGAAGGTCGCCCGCAGGCCTGCGAACACCCGTGGCACGTCTTCGTTGCAGATCGGCATCACCAGCGCGGTACGCGCCTCGGCGGGAATCGGCTCGTTGCCGGCGCTGCTGCCGGAGATGCGGTACTTGTCACGCCCGGTGAGCAGCTCGAGGAAGCCCATCAGTGCGGTCCAGAAGCCCGCCGACACCCAGCAGAACAGGATACCGAAAAGGATCAGAATGGACGTCTGCAGCGCATATGGCCAGACCTGCACCACGGTGTCCCACAACGGCTGGTGGATGACTTCGTCGAGGTCGACGAACGACCAGCCCTGGTACGGCAGGATGCCCTTCATGTACCAGCCGGCAACGATGGTCTGGCCGATCATCAGGGTGAGCAGGATATAGCGGCGAATCGAGCCGACCGTGCGCCAGCGTGCCGGCGGCAGTTCGCGCTTGGGCGGCTGTGGGGCGTTGGTGCGGCCGGTCATGCGCCGCCACATGCGGATCAGCACGTTGGTGCGCCACGGCTCGGGCACGACCTTGGTGCGTTTGATCGGAGGGGCGATCTTCAGGCACAGGCGGCCGCTGCCATCGACGCCGAGCATCTCGGCCTCTTCCAGTTCGGCGGCGCTGCCTACGGTAAGACGGGCCCCCACCGAAGCCTGGACGGCCTCGGCGGTGGCGGCGGCCGGGTTGGCCGCCAGGCGTTGGTGCAGCTCGCTGAACGAAGTGCAACGGGCGAGTTCCGCGCGTTGCTCGTCGCTCAGGGGGAGGTGGGCCAGGTATTCGCCAAGCGATTCCGGCCTTGCGCTTGAGTTACTCATCGGCAGGCAACTGATAGCTCCAGGTCTCGGTCAGCACCTTCTCGGTGGTGGCCGGGGCCCCGTTGGTGGATGCCGCGTCGGCGGCGGGTTGCTCGGCAGCCTGCTCGGCCTTGGCTTTCTCAGCCTTGGCGTGGGCGTGCTTGGCCGCGGCCTTGTCCTGCTTGGTTTCCTTGGCGGGCTTCGGTTGCTCGACCGGCACGTCACGCAGCAGCGCGGCGCGCATCTCGGTGGACTTCTTCGGATCCTGCACCTTCAGGCGCAGGGTCAGGCGCCAGCCTTTGGTTTCCGGGTTGTAACGCAGATTGTTCTCGACCACTTCGGCGTTGTCGCCGACGCTGACCTGGCTGCGCACGGCGGTGTCCGCCGGCAATGCCGCGAGGTTCGGGCCGATGAAATCGACCAGCAGGGCAACGCTGCCGTCAGTCTGGCGGATCAGGTTGGACTGCTTGACGTCACCAGCCGAGCGCAAGGTCTGCTTCACCCAGCCCAGCTCCTGCGAGTGCAGTTGGTCTTCCTTGATGGTCCAGCGCAGGCGGTAGTCGTATTCGAACGGCTTGCCTGGCTCAGGCAGCTTTTCAGGGCTCCAGAAGGCCACGATGTTGTCGTTGGTCTCATCGGCGGTCGGAATCTCGACCAGATCTACAGTGCCCTTGCCCCAGTCGCCTTTCGGCTCGATCCAGGCACTCGGACGCTTCTCGTACTCGTCGTCGAGATCTTCATAGTCACTGAAGGCGCGCTGGCGCTGCAGAAGGCCGAAACCACGGGGATTCTCTACGCTGAAGTTGCTGACAGCCAGGTGTTTCGGGTTGTTCAACGGGCGCCACAGCCACTCGCCGTTGGCGGCGTGGATGGCCAGACCTTCGGAATCATGCAGCGCTGGGCGGTAGTTCATGATCTTCGACGGCTGGTTGGGGCCGAACAGGTACATGCTGGTCAGCGGGGCGATGCCCAGGCGGCTGACGTTTTCACGCAGGTAGACGCGCGACTTGACGTCGACCAGGGTGTCCTCGCCCGGACGCAGGGTCAGCTTGTAGGCACCAGTGGAGCGCGGCGAGTCGAGCAGTGCATAGATCACCAGGTGCTTGTCGTTCGGCTTGGGCTTCTCGATCCAGAATTCGCGGAAGCGCGGGAATTCCTCGCCCGACGGCAGTGCGGTGTCGATGGCCAGGCCACGGGCTGACAGGCCATAGCGGTGGCCCTTGCCGACCACGCGGAAATAGCTGGCGCCAAGCAGGGTCATGATCTCGTCCTGCTTGTCGGCCTTGTTGATCGGGTAGAGCACACGGAAACCGGCATAGCCGAGGTTCTTGGTGGCGTCGGCGTCATGGGGCACGTCACCGAACTCGAAGCGGCTCGGATCGTACTTGATTTCCCTGACCTTGTTGGCGGTGATCTCGTTGATGGTCACCGGCGTGTCGAAATGCATGCCCTGGTGATAGAAGGACAGCTTGAACGGCGTCTTGTCCTTGGCCCACTCGGCCTTTTCCTGCAGGAAGCGGATCTTCTGGTAGTCGGCGTACTTCATGTCGCGGAACACCGGCGGCAGGTTGCTCTTCGGCGCCTCGAACTTCTGACCGGCCAGATCCTTTGCCTTGGCTGCAACATCGTCCAGATTGAATGCCCACAGCTGGCCCGCGCTCATCAGGCCGACCAGCGCCACGCCGGCCAACAGTGCCTTGCGCAGCCGGGTACCGGGGATTCTAGGTGCAATACAGGGGCTTACAATCACGAGCAATCCTCGCCGAAAACAGATCATGAAACCAACGGCCAGCGACAAATGCCGGGTTGGCGAGCACTGTTCGGACCCCGTGAGGGCGTAATGATTCCCCAAACGGATCCTGACAATGCTCGAGTCAAAGTGAAACGAACCTGCGAACGCAGGTTCATGCAGCGCGCGATTATCCAGCAGGTCGCGTTACAACGCATCAGGCTGAACAAACTATTTATCGTACAAAACCCCTTGTTTTCGCCAAACAAGGGGTTTTTTGACCTCATATTTGTAACATAAATGTTACCGGGCCATCATTGACCAAATGCACCTGCATGTCAGCGCCGAAGCGACCACTGGCCACCTGCGGGTGCTGAGCTTGTGCCTGATTCAAAAGATAGTCGAAAAGCGCAGCGCCAAGGGCCGGTGGCGCTGCTGTCGAGAAGCTCGGGCGCATGCCGTTGCGGGTGTCGGCGGCCAGGGTGAACTGTGACACCAGCAACAGGCCACCGCCGACATCCTTGAGCGAGCGGTTCATCTTGCCCTGCTCGTCGCTGAACACTCGGTAGTTCAGCAGCTTGTGCAGCAGTTTGTCGGCATGCTCGGGCGAATCGCCTGGCTCGACCGCCACCAGCGCCAGCAACCCTTGGTCGATGGCCCCGACGATCTCGCCCGCCACCTCCACCCGTGCGCCGCGCACACGCTGGATCAGCCCTTTCATGCCTCTTCCAGGGGCAGGTCGAGCAGGCGTCGCGCCATCTGGTCGGCGGCGCGCACCAAGGCGTCGGTGATGCCCGGCTCGGAGGCGGCGTGACCGGCGTCGCGGATCACCTTCAGTTCACTGTTCGGCCAGGCCTGGTGCAGCGCCCAGGCGTTGTCCAGCGGGCAGATCACATCGTATCGGCCATGCACGATTACTGCCGGCAGATGAGCGATCTTCGGCATGTCGCGGATCAGCTGGTCAGGTTCGAGGAACGCGTTGTGGGTGAAGTAATGACATTCGATACGAGCGATGGACAGAGCACGCTGGGGTTCAGAGAAGCGGTCGACCACCAAGGGGTTCGGCCGCAGGGTGGCCGTGCGGCCTTCCCAGGTGGACCAGGCCTTGGCGGCGTGCATCTGGGCGATCTGGTCGTTGCCGGTCAGGCGCTTGTGGAAAGCCTTGACCAGGTCGCCACGCTCTTCCGGTGGTATCGGTGCGATGTAATCCTGCCAGTAATCGGGGAAGAGACGGCTGGCGCCTTCCTGGTAGAACCAGCTGATCTCCTGCGGGCGGCACAGGAAAATCCCGCGCAGGATCAGCCCATGCACGCGCTCGGGATGGGTCTGGGCATAGGCCAGGGCCAGGGTGGAGCCCCACGATCCGCCGAACAGTACCCACTTGTCGATGCCAAGGTGTTCACGGATGCGCTCCAAGTCCTCGACAAGGTGCCAGGTGGTGTTGTTCTCCAGGCTCGCATGCGGCGTGGAGCGGCCACAGCCGCGTTGGTCGAAGGTGATGATCCGATACAGATTGGGGTCGAAGTAGCAACGGCTCTGGGCATCGCAACCGGCGCCCGGGCCGCCGTGGATGAACACCACGGGCAGACCTTCCGGCGAGCCGCTTTCATCGACGTACAGCACATGCGGCGCTTCCACGGCCAGATCGTGCCGGGCGTAGGGTTTGATCTGCGGGTAGAGGGTCTGCATCGCGCACTCCGTGTGAGGTTTGGTTCAGCCGTGGGCCATCATAAACCTGAATGACGCTTTGAGCATGTATCTATGGCAAATCGGCACTCCGACTGCATGGACCGGTGCCCACAAGCCGCTGGGCCAGGTAAGGTATCTGCGGCCTACATACCTACAGCTTGCGCGCCAGGCATCCTGCCCATAGTCCGTTGCTCCCACCTACCCGGCAAAGGAGCAAGACATGCCAGCAACCGCAAGCACCTCACCCGGCCGTCACTACACGACAATCGAGCAGGCAATACCCACCTGGCTCAAGGAGAGCACGCCAGCGACGCGCGCAGGTCTGCAAAACTGGCAGCGAGGGCCCGACTGGCTGGCCGCTGCCGTCCGGCAACAACCAGATGCTGCCAAGGCGTGGCAGGATGAACATGCTCGCCATCGACGACACCAGGCCGGCGTCCAGAGATTGTTCGAAGGACTTCCCGAACTGGAAACCTACGCCAGGAAGATACTGGCAGACGGGATCAAAAATCGCTTCGGCCTGGAGCTCGACGTCGACAAGACCTATCTGATCGACGCCCGCCTGATCGACACGTCCTCAGCCATTGATGGTCGCCAGGCAGTCGACAGGGCAACCCGCTCGCTGCTGCACTGCGCATTGCACAATTTCGACGCTGGCGCTGCGCAAGAGCATGGCATGGACGCGCCCGCTGCCCCGTTGAAAAAGTCCGTCATCGTCGATCACCGCCGCTTCATGGGCACCGTACCCATCACCAACCAGATAGACTTCACCGCCGAAGCCTTCGCCGACCTGTGCCGCACCTTGGATATCGGCGCCAGATACCATGACCTGGTGCATGCCATCTACTACCCCGCCGCCACGCCCAGGCGCAGCGCCGATGAGCAGGCACTGGATGTGTATCGAACCTTGGGCAACGCCGAAGTCTCCGCATTCAGACAGTCTCTGCACTTTGCTCGCCTCAAGGGCGATATCGACCGTGACTTTTATGAGAGCGCGCTTGCGCAGTGCCTGGACACCGCTGCGAAGGCAACTGCAAGCATCACCTTCAGTACGATGTCCCTCTGGGAAGCCGAACTGACCGGCGTCCTGCTCATCACTCGGCAAACAAATGGGCAGAAGTGCCAAGCGCTGTATATTCCCGAAGATGATGAGACGCCGCTCAAGGCGTTCGCCACCCTGGACGCGCTGTTCAGCGAGCTGGGCGAACGACTGCGGGCCAACGCCGGCTACCTGGACAAACACATCGCCGAACGCGACAAAGCCTCGGTACAAAGCCGCCTCGCAGGCCGCCTGACCCCGTTCGGATGGAGCAGCCGTGGCCTCTACGAACGCGTGTCTGCCCCACAGGCGGCACTATACCCATACACCCGACCGTTCAAACATGGGTTTCAGGAGATGATGGCGCTCCAGAAGGCCGAGCGTCACGAGATGGATGCGCTGTACCACGCCGTTCCCACCGAAATTGTCGACCGGCGCACCGCCCTGGCCCATCGCAAGCTGGTCTTCGGACGCGTGCTGACCGGCTTGAACATCGCCGGTTTCTTCGTACCAGGGCTTGGGGAGGCGATGCTTCTCCTTAGCCTGACCCAGTTGGCCTTCGAGGTGTACGACGGTATCGACGCCTGGAAGAACGACGAACGCGACATTGCCTACGGCTATCTGGTCGATGTCATCGAAAATGTGGCATTGATGGCCGCCCTTGCCACAGCAACCAAGGCACTGAACAGTTCAGGCGCCGGGGCGCCCGCTGCTTCAGAGGGTGTAGAGAGACACGCGCCCGAGCGAGAACGTATTGCTGTGCTGACACCGTCCTTCATCGAGGAACTGCAGGACGTGGAAATGCCCGATGGCCAGGTACGCCTCTGGAAACCAGACCTAACACCCTATCGGCGCAGCGATGCCCTGCCCGACCATCTGGAACCAGATGCATTGGGCCTCAGGCATCACCAGGGCAAGCTCTGGCTGGATACGATGGGCGATCGCTACATCGTCGAACACGCATCGGCAACCGCTGACTACCGTGTACAACACCCGCTCGGGCCCCAGCGCTACGCGCCGCCGGTTCTACATAACGGTGCTGGCGCCTGGCTGCATGTCGTCGATCAACCCACGACTTGGAGTGGGACCACCTTGCTGCGCCGGATTGGCCACTTGAACGCGCATTTCGACGAGTCGACGTTACGCAGCATGCTTGCCATCACTGACATTGACGAAGGCGAACTGCGCCGGACCCTGGTCAAGAATCAACGGCTTCCTGCCTTGCTGGAAGACACGATGCAGCGCTTCAGGCTGGACGAGACAGTTGGTCACCGCGCCATCAGCAGCGCCCGATTTGGCGAATTCACCAGAGCCTATGATGGTCTTCCGACTACTCGGCAGCCAGGCACCGAGGTCATCCGGCGGGTATTCCCGCAACTGCCGCCCGCAGTCGGCGAGGAACTGGTTCGCAACGCCAGCGTCGAGGAGCGGCAACTGCTCAATGCTGGCAAGGTCCCCCTGCGTCTGGCCGAGGAAGTTCGCGCATACCAGCAACAGATTCGCCTGACACGCGCCTACGAAGGTCTGTACCTGAACTGCGTGCGGAGCTGGGACATAGACCGGCTGATCATCCACACCTTGCAACAACTGCCCCAATGGCCTGCAGATACCTACCTGGAACTGCGCCAATACCGATTCTGGCCAAGCCAACACGCGAGCGTCGGCCCGATGGACGCCTCATTGCGTGCTACCGTCACGTGCGCGCATGCGGGTTACATCGTCCATGCCGCGCCGCTGGCGGGTAGACCGATGAGGCCCCTGACCAACCTATACGGTGCCCTGTTCGAGGCTCTGCCCCAGGTCATGGTGCAGCTGGCTGTCAGCGACGAAGCCGCGTTGCGCCGGTTGCTGCAACAAAATGCCCTGCCCCGCGCGCCACTACGCCAGGTGCTCGGCATGCGCCCCGTGAAGCCAGGCTATCGCTCCCCCATGCGCCTCGCCGATGGCCGCGTTGGTTACCCGCTGAGTGGCGGTGCCGCGGCCACGGGTGTCAGCCGCCAGGCGCTGCTCGATGCGATCGCGGCGACCGGCCTGCCTGAACACACGCGCAGGTCCACAGAGCAGATATTGATGATGATTACCAGTACCGGCCGCACTCAAGTGCAAGTCCTCGATCACCTTCAACAGTTGCTGGAACAGCGCCTTGAACTCCAGAGCAGGCTGGACGAATGGTACGAGGGGATCTTTTCAGGCTCAGATCAGGAAGCCTTGGAGCACGCCAATGTGCGCACCGAAATCATCCAGCACTGGTACGACAGCGCGCTTGAGGAGAGCAACCAACACGCTGCGCAGCTAAGCCTGAACCACGTGCGCCTGGCCGACATTCCGATGAATTTGCCCGCACACTTCACCTCGCGTGTGCGCCGGCTGCGCTTGATCGGTTCGGCAGCAGACAACAATTCAGGCTGGGCTCAGCATGAGCGTCTGCTGCAACGCCTGCTGCGGCAGATGCCGCAGCTCGAGGAACTGGTGATCACCCGGCCCTTCGAATTGCGGGCGGCACCCTCGTCCTTCCTCTACAGTATCGGCACGATCAGCCAGCACCTGCCTGGCTTGCGAGTGCTGACTTTCACCAATCAGAACATCCCGCTCAGTGCGATGCACATGGCAGAACTGTCCAGTCTGCCCGAGCTGCGCCGTCTGGATCTGAGTGGCAACCGGTTTGCCCAGCGCGACAGCCCAAGCCTACATCAGCTATCGCTGGATTATCTCGGCCTGGATGACATGCAAATCAGCCAATGGCCCATCGGGCTGGGCGGCGACGCGCTGGGGCGAATTGCGCATGTTTCGCTACGCAACAACAACCTGAGGTCGCTTCCGACATTCCTCCTCGACCAACCCGAGCTCGCCCTCGGCGGTACAATGCTCTCGCTGGAGGGCAATGATATAAACGAAGACCACCTGCAGCGCTTGCTGCTGAATGAAAGCGGGATGACGTCGCGCATCCATGTCGACCGATCGCCTGAACTCACCCAACGGCTGGATCGAGTCCGTCGGGAGCGGGACCAACTGCGCGACGCCATCGATGGCTGGGCGCAAGCGTCAAGCTCGAACCAGCCTTTGACACAGGCCATGCTGGAAGACCGCCAGCGCATCGCCAGCGCGATCCGCCAGTTCTGGGAAAACCAGGAACGGGGCTTGCGCTATCTGCGATTACAGCTCGCGGATGTGGCCATTGAAAATTTTCCGCGCAGGCTGCCGTCATTTTTCAGCGAACACGTGAACGCGTTGACGCTCAGCCGGGTAAGCGGCTCCAGTGAGCAGCTCGGCGAGCTACTCAGGCACTTCCCCCACATAACCCGCCTGACCATCGACGCACACGTGGCCGCCACGCAGACGCTCGCCTCGGCCCTTGCGCACCTGCCGCGATTGGTTCATTTGGAATTTCGTGGCATGGGGCTGGAAATTGACCAGAATATGCTCCAGGCATTCGGTCGACTGCACAACCTCACTTCCCTGGACCTCTCCGGTAATCGAATGGGGGCCATCACCGAGGTACCTGCACGCCTGGCCACGAGCCTCACTTCGTTGACGCTGAGCAACATGGGATTGCAAACCTGGCCAGCCTGGTGTGAACGCTTGTTGCCATTGGAACTGCTGGACTTGAGCAACAACAACATTTCGCAATTACCGGATTTCGTGCTTAACAACCTCGAAAACCGGATGCCTATCTCATCGATTGCGTTGTTTGACAACCCGTTGGCACTCGATACCCTGACGCGCCTGCGCGCTTACTCGGAGAGCCAGCACAGCTTCACCTTTGCCCTTGACCCTGACAACCTGATGCTTACCGATAGCACGAGTGAAGGGTCGCTGACCGACCACCCGCACTTTCCCCTCGCCGGTGACGACACCCCAAGAGTCGAACTATGGGCGCTTGGCACCGAAGCGCAGAACGAAGCCCTGCACAATTGCTGGGAGACGCTGCAACGGTTGGAGGACGGTAACAACCTGCTGCGCCTGGCTGGGCGTTTGCGCAACGCCGCGCCCTATGTGGACATGAGCTCGCAAGCCGACTTCTGCGAGCGCGTGCGTCTGATGTTGGTGACTGCGGCGACTCACGACGAGTTGAGGCCCACCATGAGCGTGATTGCCGCAGAAGCATTGCCCGACCCGATAAACGACTCTCAGACCTGCCACGACGGTGCGCTCCAGGCGTTCAACAACATCGAAATCTATGTCATGAACAGCCGAGTGCTGACCGATGCTGGTGACACATTGCAGACGCTGTTCCGACGCCTGCGCCAGTTGTACCGCATGGGGCAGCTCGAAGTACTTGCCAGCCAACGCACCACTCCTGGCGACCATGTTTCGGTACGCCTGGCATACCGCCGCGAGCTCGCCGCCGAACTGGACTTGCCAATCGCTGACAGCATGCGCTTTCGAAGCGCTGCCCAGCTTGCGCAAGGTGAACTGGCAAGCGTGCTGGAGCAGGTCAGGGGAAGAGAAAGCGGCGATTCGTTCATGCAGTATCTGCTGGCAAACCGCTATTGGACCGAGCGCCTGCGCGCCGAGTACACCGACCGGTTCGGGAGGATCAACCAACGTTTCGGTAGGCGCGTGCAGGAGCTGAGCGCTTTGGACCTGCCGTTGCAGGAAGAGCTGGCGCTGCAACAGGGGCTGATGGAGGACAAAGAACAGGAAGAGCGGGAGTTGCTTCAGACACTGACGCGGCCTTACTTCACGCACGACTGACCAATGTTCAGTGCCCCAGGCAGGGGCACTTTCAGCCTATTGGACGTAGCGCGCGCGGCCCCAGTCCAACAAGGCCTGCAGCAATGCGCGCAGGACAGCCTGCGTGGGCTGCGCCAAGTCCTGTCGATAAAGGTACGGCGCGTGTTCCTCCATGTAGGTACTCTGCGCCAGTTCCAGCTGCACCGCGTGAATGTGGTTGGACGGGTCGCCATAGTGGCGGGTGATGTGCCCACCCTTGAAGCGACCATTGAGCACATGGCTATAGCCCTGCGCCGCAGCGCATACCCCCTCCAGCCGTTGAGCCAGCTCCGGGTCGCAACTTGCACCGTTGAAGGTGCCCAGGTTGAAGTCCGGCAGCTTGCCGTCGAACAGGTGCGGGATCAGCGAGCGGATCGAGTGGGCATCCCACAACAGGGCGTAGCCGAAGTGCTCGCGCAGACGCTCCAACTCGTTGCGAATGGTGTCGTGGTAAGGGCGCCAGATCTGCTCCAGGTACTGTTTGCGCTGCTCGCCAGTCGGTTCCAGCCCGTCCTTGAACAGCGGCTCTCCCTCGAACAGCGTGGCCGGGTACAGACCGGTGGTGGCACCGGCATACAGTGGCTTGTCGTCATCCGGCCGGTTGAGGTCGATGACGAAACGCGAATACTCCGCCGTCACCACGCTGGCGCCCAAGTCGCGGGCGAAGTCATACAGGCGCGGGATGTGCCAGTCGGTGTCCGGCAGGCTGCGCGCCTGGTCCACCAGGCCGTCGCGCACCGCATCGGTCAGGCCCAGCCCGGCGTGGGGCATGCTGATCAGCAGCGGCAGACGGCCCTGATGAAAACTCAATACTTTGTCCATATGCCCTCGCTCAATTGGATATCTCATGGCCCAGGCGCACCACGCGCTTGGGCAGGTCGCCGCCGAGCCAGTAGCTGAGGTCGGCGGGGCGTTCGATCTGCCAGGCGATGAAGTCCGCGACCTTGCCCTCTTCCAGCGAACCATGGCTATCGCCCAGGCCCAGCGCCGTGGCGGCGTGCACGGTGACACCGGCCAAAGCTTCCTCGGGGGTCATGCGGAAACAGGTGCAGCCCATGTTCAACATCAGGCGCAGCGACAGCCCCGGCGAGGTACCGGGATTGAGGTCGCTGGCCAGGGCGATCTTCACGCCGTGCTGGCGCAGGGCATCCATCGGCGGAAGCTGGGTTTCGCGCAGGAAGTAGAACGCCCCCGGCAGCAGCACCGCCACCGTGCCGGCCTCGGCCATAGCGATGGCGTCTTCTTCGGTCATGAACTCCAGGTGATCGGCCGACAGAGCGTGGTAACGCGCCGCCAGGCTCGAACCGTGCAGCGACGACAGTTGCTCGGCGTGCAGTTTCACCGGCAGTCCCAACTCACGAGCCTTGATGAATACCCGCTCGACCTGGGCTGGGGAGAACGCCAGGTGTTCACAGAACGCATCCACCGCGTCCACCAGGCCCTCGGCAGCCAATGCCGGGAGCATGACGTCGCAGATATGGGCGATGTAGTCGTCGGCCCGCCCCGCAAATTCCGGCGGCAGGGCATGGGCCGCCAGGCAGGTGCTGCGCACGGTCACGGGCAGTTCCTCACCCAGGCGCCGGGCGACACGCAACATCTTGCGCTCGCTCTCGAGGTCCAGGCCGTAACCGGACTTGATCTCGATCGTGGTCACACCGTCGCGCATCAGCGTCTGGACGCGCTGACGGGCACTCACCAGCAGTTCGTCCTCGCTGGCGGCACGGGTAGCTCGCACGGTGCTGGCGATGCCGCCGCCCTGAGCGGCGATCTCGGCATAGCTGACGCCTTGCAGGCGCTGCTCGAACTCGCCGCTGCGGTTGCCGCCGAACACCGCGTGGGTGTGGCAGTCGATCAACCCCGGGGTAACCCAGGCACCGCCGAGGTCGACGATGCGATCGGCCGCCACTGGCGGCACCTCGTCACGTGGGCCGATCCATTCGATCAGGCCGGCGCTGGTGACGATCGCCGCATCCTCGATGATCGAGTAGCGGCCCTCGGCCATGGTTGCCGCATGGCAGTGCTGCCAGAGGGTTCTCATCAGGATCTCCTTGTAAGACTCAACGGTGCAGCTCGGCAGGTTCACGGACCGGCTCGCCGTCACCTGCGCGCGGCTTGCACCACAGCAGGTAGGAAGCGACCAGGAACACGACCCAGATAACGCCGACGATCAATGCCGCCTGGGTATCCGGGAAGTAACCCAGCACACCGAAGATGAACAGCATGAAAGCAATGGCCATCGCCGGACCATAGGGCCAGAACGGCACGGGGAACTTGAGCTGGGCGACTTCTTCGCGGCTCATGCTGCGACGCATGGCCACCTGGGTGACCAGGATCATCAGCCACACCCACACAGTGGCGAAGGTGGCGATCGAAGCGATCAGCAGGAACACGTTCTCCGGAATCAGGTAGTTGAGCAGCACGCCCACCAGCAACGCCGCGCCCATCACCACCACGGTCATCCACGGCACGCCGTGCCTGGACAGCTTGCCAAAGCCACGCGGCGCCTGGCCGTGCTGGGACAGGCCGTACATCATCCGGCCAGCGCCGAAGATGTCGCTGTTGATCGCGGAAATGGCTGCCGAAATCACCACGATGTTAAGCACCGCCGCCGCCGAGCCAATCCCCAGGTTGCTGAATATCTGCACAAACGGGCTGCCCTGGCTGCCGATCTGCGGCCAGGGGTACAGGCACATCAGCACGAACAGGGTCAGCACGTAGAACAGCAGGATGCGCAGCGGCACGGCGTTGATCGCTTTCGGGATCACCCGTTGCGGGTCTTTCGCTTCACCTGCGGTGACGCCGATGATCTCGATGCCGCCGAAGGCGAACATCACCACCGCGAATGAGGCGATCAGGCCACTGACGCCATTGGGCATGAAGCCGCCATGTTCGAACAGGTTGCTCACCCCGACGGCGTGCCCGCTGCCCACCTGGCTGAAGCCGAAGGCCATGATGCCGAGACCTGCGAGGATCATCGCGACGATGGCCCCGACCTTGAGCAGCGACAGCCAGAACTCCATCTCGCCGAACACCCGCACGTTGCACAGGTTCAGGCCACCGATCAGGAAGACAATACCCAGCACCCAGATCCAGCGTGCCACTTCGGGGAACCAGAAACCCATGTAGATCCCGAAGGCCGTGACATCGGCGATGGCGACGATGACCATCTCGAAGGCGTAGGTCCAGCCGAGGATGAAGCCGGCCATGGGGCCGAGGTAGGTGCTGGCGTAGTGGCCGAAGGAGCCGGACACCGGATTGTGCACGGCCATTTCGCCGAGGGCACGCATGACCATGAACACCGCGGCGCCGCCGATCAGGTAGGCCAGCAGCACGGCCGGGCCAGCCATCTGGATGGCCGAGGCCGAACCGTAGAAAAGCCCGGTACCGATTGCCGAACCGAGCGCCATGAAACGGATGTGCCGGGCCGATAGCCCGCGCTTGAGACCTTGAGCTTGTTGCATGTCACGTCCTTATTGTTGTTCTGGTCGTGATATCGGGATGGGGTCTGCTGCGCAGCCCAATCGCCGGCAAGCCGGCTCCCACACAAGCAGTTGTGGGAGCCGGCTTGCCGGCGATGGGCCGCAAAGCGGCCCCGAGGGCGTTACAGGCTTGGCAGGACGCCCACCGGCAGCAGCCCGGTCAGCGTGCCTTTGGCCAGCAACGCGGCAGCCGCCTCGATATCCGGCGAGAAGAAACGGTCGCGGTCATAGTGCGGCACTTCGCGACGCAGCGCCTGGCGCGCCAGTTCCAGCTTGACCGAGGTCTTCAGGCCCTTGCGCAGGTCCAGGCCCTGGCAGGCGCCCAGCCATTCGATGGCCAGCACGCCACGGGTGTTCTCGGCCATTTCCCACAGGCGCTTGCCGGCGGCCGGGGCCATCGACACATGGTCTTCCTGGTTGGCCGAAGTCGGCAGGCTGTCGACGCTGTGCGGGTGCGACAGTGCCTTGTTCTCGCTGGCCAGGGCGGCAGCGGTGACCTGGGCGATCATGAAGCCGGAGTTCACACCACCGTTTTCCACCAGGAACGGCGGCAGCTGGGACATGTGCTTGTCCATCATCAGCGAGATGCGGCGCTCGCTCAGCGAGCCGATCTCGGCGATGGCCAGGGCCAGGTTGTCGGCAGCCATGGCCACGGGTTCTGCGTGGAAGTTGCCACCGGAGATCACGTCGCCCTCGGCGGCGAACACCAGAGGGTTGTCCGACACGGCGTTGGCTTCGATGCCCAGCACCTCGGCGGCCTGGCGGATCTGGGTCAGGCAGGCGCCCATGACTTGCGGCTGGCAGCGCAGGGAGTACGGATCCTGCACCTTGTCGCAGTTCTTGTGCGACAGCGAGACTTCGCTGGAATCGCCCAGCAGGTCGCGGAAGCAGGCGGCGGTATCGATCTGGCCACGCTGGCCGCGCACTTCATGGATGCGCGCATCGAACGGCGAGCGCGAACCCAGCGCCGCCTCGACGCTCAGACCGCCACAGGCGATGGCCGCGGCGTACAGGTCTTCGGCCTGGAACAGGCCACGCAGGGCATAGGCGGTGGAGGCCTGGGTGCCGTTGAGCAGGGCCAGGCCCTCTTTCGCGGCCAGGGTCAGTGGCTCCAGGCCGGCGACGGCCAGGGCTTCGGTGGCCGGCAACCATTGGCCCTTGTAACGGGCCTTGCCTTCGCCCAGCAGCACCAGCGACATGTGCGCCAGCGGCGCCAGGTCGCCGGAGGCGCCGACCGAACCTTTCAGCGGGATGTGCGGATAGACTTCGGCGTTGACCAGGCCGATCAGCGCATCGATGACTTTGCGGCGGATGCCAGAGAAGCCACGGCTGAGGCTGTTGATCTTGAGCACCATGATCAGCCGCACCAGGTCGTCGTCCAGCGGCGCGCCGATACCGGCGGCGTGGGACAGCACCAGCGAGCGCTGCAGGTTTTCCAGGTCGTGGCTGGCGATGCGGGTCGAGGCCAGCAGGCCGAAACCGGTGTTGATGCCGTAGGCGGTACGGTCTTCGGCGATGATCTGCTCGACGCAGGCGACGCTGGCGTCGATGGCGGGCGCGGCGCTGGCATCGAGCTGCAGGCGCACGGGCGCGGCGTGGATGGCGCGCAGCTGGGCCAGGGTCAGGGTGCCGGGCTTGAGGGTCAATTCGGTCACTTCGCTACTCCAATCGCATGGGGGCCATGGCCCCCTTCTTATTGTTCAGTATCACCCGTGGAGGGTGCGATCCAAAGCGCGGCGATCAGCCGGTGATCATCGGCAGGTCCAGGCCCTGCTCCTTGGCGCAGTCGATGGCGATCTGGTAGCCGGCGTCGGCGTGGCGCATCACGCCGGTGCCCGGGTCGTTGGTCAGTACGCGGGCGATACGCTCGGCGGCCTCATCGGTACCGTCGCAGACGATGACCATGCCCGAATGCTGGGAGAAGCCCATGCCCACGCCACCGCCGTGGTGCAGCGAAACCCAGGTGGCGCCGCCTGCGGTGTTGAGCAGGGCGTTGAGCAGCGGCCAATCGGAGACCGCGTCGGAGCCGTCGCGCATGGCTTCGGTTTCGCGGTTGGGGCTGGATACCGAGCCCGAGTCCAGGTGGTCACGGCCGATGACGACGGGCGCCGACAGCTCACCGCTGCGCACCATCTCGTTGAACGCCAGGCCCAGCTTGGCGCGCAGGCCCAGGCCAACCCAGCAGATGCGCGCCGGCAGGCCCTGGAAGCTGATGCGCTCGCGGGCCATGTCCAGCCAGCGGTGCAGGTGGGCGTCGTCGGGGATCAGTTCCTTGACCTTGGCGTCGGTCTTGTAGATGTCTTCGGCATCGCCCGAGAGCGCGGCCCAGCGGAACGGGCCGACGCCGCGGCAGAACAGCGGGCGGATGTACGCCGGGACGAAGCCCGGGAAGTCGAAGGCGTTGGCCACGCCCTCTTCCTTGGCCATCTGGCGGATGTTGTTGCCGTAGTCGAAGGTCGGGATGCCCTGCTTCTGGAAGTCGAGCATGGCTTGTACATGTACGGCCATCGACTGTTTCGCGGCCTTGACCACGCCTGCCGGGTCGGTCACCGCGCGGTCGCGGTACTGCTCCCAGGTCCAGCCGGCCGGCAGGTAGCCGTTGAGCGGGTCGTGGGCGCTGGTCTGGTCGGTGACCATGTCCGGGCGCACGCCACGCTTGACCAGCTCAGGCAGAATCTCGGCGGCGTTGCCGTGCAGGGCGATGGAGATGGCCTTGCCTTCGGCGGTGTACTTGGCGATGCGCGCCAGGGCGTCGTCCAGGTCAGTGGCCTGCTCGTCGACGTAGCGGGTCTCTAGGCGGAAGTCGATGCGGCTTTGCTGGCACTCGATGTTCAGCGAGCAGGCGCCGGCAAGTGTTGCCGCCAGTGGCTGGGCGCCGCCCATGCCGCCCAGGCCCGCGGTCAATACCCACTTGCCTTTGAGGCTGCCGTTGTAGTGCTGGCGGCCGGCCTCGACGAAGGTTTCATAGGTGCCCTGGACGATGCCCTGGCTACCGATGTAGATCCAGCTGCCAGCGGTCATCTGGCCGTACATGGCCAGGCCTTTCGCGTCCAGTTCGTTGAAGTGTTCCCAGTTGGCCCAGTGCGGTACCAGGTTGGAGTTGGCGATCAGCACGCGCGGGGCGTTGCTGTGGGTCTTGAACACGCCGACCGGCTTGCCCGACTGCACCAGCAGGGTTTCGTCGTCTTCCAGGCGGGTCAGGGTTTCGACGATCTTGTCGTAGCACTCCCAGTTGCGCGCGGCGCGGCCGATGCCACCGTATACCACCAGCTCTTTCGGGTTTTCGGCGACCTGTGGGTCGAGGTTGTTCATCAGCATGCGCAGCGGAGCTTCGGTGAGCCAGCTCTTGGCGGTCAGCTTGTTGCCACGCGGGGCACGGATTTCTACGTCACGGTACTTGTTGTTGTCAGTCACGGGGATGTCCTCTGCGGTCGTCCGACGGCATGTGTGTGTCGTGGCGACTATACAAACACATCTTTACTTGTATGTACAAGCATAGGCAACTAAAAAGAGTGCCCATTCCTCGGAGAAACGAAAAAGGGGCCGCTGTGCGTCCCATCGCTGGCAAGCCAGCTGCCACAGGGTTCACTTGGCCCATGTGGGAGCTGGCTTACCAGCGATGGGCTGCACAGCAGCCCCTTTCAACGATGACAGGTCAGTGTGAAATCAGCTCGATCAGGCAGAACCGCCCCTGTACATCCACTTCCAGCAACCCTTCATTGCCATCGACACGCAGGCAGTCATACCGCCCAAGCTGCTGCGTCTCCTCCCCAGCCAGCCCCACCTCGACATGAGTGCTGGCGGCAAACAGCAATAGCGTCGAAGCCGAGCTGAACAACCGATTCGAACCATCGAACCACTGCAACCGCGCCCGATACCGCTGCGGCGCATAGATCAGGTTGAAGTCGCGTATCGCCCCACCCAACAACTTGCAGCTCACCTGGCTTTCACCATTGAAGGCGAAGGCGTCGAACGGCAGCAACGGCCGGCTGGCTTGGCCATCGACCAGCAGGCGCATGCCATCGCCCTGCAACACGGTGATGATCCGCTGGTACCCGGTGAAGCTGGAAAAACCACCGGACTCCTCGATATCGGCGATCGACAGGCGCCAGCCGAAACCGTCCAGGCTGTCGCCTGCGTCGCGGGTGATTTCTTCGGTGAAACCGCCACCGTTTTTCCAGGGCATGCGCGGATAATCCTGGGCACGCAACAGCTGCAACTGGGTCATTTGCTGAATCGTCCTTCCAGACGGTGACGGGAACCGGGGTGGATCAGGCGCGCAGCGGTGACTGGCTGGCGTCCCGACCAGGTGCGACGACGGATCAACAGGCACGGCTCGCCCCGCTCGATCTGCAGCAGCTTGCATTCTTCAGGTTCGGCAAGGATCGCCTCGACCACGTGCTCGCCTTCAGTGAGCGGCGCCACCTGCGACAGGTAGGCGTAGGGCGTCTGCCGGGTGAAATCCTGCTTGAGGTAGTCCGGAGCGATGGCGGCGTTGACGTAGCGATCCTCGATCTGCACCGGCACGCCATTTTCGTAATGCACGATCAGCGAGTGGAAGACCCGCTGGCCTTCGCGCATGTCCAGGGCCAGGGCGCGTTCGGAACCGGCGGCTTCCTCGGCAAGCTTTATCACCTGGCAGCTATGCTGGTGGCCACGTCCGGCGATCTCGTCGGCGATGTTGTTGACCTCGAACAGCGCCGAGCGGCTCTTGGGTTCGGCGACGAAGGTGCCGACGCCCTGCATGCGCACCAGCAGGCCTTCGGCGGTGAGTTCGCGCAGGGCGCGGTTGATGGTCATGCGGCTGAAGCCCAGCTCGCTGACCAGTTCGCTTTCCGATGGCACCCGGTGATGAGGCGGCCAGCTGCCGCTCTCGATCTGCTGGATGATCATGTGTTTCACCCGGGCGTAGAGCGGCGCCGGCCCTTCGCCCATCTGGGCAACCAGCGCGGAGACAGGAAGTGTCGGCACGGCGTTGAATCCTTGTGCGGTTGGAGTGAACGGTAGCTTGCCGGAGTTTACCCGGCAGGCAAACGGCTGTATATGTATATACAAGTTAACAATAACAGGATTTCACCGATGCCCGCCTACTTCGCCGAACGCGCCCTGCTCCCTTCGGGCTGGGCCCGCAATGTCCGCCTGGAGGTCGCCGCCGACGGTCGGCTGGCCGCGATCATGGCCGATGCCGACGCCGAGGGCGCCGAGCGCCTGGCCGGGCCGCTGCTGCCGGGCATGCCCAACCTGCACTCGCACGCATTCCAGCGGGCCATGGCGGGGCTGGCGGAAGTGGCCGGCAATCCCAACGACAGCTTCTGGACCTGGCGCGAGCTGATGTACCGCCTGGTCGGCCGGATCACGCCGGAACAACTGCAAGTGATCGCGCGCCAGCTGTATATCGAGATGCTCAAGGCCGGCTACACCTCGGTGGCCGAGTTCCACTATGTGCACCATGACCAGAACGGCCAGGCCTACGCCGACCCCGCCGAGCTGTCACGCCGCATCAGCGCCGCCGCCGGCGCCAGCGGCATCGGCCTGACGCTGCTGCCGGTCTTGTACAGCCATGCCGGCTTCGGCGGCCAGGCGCCCAATGACGGGCAACGGCGCTTCATCAACTCAACCGAACAATACCTTCGCCTGCAACAGCAGCTAGCGCCATTGCTGGCACTACAGCCGGCGCAGGCACTGGGACTGTGCTTCCACTCGCTGCGCGCCGTGACACCGGAGCAGATCGCCGATGTGCTCGGTGCCAGCGACAAAACCTGCCCGATCCATATCCACGTTGCCGAGCAACAGAAGGAAGTCGATGACTGCCTGGCCTGGAGCGGCCGCCGTCCGCTGCAATGGCTGTACGAGCATGTCGATGTCGATCAGCGCTGGTGCCTGGTCCATGCCACCCACGCCGAAGGCGACGAAGTCGCCGCCATGGCCCGCAGTGGCGCGGTGGCAGGCCTGTGCCTGACCACCGAGGCGAACCTGGGTGACGGCATCTTCCCGGCGTTGGACTACCTGGCCCAGGGCGGGCGGATGGGTATCGGCTCGGACAGCCATGTGTCCTTGAGCGTGGTCGAGGAACTGCGCTGGCTTGAGTACGGCCAGCGCCTGCGTGACCAGCGGCGCAATCGCCTGTATCGCGCCGATCAACCGATGGTTGGGCGAACCTTGTACGACGCCGCGCTGCTGGGCGGTGCCCAGGCGCTGGGGCAGCCGATCGGCGAGCTGGCCGTGGGCAAGCGGGCGGACTGGTTGGTTCTCGACGGGCAGGATCCGTATCTGGCCGTGGCCGACGGCGATGCCATTCTCAACCGCTGGTTGTTCGCGGGTTCTGATCGCCAGGTGCGCGATGTGATGGTCAACGGGCAGTGGGTGGTGCGCCAAGGGCGGCATGAACAGGAGGAGCAAAGCGCGGCAGCGTTTGTACAAGTGCTGCGACAGTTGCTGGACTGACAGTCGAAACATCGCGGGGCCCGCTCCCACGAGTACGTGTGGGGAGCGGGTTTGACGCGCGATGGCGTCCTCAATGCCGGGCGACGATGCTCTTGTCGGGCGTGCGCCAGATCAGGCGGCTGGTATCAAAGCCCTGCTGCCGCGCCTTGGCCAGCAGGTTCTCACGCTCCCACGCCGGCAACGAGGGCGTACGCGAAAGTATCCACAGGTACTTGCGGTCCGGGCTGCCGACGATCGCCGTGCGATAGCGCTCGTCGACGAACAAGATCCAGTAGTCCCCCTTGGCCACCCCGGGCACCAGGCGGGTGAACCAATTGTCGAACTCCACCCACAGCTTGTCGGTGTGCCCCGCCTGCTGCGGCGTGGCATGGCCCTCGGCCCGCAGCCATTCATCACCCAGGGTACGGCAACGGTTCAGCACGCCGACCGTGCCATCGGGCTTGAGGTTGTAATGGGCCTCGGACTGGGCGCAACCGTCCTGGTACTTCATTGGCAGGCGCGCCAGCTCGAACCATTTGCCCTGGTAACGCTTGAGGTCGACCGCACCTGCGGTCTTCGGCGCCAGCGGGTGGGTGGCCGAGGTGGCGCAGCCACCCAGCAGCATCACCAGGCACACGCCCAGCAGCAGGTGCAGGTGCCTCATTTGAGGCCCTGCCCGGAATACATCAGGACCTTGTCCGCCGCGTACTGCACGCTGATGAAGCTCTTCTCGTCACCCCAGGTGCAGCTGCTCATGCCCAGCGCGCCGGAACACTCCTTGGGCGTGCCGAGCAACTGCTCGACCTCGGCCTTGTTCATGCCGGCCTTGAGCTTGGAATAGTTTTCCTGGTTGATCTTGCTGCAGGCGGTCAGGACGACGCACAAGGACAACAGGGCGAGGGAACGCAACGACATGAAGGGACACTCCTGGAGATGGATACACAGGCGCGAGGGCCTGCAGGGAGCTTAGAAGGGAAAAAGGCTCCTCGGTTCCCTGGCCGACGAGGTTTCGTTGTGCACCGTTGGTCGCCTGGCGCGCAAACGATTAATGTTTTATCTCTGCGCGTCGACATAGAGCGGTTGTGTGGCCTTTTGCCGCACCCCTCCCCTTCGTGCCCGTGCGCAGATTCCAAGAAAAATGACCAAGAACCTCAAGTTCAGCCACAAGATCCTGCTGGCCGCCGCTCTGGTGGTGGCCGTCGCCTTCACTTGCTTCGTCCTGTTCAACGACTACCGACAGCGTCAGTCGCTGCGTAGCGACACCGAGTCGACGCTGCAATCGCTGGGGAACCTCACCGCCGGCAACATCCGCACCTGGCTCGACAGCCGTATCCAGCTGGTGAACTCGGTGGCCCAGCAGATTGCCGTCGACGGCCCCGCCAAGAGCAGCCTCGAGCGCATCCTGGCGCTGCCGGTGTACGGCAGCAACTTCATCCTCACCTACTTCGGCGGCCAGGATGGCAGCATGCAGTCGGTGCCGGTGGGCAACCGCGCCGCCGACTACGACCCGCGCGTGCGCGGCTGGTACAAGGCGGCCAGCGCCGCGGGCCAGACCATCGTCACCGAACCGTACATCTCGGTATCGGCCGGCAAGCTGGTAATTACCCTGGCCACTCCGGTGCAACAGGGCGGGCGCATGATCGGCGTCAGCGGTGTCGACACCGATCTGCAGACCATCAGCAACCTGGTCAACACCCTGGACTTCGGCGGCCACGGGCACGCCTTCATCGTCAACGGCGAGGGCAAGGTGCTCATCCACCCCAAGGGCGAACTGGCGCTCAAGCCCCTGGCGGATGTCTACCCTGGCAGCAACCTGCGCATCGGCAGCGGCCTGAAGGAAGTGGAAGTCGAGGGTCGCAAACAGTTCATCAGCTTCACCCACGTCGATGGCGTGCCGTCGGCGGACTGGTACGTGGCGCTGGTACTGGACCAGGACGCAGCCTTCGCCATGCTCGGCGAACTGCGCACTTCGGCCGTGGTGGCGACACTGATCGCGGTGGTGGTGATCATCGCCCTGCTCGGCTTGCTGATCCGCGTGCTGATGGAACCGCTGCACGTCATGGGCCGCGCCATGCGCGACATCGCCGAGGGCGAAGGCGACCTGACCCGGCGCCTGGCCATCCACGCCCAGGACGAGTTCGGCAGCCTGGCGCAGTCGTTCAACCGCTTCGTCGAGCGGATCCACGAATCGATCCGCGAAGTGGCCTCGGCCACCGGCCAGGTGAATGCCGTGGCCGGTCAGGTGGTCAGCGCCTCGAACGCCTCGATCCACAACGCCGACCAGCAGTCCAGCCGCACCAGCAGTGTCGCCGCGGCGATCAACCAGCTCGGCGCCGCCGCCCAGGAAATCGCCCAGAACGCCGCCCTCGCCTCGCAGCATTCCAGCGCCGCCCGCGGCCTGGCCGAGGAAGGCCAGCAAGTGGTCGGCGAGACCATCGATGTGATGAACCAGCTATCGGCGCGCATCAGCGATGCCAGCGGCAACATCGAGACGCTGAATAATCACACGGCGAACATTGGTCAGATCCTCGATGTAATCAGCGGCATTTCGCAGCAGACCAACCTGCTGGCGCTCAACGCGGCCATCGAGGCGGCCCGTGCCGGCGAAGCCGGACGCGGTTTCGCGGTAGTGGCCGACGAGGTGCGCAACCTGGCACACCGCACCCAGGACTCGGCACAGCAGGTGCAGCGCCTGATCGAGGAGCTGCAGGCCGGCGCCCAGGTGGCCGTGAGCACCATGAACCAGAGCCAGCAGCACAGCGACCGCAGCGTCGGCATCGCCAACCAGGCCGGCGAACGCCTGTGCAGCGTCACCCAGCGCATCGGCGAGATTGACGGCATGAACCAGTCGGTGGCCACCGCCACCGAAGAGCAGACGGCCGTGGTCGAGTCGATCAATGTCGACATCACCGAGATCAATACGCTGAATCAGGAAGGGGTGCAGAACCTGCAGAGCACCTTGCGTGCCTGCACCGACCTGGAGCATCAGGTCGAGCGGTTGAAGCATCTGGTGGGTAGCTTCAGGATCTGAGATGGCTGGGGCCGCTTCGCGGCCCCACTGGCACTAGAACCTGGACCCAGGCTCCAGCAAGAAGTCCATCTCTTCACTGGTGCTCGGGCGGTTCAGCACCAGGTTGCGGTGCGGGAAGCGCCCGAAGCGGGCGATCACCCGCTGGTGCTGCTCGGCATAGTCGAGGAAGCCTTCGAACAACCGACGGTTGGCCTCGGGCTGCTCGTCCAGCAAGGTCTGGTAACGCTCGACGCACAGATTTTGCCAGTCCAGCACCTCCGCATGCTCCAGCACAAGCAGCACGAACACCCGCTGGATCGGCAGCAGCTGGTAGTCCCAGCCCTTCTGCAACCCCTGCATGGCCACTACCTGGGCACGCCGGTCACCCTCGAAGGCACGCGGCGTGTCGCGATAGATCATGCGCGGCAGCTGATCCAGCAGCAGCACCAGACCGAGCCAGCCCTGGGGGCTCTGCTGCCACTCGTCGAGCCCGCCCGCCAGGGCTTGCTCGACCAGGTCGCCGAACAGCGCCTGGGCATCGGCGTCGTGATGCTTGCCGAACCACAGCGTGTTCTTCTCGTCAGCCACGGCCTGGGCACTCGTGCCCCAACCGAACCACCACTCCAGCAACGGCTGCCAAGGTGCGAGCATGACTTACTCCTTGTGGTAGGCGGTGACGCGCTCGACCTCTTCCTTCGAGCCGAGGATCACCGACACGCGCTGGTGCAGGCTCTCCGGCTTGATGTCGAGGATACGCTCGTAACCGTTGGTGGAAGCGCCGCCTGCCTGTTCGATGATGAACGACATCGGGTTGGCTTCGTACATCAGGCGCAGCTTGCCCGGCTTGCTCGGCTCGCGGGCATCGCGTGGGTACATGAACAGGCCGCCACGGGTCAGGATGCGGTGCACGTCGGCCACCATCGAGGCGATCCAGCGCATGTTGTAGTTCTTTTTCAGCGGCCCGGTCTCGCCGGCCAGCAGCTCGCCCACGTAGCGTTGCACCGGGGCTTCCCAGTGACGCTGGTTGGACATGTTGATGGCGAACTCGGCAGTGGTGGCCGGTACCTGGATGTTTTCGTGGGTCAGGACGAAGCTGCCCAGCTCGCGGTCCAGGGTGAAGCCCTTGACGCCGTTGCCCAGGGTCAGGATCAGCATGGTCTGCGGGCCGTAGATGGCGTAGCCGGCGGCGACCTGCTGGGTGCCTGGCTGCAGGAATGCGTTCTCGTTCAGGGTTTCGTTCTGGCTCAGGTATTCGTTCGGGCAACGCAGCACCGAGAAGATGGTGCCGACCGAGACGTTGACGTCGATGTTCGACGAGCCGTCCAGTGGGTCGAAGACCAGCAGGTAGGCGCCTTTGGGGTACTTGCCCGGGATCTGGTAGGCATTGTCCATCTCTTCGGAAGCCATGCCGGCCAGGTGACCGCCCCACTCGTTGGCTTCGAGCAGGATGTCGTTGGAAATCACGTCGAGCTTCTTCTGCACCTCGCCCTGCACGTTCTCGGTGCCCATGCTGCCCAGCACGCCGCCCAGGGCGCCCTTGGACACGTGGTGGCTGATCTCCTTGCACGCACGCGCCACCACTTCGATCAGGAAGCGCAGATCGGCAGGGGTATTGTTGCTGCGGGTCTGCTCAATCAGATAGCGACTCAGGGTAACGCGGGACATGTATGGCTCCGAAAAGGAAAGGGGGAGAAAAACCCCCGCAGTTTACAGGGAGAGTGACGGGCTAGCGAGCAAAGAGACTCGACTGGCGGATCAGACGGCGCTTTGACCATTGAGTTCATGCAGCTGGTCGATTGGGGCTGCCGGGCAGCCCCACGCTTCAATCCAAGGCCTTCCAGATCTCGGTCGCATACTCGCGAATGGTCCGGTCCGACGAGAACCAGCCCATCCGCGCCGTATTCAGCACCGCCACGCGCCACCAGTCCTGCGGCGCGTGCCACAACTCCTCGACCCGCCGCTGGGCGTCCCAGTAGGCATCGAAGTCGGCGCACACCAGGAAGCGGTCGTAGGCGATCAGCCCGTCCACCAACCCGGCATAGCGCGCTGGATCATCAGGCGAGAACACCCCGCTGCGAATCGCCTGCAGCACGTCGCCCAGACGATGGGAGGCGGCGATCGCCGACGCGGCGCCAAAGTCGCCGCTGCGTTTGCGCGCCTCCACCTGCTGCGCGGTCAGGCCGAAGATGAACATGTTCTCCGCCCCCACCTGCTCGCACATCTCGACGTTGGCGCCGTCGAGCGTGCCGATTGTCAAGGCGCCATTGAGGCCAAACTTCATGTTGCTGGTGCCGGAGGCCTCGTAACCCGCCGTGGAAATCTGCTCGGACAGGTCCGCCGCCGGGATGATGCTCTCGGCCAGGCTGACGTTGTAGTTGGGCAGGAACACCACTTTGAGCAGGCCTCGTACCGTGGGGTCGTTATTGACCACCCGGGCGATGTCGTTGGCCAGCTTGATGATCAGTTTGGCCTGGTGGTAGCTGGCCGCCGCCTTGCCGGCAAAAATCTTCACCCTGGGCACCCAGTCGGTGCTGGGGTCATTGCGGATGGCCTGGTACAGCGCCACGGTGTGCAGCAGGTTGAGCAATTGCCGCTTGTACTCGTGAATGCGCTTGACCTGTACGTCGAACAACGCCTCCGGATTCACCGTCACCCCCAACCTGTCCTGGATGATGCTAGCCAGGGCGCGCTTGCTGTGCAGGCGCTGGGCGGCGAACTGCTTGCGGAAGGTAGCTTTGTCGGCATGCGGCGCCAGCCCCTTCAACTTGCCTTCAGGATCGTCGAGCAGCTCGGGACCCAACGCCTCGATCAACATCGCGGTGAGCAGCGGGTTGGCCTGATACAGCCATCGGCGGAAAGTGATGCCGTTGGTCTTGTTGTTGATCCGTTGTGGATAGAGCTTGTGCAGCTCGGCGAATACCGTGCTTTTCATCAGTTTACTGTGCAGCGCAGAGACACCATTGACGCTGTGCGAACCAAGGAACGCCAAGTTGCCCATGCGCACACGCCGGCCATTGTCTTCCTCGATCAACGACACGGCACGCAGCACGTCGAAGTCGTGCAGACCTTTGGCCCGCAGGGCATCGATATGGTAGGCGTTGATCAGGTAGATGATCTGCATGTGCCGCGGCAGCATGCGCTCCATCAGCGCCACCGGCCAGGTTTCCAGAGCCTCGGGCAGCAGCGTGTGGTTGGTGTAGGCCAGAGTCCCTACGGTCAGCTCCCAGGCTTTTTCCCAGGGGATTTCGTGCTGGTCCACCAGTAGACGCATCAGTTCGGCCACGGCGATCGACGGATGAGTGTCATTGAGCTGAATGGCAGCGGCGTCCGGCAGGTTGAGCAGGTCCTTGTGCATGTTCAGGTGGCGCCGCAGCAGGTCCTGCAGGGAAGCCGATACAAAGAAGTACTCCTGGCGCAGGCGCAGTTCCTGACCCGCCTCGGTGCTGTCGGCCGGATACAACACTCGCGAGATGCTTTCGGCGCGGGCCACTTCGGCCACCGCGCCCAGGTGGTCACCTGCATTGAAGCGCTCCAGGTGCAGCTCCTCCAGCGCCCGGGCACGCCACAGGCGCAAGGTGTTGACGCTGGAGCCGCGCCAGCCGACCACTGGGGTGTCGTAGGCCACCGCACGAACCGTCTCGCCCGGCCACCAGACCTGACGCTGCTGGCCGTTACCTTCGTTCACGGTCTCGACACTGCCGCCGAAACTGATCGGGTAGATCACCTCGGCCCGCTCGAACTCCCATGGGTTGCCGAAGTCCAGCCAGTTCTCAGTTTGCTCCTGCTGCCAGCCATCGACCACCGCCTGACGGAACAACCCATGCTCGTAGCGAATGCCATAGCCATGGGCCGCGATACCGAGGGTCGACATGCTTTCCATGAAGCACGCCGCCAGGCGCCCGAGGCCACCGTTGCCCAGCGCCGCGTCAGGCTCGAGCAGGCGGATGCGCTCCAGGTCGACGTCCAGCCCCTCGAGGGCCTCGCGGGCGATCTCCAGGTAGCCGAGGTTGCTCAGGCTGTCGTACAGCAGGCGGCCGATGAGGAACTCCAGGGAGAGGTAATACACCCGTTTCTGGCTACGTCGGTAGGCCTGGCGAGTGTGATCCATCCAGTGGTCGACCATATGGTCGCGAGCCGCCAGGGCGATGGCCTCGAACCAGTCGTGGTCGAAGGCGTGTTCCGGGTCCTTGCCGACCGCATAGGTCAGCTTGGCCAGCACGGCGGCGCGAAACTCGGCCACTTCTTCATGATGAGCTTTGGCCTCACGGGCCTTGTTTTCCTGGGACATGCGGCATCCTCGGGCAAGTAGGCGAAAGCGCAGGGAGAGTGTTCAGCCTAGACGCTCTGACACACAGCGACAGCGACGGTTCGCGGTTTTCATCCACCGTTTGCGAAACCGGCAAAAGGTTGTTCACAATTTGAACAACTCCGGTATCATCGCGCGCCCCAAAACCGTGATTTTCCTTGCAAGAATAAAACCGCAACCATGAAACCGACCCTGATCGCCGCCGCTGAAGTCGACCGCCTGGAGACTTGGCAGCGCTATGCCAGCCACATGTGTGGTGGCTGCCACTCGACCTGCTGCACCCTGCCGGTGGAGGTGAAGATCAAGGATCTGATCCGCATTGGCGTGGTGGACGAGTTCGAGAAGGACGAGCCACCGAAGAACATCGCCAAGCGCCTGCAGAAGGACGGCATCATCGAACGCTTCAACCAGAAGTCGGGAATCTTCACCCTGACCCGGATGAGTAACGATGACTGCCTCTATCTGGACCGCAAGAGCCGTCTGTGCACCATCTACGACAAGCGCCCGGATACCTGCCGCAACCATCCCAAGGTCGGACCGCGGCCGGGGTATTGCGCGTACAAGCCCAAGGTGGTCGGGCGCTGAGACTGCGCCACGCCTGAAATGTCGGGACTGCAAAGCAGCCCGTATTTCTGAAGGCAAACAAAAACGCCCCCGGCCTTTCGACCGGGGGCGTTTTCATTCAGCCTGAGCTAACTCAGTTCTTGGCTTTCTTGGCAGCGCGGGTACGCTCGCCTTCGTCCAGGATCTTCTTGCGCAGACGGATCGACTTCGGCGTGACTTCGCACAGCTCGTCGTCCTGGATGAACTCCAGGGCCTGTTCCAGGGTGTGGCGAACCGGCGGTACCAGGGCGATGACTTCGTCCTTGCCCGAAGCACGCATGTTGTCGAGCTTCTTGCCTTTGGTCGGGTTCACGCCCAGGTCGTTGTCACGGCTGTTCAGGCCGATGATCTGACCGTTGTAGATCTCCTGGCCGTGCTCGACGAACAGCTTGCCGCGCGCCTGCAGGGTTTCGAGCGAGTAGGTCAGTGCCTTGCCGGTCTCGACCGAAACCAGTACGCCGTTCAGGCGGCCGGACATCTGGCCCGACTTCATGGTGTCGTAGCGATCGAAGATCGAGGTCAGGATGCCTGCACCGTTGGTCAGGGTCAGGAACTGGTTACGGAAACCGATCAGACCACGGGCTGGAATGTTGTATTCCAGGCGAACACGGCCCTTGCCATCCGGCACCATGTTGGTCAGGTCGCCTTTACGCAGACCCATTTCTTCCATGACCTTGCCCTGGGCTTCTTCAGGGATGTCGATGGTGACGTTCTCGAACGGCTCCTGCTTGACGCCGTCGACTTCGCGGATGATCACTTCAGGACGGCCTACGGCCATCTCGAAGCCTTCACGGCGCATGGTTTCGATCAGAACGGACAGGTGCAGCTCACCACGGCCCGAGACCTTGAACTTGTCTGGGGAGTCCGTTTCCTGGACGCGCAGGGCAACGTTGTACAGCAGCTCCTTGTCCAGACGGTCCTTGATGTTACGGCTGGTGACGAACTTGCCTTCCTTGCCGCAGAACGGCGAGTCGTTGACCTGGAAGGTCATCGAGACGGTTGGCTCGTCGACGGTCAGCGGCTTCATCGCTTCGACCGCGTCCGGGGCGCACAGGGTGTCGGAGATGAACAGCTCGTCGAAACCGCTGATGCAGACGATGTCGCCAGCCTGGGCTTCTTCGACGTCGACGCGGTGCAGGCCGTGGTGACCCATCAGCTTGAGGATTCGACCGTTACGCTTCTTGCCGTTGGTGTCGATGGCGACAACGGGGGTGTTCGGCTTGACGCGACCACGGGCGATACGGCCAACACCGATAACACCGAGGAAGCTGTTGTAGTCCAGTGCCGAGATCTGCATCTGGAACGAGCCTTCACGGTCAACGTCCGGCGCCGGTACGTTGTCGACGATCGACTGGTACAGGGCGGTCATGTCTTCGCCCATGGCGGTGTGGTCCAGACCGGCGATGCCGTTCAGGGCCGAGGCGTAGACGACTTTGAAGTCCAGCTGTTCGTCGGTGGCGCCGAGGTTGTCGAACAGGTCGAAGATCTGGTCCAGAACCCAGTCAGGACGCGCGCCCGGACGGTCGACCTTGTTGATCACGACGATTGGCTTCAGGCCAGCTTCGAAGGCCTTCTTGGTCACGAAGCGGGTTTGCGGCATCGGGCCGTCCTGGGCGTCGACCAGCAGCAGCACGGAGTCGACCATCGACATTACACGCTCAACCTCGCCACCGAAGTCGGCGTGGCCGGGGGTGTCGACGATGTTGATGTGGTAGCCGTTCCAGTTGATGGCGGTGTTCTTCGCCAGAATGGTAATGCCGCGCTCTTTTTCCTGGTCGTTGGAGTCCATGACGCGCTCGTCGTTGAGCTCGTTACGCTCCAGGGTGCCGGACTGGCGCAGGAGTTTGTCGACCAGGGTGGTTTTACCATGGTCAACGTGGGCGATGATGGCGATGTTACGCAGATTTTCGATCACAACTGTATCTCGATCAGAGGATTCGGTTGCCGCCAGTGTAGGCGGCCAATATGTACGGTTTACGGCTCAGCGGGCCCGGTGGTCGGGAGGGCGATGGCGGATGCTGCCGCCATACAGCCCTGGCGTCTTATGTCGGACGATAAACACGCACATTGGCATGTCCCTCACTGAGCAGGTGGTGTGCGTGCAGACGGCTCATCACACCCTTGTCGCAATACAGCAAGTACTGGCGCGTTGGGTCCAGGTGCTTGAACTTGCTGTTGATGGCGTAGAACGGCATGGCCTGGACTTCGATGCCTTCGAGCACCAGAGGTTCGTCTTCCTGGGCGTCGGGATGACGAATGTCGATGACGATATGGCCCGGGAGCGCCTCGGCCACTTCCTCGATTTCGATGTCCTTGCCCAGCTCGTCGATAACATGGTCGATGGAGATGAACTTGGCTCGCTCCAGGGCGCGCTCCAGCACGGCCATGTCGAACTGCTTTTCTTCGTGCTCCATGCGGTGACGCTTGGCATGAGTGGTCGGATTCACCGAGATCACACCGCAATATTCGGGCATGTGCTTGGCGAAGTCGGCGGTACCGATTTCGCTGGCCTGGTCGATGATGTCCTGCTTGTGGCTGGCCAGCAGCGGGCGCAGCACCAGCTTGTCGGTGGCCGAGTCGATGATCGACAGGTTCGGCAAGGTCTGGCTCGACACCTGGGAAATCGCCTCGCCGGTGACCAGCGCGTCGATCTGCAGGCGGTCGGCCATGTGCGCCGCGCCGCGCAGCATCATGCGCTTGAGGGTGACGCCCATGTAGCTGTTGTCGACCTTGTTGAGAATCTCGCCGACCACTTCCTCGAACGGCACGCTGATGAACAGCACGCGCTGGCTGCTGCCGTACTTCTTCCACAGGTAGTGGGCCACTTCCATCACGCCCAGCTCGTGGGCACGGCCACCGAGGTTGAAGAAGCAGAAATGGGTCATCAGGCCGCGGCGCATCATCTGGTAAGCCGCCACGGTGGAGTCGAAACCACCGGACATAAGTACCAGGGTCTGCTCCAGGGCACCCAACGGGTAGCCGCCGATGCCGTTGTGCTGGTTGTGGATCACGTACAGGCGCTGGTCACGGATTTCCATGCGCACCACGACTTCTGGCGTCTTCAGGTCGATGCCGGCGGCGCCGCACTGCTGGCGCAGCTGGCTGCCGACGTAGCGGTCGACGTCCATCGAGGTGAAGTCGTGGTGACCGCCGCGCTTGCAGCGTACCGAGAAGCGCTTGCCGGCCAGCAGATGGCCGAAGTGGTGCTTGCACTTGGCGACGATGTCGTCGAAATCGCCCAGCGGATATTCCTCGACCTGCAGGAAGTGGGTGATACCCGGTGTGCAGGTGAGGCGCTCGATCATCTCGCGCTGGAGCTTCTCGTCCTCGACGCGGGTAACCACTTCGAGATTGTCCCAGACACCATCGACCGCGAGCTCAGGATCGATATCCTTGAGCACGTTGCGAATGTTCTTGCCGAGCTGGCGGATGAAGCGCTTGCGCACCGGCCGGCTCTTGATGGTGATTTCTGGGAAGACTTTGACGATAAGTTTCATTGGTTTAACAGCGCGCCCAGGGCCTACCGAAAATGAGGGGCGCGAATTATAGCGGAAATTGCTCAGCTTTTGACCAACTTTTGTACAGAGGGTTGGATTTATCGCGCATGTACCGTGGCACGGCGGAGCGCCGATGCGACTTGCCCCGCAATGAGGCCCCCGGGCGCGCACCATAATAGTGCAGCAATTCTGAAAAGCGCATCTTATGGGTGCGCTCTGCATCAGCGCCACCTGGACAAATGCCCGCCAACGCCCCCTTTTATCCCACCCTCGCCATTTTCGGGCACTGGCATGCAATTTGCTCCCTTGTGAGGCAGGTAAGCTTGGCCGACTATCCGCGCCCAGCGACACCCTTATTTCCAGGGCAGCGGCCAACTGCGCCCTCGACCATCCGGAGGACAACATGTCGAAGTCGGTTCAACTCATCAAAGATCATGACGTCAAGTGGATTGATCTGCGTTTCACGGACACCAAAGGCATTCAGCATCACGTGACCATGCCAGCGCGCGATGGCCTGGATGAAGACTTCTTCGAAGTCGGCAAGATGTTCGACGGCTCCTCCATCGCTGGCTGGAAAGGCATCGAAGCCTCCGACATGATCCTGATGCCGGTCGACGAAACCGCCGTGCTGGACCCATTCACCGAAGAACCGACCCTGATCATCACCTGCGACATCGTCGACCCGTCGAGCATGCAGGGCTACGATCGTGACCCGCGCGGCATCGCCAAGCGCGCCGAAGAGTACCTGAAGAGCACCGGCATCGGTGACACCGTGTTCGCAGGCCCAGAGCCTGAGTTCTTCATCTTCGACGAAGTGAAGTTCCATTCGGACATCTCCGGCTCGATGTTCAAGATCTTCTCCGAGCAAGGCTCGTGGATGACTGGCGCTGACGTGGAAGGCGGCAACAAAGGCCACCGCCCGGGCGTGAAAGGCGGCTACTTCCCGGTTCCGCCGTTCGACCACGACCACGAAATCCGCACCGCCATGTGCAACGCACTGGAAGAAATGGGCCAGACCGTCGAAGTTCACCACCATGAAGTGGCGACTGCCGGCCAGAACGAAATCGGCGTCAAGTTCAACACCCTGGTGAAGAAAGCTGACGAAGTACAGGCTCTGAAATACGTCGTGCACAACGTTGCCGACGCCTATGGCCGTACCGCCACCTTCATGCCCAAGCCTCTATACGGCGACAACGGCTCGGGCATGCACGTGCACATGTCGATCTGGAAAGACGGCAAGAACACCTTCTCCGGCGAAGGCTATGCCGGCCTGTCCGATACCGCCCTGTACTTCATCGGCGGCATCATCAAGCACGGCAAGGCCCTGAACGGCTTCACCAACCCGTCGACCAACTCCTACAAGCGTCTGGTCCCAGGTTTCGAAGCTCCGGTGATGCTGGCCTACTCGGCGCGCAACCGTTCCGCCTCGATCCGTATTCCTTACGTCGGCAGCCCGAAAGCCCGTCGTATCGAAGCGCGCTTCCCGGACCCGTCGGCCAACCCGTACCTCGCCTTCGCGGCCCTGCTGATGGCAGGCCTGGATGGCATCCAAAACAAGATCCACCCAGGCGATGCCGCCGACAAGAACCTTTACGACCTGCCGCCTGAAGAGGCCAAGGAAATCCCGCAAGTCTGTGGCAGCCTGAAGGAAGCCCTGGAAGAGCTGGACAAAGGCCGTGCGTTCCTGACCAAGGGCGGCGTGTTCTCCGACGACTTCATCGATGCCTTCATCGAGCTGAAGAGCGAAGAAGAGATCAAGGTCCGCACCTTCGTGCACCCGCTGGAATACGAGCTGTACTACAGCTGCTGATCTGATCGGCGCCTCGCGTCGGTGACATCAGGACGGCCTCCCTCGGGAGGCCGTTTCCATTTTTGCATCGGCATCATCGGACTAGGCTTACAGCCGTATTTGGCAGCACTGCGACACTCGACTCTCCACCAATTCAGGAGATCGCCATGCGCACCACCCACCTCGCCTTCACTTGCTGCCTCGCACTGTCTGGTTGCAGCGCCGCGGCGCCGTCCACTGCGAACCTTGAAACCTTGCTCGACGCCATCGAGCGCCGCCTTGACCTTGCCGAAGCGGTCGCCCTGCACAAATGGGACCGAGGGCAACCGGTGCAGGCCGTTGAACGCGAGCAACAGGTCCTGACCAGTGCACGCCAGGCCGCAACTGCCTACCAACTGGATCCCGCACGCGCCGAAGCATTCTTCGCTGACCAGATCGAGGCCAGTAAACTGCTCCAATATTACCTGCTAGACAGCTGGCACCGGGAACGGCAGGCACCGGACCGTCCTCGACGCGATCTTGGCCAAGATGTGCGCCCCACATTGGACCGCCTTCAGGCGCAACTCCTGGTGGCCCTTGCCCGCTTCGACCAAAGCGCCTCGATCAACTGCCCCGGGTATCTGGCCGACGCACTTCAGCGACGCACCCACGAAGCCACGCGACACCTCGCACTCATCCGCGCCACCGGCCAACTGTGCAAAAACACCTGAGCACCCTATGCTCCATAATGGTGCATGACTAGGCCGAGCGCCTCGGCAGGCATCCCAGTTTGGGTCGCAAGAATCGTTTAACCAAGACTTTGTGTGCCGAATTTGCGCGCATACGCGACTTTATCCGGAAATTCCGCTTCTTTTCGGAGCCTTGGTTTGGATCTTGCATTTTCAATGCATCCTGCACGTCATCCGTGCGCGCCCCAGGTCTGGCCGGGGCGCCAAAAGAGTGCCTACAGAGGTCAACGACGCCTTATGACCATCAGCGATGCACAGCACCGTCTGCTTCTGGACAACCTGACCACGGCTACGCTCCTGCTCAATGCCGAACTGCGCCTGGAGTACATGAACCCCGCTGCGGAAATGCTTCTGGCCGTCAGTGGCCAGCGCAGCCATGGCCAGTTCATCAGCGAGCTGTTCACCGAATCGGCCGAGGCACTCAACTCGCTGCGCCAGGCGGTGGAGCAGGCGCACCCGTTCACCAAGCGCGAAGCCCAGCTGACCTCGCTGACCGGCCAGAGCATCACCGTCGACTACGCCGTCACGCCCATCCTGCACCAGGGCCAGACCCTGCTGCTGCTGGAAGTGCACCCGCGTGACCGCCTGCTGCGCATCACCAAGGAGGAGGCCCAGCTGAGCAAGCAGGAGACCACCAAGATGCTGGTGCGCGGCCTTGCCCACGAAATCAAGAACCCCCTCGGCGGTATTCGCGGCGCGGCGCAGTTGCTGGCCCGCGAGCTGCCGGAGGATGGCTTGCGCGACTACACAAATGTGATCATCGAAGAGGCCGACCGCCTGCGTAATCTGGTCGACCGCATGCTCGGCTCGAACAAGCTGCCGTCGTTATGCATGACCAACATCCACGAAGTGCTTGAGCGGGTGTGCAGTCTGGTCGAGGCGGAGAGCCAGGGCGGCATCACCCTGGTGCGCGATTACGACCCGAGCCTGCCGGACGTACTGATCGACCGTGAGCAGATGATCCAGGCCGTACTCAACATCGTGCGCAACGCCATGCAGGCCATCGCCGGGCAGAACGAACTGCGCCTGGGTCGTATCACCCTGCGCAGCCGCGCCGTGCGCCAGTTCACCATCGGCCATGTGCGCCACCGCCTGGTGGCGCGGATCGAGATCATCGACAACGGCCCCGGCATCCCCGCGGAACTGCAGGACACGCTCTTCTATCCCATGGTCAGCGGCCGCCCGGACGGCACCGGGCTGGGCCTGGCCATCACCCAGAACATCATCAGCCAGCACCAGGGCCTGATCGAATGTGAAAGCCACGCCGGCCACACCACGTTCTCGATCTACCTGCCCCTGGAACAAGGAGCCACCGCCCCATGAGCCGAAGTGAAACCGTCTGGATCGTCGATGATGATCGTTCCATCCGCTGGGTCCTGGAAAAGGCCCTGCAGCAGGAAGGCATGACCACCCAGAGCTTCGACAGCGCCGATGGTGTCATGGGCCGCCTGGCCCGCCAGCAACCGGACGTGATCATCTCGGATATCCGTATGCCCGGCGCCAGCGGTCTCGACCTGCTCGCCCAGATCCGCGAACAGCACCCTGGGCTGCCCGTGATCATCATGACTGCCCATTCCGACCTGGACAGCGCCGTGGCGTCGTATCAGGGCGGTGCTTTCGAGTACCTGCCCAAGCCGTTCGATGTCGACGAAGCGGTGTCGCTGGTCAAACGCGCCAACCAGCACGCCCAGGAGCAACAGGCCCTGGAAGTGCCCCAGGCGCTGGCCCGCACCCCGGAGATCATCGGCGAAGCGCCGGCGATGCAGGAGGTGTTCCGCGCCATCGGCCGCCTCAGCCATTCCAACATCACCGTGCTGATCAATGGTGAGTCGGGTACCGGCAAAGAGCTGGTGGCCCATGCCCTGCATCGCCACAGCCCGCGTGCGGCATCGCCGTTCATTGCCCTGAACATGGCGGCGATCCCCAAGGACCTGATGGAGTCCGAACTGTTCGGCCACGAAAAGGGCGCCTTCACCGGCGCCGCCAACCTGCGTCGCGGGCGTTTCGAGCAGGCCGACGGCGGCACACTGTTCCTCGACGAGATCGGCGACATGCCCGCCGACACCCAGACCCGCCTGCTGCGAGTGCTGGCCGACGGCGAGTTCTACCGGGTCGGCGGCCATGTGCCGGTGAAGGTGGACGTGCGCATCATCGCCGCCACTCACCAAAACCTAGAATCCCTGGTGCAGGCCGGCAAGTTTCGTGAGGACCTGTTCCACCGCCTCAACGTGATCCGCATCCATATCCCGCGCCTGGCCGACCGGCGCGAGGACATCCCGGCGCTGGCCCGCCATTTCCTCGGCCGCGCCGCCCAGGAGTTGGCGGTGGAGCCCAAGCTGCTCAAGCCGGAGACCGAGGAATTCATCCGCAACCTGCCCTGGCCGGGCAACGTGCGCCAGCTGGAGAACACCTGCCGCTGGATCACCGTGATGGCCTCCAGCCGCGAAGTGCTGATCGGTGACCTGCCGCCGGAACTGCTCAACCTGCCCCAGGACGCCGCGCCGGTGACCAACTGGGAACAGGCCCTGCGCCAGTGGGCCGACCAGGCCCTTGCCCGCGGCCAGACCAACCTGCTGGATAGCGCCGTGCCCAGCTTCGAGCGGATCATGATCGAAACCGCGCTCAAGCACACCGCTGGGCGACGTCGCGATGCGGCGCTGTTGCTGGGCTGGGGACGCAATACCCTGACGCGCAAGATCAAGGAGCTGGGGATGAATATCGCCGGAGGGGATGAGGACGAGGCGGAAGAGCACTGAATCCAAACGTTGCAACGAATCGTGAGGCCAGCCCGCTCCCACGCCATTGATGTCGTGGGAACGGGCTGGCCCCACGAGCGGTGCATGCACCGATTACGTGCCCCTTGCACCGTGACGAGGCAAATAATCCACCAAGACCGCTGTAGATACCGGCTAACCCCTGTTTTTCCATACCGATAAAACTGGCACGACACCTGCATTAACCCAGACATCTCCAGTTTCGGGGACCCTGGTACAGGCAGGCCGGGATATCCCCTCTTTTATTCGTGCAGCCTGACCTGCACCCGCCAACGCCCCGCCTCCTGCGCGCCGGCCCATTCGCCGCGCAGGGGGCGCGCAGCGACGAGCGTCAACAGCAAGCCTTTCTCGCTCTTCTGCAAACGCCAGCCCACCGGCTTGTCCTGCAACATCAACTGGCCCCGCGCGGCCTTGCCCTCGGCCTGGAACACCACGGCCACGGTACCCTCGACATTCTCGCCATGCAGTTGCGGCTCTTCGTTGAACCACAGGTCCAGCCCGCCCTGGACCACCTCGACCTGCTCCAGCACCCGCTCCTCGGGCGCCGTCAGCCGGCCGATCATCAGGCCCACGAGCATGCCGAAGATCGCCAGCGAAAGCAGCACCCGCGGCCAGGCCTTCGAACGCGGGTCGGGTTCGGGGGTAGAATGCTCGTCATCTTCACGCTTGGAGCCGTGCATGTTTCACGTCATCCTTTTTCAACCAGAAATTCCGCCGAATACCGGCAACATCATCCGCCTGTGCGCCAACAGCGGCTGCGCCCTGCACCTGATCGAGCCCATCAGCTTCGAACTGGACGACAAGCGCTTGCGCCGGGCAGGGTTGGACTACCACGAGTATGCCACGCTACAGCGCCACCAAAGCCTGGCCGAATGCCTGGAAAGCCTGAATCAGCCTCGGCTGTTCGCGTTCACCACCAAAGGCTCGCACCCGTTTCATGAGGTCGAGTACCAGCCCGGTGACGCCTTCCTGTTCGGGCCTGAAAGTCGTGGCCTGCCGGCCGAGGTGCTGGACAGCCTGCCTGCCGAACAACGCCTGCGCCTGCCGATGCGGCCGGGGTGCCGGAGCTTGAACCTGTCCAATACCGTGGCGGTGACGGTGTACGAGGCGTGGCGCCAGCAGGGGTTTGCCGGAAGCTGATGCGCTTGCCGCTCGGGCCCGATCACCAGCAAGGCATGAAAAAGGCGACCACGAAGGTCGCCTTTTGCTTTACCGGCAGAAATTACTGCACGGTCGGCACTTCACCGGCTTCCTGCATGCGCTGCATCTCTTGCGCGTACAGGGCGTCGAAGTTGACCGGCGACAGCATCAGCGCCGGGAACGAACCACGGGTCACCAGGCTGTCCAGGGTCTCGCGGGCGTACGGGAACAGGATGTTCGGGCAGAACGCGCCGAGGGTGTGGCTCATCGAAGCGGCATCGAGGTTGGCGATCAGGAAGATGCCGGCCTGTTGCACTTCGGCGATGAACGCCACTTCGTCACCGTTCTTGACGGTCACCGACAGGGTCAGCACCACTTCGTGGAAGTCGCCTTCCAGGGCTTTCTGGCGGGTGTTCAGGTCCAGCGATACGCTCGGCTCCCACTGCTGGCGGAAGATCTGCGGGCTTTTCGGAGCCTCGAACGACAGATCGCGCACGTAGATGCGCTGCAGGGAGAATTGTGGTGCGGTTTCTTCAGCACCAGCGCCGTTGTTCTGTTGGTCAGTCATGGCAGATCCTTTTCCTAATGTTCTTGAATGCAGTGCGAATCAGGCCGCCAGCAGCGCGTCGAGCTTGCCCGCGCGCTCCAGGGCATAGAGGTCATCGCATCCACCGACGTGCGTGCTGCCGATCCAGATCTGCGGCACCGAGGTACGGCCGGCCTTCTGGCTCATTTCGGCGCGAACCTGGGGTTTACCGTCGACCTTGATCTCCTCGAACGCCACGCCCTTGCTCTCGAGCAGGTACTTGGCGCGCATGCAGTAGGGGCAGTAGTCGCTGGAATAGACGATGACGGGCTTCATATCACTTCACCAGGGGCAGGTTATCGGCTTTCCAGCTGGAAACGCCACCGCTGAGCTTGGCGGCGGTGTAACCAGCCTTGAGCAGTTCGCGGCACAGGGTACCGGACTGCTGGCCCATCGCGTCGACGACGATCAGGGTCTTGTCTTTGTGTTTTTCCAGCTCGGTCATGCGGCCGGCCACTTTGTCCTGCGGCATGCTCAGTGCACCGACGATATGCCCGGCCGAGTATTCCTTGGCAGTACGGATATCGATCACCACGGCCTTGTCGGCGTTGACCAAGGCGGTCAGCTGGCCGTTGCTCAGGCTCTGGCCGCCACGGCGGACTTCATTGACCAGCAGCAGGACCAGCAGGACGACGAAAATGGCCACCAGGATGAAGTGATCTGTCGCGAATTGAATCAGGTGAGCAACCATCAGGGGTGTTCCAGGCGATTGAAAATGGCGGCCAGTATACACAGCCCCCCATGACCGCCAAAGCCCACCGGGCTGGCGGCAAACACGCCTTCATGTTGCATGCCTGACCGCGCTGGTCGGGCAAAGGGAGGAATATTCGCCGTCGCTGGCGGATTTGCCCTAAAATGCGTGTCTTTATCATCTTTGAACAACCGTGAGTTTGATTGATGACGAGTACGCCTAAACCCCTGGCCCTGATCATCCTGGATGGCTTCGGTCACAGCGAAAGCCCCGAATACAACGCCATCTTCGCCGCCAACACGCCGGTCTACGACCGCCTGCGCGCCACCCAGCCGCATGGTCTGATCTCCGGCTCCGGCATGGACGTGGGGCTGCCCGACGGGCAGATGGGCAACTCGGAAGTCGGTCACATGAACCTCGGCGCCGGCCGCGTGGTGTACCAGGACTTCACCCGGGTGACCAAGGCCATCCGCGACGGCGACTTCTTCGAAAACCCGGTGCTCACCGGCGCAGTGGACAAGGCCGTGGGTGCCGGCAAGGCCGTGCACATCCTCGGCCTGCTCTCCGACGGTGGCGTGCACAGCCACCAGGACCACCTGGTGGCCATGGCCGAACTGGCCGCGCAACGTGGCGCCGAAAAGATCTACCTGCATGCCTTCCTTGACGGCCGCGACACGCCGCCGCGCAGCGCGCAATCGTCCATCGAGCTGCTCGACGCCACCTTCGCCAAGCTCGGCAAGGGCCGCATCGCCAGCCTGATCGGCCGCTACTATGCGATGGACCGCGACAACCGCTGGGACCGCGTCAGCGCCGCCTACAATCTGATCGTCGACAGCGCCGCCGAATTCACCGCAGCGACCGCCGTGGCCGGCCTTGAAGCCGCCTACGCCCGCGACGAGAGCGACGAGTTCGTCAAGGCCACGCGCATTGGCGAGGCGGTCAAGGTCGAAGACGGCGACGCCGTGATCTTCATGAACTTCCGTGCCGACCGCGCCCGCGAGCTGTCACGCGTGTTCGTCGAGCCCGATTTCAACGAATTCCCGCGCGCGCGCCTGCCCAAGCTGGCGGCCTACATCGGCCTGACCCAGTACTCGGCGAAGATCCCGGCCCCGGCGGCTTTCGCCCCGGCCAGCCTGAACAACGTGCTCGGCGAGTACCTGGCGAAGAACGGCAAGACCCAGCTGCGCATCGCCGAAACCGAGAAGTACGCCCATGTCACTTTCTTCTTCTCGGGCGGGCGCGAAGAGCCGTTCGAAGGCGAAGAACGCATCCTGATCCCGTCGCCGAAGGTCGCCACCTACGACCTGCAGCCGGAAATGAGCGCCCCTGAAGTCACCGATCGTATCGTCGAGGCCATCGAGCAGCAGCGTTATGACGTGATCGTGGTCAACTACGCCAACGGCGACATGGTCGGCCACACCGGCGTGTTCGATGCCGCGGTCAAGGCCGTGGAGGCGCTGGACGGTTGCGTCGGTCGCATCGTCGAGGCGCTGGACAAGGTCGGCGGCGAAGCGCTTATCACCGCCGACCACGGCAACGTCGAGCAGATGGAAGACGAATGCACCGGCCAGGCGCACACCGCCCATACCACCGAGCCGGTGCCGTTCATCTATGTCGGCAAGCGTCACGTGAAGGTCCGTGACGGCGGTGTACTGGCAGACGTGGCGCCGACCATGCTCAAGCTGCTGGGGCTGGAAAAACCGGCGGAGATGACCGGCACCTCGATCCTGATCGACGCCTGATCGATGTAGCGGGGCTGCCTTGCGGCCCCCAAAACAGTTGAATTCCAGACCAACGCCCCGCCGCACACGCCGCTGGGCGTTTTTTTTGCACGGCTGCGCGGGCATACTAGGCCAGTCTCCATCCCTGGTACGCCCAACCCCATGCTCCGCGCCCTGTTCCTACTCGCCCTGTCATGCCTGCTTGCTCCGGCCTTCGCTGCCGATGAGCGCGCGCAGACCCAACAACAGCTGGACGCCACCCGCCAGGACATCGCCGAGCTGAAAAAGATGCTGGGCAAGCTCCAAGAGGAAAAGTCCGGCGTGCAGAAAGACCTCAAGGCCACCGAGACCGATATCGGCAACCTCGAGAAACAGGTGGAGGCTCTGCAGCAAGAACTAAAAAAGACCGAGGGCGAGCTGGAGCGCCTTGACCACGAGAAAAAAAAACTCCAGAGCGCCCGCGTTGAACAGCAACGCCTGATTGCCATCCAGGCCCGTTCGGCCTACCAGAACAACGGTCGCGAGGAATACCTCAAGCTGCTGCTGAACCAGCAGAATCCCGAGAAGTTCGCCCGTACCCTCACCTATTACGACTATCTCAGCAAAGCGCGCATGGACCAGTTGCGCACCTTCAACGAGACCTTGCGCCAGTTGGCCAACGTCGAGCAGGACATCGCCGGCCACCAGCAGCAGTTGCTGGCACAACGTGCCGAGCTCGACACTCAGCGTCTGGCCCTTGTCGCCGAACGCGACAAGCGCCAACAGGTGCTGGCCAAGCTCAGCAACGACATGAAGGAGCGCGACCAGAAACTTCAGAGCCGCGAGCAGGACCAGGCCGACCTGAGCAAGGTGCTCAAGACCATTGAGGAAACCCTCGCCCGCCAGGCACGCGAGGCCGAAGAGGCACGTCAGCGGGCACTGCTGGCCAAACAGGAAGAAGAGAAACGCCGTAAGGCGCAGGCTTTGGCCGCCGCGCGCCGCAGCCAGGAACCCGAGGAAGCCCCAAAGAAGGCCCGGACTACCTTGGGCCCGGTGGTTTCCAGCGACACGGCCAGCTATGGCGGCGCATTTTCTTCGGCACGGGGAAAACTTCCATGGCCGGTCAATGGTCGATTGCTGGCACGCTTCGGTGACACCCGCGGCGGTGATGCGCGGGCCAAGTGGGACGGGGTGATGATCAGCGCCAGTGCGGGCACCCAGGTACGCGCCGTGCATGGCGGGCGGGTGGTGTTCGCCGACTGGTTGCGCGGCGCTGGACTTCTGGTCATTCTCGACCATGGCAATGGCTACCTGAGCCTGTACGGCCACAACCAGAGCCTGCTCAAGAGCGCCGGCGACATCGTCAAGGCCGGCGAGGCCATTTCCACGGTCGGCGACAGTGGTGGCCAGGACAGCGCCGGCCTGTACTTCGCGATTCGCCAGCAGGGCCAGCCCACCGACCCCGCGCAATGGTGCCGAGGTTAGTTAGTGCTACTTTTACGGCGCCATCCACGAAACGGCGGCGCCGATGCTCCCGCTGGGAGCACCAACAGGATCAGGAGTTCGTTCGACATGCTGCACTCGCCTCGTCTCACCCAGCTGGCCCTGACCATCGCCCTGGTCATCGGCGCGCCGTTGGCCATTGCCGCCGAACCGGCCAAGCCAGGGGCCAAGCAGGCCGCGGTGCCGGCCACCGAGGTGACCGCCAAGGCACCCTTGCCGCTGGAGGAGCTGCGTACTTTCGCCGAGGTCATGGACCGCATCAAGGCGGCTTATGTGGAACCGGTCGACGACAAGACCCTGCTGGAAAACGCCATCAAGGGCATGCTCAGCAACCTCGACCCACACTCGGCCTACCTCGGCCCCGAAGACTTCCAGGAGCTGCAGGAAAGCACCAGCGGTGAGTTCGGCGGACTGGGCATAGAGGTCGGCATGGAGGACGGCTTCGTCAAGGTTGTCTCGCCCATCGACGACACACCGGCCTCCCGCGCCGGCATCGAGGCCGGCGACCTGATCGTCAAGATCAACGGCGCGCCGACCCGTGGCCAGACCATGACCGAGGCCGTGGACAAGATGCGCGGCAAGATCGGCGAGAAGATCACCCTCACCCTGGTGCGCGACGGCGGCACGCCGTTCGACGTGACGCTGGCCCGGGCGGTGATCCAGGTCAAGAGCGTCAAGAGCCAGTTGCTGGAGAACGACTACGGCTACATCCGCATCACCCAGTTCCAGGTCAAGACCGGCGACGAGGTGGGCAAGGCCCTGGCCAAGCTGCGCAAGGACAACGGCAAGAAGCTGCGCGGCGTGGTCCTCGACCTGCGCAACAACCCCGGCGGCGTGCTGCAGTCGGCGGTCGAAGTGGCCGACCACTTCCTCACCAAAGGCCTGATCGTCTACACCAAGGGCCGCATCGCCAATTCCGAACTGCGCTACTCCGCCGACCCGGCCGATGCCAGCGAAGGCGTGCCACTGGTGGTATTGATCAACGGCGGCAGCGCCTCGGCCTCGGAGATCGTCGCCGGCGCCCTGCAGGACCAGAAGCGCGCCGTGCTGATGGGCACCGACAGTTTCGGCAAGGGCTCGGTGCAGACCGTACTGCCGTTGGCCAACGACCGTGCGCTGAAGCTCACCACCGCTCTGTACTTTACCCCCAATGGCCGCTCGATCCAGGCCCAGGGCATCGTCCCGGACATCGAAGTGCGCCCGGCCAAGCTGACCGCCGAAGCCGACAACGACAACTTCAAGGAAGCCGACCTGCAGGGTCACCTGGGCAACGGCAACGGCGGCGCCGACCGACCGACCGGCAGTACCAAGCGCAAGGATCGCCCACAGGACAACGACTTCCAGCTCAGCCAGGCCCTCAGCCTGCTCAAGGGCCTGAACATCACCAAGGGTGACTGATACCCGCCATGCGTTATCTGCTGTCCCTGCTGTTCTGCCTGCTGGCCGGCGTTGCACAAGCGGCCCCGGCCAAGGCCTACATGAGCATCATCATCGACGACCTGGGCCAGAGCAGCGAACGCGACAGCCGTACGCTCGCCCTGCCCGGCCCGGTGACCATGGCGATCATGCCCGACACCCCGCACGCCACCGACTTCGCCCGCCAGGCCCACAAGGCTGGGCGCACGGTGATCCTGCACATGCCCATGGACCCTGCCACCGGGCCCTACGCCTGGCACCCAGGCATCGCCCTCGACGAACTGGCCCGGCGCCTGGATGCCGCCCTGGTCAAGGTGCCCTACGCCGCCGGCATCAACAACCACATGGGCAGCCGCATGACCGCCCAGCGCGAGCCGATGGCCTGGTTGATGGGTGAACTGCAACGCCGCCATCTGTTCTTCGTCGACAGCCGCACCAGTGCGGCGACGGTGGCGGCGGCAGAGGCCCAGGCGCTGGGGTTGGCGCATCTCTCGCGGGATGTTTTTCTTGACGACGTACGAACGAACGAGGCCATTGCCGGGCAACTGCGTCTTGGTATCGAGGTGGCCCGCAAGCAGGGTTCGGCGGTACTCATTGGGCACCCATATCCGCAGACACTGAGCGTCCTGGCGCAAGAGATTCCCCGGCTCAAGAGCCAGGGGATCGAGTTGATCAGCCTGCGACAGATGATCGCCGAACGCGGTAACCAGGCCATGCCCGCCCACGGCAGGCAAGGCCGCTACACGAATGCGAGCCCTGTCAGAAAGCAATGATCCCCTGTGCCTCGGGAGAACCTCCTGGAGGCAGCCACCCACTGACAACGAAAACAAAAAGGGCCCGGCTCTCACGAACCGGGCCCTTGCCTGATATCAGCCGATATCAGCTGTACACACGTCCCAGCAACTGGCGGTGGCTTTCGAACTGATCAAGCACATCACGCACGATCTGCTCGCGGGTGAAGCCCATCAGGTCGTACTCCTGGCTGCCGTCGTGCAGGTACACCTCGGCGCGGTAGAAGCGCTGCTGCACTTCCGGCTCGCCCTCGACCGGCGCCTCGCTCGGCGCGGCCAGGTAGCCATCCAGGCTGGCCTCGTAGACGAAGGGGTTTCCCTCTTCCATCATCACACGCAGGCCCATCATGTTGCGCGACTGACCTACCCGGGTCTCGACCTCGAAGCCCAGGTTACGCAGCTGCTCGGCGGCTTCTTTCAGCGCCGGGCTGACCTGTTTGTCCATGAACCGCTGCACTACGGCCTGGGTCGGCTGCAGGTCCAGCTGGCTGAGACGCTCGCTGAAACCGCGACGACCACGGGCGGCCAGTTCGGCGCGCTCGCTCTCGACCGCGACGTCCTGCTTCATCGCCTTCATCAGGCCGAACATGAACAGCACCAGGACCACCGAGAACGGCAGGCCGGCCAGTACCACCATGGTCTGCATGGCTTCGAAGTTACCGGCGAACAGCAGGCCGATGGTGACCAGGGTGATGACCACCGACCAGAACACCACCATCCAGTGCGGGGCGTCTTCGTCGACCTTGCCGCCTTTGCACGACAGGTTGGCCATCATCACCGCGCCGGAGTCGGCGGGGGTGAGGAACAGCACGAAGCCGACGAACACTGCCAGGCCGATGACGATCTTGGCGGCCGGGAAGAATTCCAGCAGCTGGTAGATAGACATCGATGGCTGTTCGAGCGCGGTCTTGCCCAGTTCCACCGCGCCTTGGTTGATCACCAGGTCCAGCGCGGTGTTGCCGAAGATCGACAGCCAGGCCAGGGTGAAGCCCAGCGGGATCAGCAGCACGCCGCTGACCAGCTGACGCACGGTCCGGCCCTTGGAGATACGGGCAATGAACATGCCGACGAACGGGCCCCAGGAGATCCACCAGGCCCAGTAGAACACGGTCCACAGGCCCAGCCAGCGCTCGGACTTGTCGTTGTCGCCTTCATACACATACAGGTCGAAGGTCTTCAGCACGACGCCGTTGAGGTAGTCACCGATGTTCTGCACGAAGCCGTTGAGCAGGTGCAGGGTATTGCCGGCCAGCAGCACGAAGATCAGCAGGCCGCTGAACAGCAGGATGTTCAGGTTGGACAGGCGGCGGATGCCATTCTCCACGCCCGACACCGCGGCCACGGTGGCTACGCCGGCCATGACCAGGATCACCACCAGCAGGTTGGTCTTGCTGTGGTCCATGCCGAACAGGTATTCCAGGCCCGAGGCCACCTGCATCGAGCCGATACCCAGGTTGGTCACGAGGCCCAGCAGGGTGACGAACATGCCGAAGATGTCCACGGCATGGCCGGCACCGCCCTTGACCCAACGCTCGCCGACCAGCGGATACAACGCCGAGCGCAGTGCCAATGGCTGGTTATGGCGGTAGGCGAAGTAACCCACGGCAAGGCCGACCAAGGCGTAGATCGCCCAGCCGTGCAGGCCCCAGTGCAGGAAAGTCAGTTGCAAGCCTTGGCGCGCGGCCTCGAGGCTGGCAGGCGTGCCTTCCGGCGGGTTGAAGTAGTGATCCAGCGGCTCGGAGGCACCGAAGTACAGCAGCGAGATACCGATACCAGAGGAGAACAGCATGCCGGCCCAGGCGCCGTAGCTGAAGTCCGGGGTGTCGTCCTTGCCGCCCAGCTTGAGCTTGCCGAAGTCGGAGAAGGCCAGGTAGACGACGAACAGCAGGTAACCACAGATGACCAGCATGTAGTACCAGCCAAAGGTGCGGGTCAGCCATTTCTGGGCGACGCCCAGCACCTGGCCGGCGGCTTCGGGTACAGCGATCAGCAAGGCAGTCAGAACGAGGATCATCAGCGCCGAGGTGTAGAACACCACGCGATTGACCCGTACCCGCTCGGCGGGGGGCTTTGTCAGGGAGGCAGAACTCATTGCACGAATGCTCCGGGCAGTGCGGCAGTGGAGGCTAAACAGTTATTTCCCACGCAATTGGTGCAATAGCCCTACTGCGTCAGGTGTTATAAAAGCACCCTGGAAACCGTGATCCCGAATAGAAACGTTGCAAAAAAATCAGACCGGTCGCCTGTGGCAAATCTTGCTCTCCCTGAGGAGGTGCGCGCATTCGCCACAGCCACCTGGCCCGCTCCAAAGGGCCGGCCGCGCAGCCCGTGACTGCTCGGCAAAATCTGTCTTTCGCATCGCTCATGCCCGTCAACGCCTTGTATTCCGGGGGTTACGCGATTTCCTGGGGTGTCGATTCGTGCCTCTGTGACCGTCCGAAAAACTGTCAATGGCACAAATTGTCGCAGAGCTTATTCTTTATTGATTGAACGTTCAATCAAAACAAAATAGACTGGTCTTCGCCGAGGTAGCCGCTTGTCGTCTGCCCGCAGGCCTGAGGAGAGAGCAAGATGCCCAAGGTCGGTATGCAACCCATCCGCCGCCAGCAGTTGATCGAAGCCACCTTGCAGGCGGTCGATCAGGTCGGACTGGGAGATGCCAGCATTGCGCTGATTGCCCGTTTGGCCGGTGTGTCGAACGGCATCATCAGTCACTACTTTCAGGACAAGAACGGCCTGATCGCAGCGACGATGCGCTACATCATGAACATGCTCAACGAGGGTGTGATCGCGCGTCGTCAGGCCCTCACGGACGACAGCCCGCGCGCCCACCTGAAGGTGATCATCGAAGGCAACTTCGATGCGAGCCAGGTGAATGGCCCGGCTATGAAAACCTGGCTGGCCTTCTGGGCCTCCAGCATGCACCAGCCGTCTTTGCACAGGTTGCAGCGGATCAACGACCACCGCCTGTATTCCAACCTGTGCTGCCAGTTCCGCCGCGCCCTGCCGCTCTACCATGCGCGCAAGGCTGCCCGCGGCCTGGCAGCGTTGATCGACGGCCTGTGGCTGCGTGGCGCCCTGTCGGGTGACGCATTCGACACCGAGCAGGCAATACGCATCGCTTACGAATACATGGATCTACAACTGGCTAAGCAGCAGACCCTGGGCACGAACGACCAGGCCGCTGAACAGCCGCGCGCAGCGACCAGCCAGCCGGCAGGAGCGTGACGCGGCAGCCAACCACACACTGCACTTGCGAGGACACTATGGCCCGTTTCGGAACGCAAAAACTCTACATCGATGGCGCTTACGTCGACGCCGGCAGCGATGCCACCTTCGAAGCCATCAACCCAGCTACCGGCGAAGTCCTCGCCCACGTGCAGCGCGCAACTCAAGCTGACGTCGAGAAGGCCGTCGAAAGCGCCGAGCGTGGCCAGAAAGTCTGGGCCGCCATGACCGCCATGCAGCGTTCGCGCATCCTGCGCCGCGCCGTCGACATCCTGCGCGAGCGCAACGACGAGCTGGCCATGCTGGAAACCCTGGACACCGGCAAGTCGTACTCCGAAACCCGCTACGTCGACATCGTCACCGGCGCCGACGTGCTGGAGTACTACGCAGGCCTGGTACCGGCCATCGAAGGTGAGCAGATCCCCCTGCGCGAATCGTCCTTCGTCTACACCCGCCGCGAGCCGCTGGGCGTGACCGTCGGTATCGGCGCCTGGAACTACCCGATCCAGATCGCCCTGTGGAAATCCGCCCCGGCCCTGGCCGCCGGCAACGCGATGATCTTCAAGCCGTCGGAAGTCACCTCGCTGACCACCCTGAAACTGGCCGAGATCTTCACCGAAGCCGGCCTGCCGAACGGCGTGTTCAACGTCCTGACCGGCAGCGGTCGCGAAGTCGGCACCTGGCTGACCGAGCACCCGCGCATCGAGAAAGTCTCCTTCACCGGTGGCACCACCACCGGCAAGAAAGTCATGGCCAGCGCCTCGAGCTCGTCGCTCAAGGAAGTCACCATGGAACTGGGCGGCAAGTCGCCGCTGATCATCTGCGACGACGCCGACCTGGACAAGGCCGCCGACATCGCCATGATGGCCAACTTCTACAGCTCCGGTCAGGTCTGCACCAACGGCACCCGAGTGTTCATCCCTGCCGCGATGAAAGCCGCCTTCGAAGCCAAGATCGCCGAGCGCGTTGCCCGTATCCGTGCCGGCAACCCGGAAGACGAGAACACCAACTTCGGCCCGCTGGTCAGCTTCCAGCACATGGAAAGCGTACTGTCCTACATCGCCAAGGGTAAAGAAGAAGGCGCCCGCGTCCTCTGCGGCGGTGAGCGCCTGCTGAACGGCGACTTCGCCAAGGGCGCGTTCGTCGCCCCGACCGTGTTCACCGACTGCACCGACGACATGACCATCGTCAAGGAAGAGATCTTCGGCCCAGTGATGAGCATCCTCAGCTACGAGACCGAGGAAGAAGTCATCCGTCGCGCCAACGACACCGAATACGGCTTGGCCGCCGGTGTCTGCACCAACGACATCAGCCGCGCCCACCGCATCATCCACAAGCTCGAAGCCGGTATCTGCTGGATCAACGCCTGGGGCGAGTCGCCGGCCGAAATGCCGGTTGGCGGTTACAAGCAGTCGGGCGTCGGCCGTGAAAACGGTGTCAGCTCGCTGGCGCAATACACTCGCATCAAGTCGGTTCAGGTCGAGCTGGGCGGCTACAACTCGGTTTTCTAAACCTGGTCCCGCCACGCCCGCGCCCTTGAGCGCGGGCGTTTCCGCTCCCTGACAACTGCCAACGAGGGTACTTCAATGTCCCAAGAATTCGATTACATCATCGTCGGTGCCGGTTCGGCCGGTAACACCCTGGCCACCCGCCTGACCGAAGACGCCAGCGTCACCGTCCTTCTGCTCGAAGCCGGCGGCCCGGACTACCGCTTCGACTTCCGCACCCAGATGCCGGCCGCCCTGGCCTTCCCCCTGCAGGGCCGTCGCTACAACTGGGCCTACGAGACCGATCCGGAGCCGCACATGGACGGCCGCCGCATGGAATGTGGCCGCGGCAAGGGCCTGGGTGGCTCCTCGCTGATCAACGGCATGTGCTACATCCGCGGCAACGCCATGGACTTCGACGGCTGGGCTGAACTGCCGGGCCTCGAGGACTGGACCTACCTGGACTGCCTGCCGTACTTCCGTAAAGCCGAAACCCGCGACATCGGCCCGAACGACTACCACGGCGGCGAAGGCCCGGTCAGCGTGGCCACGCCGAAAGCCGGCAACAACCCGCTGTTCCACGCCATGGTCGAAGCCGGCGTGCAGGCCGGCTACCCGCGCACCGAAGACCTCAACGGCTACCAGCAGGAAGGTTTCGGCCCGATGGACCGTTCGGTGACCAAGAACGGCCGTCGCTCCAGCACTGCCCGCGGCTACCTGGACCAGGCCAAGAAGCGTCCGAACCTGACCATCGTCACCCACGCCCTCAGCGACCGTGTATTGTTCGATGGCAAGCGCGCCATTGGCGTGACCTACCTGGTCGGTGACAGCGAAGAGCGCGTCGAAGCCCGCGCGCGCAAGGAAGTCATCGTATCCTCCGGCGCCATCGCCTCGCCGCAGCTGCTGCAGCGTTCCGGCGTCGGCCCGCGCGCGCTGCTGGAAAGCCTCGATATCCCGGTGGTCCACGACCTGCCGGGCGTCGGCGAGAACCTGCAGGACCACCTTGAACTTTACCTGCAGTACGCCTGCACCCAACCGGTGTCGCTGTATCCGTCGCTGCTGTGGTGGAACCAACCGGCCATCGGTGCAGAGTGGCTGTTCAACGGCACCGGCATCGGCGCCAGCAACCAGTTCGAGGCCGGCGGCTTCATCCGCACCCGTCCTGAATTCAAGTGGCCGAACATCCAGTACCATTTCCTGCCGGTAGCGATTAACTACAACGGCTCGAACGGTGTGAAAGAGCACGGCTTCCAGGCCCACATGGGCTCCATGCGCTCACCTGCCCGTGGTCGGATCCAGGCCAAGTCGAAAGACCCACGCCAGCACCCAAGCATCCTGTTCAACTACATGTCCACCGAGCAGGACTGGCAGGAATTCCGCGACGGCATCCGCCTGACCCGCGAAATCATGGCCCAGCCAGCGCTGGATCCGTACCGCGGCCGCGAGATCAGCCCGGGCGCGCACGTGCAGACCGATGAAGAGCTGGACAAATTCATCCGCGAGCACGCCGAAACCGCATTCCACCCGTCCTGCTCGTGCAAGATGGGCACCGACGAGATGGCGGTGGTCGACGGCGAGGGTCGCGTGCACGGCATGCAGGGCCTGCGAGTGGTCGACGCCTCGATCATGCCACTGATCATCACCGGCAACCTCAACGCGACCACGATCATGATCGCCGAGAAGATCTCGGACAAGATCCGTGGCCGCAAGCCGCTGCCGCGCAGCACCGCCAAGTACTACGTGGCGGGTGATGCACCGGTGAAGGGCAAGCCGATGCGTGAAGTGAAGCAGGCCTGACCTGCGCCGACTCAATCGCGGATAAATCCGCTCCTACAAACGCGTAGCACCTTGTAGGAGCGGATTCATCCGCGAAGGGCCAGCACTGACCACACAAGAAAAGGCACCTTTCGAGGTGCCTTTTCTACATCTGCAGAAACGCTTTACAGCCTGCCAATTCATCAGGTTAGAATCGATTGGCACGCGACCTGCTAGTTCACAGTTGCAAGTTCCTTTCCCGCTGTCCCGGAGTACCTGCCTTTGGATGCAAGCACCATCAACAGCCTGTTCCTGATCGGCGCATTGCTGGTGGGCGCAAGTATCCTGGTCAGCTCGCTGTCATCGCGCCTGGGCATCCCCATCCTGGTCATCATCCTCGCCGTCGGCATGGTCGCGGGCGTGGACGGTGGCGGCATCATCTTCAACAATTACCCGACCGCCTACCTGGTGGGCAACCTGGCGCTTGCCGTCATCCTGCTCGACGGCGGCCTGCGCACCCGGGTGGCGAGCTTCCGCGTGGCGCTGTGGCCGGCGCTGTCGCTGGCCACGGTGGGCGTGTTGATCACCACCGGGCTGACCGGCATGGTCGCCGCCTGGCTGTTCGACCTGAGCCTGATCCAAGGCCTGCTGATCGGCGCCATCGTCGGCTCCACCGACGCCGCGGCGGTGTTCTCGCTGCTGGGCGGCAAGGGGCTTAACGAACGGGTCACCGCCACCCTGGAAATCGAGTCGGGCAGCAACGACCCGATGGCGGTGTTCCTCACCGTGACCCTGATCGACATGATCGCCAGCGGCCAGACCGGCCTGCACTGGAGCCTGCTCACCCACCTGCTGCGCGAGTTCGGCATTGGCGGCCTGATGGGCCTGGGCGGCGGCTGGCTGATGCTGCAACTGGTCAATCGTATCAACCTGGCCGGCGGCCTGTACCCGATCCTGGTGGTGGCCGGCGGCCTGGTGGTGTTCTCCCTGACCAACGCCCTGCACGGCAGCGGTTTCCTCGCCGTATACCTGTGCGGGCTGGTGCTGGGCAACCGGCCGATCCGCAGCCGTCACGGTATCCTGCACATGCTCGACGGCATGGCCTGGCTGGCGCAGATCGGCATGTTCCTGGTGCTCGGCCTGCTGGTCACGCCCCACGACCTGCTGCCCATCGCCCTGCCCGCCCTGGGCCTGGCACTGTGGATGATCCTGGTGGCCCGGCCGCTGTCGGTGGTCGCCGCCTTGCTGCCGTTCAAGGCCTTCCATGGTCGCGAGAAAGGTTTCATCAGCTGGGTCGGCCTGCGCGGCGCGGTGCCAATCATCCTGGCGGTGTTCCCGCTGATGGCCGGCCTGCCCCAGGCCCAACTGTTCTTCAACCTGGCGTTCTTCATCGTGCTGGTGTCGCTGTTGGTACAAGGCACCAGCCTGCCGTGGATGGCCAAACTGCTGAAGGTCACGGTACCGCCGGACCCGGCACCGATTTCCCGCTCCGCGCTCGAAGTGCACGTCACCAGCGAATGGGAGCTGTTCGTCTACCGTCTGGGCGCCGAAAAATGGTGCATCGGCGCCGCCCTGCGCGAGCTAAAGATGCCCGAGGGCACGCGGATCGCCGCCTTGTTCCGTGGCGAACAGCTGCTGCACCCGTCGGGCAGCACCGTGCTGGAGGTCGGCGACATGCTTTGCGTGATCGGCCACGAACATAACCTGCCGGCGCTGGGCAAGCTGTTCAGCCAAGCACCGCAACGCGGCCTGGACCTGCGGTTCTTCGGCGACTTCGTACTCGAAGGCGATGCCGAGCTGGGCGCGGTGGCTGCACTTTATGGCCTGAAACTCGATGGCCTGGACGCGAAGATGCCGCTGGCTCAGTTCATCCGACAAAAGGTCGGAGGCGCTCCAGTAGTAGGCGACCAGATCGAATGGCACGGCACGATCTGGACCGTCGCGGTCATGGACGGGAACAAGATCCAGAAAGTGGGCGTCAGATTCCCCGAAGGTACCCGCCCCGGCCCCGGGCTGTTCCTCTAAACTCCGATTTGCCGCGTAACACAAGAACTCTGCCTATGTCCCTGCGTGACCATTGCCGGGCAGCCCTGCTGGGGCTGTGCCTGACCCTCTCGTTCGCCGCCGCTGCGGTGGAAATCCCGACCACTCCGGGCATCCAGAGCAGCCTCAGCAAGATCGCCGAGCGCAAACTGCCGGAGACCGAGCAGAAAGCCGTGCAACAGGTGCTGGAGCAGACCCTGGCGCTGCTCAACGCCCGCGACGACAGCGAAAAGAAGCTCGAAGCGCTCAAGCAGCAGCTGGCCAACGCGCCCCAGGAGATCCGCGACAGCCAACGCGAGCTGATCAAGCTCAAGGCTAGTGCCACCCTGCCGGTGGCGCAGCGCTACGCCAACCTGACGGTACCGCAGCTGGAGCAGATGCTCAGCGAACGCAGTACCCAACAGGGCGACCTGCAAAAGGGGCTCTCCGAAGCCAACAGCCTGATCATCAATTCGCAGACCCGCCCTGAACGCGCCCAGGCTGAGATCAGCAGCAACCAGATGCGCGCCCAGCAGATCAACAACAGCCTCAAGAGCGGCAAGGACAATGGGAAATCGCTTAACGCCGACCAGCGCAACCAGCTCAATGCCGAGCTGGCGTCGCTCAACGCCCTGACCTTGCTGCGCCGCCAGGAGCTGGCGAGCAATAGCGTGCTGCAGGACTTGGGCAACGCCCGCCACGACCTGCTGATCGAACGCGCCACCCGCCTGGAACAGGAAATCCAGGACCTGCAGACGCTGATAAACGAGAAGCGCCTGGCCCAGTCGCAACAGACCGTCACCCGCCAGTCGATCGAAGCGCAGAAGGCCGGCGGCAGCAACCTGCTGGCCACAGAGAGCACGGCCAACCTGCAGCTGTCCGACTACTTGCTGCGCAGCACCGACCGCCTCAACGAGGTCACCCAGCAGAACCTGCGCACCAAGCAGCAACTCGACAGCCTCACCCAGGCGGACCAGGCCCTGGACGAGCAGATCAACGTGCTCAAGGGCAGCCTGCTGCTGTCAAAGATCCTCTACAAGCAGAAACAAGCTCTGCCGCACCTGAAGGTCGACCGCGACCTGGCGGACCAGATCGCCGATATCCGCCTTTACCAGTTCGAGGTCAACCAGCAACGCGAGCAGATGAGCAGCCCATCCAACTATGTGGACAAGCTGCTGGCCAACCAGCCTGAGGAGGACGTGACCCCACAGTTGCGCAAGGCGCTGCTGGAGGTGGCGATCACTCGAGGCGATCTGCTCGAACGGCTGAACCGTGAGCTCTCGGCCCTGCTCAACGAGTGCATCACCCTGCAGCTGAACCAGAAACAGCTGCTGAGCACCGCCCAGAACCTGCGCACTACACTGGAAGAGCAGATGTTCTGGATCCCCAGCAACAAGCCGCTGGACTGGCAGTGGCTGCGCGAAGTGCCCGAACGTCTGACCTACCAGGTGGCCAGCCTGCCATGGGGCGCCGGCATCAAGGAGCTGGGCGACGGTCTGGTGCAACAGCCGCTACTGTTCCTGCCACTGATCCTGGTGATCGGCGCCCTGCTGTGGCGGCGCAAGGCGCTATACCGGCGCCTGGGCAAGGTCCATCAGGATATTGGCCACTTCAAGCGCGACAGCCAGTGGCATACGCCCCAGGCAATCCTGATCAACATCCTGCTTGCACTGCCGGTGGCCCTGGCCTTGACCCTGGGCAGCTATGCCTTGCAGATCGATGCCCGTGGTCAGAACGCCAATCTCGGCGCCGCCCTCTGGCAGATCGCCCAGGCCTGGCTGGTGTTCTACACCGCCTACCGCATCCTTGCCCCGGGCGGGGTTGCCGAGATCCATTTCCGCTGGCACAAACCCCAGGTCGAGTTTCTGCGCGGCTGGGTGCGCCGGCTCGGTACCGTGGTGCTGGCATTGGTCGGCGTGGTGGCGGTGGCCGAGCATCAGCCGTCGGCCCTGGCCGACGACGTGTTGGGCATTGGCGTGGTGCTGACCTGCTATGCGCTGATGGCCTGGCTGCTCAGCCGCCTGCTGCTGAGCAGCCCGGCGCACCAGAATACCTCGTTATTCCGCAAGGCGGTCGGGGTGGCCTTCACCGCCCTGCCCATCGCCCTGTTCGTGGCGGTGTGCTTCGGCTACTACTACACCGCCCTCAAGCTCACCGACAGGCTGATCTACACCCTCTACCTGCTGCTGTTCTGGCTGGTGATCGAGGCCGCGTTCGTGCGCGGCCTGTCGGTCGCGGCGCGGCGCCTGGCCTACCAGCGTGCCCTGAGCAAACGCCAGGCCGCCAAGGAAGGCCTGGATGGCGAGGTGGTGGTGGAGGAACCGACCCTGGACATCGAGCAGGTCAACCAGCAGTCGCTACGCCTGATCCGCCTGGCCCTGCTCGGCGGCTTCATCGGCGGTTTGTACTGGGTGTGGGCGGACCTGATCACAGTATTCGCCTACCTCAACAACATCACCCTGTACGAATACAGCAGCGGCACCGGCGCAGCTGCCAGCATGGTACCGATCAGCCTCGGCGACCTGCTCGGCGCCATGGTCATCGCCGGCATCGCCGTGGCCCTGGCCAGCAACCTGCCCGGCCTGCTCGAAGTGCTGGTGCTGTCGCGCCTGAACCTGGCCCAGGGCAGCGCCTACGCCATTACCACGCTGCTGTCCTATGTGATCGCCGGGGTCGGTATCGTCAGCACCCTGGCCACCCTCGGGGTCAGCTGGGACAAGCTGCAATGGCTGGTGGCGGCCCTGTCACTGGGCCTGGGCTTCGGCATGCAGGAGATATTCGCCAACTTCATCTCCGGCATCATGATCCTGTTCGAACGCCCGGTACGCATCGGCGACACCATCACCATCGGCAACCTGTCCGGCACGGTGAGCAGGATCCGCATCCGCGCCACCACCATCACCGATTTCGACCGCAAGGACATCATCGTCCCAAACAAGACCTTCATCACCGGCCAGCTGATCAACTGGTCGCTGACCGACACGGTCACCCGGGTGACGCTGAAGCTGGGCATAGACTACGGCTCGGACCTTGACCTGGTGCGCGACCTGCTGCTCAAGGGCGCCCACGAGAACCCACGGGTGCTCAAGGATCCGGAACCGCTGGTGTACTTCCTCAACTTCGGCGAAAGCTCGCTGGACCACGAGCTGCGCATGCACGTGCGCGACCTCGGCGACCGCAACCCGACGCTGGACGAGCTAAACCGCTATATCAACCGTGAGTTCAAGGCGCACAACATCAAGATCTCGGTGCGCCAGGTGGAGGTGTTCCTCATGGACGCGAAGAACGGCAAGCAGCAGTTGATCCCGATCGACAGCAAACCGGACAGCACGCCGCCGAGCTGAGTGGACGCCAGGGGGCATGCGCCCTGACAATGTCCTACCGCCTCGCGGGGCAAGCCCGCTCCCACGCAGCTGTGTGGGAGCGGGCTTGCCCCGCGATCATTCCAATCGCGGAGCCGGCCTGTGAAAACCCTTGACCACCTGACCTTCGACAACCGCTTCGCCCAACTCGGCGATGCCTTCTCCACCCAGGTCCTGCCCGACCCGATCGCCGCCCCCCGCCTGGTCGTTGCCAGCGATTCGGCAATGGCCCTGCTCGACCTCGACCCGGCCCAGGCCGAACTGCCAGTGTTCGCCGAGCTGTTCAGCGGCCACAAGCTCTGGGAGGAGGCCGACCCGCGTGCGATGGTCTACTCCGGCCACCAGTTCGGCTCCTACAACCCGCGCCTGGGCGATGGCCGCGGCCTGCTGCTGGGCGAGATCCTCAACGAGGCCGGCGAACACTGGGACCTGCACCTAAAGGGCGCCGGCCAGACGCCTTACTCACGCATGGGTGATGGCCGGGCCGTGCTGCGCTCGTCGATTCGCGAGTTCCTTGCCTCCGAGGCCCTGAGCGCGCTGGGCATCCCCAGCAGCCGGGCACTGTGCGTGATCGGCTCGAGCACCACGGTGTGGCGGGAAACCCGCGAAAGCGCCGCGATGCTGCTGCGCCTGGCCCATAGCCATGTGCGCTTCGGCCATTTCGAGTACTTCTACTACACGAAACAGCCAGAACAGCAGCGCGTGCTCATCGACCATGTGCTGCACCAGCACTATCCCGAATGCCGCGACGCCGCACAGCCTTACCTGGCCATGTTTCGCACCATCGTCGAACGCAATGCCGAGCTGATCGCTCGCTGGCAGGCCTACGGCTTCTGTCATGGGGTGATGAATACCGACAACATGTCGATCCTCGGCATCACCTTCGACTTCGGCCCCTACGCCTTCCTCGACGACTTTGACGCCAACTTCATCTGCAACCACTCCGACGACCGCGGCCGCTACAGCTACGCCAACCAGGTGCCGATCGCCCACTGGAACCTCAGCGCCCTGGCCCAGGCCCTGACCACGGTGATCGAGGTCGAGCCACTGAAGGAGATGCTGGCGCTGTTCCTGCCGCTGTACCAGGCCCACTATCTGGACCTGATGCGCCGCCGCCTGGGCTTGACCACCGCCGAGGACGACGACATGGCTCTGGTCGAACGCCTGCTGCAACGCATGCAGAGCGGCGGCGTGGACTACACGCTGTTCTTCCGCCGCCTGGGCGAGCAACCGGTGGCCGGCGCCCTGCAAGTGGTGCGCGACGATTTCGTCGACCTGGCCGGTTTCGATGCCTGGGGTGCGGACTACCTGGCACGCTGCGAGCGTGAGCCGGGTAATGCCGAAGGTCGCCGTGAGCGGATGCATGCGGTCAACCCTCTGTACATACTGCGCAATTATCTGGCGCAGAAGGCTATCGAAGCAGCAGAAGCCGGTGACTACAGTGAAGTGCGTCGGCTGCATCAGGTGCTGAGCAAACCGTTCGAGGAACAACCCGGGATGCAAGCGTATGCCGAGCGACCGCCGGAATGGGGCAAGCACCTGGAGATCAGCTGTTCGTCCTGAACGACGCCCTTTTGTGGGGCCCGCTCCCACAGTGCCCCTTGAATGCCCATTGGAGCTGAACATGCCTGATCCACTGCTAATCCCCTGCCCACACTGCAACGGCCTCAACCGCATCCCCGCCGAGCGCCTGGGCGACACGCCGAAATGCGGCCGCTGCAAACAGAACGTGCTGCTGAGCAGCTCGTTCGAGCTGACCGAAGGCAACTATGCCGCCCAGATCAAAGGTGATCTGCCGCTGCTGCTGGATGTCTGGGCCGACTGGTGCGGCCCGTGCAAGAGCTTCGCCCCGACCTTCGAGCAAGCGGCGCGGCAGCTCTCGGGCCGCTGCCGCCTGGCGAAGCTCGACAGCGAGGCCAACCGCAACCTGGCCGGGCAACTGGTCATCCGCTCAATCCCGAGCCTGATCCTGTTCAGGAACGGCCGCGAAGTGACCCGCCAGGCCGGCGCGTTTCCACTTCAGTCATTACTCGAATGGCTACGCAGCCAAGGGATCTAGGCGCTGCGCTCCAGCAGATCATGCAACTCGACGAACTGCTGGGTCAGCTTGTGCCGTGGCTCCAGGTGGATCAGCGGCAGGCTGGCGTGGTGGGACTCACGCATCTTCACCGAACTGCCGAGGTAAACCGGTAGCACCGGCAGGCCTTCGGCCAGCAGTTCGTCGAGCATCTGCTGGGGCAGGCTGGCGCGAGACTGAAATTGGTTGACCACGATGCCCTCGACCATCAGGTCGTCGTTGTGGTCTTCCTTGAGCTCATCGATCTCGGCCAGCAGGCCATACAGGGCCTGGCGCGAGAAGCTGTCGCAATCGAAGGGGATCAGCACGCGATCGGCCGCGATCAATGCGGAAACCGCGTAAAAATTGAGTGCTGGAGGGGTATCGATATAGATCCGCTCGTAGTCCTCGTCCAGCTCGTCCAGCAGTTTGCGCAGCTTGTTGATCTTGTGCTTGGCCTCGAGCTTGGGCTGCAGGTCGGCCAGCTCGGGGGTGGCGGTCACCACGTGGAGGTTGTCGAAAGGGGTTTCGTAGATATCGACCTTGTTCTTCTTGGCGAACGGTCCGCTGGACAGTGACTGCTTGAAAAAGTCGGCGATGCCCATGGGGATATCGTCGCCAGTCAGGCCGGTGAGGTACTGGGTCGAGTTGGCCTGGGCATCCAGGTCGATCAGCAAGGTCCGATAGCCTTCACTGGCACTGACCGCCGCAAGATTGCAGGCAATGCTCGACTTGCCCACGCCACCTTTCTGATTGAACACCACGCGCCGCATGTCAGACCTCCGTGTATCAACGAATGCCCGAGTATGTGGCCAGCGCGGCGGTTTAGCCAGCACCTTCGGGTTGCTCCAGCCCGGCCAGCAACGCGACGAAGGCATTGGCCATGGCCGAGCCAGACGCTTCGCGGCGCACCAGCCACACGGCGGTCATGGCCTGCTCGTCGAGCAGTGTGCGATACACCACTCCCTCGATGCGCATGCGCTGGAACGACGCTGGCAGCACCGACACTCCGAGCCCCGCAGAGACCAGGCCAATGATGGTCATCGCCTCCCCGGCCTCCTGGGCAAAATGCGGGCTGAAACCCGCCTGGCGCGCCAGGCTCAGCAACTGGGCATGCAGGCCGCTGCCATAGCTGCGCGGAAAGAACACGAAGGGCTCGTGGGCCAGAGCCTGCATGTACAGCCCCTGCTCGCTGCCGCTGGCCAGCGGATGCGATGCGTTGAGCACGGCCACCAAAGGTTCGCGGAACAGTTCGGTACAAGCGATCCCTTCGGGCAGTGGCATCGGTCGCATCAGACCTACTTCGATTGACTCATCGAACACCGCCTCGACCACTTCACGGCTGCTCATTTCCTTCAAATTCAGATGCACCGAGGGGAAACGATGGCGAAAGGCGTGAATAGCCTTGGGAATCCGCGAGGTGAAAGGCGCCGACGAGGTGAATCCGATCTTCATCTCACCCAATTCGCCCAGCTGCGCCCGGCGGGCCACATCAGCGGCCTTTTCCACCTGGGCCAGAACTTGCCGGGCCTCGTCGAGGAACAACCGCCCGGCCTCGCTGAGCTCGACCCGGCGGTTGGTGCGCTCGAACAGCCGTGCGCCCAGCTCCTGCTCCAAGGCCTGGATCTGCTGGCTCAGCGGCGGTTGCGAGATGCCCAGTTGCTGGGCGGCACGGCCAAAGTGCAGCTCTTCGGCTACAGCGATGAAATAACGCAGGTGTCGCAGCTCCATGGCCGGCTCCGAACAGGTCGTTAAACGTCTTAAACAGGTCGAACAATATATTGGATCTAATTATTAGCCAGCTATATGATTTTTCCATCGCAACGCCCCGAGGTACCGCTCCCGTGAGATCCGCCGTCGCCCCCCTGCCCGTCGAACCCAAACCTGCCTCCAACGACATCTGGATCGAGAAAGGCACCCCCGCCTTCATGAAAACCGTGCTGGCGCTGTTCAGCGGCGGCTTTGCCACCTTCGCCCTGCTGTACTGCGTGCAGCCGATGATGCCGCTGCTGTCGCAGGAGTTCGCCATCAACGCCGCGCAGAGCAGCCTGGTGCTGTCGGTGTCCACCGCCATGCTGGCGATCGGGTTGCTGGTCACCGGCCCCATTTCCGACCGTATCGGCCGCAAGCCGGTGATGGTCTTCGCCTTGCTGTGCGCGGCGCTATCGACCCTGGCCAGCGCGGTGATGCCGAGCTGGGAGCTGGTGCTGGCCACGCGGGCACTGGTGGGTTTGTCGCTGAGCGGCTTGGCAGCGGTTGCGATGACCTACCTTAGCGAAGAGATCCACCCGCAGCACATCGGCCTGGCCATGGGGCTGTACATCGGCGGCAATGCCATTGGCGGCATGAGCGGGCGCCTGATCACCGGCGTGTTGATCGACTTCGTCAGCTGGCACACGGCGATGCTGGTGATCGGCGGCCTGGCCCTTATGGCGGCCGTGGTGTTCTGGAAGGTGCTGCCCGAATCGCGTAACTTCCGGCCCCAGTCATTGAAACCCCGCAGCCTGCTGGACGGTTTCGTCATGCACTTCAAGGATGCCGGGCTGCCCTGGCTGTTCCTTGAGGCCTTCCTGCTGATGGGCGCCTTCGTCACCCTGTTCAACTACATCGGCTATCGCCTGCTCGCCGGGCCGTACCATATGAACCAGGCGCTGGTCGGCCTGCTGTCGGTGGTGTACCTGTCGGGGATCTACAGCTCGGCGCAGGTCGGCGCGCTGGCCGACAAGCTCGGGCGGCGCAAGGTGTTCTGGGCCAGTATCGTGGTCATGGCCGGCGGCCTGCTCATGACATTGGCCAACCCGCTGGCCATGATCATTCTCGGCATGCTGGTGTTCACCTTTGGCTTCTTTGGCGCGCATTCGGTGGCCAGCAGCTGGATCGGCCGCCGGGCGCTGAGGGCCAAGGGGCAAGCTTCTTCGCTGTACCTGTTCAGCTATTACGCAGGGTCGAGTGTGGCGGGGACGGTAGGTGGGGTGTTCTGGCATTACGCCGGGTGGGAGGGGGTTGGAATGTTCATTGGCAGTTTGCTGATGGTGGCCTTGCTGGTGGCGTTGCATTTGAGCAGGTTGGCGCCGAAGACTGCCTGAGTAGGGCTGCTTTGCAGCCCAATCGCCGCGGTTCGTCGCCACGACAAGCCGCGGTGATTGGGCCTTTGGATCAGTTGATGATCTCGACGATATCCACATCCACCTCACGGCTCATCAGGTGCTTCTCCACCTCACCGGTCAGCTTGACCTTGGTCTTGTCGTTGAACGGCGTCGCTGGCAAGTCTTCGTCGTCGATCTCGACGGTGATGGTGCCGGTGTTGTCCTTGAACTCGTACTTGTCGTCGTTGTTGATCTTCTTGATCACGTAGCCTTGCAACACCACCGGGGTGTCGTCGGCGGCATCGTTGGCGGCAGCCACCGTGGTCACGGACTGGGCACCGGGGCCGGTGTAGCCGGCGGCCAGGGCCGCGGTGCTGAACAGTGGGGCGAGGATCAGAGGCAGGTAACGGGCTTTCATGGTGATCGGGTCCTGTTTGCGTTTTGATGGCACCAGATTACCGACGATCGCTGAATTGAAACTTAATACAACAAAAAGCCCGGCACTTGGCCGGGCTTCTAGCGTTGCACACCGGTTACTGGTGGTACTGCGCCGACAGCTCGTGCACGGCGTTGATGAATACGCCGGCGTGCTCCGGATCGACTTCCGGGGTGATGCCATGGCCCAGGTTGAACACATGGCCGCTGCCCTTGCCGTAGCTGGCCAGGATGCGCGCCACTTCCTTGCGAATCGCCTCGGGGTTGGCGTACAGCACGGTCGGGTCCATGTTGCCCTGCAACGCGACCTTGTCACCGACGCGGCGGCGGGCGTCGCCGATTTCGCAGGTCCAGTCCAGGCCAAGGGCGTCGGCACCGACATCGGCGATGCTTTCCAGCCACAGACCGCCGTTCTTGGTGAACAGGATCACGGGCACCTTGCGCCCTTCATGCTCGCGGATCAGGCCGCTGACGATCTTGCGCATGTAGGCCAGGGAGAACTCCTGGTAGGCCGCCGCAGACAGGTTGCCACCCCAGGTATCGAAGATTTGCACCGCCTGGGCGCCCGCCTGGATTTGCCCGTTGAGGTAGCTGGTGACCGACTGCGCCAGTTTGTCCAGCAGCAGGTGCAGGGCCTGCGGGTTGTCATAGGCCATGGCCTTGATCTTGCGGAAGTCCTTGGACGAACCTCCTTCGACCATGTAGGTGGCCAGGGTCCATGGGCTGCCGGAGAAGCCGATCAGCGGCACACGGCCGTTGAGTTCGCGGCGGATGGTGCTGACCGCGTCCATCACGTAGCCCAGGTCCTTCTGCGGATCGGGGATCGGCAACGCTTCGATGTCCGCCAGGGTGCTGATGACTTTCTTGAAGCGCGGGCCTTCGCCGGTCTCGAAGTACAGGCCCTGGCCCATGGCGTCGGGGATGGTGAGGATGTCCGAGAACAGGATCGCCGCGTCCAGCGGGTAGCGGTCCAGCGGCTGCAGGGTGACCTCGCAGGCAAACTGCGGGTTCATGCACAGGCTCATGAAGTCACCGGCCTTGGCGCGGCTGGCGCGATACTCCGGGAGGTAGCGGCCGGCCTGGCGCATCATCCATACCGGGGTGACATCTACAGGTTGCTTGAGCAGTGCACGCAGGAAACGATCGTTCTTCAGGGCAGTCATGTCGGCATCCGGAAAAAAAGTGCGGGCATTTTCTCAGACGCGGACGCAAAAGGCACGGCCATGGCCATGCGTTTTGTCTATCAGGTGCCATGGATCAAGCATTTTTGTATACAAAAAGCATCGCGGGGCCAGTCGGATCGCCGCACCGCCGCTCCCACGCAGCCTTATCACTGGCGTGGGAGCGGGATTACCCCGCGATAAGGCTGGATCAGACTTCGAGGTAATCCAGAATGCCTTCGGCTGCGGTACGCCCTTCGAAGATCGCCGTCACCACCAAGTCCGAACCCCGCACCATGTCGCCACCGGCAAACACTTTCGGGTTGCTGGTCTGGTGCTTGAACTTGCCTTTCTCCGGGGCCACCACGCGGCCCTGGCTGTCCATCTGGATACCGAACTGCTCGAACCACGGCGCCGGGCTCGGGCGGAAGCCGAAGGCAATCACCACGGCGTCGGCCGGCAGGATCTCCTCGGAGCCCGGGATTGGCTCGGGGCTGCGGCGACCACGGGCATCCGGCTCGCCGAGACGGGTCTCGACCACCTTCACGCCCTCGACCTTGTCCTCGCCGACGATGGCGATGGGCTGGCGGTTGTAGAGGAACTTCACGCCCTCTTCCTTGGCATTCTTCACCTCTTTGCGCGAACCCGGCATGTTGGCCTCGTCACGGCGATAGGCACAGGTCACCGACTTGGCGCCCTGGCGGATCGAGGTGCGGTTGCAGTCCATCGCGGTGTCGCCTCCGCCAAGCACCACGACCTTCTTGCCCTGCATGTCGACGAAGTCTTCCGGCGACTTTTCAAAGCCCAGGTTGCGGTTGACGTTGGCGATCAGGAAGTCCAGCGCGTCGTGCACACCCGGCAGGTCCTCGCCGGGGAAGCCGCCCTTCATGTAGGTGTAGGTGCCCATGCCCATGAACACCGCGTCGTACTCGGCGAGCAATTGCTCCATGGTGATGTCGCGGCCCACCTCAATGTTCAGGCGGAACTCGATGCCCATGCCGGTGAAGACTTCGCGGCGATTGCTCAGCACGGTCTTTTCCAGCTTGAACTCGGGGATGCCGAAAGTCAGCAGGCCACCGATCTCGGGGTTGCGGTCGAACACCACCGGGGTCACGCCGGCACGTACCAGCACATCGGCGCAGCCCAGGCCGGCAGGGCCGGCGCCGATGATGGCGACACGCTTGCCAGTCGGCTTGACCTTGGACATGTCCGGGCGCCAGCCCATGGCGAAGGCGGTGTCGGTGATGTACTTCTCCACCGAGCCGATGGTTACCGCGCCGAAGCCGTCGTTCAGGGTGCACGCACCCTCGCACAGGCGGTCCTGCGGGCACACGCGGCCACAGACTTCCGGCAGGGTGTTGGTCTGGTGCGACAGCTCGGCTGCCGCCAGGATGTTGCCCTCGGAAACCAGCTTCAACCAGTTGGGAATGAAGTTGTGCACCGGGCACTTCCACTCGCAATACGGGTTACCGCAGCCCAGGCAGCGGTGCGCCTGCTCCACGGACTGCTGCGGCTTGAAAGGTTCGTAGATCTCGACGAACTCCTTCTTGCGCTGGCGCAGCAGCTTTTTCTTGGGGTCTTTACGCCCCACTTCGATGAACTGGAAGTCGTTGCTCAGACGTTCAGCCATTTTTCAAAACCTCTTTACCGCAGTTGCCAGCTACACGCTGCAAGCTGCAAGACGATCACTTAAGCCCGACGAACCCCGCACACGGGGCCCGTCACTTGCAGCTGTTCTTACTGCGGGTTGGCACGGGTGCTGGACAACAGGTGCTTGAGGTTGGCCGCCTTCGGCTTGACCAGCCAGAAGCGCCGCACGTAGTCGTCCAGGTTCTCCGAGAGCTCACGCCCCCACTCGCTGCCGGTCTCTTCCACGTACTCGCCCAGGACCCGCGCCAGGTGGCTGCGGTAGGCTTCCATCGCCTCACCACTGATACGCTGGATTTCCACCAGCTCGTGGTTGAGTTTGTCGAAGAAGCTGTTGTCCATGTCGAGCACGTAGGCGAAGCCGCCAGTCATGCCAGAACCGAAGTTGTAACCGGTCTTGCCCAGGACGCAGACAAACCCGCCGGTCATGTATTCACAGCAGTGATCGCCGGTGCCCTCGACCACAGCGTGGGCGCCGGAGTTACGTACAGCGAAGCGCTCGCCCGCGGTGCCTGCGGCGAACAGCTTGCCGCCGGTGGCGCCATACAGGCAGGTGTTGCCGACGATGGCGCTGTGCTGGGTTTCGAACGGGCTTCCGGCCGGTGGCACGATGGTCACCTTGCCCCCGGTCATGCCCTTGCCGACGTAGTCGTTGGCGTCGCCTTCCAGGTGCAGGTTCAAACCGCCGGCGTTCCACACGCCGAAGCTCTGGCCCGCGGTGCCCTTGAAGCGGAAGGTGATCGGCGCGGCGGCCATGCCCTGGTTGCCGTGCAGCCTGGCGATTTCGCCAGAGATGCGTGCACCGATGGAACGGTCGCAGTTGCAGATGTCCATGGCGAATTCACCACCAGCCATGTCGCGGATCGCCGGCAGGGCCATGGCGACCATCTTCTCGGCCAGTTCGCCCTGGTCGAACGGCGGGTTCTTGTCCACCTGGCAGAACTGCGGCTTGTCAGCCGGGATATGCGAGCTACCCAGCAGCGGCGTCAGGTCGAGGTGGCCCTGGCGCTCGGTGTCGCCCGGCAGCACATCCAGAAGGTCGGTACGGCCGATCAGCTCGCCCAGGCTGCGCACGCCCAGCTTGGCCAGCCACTCGCGGGTCTCTTCGGCGACGAAGGTGAAGAAGTTGATCACCATGTCGACGGTGCCGATGTAGTGGTCCTTGCGCAGCTTGTCGTTCTGGGTGGCCACGCCGGTGGCGCAGTTGTTCAGGTGGCAGATGCGCAGGTACTTGCAGCCCAGGGCGATCATCGGCGCGGTGCCGAAACCGAAGCTCTCGGCGCCGAGGATCGCGGCCTTGATCACGTCCAGGCCGGTTTTCAGGCCGCCATCGGTCTGCACCCGCACCTTGCCGCGCAGGTCGTTGCCGCGCAGGGTCTGGTGGGTTTCAGCCAGGCCCAGTTCCCACGGAGCGCCGGCGTACTTGATCGAGGTCAGCGGCGAAGCGCCGGTGCCGCCGTCGTAGCCGGAAATGGTGATCAGGTCGGCATAGGCCTTGGCCACGCCGGCGGCGATGGTGCCCACGCCGGCTTCGGCAACCAGCTTGACCGAGACCAGGGCCTGCGGGTTGACCTGCTTGAGGTCGTAGATCAGCTGGGCCAGATCTTCGATCGAGTAGATGTCGTGGTGCGGCGGCGGCGAAATCAGGGTCACGCCCGGTACCGCATAGCGCAGCCTTGCGATCAGGCCGTTGACCTTGCCGCCCGGCAACTGGCCGCCCTCGCCGGGTTTGGCGCCCTGGGCGACCTTGATCTGCAGCACTTCGGCATTGACCAGGTATTCCGGGGTCACGCCAAAGCGGCCGGTGGCCACCTGCTTGATCTTCGAGCTTTTGACGGTGCCGTAGCGGGCCGGGTCTTCGCCGCCTTCGCCGGAGTTGGAGCGCGCGCCGAGGCGGTTCATTGCCTCGGCCAGGGCTTCGTGCGCCTCTGGCGACAGCGCGCCCAGGGAGATACCAGCGGAGTCGAACCGCTTGAGGATCGCGTCCAGTGGCTCGATTTCATCCAACGGCAGGGCCTGGTCGGCCACCTTCACTTTCAGCAGGTCGCGGATCATCGACACCGGACGCTGGTCGACCAGCGAGGTGTATTCCTTGAACTTGGCGTAGTCCCCCTGTTGCACGGCGGCCTGCAGGGTGTTGACCACGTCCGGGTTGTAGGCATGGTATTCGCCACCATGGACGAACTTGAGCAAGCCACCTTGCTGGATTGGCTTGCGCGCGCTCCAGGCTTCGGCTGCGAGCAGCTTCTGGTCGCTCTCCAGGTCTTCGAAACGCGCCCCCTTGATACGGCTCGACACACCCTTGAAGCTTAGGCCAACCACCTCCTCGGACAGACCGATGGCTTCGAACAGCTGCGCGCCACGGTACGAGGTGATGGTGGAGATGCCCATCTTCGACAGGATCTTCAGCAGACCCTTGGAGATGCCCTTGCGGTAGTACTTGAACACTTCGTCCAGATCACCCAGCACTTCGCCGGTGCGGATCAGGTCGGCCAGCACTTCGTAGGCCAGGTACGGGTATACAGCCGAGGCACCGAAGCCCAGCAGCACGGCGAAGTGGTGCGGGTCGCGGGCAGTGGCGGTCTCGACCAGAATGTTGCTGTCGCAACGCAGCCCTTGTTCGGTCAGACGGTGGTGTACAGCGCCTACGGCCAGCGAGGCGTGTACCGGCAGCTTGCCCGGGGCAATGTAGCGGTCGCTGAGCACCAGCTGGGTCTTGCCGCCGCGCACCGCTTCTTCGGCCTGGTCGGCGATATTGCGGATGGCCGCTTCAAGGCCGAGGCTTTGCTCATAGTTGAGGTCGATCAGCTGGCGGTCGAAACCTTCGCGCTCCAGGTTCATCAGCGAACGCCACTTGGCAGGCGAGATGACTGGCGAGCTGAGGATCACCCGCGAGGCATGCTCGGGGGACTCCTGGAAGATGTTGCGCTCGGCGCCCAGGCAGATTTCCAGGGACATCACGATCGCTTCGCGCAGCGGGTCGATCGGCGGGTTGGTCACCTGGGCGAACTGCTGGCGGAAGAAATCGTACGGCGAACGCACGCGCTGCGACAGCACGGCCATCGGCGTGTCGTCGCCCATCGAGCCGACCGCTTCCTGGCCCTGCTCGCCGAGCGGGCGCAGCACCTGGTCACGTTCCTCGAAGGTGACCTGGAACATCTTCATGTATTGCTTGAGCTGGTCAGCGTCGTAGCTGGCCACGCCCTGGTCGTCGCTCAGGGTCGCCTGGATGCGCGTGGCGTGCTGGCGCAACCAGCGCTTGTAAGGGTGGCGCGACTTCAGGCGGTTGTCGATGGCGTCGGTGTCGAGGATCTGGCCGGTCTCGGTATCGACAGCCAGGATCTGGCCTGGGCCGACACGGCCCTTGGCCAGGACTTCCTCGGGCTGGTAACCCCATACGCCGATTTCCGAGGCGATGGTGATGTAGCCGTTGGTGGTGGTCACCCAGCGCGCCGGGCGCAGGCCATTGCGGTCGAGCAGGCACACCGCGTGGCGGCCTTCGGTCATGACGATACCGGCCGGACCATCCCACGGTTCCATATGCATGGAGTTGTATTCGTAGAAGGCACGCAGGTCGGCGTCCATGGTCTCGACGTTCTGCCAGGCTGGCGGTACCAGCATGCGCACGCCGCGGAACAGGTCGATGCCGCCAGTGACCATCAGCTCGAGCATGTTGTCCATGCTGGATGAGTCGGAACCGACGCGGTTGACCAGCGGGCCGAGCTCTTCGAGGTCGGGGATCAGGTCGTTGGCGAACTTGGTGCGACGGGCCATGGCCCAGTTGCGGTTGCCGGTGATGGTGTTGATCTCGCCGTTGTGGGCGAGGAAGCGGAAGGGCTGCGCCAGCGGCCACTTCGGCAGGGTGTTGGTGGAGAAGCGCTGGTGGAACACGCAGATTGCGGTCTGCAGGCGCTCGTCACCCAGGTCCGGATAGAACGCCGCGAGATCGCGCGGCATCATCAGGCCTTTGTAGATGATGGTCTTGTGCGAGAAGCTGCAGATGTAGTGGTCGGCGTCGTGGGCGTTGGCCACGGACGAACGGCGACGGGCACTGAACAGCTTGATGGCGAATTCCTGATCGCTCAGGCCTTCGCCGCCGATGAACACCTGCTCGATCTGCGGCAGGCGCTCCAGGGCCAGACGGCCAAGGACGCTGGTGTCGATCGGCACCTTGCGCCAGCCCACCAGCGTGAGGCCGGCATTGACGATCTCGCGATCCATGTTGGCGCGGGCGGCTTCGGCTTTGACCGGGTCCTGGTTGAAGAACACCATGCCGACGGCGTACTGCCTGGGCAGCTCGGCGGCGAAGTGCTCCTGGGCCACGGCGCGCAGGAATTGATCGGGCTTCTGCATGAGCAGACCGCAACCGTCGCCGGTCTTGCCGTCGGCGTTGATGCCGCCGCGGTGGGTCATGCAGGTCAGCGCCTGCATGGCGGTTTGCAGAAGGTGGTGACTCGGCTCGCCCGTCATATGGGCGATCAGGCCGAAACCACAGTTGTCCTTGAATTCTTCGGGATGGTACAGACCTGTTTTCATAGACACTTTCTCACCAGGTTCACCTCTCAACCGGAGGCAAATCTCTTTTTTAACAACCACTTACCATCCACGCCGATCAAATGCCAGCTTTTTTGCGGTGGCCATGGAAAACCATTTTTGCACAGCGACAGCAACGCCCACAAATTTTCATGTCTCACCATTGAAAATTTATGTCGTAATTTTGAATGTTTTTAAGTCGTACGCCGTGATAGCGGCATGACTGGAGTCTGAAGCGTTTCAGCCAGGACTGCAAGAAAGGGCTCGTGGCCGGCAGTCTGGGACAGAAAAGCCTGCCGCGCTCGGGCGCAGCAGGCTAGTTGAAAGCTAGAAAGTCGCTCAGCAACTGGGCGGCGGGGTGATGCCGCCCGGAAGGTATCAGCGGGCCGTGGCCAGCTCTTGTTGGACGCTGCCCACGGTACGTGGCCAAGGTTTACCAGCCTGGACCTTGGCTGGCAAGTTCTTGATTGCCGCAGCGGCGGCATCGCGGCTGGCGAAATTGCCGTAGGTCACCACATACAGCGGCTTGCCCTGCAGGTTTTTCCTGAAGTAGCGATAGTCGCCACCCTGTGCCTTGACGAACGACTGTGCCGACGCCTCGGAACTGGTGCCGAAGATCTGCACCACGTAGTTACCGGGCTTCTGGCCAGCATACCAGCTGCTGTTGCCGGCGCCGCCGGCAGCCGGTTTCTCGGCAGGTTTGGCTGCGGGCTTGGCGCTCGCGACCTGGGTCGGAGCCGGGGCTGGCTTGGCAGGTGCAACCGGCTTTGCCGGCTGGGTTGCTACAGGTTTTGTCGCAGGCGCAACCGGCTGTACCGGAGCGCTGGTCACCGGCTGGGCCGGAGTCGGCGCAGGGCTGGCGGTGGCACCTTGCGGCGGCGCGATGGTGGTCACGGTCGGCGGCACGGCAGCCGATGGCGTGGCTGGCTGCAGTGCAGTGTTGTCGGCCGGCCCGCCGTCTTCACCTTCACCCATGCCAGCGGCCTGGGCCAGCGGTTCGCGCATCACCGGCTGCGACTGACCGACCAGCGGCAACGGCATCGGCTGCGAGGAGCCGGAGAACTCGATGGCGGGCGCGCCGCCGTTGCCACCCTGGCCCAGGGGCAATTGGGCCTGGGCAGCGGGGGGCGCGTCGGCCGGGGCCTTGTCGCCTTTCTTGGGCATCAGGACCGCCGCGCCAACGGCAACCACGACCACTGCGGACAACGCGAGCACGTGTTTCTTAGGCATTTTGAACCCCATGGATGGTCGCTTGACCGTGGTACGGCTGGCGATCATGGCTTCGATCAAGGTATCGCGGGCGACCTGGTTGATGTTCCCAGGCCAGCCGTCGGAGTTTTCGTGGATGTCGACGATCTGCTCGGCGGTGAACACCTCGATGCCCCGGCCAGCACCCTCCAGGCGCTGCTCCAGGTACTCGCGGGTTTCTTCCTCGCTGTACGGGGCCAGTTCGATGACGTGGAATCGCTCGCCATCGGCATTGAGCTCATCCAACCCGGCGATCAGCGAAGGCTCGCCGAACAGGAACACATGCGGGCGTCCTTCAGCTACGCCTGCCGCCAACTCCAGCAACGCTTGGAGTGCCGACTCGTCCAGTTGTTCCGCATCGTCCACCAGCAGATAGACTTCCTGGCCGGTCAGCGCCAGTTGCACCACCTGCGACAGGATCGCCTGCACTTCCGGCTGCGCCACACCCAGCGACTGCGCCACCTGGCCAAGCACGCTGGCCGCGTCGCTGGCACCACGGGCGGATACCACCACGCTTTGCACCGACTGCTTGTTGGTGCTGGCCACCAGTGCCTGGCGCAGCAAGGTCTTGCCGCTGCCCACAGGGCCGGTGACCGCCAGCATCAGCTGGCTGTAGCGCGCCAGATGATGCAGCTGGCCAAGCACTGGCTTGCGCTGGGCGGGAAAGAACTTGAAACCGGGCACCCGGGGGGCGAACGGATCGTGGCTCAGCTGGTAATGATCGAGAAACGCCTCATCGGCATGCAGACTGGTCATTGCGTTGTCACAACCTCAAAGCTGGGCCACGATCGCGCGGTAATCCGCCGCCAGCGTGGCCTGAAGAATCTCTGTCGAATAGTCGTCAGTGACGACGGCCTCGCCCAGCTGGCGCAGCAGCACCAGGCGCAGGCGCCCGTCGAGCACTTTCTTGTCGACCGCCATGTGCTCCATGAAATGCGCCGGGGTCATTTCCTGTGGTGGCACCACCGGCAATCCTGCGTCCTGCAGCAGGCGAATTCCGCGATCACGCGCCGGCTGGTCGATCCAGCCCAGGCGCATGGACATTTCCAGGGCCATGACCGTGCCGGCCGCCACGGCTTCGCCGTGCAGCCAGACGCCATAACCCATGTGTGTTTCGATGGCATGGCCGAATGTGTGGCCAAGGTTGAGCGTGGCACGCACGCCCGATTCGCGCTCATCAGCGCCAACCACGGCAGCCTTGGCCGCGCAGGAGCGACGGATGGCCTCGGTCAGGGCAACGGAGTCCAGGGCACGCAGTGCCTGCATATTGTCTTCGAGCCAGGCAAGGAATGGCTTGTCGCAGATCAGGCCGTACTTGATGACTTCGGCGAGACCGGCGGACAGCTCACGCGCGGGCAAGGTTTTCAGACTGGTAGTATCGATCAGCACCGCGTTGGGCTGGTAGAAGGCGCCCACCATGTTCTTGCCCAGCGGGTGGTTGATGCCGGTCTTGCCGCCCACCGAGGAGTCCACCTGGGACAACAGCGTGGTCGGCACCTGGATAAAATCGACCCCACGCTGGTAGCAGGCTGCGGCAAAGCCGGCCATGTCACCGATCACGCCGCCACCGAGGGCGACCACGGTGGTGCGCCGGTCATGACGCGCGGTCAGCAGGGCATCGAAGATCAGTTGCAGGGTTTCCCAGTTCTTGTGGGCCTCGCCGTCGGGCAACACCACCGGCAGCACCGAGTAGGCACCCAGGGTCTTGCTCAGGCGTTCGAGGTACAGGGGCGCGACGGTCTCGTTGGAGACGATGGCGACCTGCCGGCCGGCAATGTGCGGCGCCAGCAGCTCGGGCTGGTCAAGCAGGCCTTCGCCAATGTAGATCGGGTAGCTACGCTCGCCCAGGTCGACCTTAAGTGTCTGCATGTTTCCCCACAATGTACTTGGGCGCGGTGGCACTGTGGCCCCACGCGGTGACGTTCAACCCCGTCTCGGCGTTGGTCGCCGAGGATAGACCCCGCTCAGCGGGGCGGCAACTTCTGCAGACGCTCGAGAATGTCGAGCACGACCATGCGAGGTGGCCGTTCGTCGGTTTCCACCACCAGGTCGGCAATCTCGCGATAGAGCGGGTCGCGGGTTTCTAGCAGGGCACGCAAGGTGGCTTCCGGGTTGGCTGTGCGCAGCAGCGGTCGGTTGCGGTCACGGGAAGTGCGCCCCACCTGCTGCTCCACCGAGGCATGCAGGTAGATCACCCGGCCACCGGCGTGCAGCGCGGCACGGTTGGCATCGCGCATCACCGCGCCGCCACCGGTCGCCAGGACCACGCCATCAAGCGCGCAGAGTTCGGCAATCATCGCCTGCTCGCGGTCGCGAAAGCCCGGCTCGCCTTCCTTGTCGAAGATCCACGGGATATTGGCGCCGGTTCGCAGCTCGATTTCCTTGTCGGAATCCTTGAACAGCAGGCGCAGCTCTTTGGCCAACAGGCGTCCGATGGTGCTTTTCCCAGCGCCCATGGGCCCTACAAGTATCAAATTTCGCACAGAATCAACGACTCACAGCAATCGCCTGGTCACTCATGATACGCGGAGTCAGGAAGACCAGCAGCTCGGATTTTTTCTCTTGTAATGCATCGCGTCGAAACAGCCGCCCAACATACGGCAGATCGCCGAAAAATGGCACCTTGTCGACCACTTTGTTCTGCGACGTCGAGTACACGCCGCCAATCACAATGGTCTGCCCATCGGTCACCCGGACCTTCGCCGTAACCTCGTTCTTGCGGATCGGCGGTACATTGTTGAGTGCATTGATGAAGTCGGGCTCGTCCTTGGTCACGCGCACATCCATCACTACCTTGCCATCCGGCGTGATCTGCGGCGTTACCTCCAGCGACAGGGAGGCCTCACGGAAAGAAATGGAGGTAGCCCCACTGCGAGTGGTCTCTTGATAGGGTACTTCGGTCCCCTTGAGTATGCGGGCGGTTTCCTTGTCAGCCGTGACCACCTTGGGCTGGGAGATGATCTCGCCATTGCCGCTCTTCTCCATGGCGCTGAGCTCCAGATCCAGCAGAATGTCGCTGCGCAGCAGGCCCACGCCGAGCCCGGAAGTGGCCCGTTCAACCCCAAGGTCGACGAACAGGTCACTACCCAGGCGACTGTCCACCCCATACAACGGGCCGCCCCATCGCACACCCAGGCCCTTCTCGTAATCGACACTGGCTTCTACGATACGCGCCTCGATCATGACCTGGCGTACCGGCACATCCAACTGCGCTACCAACCTTCGCAAATCGGCAAGTCGTTCGCCAGGCTGGGTAACCACCAGCGTGTTGGTCCGTGCATCCACACTGAGGCTGCCGCGCCCAGTCAGGATGCCGTCATCGGCCAAGCTCGCAAGCAACAGTTCCGCCAGCTCGGCGGCTTTTGCATGAAAGACAGGGATCAGCTCTCGTCGCAAAGGCTCCAGCAACACCTCCTCGCCCATGCCCCGGGCCTGCCCGGCCAGCTCAGCAACGGGAGCGATCAACAGCACGTTGCCCTCCTGGCGCCGGCCCAGCCCCTTGCTGCGCAGCACAAGGTCAAGTGCCTGGGCCCAAGGCACGTCTTCCAGGTGCAGGGTTATTCGCCCCTGCACCGAATCGCTGGCGACCAGGTTGACGCCGGCGTGCTCCGCCATGACCTGAAGCACTGAGCGCAGTTCGACATCCTGGAAGTTGAGCGATATCGGCTCACCCTGGAATTGCGCTGCCTGCACTGCCAGGATGTTCGACATCAACCCTAAGCCACTCAACCATCGCCTCGGCCTCATCCCTGACCTCTCCTTACTCACGCTTCTCAAGCACCAGATACCGATAACGCGCCAGCCAGCGCCCGCCGAGGTAGATCCGCTCGCGGACCTCCAGCTGACCAGCATCAACGGCTACCACGACCCCCTCATCCAATCCGAGCCGGTCGCCTTGCCCAACCCGGTACAAGTGCTCCGCCGAACGCAACAATGCCTGCCGGCGCCCTGACTGGTACAGGCTTCCGACCATTTCCAGTCGCGCCAAGGGAATATGCCGCAGCTCTTTACCAGGTGTGGCGGGCAACCAGGCTTGAAATGGATCGAACGTGGTCTTCGACAGAGCGGCCTGCGCAGGTTCATCCGCCAAGGCAGCCGGCACGGGTAGCTCTTCCCCTGGGTGATAGGCATGTATCAGCAACCGGGCGCCAACCACTTCTGAGCCTTCCTCCTGCAAGGCCAGCCTGAGCTGGGGCACATTCAACAACCGCAACTGCTGCAGCCACTGCTCAAGCCACAAGCGCAACGCCGGGTAGCGCCCGTGCACGCTGATCTCCAAAGGCTGCAGACGATATCCTGCTGCCTCCTGCGCTTCGTTTACTTCGATGCGTTCGAATGACAGACCATGCTCATGACCCGACAAAGCCAGCTGGTCGAGCAGTTCACTCATGCCCTCTCCCGCAGCCAATCGCCAGCGCAACGCTTGCAGCCCGGTCATGGCTTGTTCCAGAGCCTGTTGCGCTCTCTCAAGCTCGACAAGTTTTTCCGCCCCATCCGCCAAGACACCCTGTAGCTGCAACTGCCTCTGGACTGCCTCGGCATGGCTATTGAGCGGCTCACGCAAGCGGGCGATATAACCCGCGAAAACCACCAGAAACAGCAGCCCTACTGCCAGCACCCACCGGACCAACCAAGACCGGGCCACCAGGCCCTGCCAATCCTGGAGCCACGGGCGGTTCATGACTCACCCGCCAACAAGCGTGCCGCCAGCAGGAATTCATCGCCCTGGCCATGACGCCGCAAGTGAACAAGCTCCAGGTCCCGCACCATCTTTACCTGCTCCAGGCTGCGCATAAGCCTGGCCACCACTGAAGCAGAGGCAGCCAACCCGGCAAGGCGCAGACGCCCGTCCTCCACACCTACCTCGGTCAAGCGCGCGCCTTCGGGCATTGCCTGCTCCAGTGCGCGAAACAGCCCAGGCAACTGCGCCCGTCCGGCGCTCAGCGCAGACACCGTCGCTTGCTGGGCCAACAACGCATCCCGTGCTTCACGCAACTTATCGATCTGCCGCAGCGAAGCGTCCAACCGCTCAACGGCCGCCTGCTGCGTGGCGATGACCTGCGCCTGCCTGGCCAGACGCGACCGCGCCATTCGATCAAGCAACATCACCCCGCACAGCGCCACCACAAGCGTGCCGACCAAGGTGATCTGGAATCGCCGCACAGCGCTTGCCCTGCGCTGTTCGCGCCAGGGCATCAGGTTCAGTCGCCCTTTCATACCGGGCCTCCCATTGCCAAACCACAGGCAAGAGCCATGGCAGCAGCGGGCACGCTGGTTTCATCGAAACCGCTGACCAGAGGGCCCGGGCGACCGACATGGCATTTCACGCCCAGACGCTCCGACAAGTCTGCCGCTCGAGCTTCATCGGCGGCGGCCCCGAACAAAACAACCTGCTCAAACGCGCCCTGGATATCCGGCTGCCAGAGCCCATCGACAGCCTCGGCCCAGCGCTCCAGAGAAGGCAAGGCAATGCGCTGCCGATGCGGCACGCGGCCTCCCTGCCAACGGTGCAGGATCACCTCGTCCGGCTCCAACTGCAGCAGCGCCATGTCGCCTGCCTGCGGCTCAGGCACCAGCGCCCGCCGCAACGCGAAACTGTCCACCTCCACGGCCACCAACTGCAAGCCGGCTTGCGCGAACACGCGCTCCAGTGGGTCGAGCTGACTTTGCCTACAGGCCACCACCAACACCTCGACCTGCCCGACATCCTCCACGCATGGGTCATGCACCTGGAAATCCAGGGCAAGGTCCTCCACAGGAAAGGGAAACAGCTGCTCGGCCTGCGCGAGCAAGGCAGCTTCGACGGCATGGCCGGGCAACCCGGCAGGCAGGCGGCAAACCTTGCAGATGACCTGCGATGCAGGCAACGCCAGGGCGGCCCGGCACTGCGAAGTTCGACACCGGGCATGGGCCTGCCGCAAACCCGCGACCAGGCGCTCCATCTGATCAAACTCCAATGAGCTACCTGACGCAGCCCCAAGGCGCTCGTGCGCCCAGCCCACCACCCGACAACCGCCACGCTGGCGGCGCAGGTGCAGCATTCGTATCGCGTCGGAGGTAATTTCCACCCCCAGCAGTGAACCGGTGTCCCTGCCAAAGCGTCCAAGCATGGCTGTTCCTTCCTGGTCATTGGCTGCCTGAACCCTTGCGGTGCAGGCGGTCGTCGCTCTCCCCGGGCGGTCACCCGGCGGGACGAAAAATGCTTATAATGACCAGCGTTTTTCCTGTCCGCCGGCCCTGCGCGCAATCCACTCTCAACCTGGACACCCAAAAGCCTTGATACGCCTGCTGAAGTTCTTCTGGTGGTCTCTCGTCGCCGTCATCTGCGCGCTCGTACTCGGTGTGAGCGGTGCGTTTCTGTATCTTAGTCCTAACCTGCCTTCGGTCGACGCGCTCAGAAGCGTCCAGTTGCAAATCCCCCTGAGGGTCTACAGTAGCGACGGCAAGCTGATCGCCGAGTTCGGCGAGATGCGGCGCTCGCCGATCAAGTTCCAGGAAATTCCCCCACAATTCATCCAGGCGCTTCTGTCCGCCGAGGACGACAATTTCCTCAATCACTATGGCGTCGACCCCAGCAGCCTCATGCGTGCGGCCTCACAGCTGGTCAAGTCCGGGCATATCCAGAGCGGCGGCAGTACCATCACCATGCAGGTGGCGAAGAACTTCTTCCTTACCAGCGAACGCAGCTTCTCGCGCAAGACCAACGAGATTCTCCTGGCCCTGCAGATCGAGCGGGAACTGACCAAGGACGAAATCCTCGAGCTGTACGTAAACAAGATCTACCTGGGCAACCGTGCCTACGGCATCGATGCCGCGGCGCAGGTGTACTACGGCAAGTCGATTCGCGACGTCAGCCTGGCGCAGATGGCCATGATCGCCGGTCTGCCCAAGGCCCCATCGCGCTTCAACCCGCTGGCCAACCCGGTACGCGCCAAGGAGCGCCGCGACTGGATCCTCGGGCGCATGTACAAGCTCGGCAAGATCGACGAGGCCAGCTACCAGGCCGCCCTGGGTGAACCGCTGAATGCCAGCTACCATGTGCCGACCCCGGAAGTGAATGCGCCGTACGTCGCCGAAATGGCCCGCGCCGAGATGGTCGGTCGCTACGGCAGCGACGCCTATACCGAAGGTTTCCGGGTCACCACCACAGTGCCGAGCGACATGCAGCAGATGGCCAACAGCGCGGTCCTCAACGGCCTCAGCCAATACGACGAACGCCACGGCTACCGCGGTCCGGAGGCACGCTTCCCTGGCAAGACACGCACGGCGTGGTTGCAGGAACTGAACAAGCAACGCACCCTCGGCGGCCTTGAGCCCGCCATTGTCACCCAGGTCGAGAAGAACGGCCTGAAGGTGATGACCCGCGCCGGCCTGGAGGAAGACGTGGCCTGGGACACCATGAAATGGGCCCGCCCGTACCTTAACAGCAACTCCCAAGGACGCTCGCCGCAATCAGCGGCCGATGTGGCCCAGGTCGGCGACCTGGTGCGCCTGCAACGCCTGGAAGATGGCAAACTCAAGTTCAGTCAGGTTCCCGGCGCCCAGAGCGCGCTGGTCACCCTCGACCCTTACAATGGCGCCATCCGCGCACTGGTTGGCGGCTTCTCATTCGAGCAGAGCAACTACAACCGCGCCATGCAGGCCAAGCGCCAGCCGGGCTCGAGCTTCAAGCCCTTCGTCTACAGCGCCGCGCTGGACAACGGCTACACCGCCGCCAGCCTGGTCAACGATGCGCCGATCGTGTTCGTCGACGAGTACTTGGACAAGGTCTGGCGTCCAAAGAACGACACCAACACCTTCCTCGGCCCGATCCGCATGCGCGAGGCGTTGTACAAGTCACGCAACCTCGTATCGATCCGCCTGCTGCAGGCCATGGGCGTGGATCGCACCATCGACTACATCGCCAAGTTCGGCTTCAACAAGCAGGACCTGCCGCGCAACCTGTCGCTGGCACTGGGCACCGCGACGCTCACGCCGATGGAGATTGCCACCGGCTGGAGCACCTTCGCCAACGGCGGCTACAAGATCAGCCCGTACCTGATCGAGCGTGTCGAGAGCCGCAACGGCGAAACGCTGTTCACCGCAAACCCGCCACGCGTGCCGCAGGGCAGCCAAGACCAGATCGGCCTCGCCGCACCTGAGGCACCCATCAGCGCCGCCCCGATGCCAGGCGAGGCGCCGTCGGCCGCAGGCCAGGTCACCCCGGCATCCCAAGTGCCCCAGGTGCCCGCCGTGGCCGAGCAGATCATCGACGGCCGTACCTCGTACATCCTCACCAGCATGCTGCAGGACGTAATCAAGCGTGGTACCGGCCGCCGCGCCCTGGCCCTCGGCCGTTCGGACCTGGCGGGCAAGACCGGCACCACCAACGAATCCAAGGACGCCTGGTTCTCAGGCTACAACGCTGACTATGTCACCACCGTGTGGGTCGGCTTCGACCAGCCGGAAACCCTGGGGCGTCGCGAATACGGTGGCACCGTGGCCCTGCCGATCTGGATGAGTTTCATGGGCGCCGCGCTCAAGGGCATGCCCGAGCATCCACCAGCCGAACCCGAGGGCATCCTCAGCCTGCGCGTCGACCCGATCAGCGGCCGCGCCGCCACACCAAGCACGCCGAACGCCTACTTCGAACTGTTCAAGGCCGAGGACTCGCCACCGTCGGCGGACGAACTGGGTAACGGTGCAGCACCGGGCAGCCCGCTGCCGGCAGACGAAGCAGCGCCGATGGATCTGTTCTAAAGGGCAACCTTTGAAGGTTTTCGGTGAGGGCCGCCAGGTGCTCGCCGAAAACCTTGCAGCGCTCTCAAGATCGAGCGCCGCGCGGGCGGCGCTCGATCTGGCAGGCGCTGCAAGACTGTTGGCGAGCACCAGCAAGCCCTGACGCGATCGCCTTGAAAGGGATGATATTGAACTCCGCGTAAGCAGGCCTGCCCCGCAATAACCCAGTCCAACAAAAAGCCCCGACTCTTGCGAGCCGGGGCTTTTTCATGACGCTACGACTGGATCAGCCGTTGAACACGTCATCCACGCTCTTGAGCGGGTAGTGCTTCGGATACGGCAGGGTGGCCACACCGGACTCGATGGCGGCCTTGGCCACGGCATCGGAAACCACGGTGATCAGGCGCGCGTCCAGCGGCTTCGGAATGATGTACTCACGGCCGAACTCAAGTCCTTGAACGCCATAGGCCTCGCAGACTTCCTTCGGCACCGGCAACTTGGCCAGGTCCTTCAGGGCGATGGCGGCAGCGATCTTCATCTCTTCGTTGATGCGCTTGGCACGAACGTCGAGGGCCCCACGGAAGATGAAAGGGAAGCCCAGTACGTTGTTGACCTGGTTCGGGTAGTCCGAACGACCGGTGGCCATGATCACATCGCTGCGGGTGGCGTGAGCCAGTTCCGGGGCGATTTCCGGGTCCGGGTTCGAGCAGGCGAACACGATCGGGTTGGCGGCCATCGACTTCAGGCCTTCGGCGCTCAGCAGGTTCGGGCCGGACAAGCCGACGAACACGTCTGCGCCGTTCAGGGCGTCAGCCAGGGTGCGCTTGTCGGTGGCGTGGGCGAACTGGGCCTTGTACTGGTTCAGGTCGTCGCGGCCAGCGTGGATCACGCCGCTGCGGTCGATCATGAAGATGTTCTCGACCTTGGCACCCATGCTCACCAGCAGTTTCATGCAGGAGATGGCCGCGGCGCCGGCGCCCAGGCAGACGATCTTGGCGTCTTCGAGCTTCTTGCCGGCGATTTCCAGGGCGTTGATCATGCCGGCCGCGGTAACGATAGCGGTGCCGTGCTGGTCATCGTGGAAGACGGGAATGTCGCACTGCTCGATCAGCGTGCGCTCGATCTCGAAGCACTCAGGTGCCTTGATGTCTTCCAGGTTGATGCCGCCGAAGGTGATGGAGATGCGGCGAACGGTGTCGATGAAGGCTTGCGGGCTCTCCGACTCGACTTCGATATCGAACACATCGATACCGGCGAAACGCTTGAACAGAACACCCTTGCCTTCCATGACCGGCTTGGAGGCCAGTGGGCCGAGGTCACCCAGACCGAGGATGGCGGTGCCATCGGAGATCACCGCAACCAGGTTGCCCTTGCCGGTGTACTTGTAGGCCAGCTCCGGATCACGGCCGATCTCGCGCACAGGCTCGGCGACACCCGGGCTGTAGGCCAGGGCGAGGTCACGGGCGGTGGCGGTTGGCTTGGAGAGCTCGACGCTCAGTTTCCCCGGACGAGGCTGAGCGTGGTATTCGAGAGCGGCGGTTTTCAGGTCTGACATGATGGGCATTCCGCTATTTACTGTTCTGACGGACCGCCGAGGATACGCAAAGAGCCGGGGGGCGACAAGACTGCCCGGTCACTATGTGTCAAGGCCTTTGGCCTACGACTTTACGCTATAACCCACGGGGCTTTCGGGAGCCAGTGTGTACAATCCAATAGCAAAATGTCTACAACTATTTAGCCAGAAACAAGCGCCAACATGCTCGGATCGGTCAATGGCAACAGCCAGCGTCGCTGCCCAGGCTTGAGCCCGCCCTTGCGGGAACGATCCAGCACCCAGCCACGCGCCTCGACCTGGCGTCCCTTGAGGTTAGCGAAGAAGCTGGCGGGGAAGTGGCGCTGCAGACGAGCGGGAACCTGCAGGACGACGCTCTCGTCAAGCTCCAGCCAGATGCCGCCGCGATTACGCTCGATCCCGTTGATCCTGCCGCCGATCACCGCGAATCCGGATTGCCGCACATCGCGCCCACGCGTGACCGGCGATTGTCGCCACAGTCCTGCCCTGGCCTTGCGCGCCTGCTGCTCGGCCTGCTGCTGGCAGCCCGACAGTTGCACGTTGGGTGCAATCGCCACCTGGTAGCCCAGGCCTTCGCTGAGCAGTTGTGCTTCCAGATTGTTGCCAGTGCGGCCGTAGATATGCGCCAGGATACGGCCATACTTGTCCTTGGGTTCGACGCCCGGAACCAGCCCGACACGGCCATCGCTGGCCTTCACCAGCGCCTGCAGGCGCTTCTTGGCAGCCTCGGCATAAGGTTCGCTGGGGCGCCCCTTGCGGCCGATCTCGGGAGCATTGATACCGATCAGTCGCACACTGCGCCCATCGCTCAGGCGCAAGGTGTCGCCATCGACCACCTGACGTACCGCCACCGCTTGCACCCTTTCGGGCATCGGGCAGAAGGCCAGGGCAGGAAAGTGCCAGATCGCGCCCACAAAAAAGGCGCCCACAAGGGGCGCCTTCTTTTGCAACAGCGCGAACCCCGAAGGCTTCGCCACGTGCATGATTACTTCTTGGCACCGAACATGCCGAAGCGATCGGCGAACTTCTGTACGCGGCCGCCGGTGTCCAGGACTTTCTGCTTACCGGTGTAGAACGGGTGGCACAGGTTGCAAACGTCGATCGCCAGGACGCTGCCCATGGTCGAACGAGTTTCAAACTTGTTGCCGCAGCTGCAGGTGACTGCAACTACTTCGTAGTTCGGATGAATATCTGCTTTCATGGTCACTTCCTCGAGCTGCGTGCCGCCACCCAACACCTATTGTTGAATACCGCACGTAATTAGGCGGCGAATAATACCAGAGAGCAGCCGTAGCGCAAGTTGTCGCTTGCACCGACCGTCGTCTGCTAGGCTCGCCTGATTTGTGAAACACCCTCCAGAGACCTTCCGCGTGTCCGACGTCATTCTGCGCCTTGCCCTGCCCTCGCCCCTGCGTCGCCTGTTCGACTACCGGGCACCCGCGAGCATGGCGCGCCAGGCACTGACGCCAGGCATGCGCATCCGCGTGCCATTCGGCCGCCGCGAGATGATCGGGGTACTGGTGGAAGTCGCCGAGCACAGCGAGGTGCCAGCCGACAAGCTCAAGCCGGCCAGCGCCCTGCTCGACCCGGTCTCCCCCCTGCCGCCGGCATTGTTCAAGTTGTGTCTGTGGACGGCCCAGTACTACCAGCACAGCCTGGGCGACACTCTCAACTGGGCCCTGCCGACGCTGCTGCGCCAGGGCGAACCGGCCGAGGCGCGCCAGGAACGCTTCTGGCATGTCGCGCCCGGTGCGCGCCTGGAAGACCCGCGCATCGCCCGCGCCCCGCGCCAGCGCGACGCTCTCAAGACCCTGTCGCAGCACCCCCACGGCGTAGCCCACAGCCTGTTGAGCAAGCTTGGTCTGAACAAGGACAGCCTCGACCTGCTGCTGGCCAAGGAACTGGTGGAAGTCGAAGTACGCCGCCATCTGCCGGCCGCACGCCACGAGCACTGGCTGGCCCAACCGGAACTGCCGCTCAACGAAGAACAGCGCGCTGCCTTCGAGGCCGTGCGCTCGGGCTTCAGCGCCTTCCACGCCTACCTGCTGGCTGGCGTCACCGGCAGCGGCAAGACCGAGGTCTACCTGCAGCTGATTCGCGAAACCCTCGAAGCCGGCAAGCAGGCCCTTATCCTGATCCCCGAGATCAATCTCGGCCCGCAGACCCTGCAACGCTTCGAGCAACGCTTCAACGCGCGCATCGCCCTGCTGCATTCGGCGGTGGGTGATCGCGAGCGCCTGGACGCCTGGCTGGCGGCACGCGATGGCGATGCGGACATCATCATCGGCACCCGCTCGGCACTGTTCACCCCTATGAAGAACCCGGGCCTGATCATCATCGACGAAGAACACGACGGCTCCTATAAACAGCAGGAAGGCCTGCGCTACCACGCCCGCGACCTGGCCGTGGTGCGTGCGCACCAGGAGAACATCCCGATTCTGCTGGGCTCGGCCACACCGTCGCTGGAAAGCCTGCACAACGCCCACAGTGGCCGCTACGGCCTGCTGCGCATGAACCAGCGCGCCGGCGGCGCCAAAGCACCGCGCTTCCTGCGCCTTGACGTACGCAGCCTGCCACTGGACAGCGGCATCAGCGGCCCATTGCAGCAGGCCATCCGCCAGACACTCGAGGCCGGCCAGCAGGTGCTGGTGTTCCTCAACCGCCGCGGCTTCGCCCCCACATTGCTGTGCCACGACTGCGGCTGGCTCTCCGAATGCCCACGTTGCGATGCGCGCATGACCGTGCACCAACGCTCCGCCGTGCTGCGCTGCCACCATTGCGGCTACGACGAGCGCCTGCCGCTGCAGTGCCCGCAATGCGCCCACGTCGACCTGCGCCCGGTAGGCGCCGGTACCGAGCGTGCCGAGGAGCGCCTGAAGGTGCTGTTCCCGGATTACCCGATCCTGCGCGTGGACCGCGACAGCACCTCGCGCAAGGACGCCATGCACAACCTGTTCGCCACTATCCAGCGTGGTCAGCCGAGCATCCTGGTCGGCACCCAGATGCTGGCCAAGGGGCACCATTTCCCCCGCGTCACCCTGGTCGCGATCCTCGATGCCGACGGCGGGCTGTTCTCCGGCGACTTCCGCGCCAGCGAACGCATGGCCCAGCTGATCGTCCAGGTGGCCGGCCGGGCCGGCCGGGCCGAAGAGCCGGGCAAGGTCATCGTGCAAACCCACCTGGCCGATCACCCACTGCTGGTGCAGTTGACAGAGCAGGGCTACTTCGCCTTTGCCGAACAGGCCTTGAGCGAGCGCCGTGCGGCCGGGCTGCCGCCGTTCGCTCACCTGGCGCTGCTGCGCGCCGACGCGCACAAGCCGGGCCAGGCGGAAGGCTTCCTTGACGAAGCCTGCGCCGCCGCCGAGCGCATACTTGCCGAGCAGGGGCTGCACGGCATCGAGTTGCTCGGCCCGGTCCCGGCACCCATGGAGCGACGGGCGGGCAGGTTCCGTGCGCAACTATTGCTCCAGGCCAATGCCCGGGCACCCCTGCATCGACTGATCAGTGCCTGGTTGCTAGTGTTGGAGCAGATGCCGTCGGGGCGCCAGGTGCGCTGGTCGCTGGATGTCGATCCGGTCGACCTTTACTGACTTTTTGAGGGTTGGCGTGGGAGCGGGCTTGCCCCGCGATGGCGTCATCGCGGGGCAAGCCCGCTCCCACACCGACAATGGACTGTGCCCCAAAAGGTTGGCAACCCGCCCCCGGCAACGGATAATGCCCAGTTTTTCCACCTGCGCATCGAAGCGCTCCACCGCGCTTGCGGTCGAAAAGAGACCCTCATGAAAGACACCATTCGCCAGCTGATCCAGCAAGCCCTCACCCAACTCGTCGCCGACGGTGTGCTGCCTGAAGGGCTGACGCCGGCGATCCAGGTGGAAAACGCCCGGGACAAGACCCACGGCGACTTCGCCAGCAACATCGCCATGATGCTGGCCAAGCCGGCCGGCATGAAACCGCGCGACCTGGCCGAAAAGATCATCGCCGCCCTGCCGGCCAGCGCCGACATCAGCAAGGCCGAGATCGCCGGCCCCGGCTTCCTGAACTTCTTCCAGAACACCGAAGCGCTGGCAGGCCGCCTCGACGCCGCCCTGAGCGATGGCCACCTGGGCGTGCGCAAGACCGGCCCGGCGGAAAAAGTGGTGATCGACATGTCGGCACCGAACCTGGCGAAGGAGATGCACGTCGGCCACCTGCGCTCGACCATCATCGGCGACAGCGTTGCCCGGGTACTGGAGTTCCTCGGTGACGACGTCATCCGCCAGAACCACGTGGGTGACTGGGGTACCCAGTTCGGCATGCTGATGGCCTACCTCCAGGAAAACCCGATCACCAGTGACGAGCTGTCGGATTTGGAGAACTTCTACCGCGCCGCCAAGAAGCGCTTCGACGAGTCCGAAGAGTTCGCCACCCGCGCCCGCGGGCTGGTGGTCAAGCTGCAGGCCGGTGATCCCGAGTGCCTGGCGCTGTGGACGCGTTTCAAGGACATCTCGCTGTCGCACTGCCAGAAGACCTACGAGCTGCTCAACGTCAAGCTGACCATGGCCGACGTGATGGGCGAGAGCGCCTACAACGCCGACCTGGCCAACGTGGTCGCCGACCTCAAGGCCAAGGGCCTGCTGGTCGAGGACCAGGGCGCGCAGTGCGTGTTCCTCGAGGAATTCAAGAACGCCGAGGGCGAGCCGCTGCCGGTGATCGTGCAGAAGGCCGACGGCGGTTACCTATACGCCACCACCGACCTGGCCGCCGTGCGCTACCGCAGCAACAAGCTGCAGGCCGACCGTGCCCTGTACTTCGTCGACCAGCGCCAGGCCCTGCACTTCAACCAGGTGTTCGAAGTGGCCCGCCGCGCAGGTTTTGTCGGCCACCCGATGAAGATGGAGCACATGGGCTTCGGCACCATGAACGGCGCCGATGGCCGCCCGTTCAAGACCCGCGATGGCGGCACCGTCAAGCTGATCGACCTGCTCACCGAGGCCAAGGACCGCGCCTATGCGCTGGTCAAGGAGAAGAACCCGTCGCTGGCCGAGGACGAGCTGCGCCACATCGGTGAAGTGGTCGGCATCGGCGCGGTCAAGTACGCCGACCTGTCGAAGCACCGCACCAGCGACTACAGCTTCAACTTCGAATTGATGTTGAACTTCGAGGGCAACACCGCGCCGTACCTGCTGTACGCCTACACCCGCGTGGCCGGCGTGTTCCGCAAGCTCGGCAAGGGCTTCGACGAAGTCGACGGCAGCATCGTCCTGCAGGCAGCGCACGAGCAGGACCTGGCCGCGCGCCTGGCGCAGTTCGGCGAGATCCTCAACAACGTCGCCGAAAAAGGCACGCCTCACGTGCTGTGCACCTACCTGTACGACCTCGCCGGCCTGTTCTCCAGCTTCTACGAGAACTGCCCGATCCTTTCCGCCGAAACCGCCGAACAACAGCAGAGCCGCCTGCGCCTGGCCGCCCTGACCGGCCGCACCCTCAAGCAGGGCCTGGAACTGCTCGGCCTGGAAACCCTGGAGCGCATGTAAGTTGGCTGCAAAGAAGAAACCCGCACCCAAGCGCGGCGCCAGCCGCTCCCAGCCGCCCGCCAGCAAGCAGCCGATTCCGGGCTGGGTGTGGCTGGCGGTCGGCCTGACCGTGGGGGCGTTCATCGTCTTCCTGATGAAGCTCGAACCCGGTGGCGCTGATATCAAGCGCACCAAGCCCGAGCAACATAAGCAGGAGAAGGTCGCCGAAGCGAGCAAGACCACCACGCCGACGCCACAGCAACCGGTGAAGCCGAAGTACGACTTCTATACGCTGCTGCCGGAGTCGGAAGTGATCGTACCGCCCGAGGCCGTGCCGGAGAAAACTCCGCCGGTACCGGCGCAACCGCCCGTGCCAAGCACGCCGGTCACCCCTGCGGAAGCGGCGAAGATCGACACCGCCCGGGCCCAGGCCGCCCTGCTGGGCCAGACACCGCCACCGGCACCACCGGTGATCAAGCCAGCGGCCACGACCCAGTTCTTCCTGCAGGCCGGCTCGTTCCGCAAGCAGGCCGATGCCGACAAGGTCCGTGCGCAGATCATCCTGCTTGGCCAGGCGGTCAAGGTTGAGTCGGGCACGGTGAAGGAAGAGACCTGGTACCGCGTGATGGTCGGCCCGTTCAGCAACCGCGAACAGCTGACCGTGGCGCAGAAACAGCTGGCCGGGGCAGGTTTCAGCAACCTGCTGCTGCAACAGCGGCGTCAGTAACGAAAAAGGCCTTGCCGCTCAGCGACAAGGCCTTTTTTCATACCCGGCGACGCTCGGCGTTGACCTGGGAAATCTGGCTGTTGAGCGTCCAGAAGTCATACAGCACACCCAACAGGAACAACCCTCCGGTGAACAGGTAGATCAGCGCGCTGATCCACTTGCCCTGATACAGCCGATGCACGCCGAAGATGCCGAGGAAGGTCAGGAGTATCCACGCCAGGTTGTAGTCCACGCCGCCCGACTCGAAACGCATGTCTGCCTCACGGTCCATCGACGGGATCAGGAACAGGTCGATCAGCCAGCCGATGCCCAGCAGGCCCAGGGTGAAGAACCAGATGGTTCCGGTGATCGGCTTGCCGTAGTAGAAGCGGTGCGAGCCGGTGAAGCCGAAGATCCACAGCAGGTAGCCGAGAACCTTGCTATGGGTGTCGTGCGAGGGAGCACCCTGTTGATAACCATTCATTCGAAGCCCTCGTGGGATAGCCGAAAATTTTCTAAGGAAAAATGTGACTTTTTCGTTTTTACCCGACATATGGTACGTGCTTGAGCGACCAACGGATCAGAATTTGATCAAAAAGCTGTTATAAAGTTGCGCGCCAACACTTATAAGAGCTTCATCTATGCCACCTTTTATCAAGACATGGCTGACCCTCTGCCTTTTGTTACCCCTGGCCGCCCACGCCACCAACCGTGAGCAACGACTTCCCAGCGGATTCACCGGCTATACGACCAACGCCGATGCCACGGTGAAACGCACCCCGATCCAGTATCGCAGCAGTTCCGCGCGCGCTCGCCCGGCCAACGCCGCCAAGCAGCAACAAGCTGTGGGCATGCAGGCGGTGGCCATGTCACCCAAGCAGAGCAGCGAAGTGCTCAGCCGCGCCGTGAACGTACTTGGCACGCCCTATCGCTGGGGCGGCAGTAGCCCGAAGAAGGGCTTCGATTGCAGCGGCCTGGTCAAGTACGCGTTCAACGATGTGGCCGATGTCGACCTGCCGCGCACCTCCAACGCAATGGCCCGGGGCCAGGGCGTCAAGGTGGCCAAGAGCGATCTCAAGCCGGGCGACCTGATCTTCTTCAACATCAAGAGTCGCCGGGTCAATCACGTAGCCATCTACCTGGGCAACGATCGCTTCATCCACGCGCCACGCACCGGCAAACGGGTGAGCATCGACAGCCTGGAAAAACCTTATTGGCAAAAGCACTACGTGGTAGCCAAGCGCGTCCTGCCCAAGAACCAGCAGGCGTTGGCCCTGGCCAAGCGCTAAGCCCTCAATCGCGGGCTTGCCCCAGCAGGCAGCAATGCTAATCAACCAGGCCGTTCTGCCTGAGCGCCCGCATTGCTCCCTCCATCGTCTGCATCCCAAATGCCGCCCCCGCCTGCATCACCGACTGCACCTGTGCCATGCGCCCCTCGCGAATCAGGTTGCGCACCGCTGGCGTCGCTATTAGTACCTCTCTTGCGGCGACCCTGCCGCCGCCCACCCGCCTGAGCAGCACCTGAGCCACCACCAGGCGCAGTGATTCAGCCAGCATCATGCGCACCAGCGGCTTCTCCTCGGCCGCGAACACCTCTACCAGCCGGTCGATGCTGTTCACCGCCGAGCGGGTGTGCACCGTTGCCAGCACCAGATGCCCGGTTTCTGCCGCGCGCAACGCCAGGCGGATGCTCTCCAGATCACGCAACTCACCCACCATGATCACATCCGGATCCTGGCGCAGGGCGCTGCGCAGCCCTTGGGCGAAGTCACGGCTGTGCACGCCGATCTCCCGCTGGTTGACCAGGCAACCCTGGCCGCTGTGGATAAATTCGATAGGATCTTCAAGGGTGATGACCTGTAACGCGCGTTCGCGATTGATCTGATCGAGCAGCGCCGCCAGGGTGCTGGACTTGCCGCTACCCGTCGGCCCGCCCACCAGCACCAGGCCATCCCGGCATTGCGCAACGACTTGATACACATCGTTCAGATCAAGCTCATCGAGGCTCGGGACCCGAGCCGGGATCAGGCGCGCGCTTGCGCCCAACCCATTGCGCTGGCGGAACAGGTTCAAGCGCAGGCGCCCCACACCGGGCAAGCTCAGCGCCAGGTCCAGTTCATCACCGCTCAGCCATTGCCGCCGCTGCCCGTCATCGAGCAGGTCGGCCATTCCCTGCTCCAGAGCTGCGCAGGTCAGCACCGGCACCGCCATGCGCCGCAGCTCGCCATCCAGGCGCAGCAACGGCGGCTCGCCCACGGCCAGGTGCAGGTCGCTGGCGCCCGCGGCCACGGCCCGGCCCAGCAGCTCAGTCACATCCATGAGACTCCCCAACGGCGATCAAGCAGGTAGAATGCCGCAGACCCCAAAGCCGTCGGCGACGAACCATGTCCACCCTAGCAGACAATATTTCCGTCATTGCCCACCGCATCGACAGCGCGGCCCGGGCCGCCGGGCGTGATCCGGCCAGCGTGCAGCTGCTGGCAGTGAGCAAGACCAAGCCCGCCAGCGCCATCCGCGAAGCTCATGCCGCCGGCCTTTGCCACATGGGTGAGAACTACCTTCAGGAAGCGCTGACAAAACAACAGGCGCTTTCCGACCTGCCCTTGATCTGGCACTTCATCGGCCCCATTCAGTCGAACAAGACCAAGGCCATCGCCGAGCACTTCGACTGGGTACATTCCGTGGACCGCCAGAAGATCGCCCAACGCCTCTCGGAGCAGCGCCCCGCCGCGCTGCCGCCGCTGAACATCTGCCTGCAGGTGAATGTCAGCGGCGAGGCCAGCAAGTCCGGTTGCTCGCCCGCCGAACTGCCAGCCCTGGCGCAGGCCGTGAACGCCCTGCCCGGCCTGCGCCTGCGCGGGTTGATGGCGATCCCGGAACCTACCGAGGACCGCGCCGAGCAAGAGGCCGCTTTCGCCACGCTACGTGAACTGCAGGCCCAGCTCGGCCTCGACCTGGACACCCTGTCCATGGGCATGAGCCATGACCTGGAAGCCGCCATCGCCCAAGGTGCGACCTGGGTCCGCATCGGTACCGCCTTGTTCGGCGCCCGCGACTACGGTCAGGCCTGAATCCATGCTTAACTCTCCCTTCCCCCACAAGGACCCGACATGAGCAAGACTCGTATTGCCTTTATCGGCGCCGGCAACATGGCCGCCAGCCTGATTGGCGGCCTGCGCGCCCAGGGCCTGGACACCGCGCTGATCCGCGCCAGCGACCCGGGTGCCGAAACCCGCGCACGGATCACGGCCGAGCACGGCATCGAAGCCTTTGAAGACAACGCCCAGGCCATCGATGGCGTGGACGTGGTCGTCCTGGCAGTCAAACCGCAGGTAATGAAAGCGGTCTGCGAAACGCTGAAGCCGAACCTGAAACCAGGCCAGCTGGTGGTTTCCATTGCCGCCGGCATCACCTGCGCCAGCCTGCAGGCCTGGCTGGGCGCGATCCCCCTGGTGCGCTGCATGCCGAACACCCCGGCGCTGCTGCGCCAAGGCGTCAGCGGCTTGTATGCGACCCGGGAAGTAACCATGGAACAACGCCGCCAGGCCGAACAACTGCTGTCGGCCGTGGGCACCGCCCTGTGGCTTGATGAAGAACAGCAGCTGGACGCCGTGACCGCTGTTTCCGGAAGCGGCCCGGCGTACTTCTTCCTGCTGATCGAGGCCATGACCGCTGCCGGCGAAAAACTCGGTCTGCCGCGCGAGACCGCCTCGCAACTGACCCTGCAGACCGCCCTGGGCGCCGCCCGCATGGCGGTTTCCAGCGACGTCGACGCCGCCGAATTGCGTCGCCGCGTGACCTCGCCGGCCGGCACCACGGAAGCGGCGATCAAATCGTTCCAGGCCAACGGCTTCGAGGCCATCGTCGAACAGGCCCTGCAGGCCGCGGCGAAACGCTCGGCCGAGCTGGCCGAGAAACTGGGCAAATAAGGAGCTTTTGATGAATGCACTGTCCGGCGCCGCGATCTTCGTGGTGCAAACCCTGGTCAGCCTGTACCTGGTGATCGTCCTGCTGCGCTTCGTGCTGCAGCTGGTCAAGGCCGACTTCTACAACCCGCTGAGCCAGTTCGCCGTGCGCGCCACCCAGCCACTGCTCAAGCCGCTGCGCCGCGTGGTCCCCAGCATCGCTGGCCTGGATACCTCCTCGCTGCTGCTGTCGATCATCATCCAGGCGCTGCTGATGGCCTTCGTGCTGATGGTCACCTACGGCACCTTCGGCGACGTCCTGCACCTGCTGATGTGGTCGATCCTGGGCATCACCTCGCTGTTCCTGAAGATCTTCTGGGTGGCGATGATCGTCATGGTGATCGTCTCCTGGGTCGCGCCGAACAGCCATAACCCTGCTGCAGAACTGGCCTACCAGATCAGCGAACCGGTGCTGGCGCCGTTCCGCCGCCTGGTGCCGAACCTCGGCGGCATGGACATTTCGCCGATCTTCGCCTTCATCGCCATCCAGGTGATCCAGTCGTTCCTCATGCCCCAGCTGGCAGCCTACGCCGGCATGCCGCAAGAGCTGTGGCGGATGATCTGACCCACCCTGCATCCAGCGGCAAGCCTTTGCTTGCCGCTGGGGGTAGCGCTCTTTAGACTTACGCCTCCGTCAAGCGTGAGCAGGGTCGATGTCCACTGTCCTTCCCGAAGATTCCGTCGGTCTGGTAACACCGCAGATCGCCCGGTTCGATGAACCGCTGGCCCTGGCCTGTGGCCGCGCCCTGGCCTCGTACGAGCTGATCTACGAAACCTATGGCACCCTCAACAGCAACGCCAGCAATGCCGTGCTGATCTGCCATGCGTTGTCCGGCCACCATCATGCCGCTGGCTACCATGCCGCCACCGACCGCAAGCCGGGCTGGTGGGACAGCTGCATCGGCCCCGGCAAGCCCATCGACACCAACCGTTTCTTCGTGGTCAGCCTGAACAACCTCGGCGGTTGCAATGGCAGCACCGGCCCAAGCAGTCTCAATCCGGCCACCGGCAAGCCCTACGGCGCCGATTTCCCGGTGCTGACCGTGGAAGACTGGGTGCACAGCCAGGCGCGCCTGGCCGATCGCCTGGGGATCCACACCTGGGCCGCCATCGTCGGCGGCAGCCTGGGCGGCATGCAGGCGCTGCAATGGACCATCACCTACCCGGACCGGGTGCGCCACTGCGTGGACATCGCCTCGGCGCCCAAGCTGTCGGCGCAGAACATCGCCTTCAACGAAGTGGCGCGCCAGGCCATCCTCACCGACCCGGAATTCCACGGTGGTTCGTTCCAGGACCGGGGCGTGATCCCCAAGCGCGGCCTGATGCTGGCGCGCATGGTCGGTCACATCACCTACCTGTCCGACGACTCGATGGGCGAGAAATTCGGCCGCGAGCTCAAGAGCGACAAGCTCAACTACGACTTCCACAGCGTCGAATTCCAGGTCGAGAGCTACCTGCGCTACCAGGGCGAGGAGTTCTCCGGGCGCTTCGACGCCAACACCTACCTGCTGATGACCAAGGCCCTGGACTATTACGACCCGGCCGCCGCCCACGGCGGTGACCTGGCGGCGACCCTGGCACATGTGACGGCGGACTACTGCATCATGTCGTTCACCACCGACTGGCGCTTCTCGCCGGCCCGTTCGCGGGAGATCGTCGACGCCCTGATGGCCGCGCGCAAGAACGTCTGCTACCTGGACATCGACTCGCCTTACGGCCACGACGCCTTCCTCATCCCGACCCCCCGCTACATGCAGGGTTTCGCCAACTACATGAACCGCATCGCCGTTTGAGGACCCAATGAGAGCCGACCTGGAAATCATCCAAGACTGGATCCCCGCCGGCAGCCGGGTACTCGACCTGGGCTGCGGCAACGGCGAACTGCTGGCCTCGCTGCGCGAGCGCAAGAACGTCACCGGCTACGGCCTGGAGATCGACCCCGACAACATCGCCGCCTGCGTGGCCAAGGGCGTCAACGTAATAGAGCAGGATCTGGACAAGGGCCTGGGCAACTTCGCCAGCAACAGCTTCGACGTGGTGGTCATGACCCAGGCCCTGCAGGCCGTGGAGTACCCTGACCGGATCCTCGACGAAATGCTGCGGGTGGGCCGCCAGTGCATCATCACCTTCCCCAACTTCGGCCACTGGCGCTGCCGCTGGTACCTGGCGACCAAGGGTCGCATGCCGGTCTCGGACTTCATGCCGTATACCTGGTACAACACACCGAACATCCACTTCTGCACCTTCGAGGATTTCGAGAACCTGTGCCATGAGCGCAAGGCCAAGGTCCTCGACCGCCTCGCCGTCGACCACCTGCACCGTAACGGGTTGGGTGGACGGCTTTGGCCTAATCTTCTAGGTGAGATCGGTATCTATCGGGTCAGCAGCCCGGGCCTGCAGGAGCATCAGCTCGCGGTCTGACCCTCAACGGAGGAATGGCATCATGCGTCGACTAGCACTGTTTCTGATCAGCCTGTGCCTGGCCTTGCCGGTACTGGCTGCCGATGCCGCCAGGCCCGAGCGCAAGGAAGTGTTCGGTGATGTGACGATCCACTACAGCGCCTTCACCTCAAGCATGCTGCAACCCGACATCGCTGCCGCCACGGGCCTGACCCGCAGCAAGAACCAGGGCGTACTCAACATCGCCGTGCTCAAGGCCAGCAAACCCGCGATGGCGGTAGTCAGCGGCACAGTGAAAGATCTCACCGGGCGCAGCAGTCCGTTGTCGTTCAAGCAGATTACCGATCAGGGTGCGGTGTACTACATCGCACAGTTCAAGATCGACCAGGCCGAGACCGTCACCTTCGACCTCAACGTCGAGACCGGCGGCGTCAGCAATAAACTCAGCTTCAATCAGGAAGTGTTCCCAGGCGAATGATGAATATCCAGCAACTCGTATTGGCCAGCCATAACGCCGGCAAACTCAAGGAACTGCAGGCCATGCTCGGCGAGTCCGTGAACCTTCGCTCGATTGGTGAATTCAGCCAGGTTGAGCCGGAGGAAACCGGCCTGTCGTTCGTCGAGAACGCCATCCTCAAGGCGCGCAATGCCGCGCGCATCTCCGGCCTGCCGGCCCTGGCCGACGACTCGGGCCTGGCGGTGGACTTCCTCGGCGGCGCGCCGGGTATCTACTCGGCGCGCTATGCCGACGGCAAGGGCGACGCGGCGAACAACGCCAAGCTGCTCGATGCGCTCAAGGACGTTCCTGAAGACCAGCGCGGCGCGCAGTTCGTCTGCGTTCTGGCCCTGGTGCGGCACGCCGACGACCCGCTGCCGATCCTCTGCGAAGGCCTGTGGCACGGCAGCATCCTGTTCGAAGCCAGCGGCGAACACGGTTTCGGCTACGACCCGCTGTTCTGGGTGCCGGAGCGCAAGTGCTCCAGCGCCGACCTGGCGCCTGCCGACAAGAACCAGCTCAGCCACCGCGCCCGCGCCATGGCCCTGCTGCGTCAGCGTCTGGGCCTGGCATGAGCGAAAAGCTGTTGGTACAGCCGGCGGGCCTGATCCTTCCCGAACTCCCGCCGCTGTCGCTCTATATCCATATTCCCTGGTGCGTGCGCAAATGCCCGTACTGCGACTTCAACTCGCACCAGGCCGGCCCGATCCTGCCGGAAGCCGAGTACATCGACGCCCTGCTCGCCGACCTCGACCAGGAAATGCATGCCGTGCAGGGCCGTCCGATCAGCACGATCTTCTTCGGCGGCGGCACCCCGAGCCTGTTCAGCGCCGACGCGCTTGGGCGCCTGCTGCGCGGTATCGAGCAACGCATCCCGTTCGCCCCGGACATCGAGATCACCCTCGAGGCCAACCCGGGTACCTTCGAGCAGGAGAAGTTCAAGGCCTACCGCCAGACCGGCATCAACCGGCTATCCATCGGCGTGCAGAGTTTCCAGCCCGCCAAGCTCGAAAGGCTCGGGCGCATCCACAATGGCGCCGAAGCGGTGCGCGCCGCCGATATGGCCCGCGCTGCGGGCTTCGACAACTTCAACATGGACCTGATGCACGGTTTGCCGGACCAGTCGCTCGACGACGCCCTAAGTGACCTGCGCCAGGCCATCGAACTGGCGCCGACGCACCTGTCCTGGTACCAGCTGACGGTAGAACCCAACACCGTGTTCTGGAACCAGCCACCTGAGCTGCCCGAGGACGACATCCTCTGGGATATCCAGGAAGCCGGCCAGGCGCTGATGGCCGACCACGGTTACCGCCAGTATGAAGTCTCGGCCTACGCCCAAGCCGGTCGTGCCGCGCGGCACAACCTGAACTACTGGCGCTTCGGCGACTTCATCGGCATCGGTGCCGGCGCCCATGGCAAGCTGTCATTCCCGGACGGGCGCATCCTGCGTACCTGGAAGACCCGCCTGCCCAAGGACTACCTGAACCCGTCCAAGCCGTTCAAGGCCGGTGAGAAGCTGTTGCCGGCCGATGAGCTACCCTTCGAGTTCCTGATGAACGCGCTGCGCCTCACCGACGGCGTGGAGGCCGAGCTGTTCAACCTGCGTACCGGCCTGCCCCTTGCACAACTGGCCGAAGCCCGCCGTGAAGCCGAACAAAAAGGCCTTTTGCGGGTCGAACCGGATCGGCTGGCCGCCACGCCGCGCGGCCAGCTGTTCCTCAACGACCTGCTGCAGTACTTCTTGAATTAAGGATGACCCATGGACCTGGTACTTGACCTGCTCTCGACCGTTTCCCGCTGGAGCCGCAGCAACCTCTCGGAGATTTCGCTGGCCCTGGTGGGCTGCCTGCTGGTGCTGTTCGGCACCGATATCAAAGGCTGGGTCGAAGGGCGCCTGGGCGGCCTGGCCGGCGCCCTGCGCGTGCCGTTCATGGCACTGCTGGTGATGATCGGCAGCGGTGCGGCGCTGATCTATGCGACGCCGTGGATCGTCAAGGGGCTGGGGCAGTTCAACAACTATGCGCTGGCGCCGGTGCTGCTGGTGGTGCTGGTTTTGATCGGCGTGGTCGCTGATCGGCGGGGGTGAGCGTCCGCTAAAAGCCGCCCTGGCGGGCCAGGGCGGCTTCTCACCCGACTAACCTCTTAACGGGCATCGTCGAAGTGATCACACAGGAAGTCCCTGACGGTTCTGAAAATGAAGCTTCTGGTATTGAGGGAGCCCGGCGAGCTTACGTAAGCCGATCACCATGAGCACAATCAGGATCGCTCACGCGCCAATTCCGACTCCAGCCTTTGCCTCCAGTGCCCCCCTTTTTTGCAACCCAAGGCTTCCGACTGACGCAGCAGCGCCAAACGCTCGGATAATGCCAAATCAGGCTGCATGGCCAAGAGATACAACCCCTCGGCCTTGTACATGTCGTATGTCAGCGAACGTGTCGATGCCTCCACGGCTTCGGAGAACCAGCGGGGGCCTCCTGGCAGCTGAACGGAAAAGGCGTTTGGCGGGGTTGAACAACGACTTTCACGCAAAACCTGCGGATAAAGCGACAGGAAAGGATCCTCTCGCTCCAACGCACGCCTGAGTGCCTGGAATTGCTCGGCCTGTTCCGCGGTGTACTCAAAACCCTTAGCCGCGGGCCTGCACCGGTACTGATAAGCGATCGCCGCTGCCAAGAATCCTTGATCCACCGCCTGATGCAAGCGAACACAAGACTCTGACTGCGGCGTTTCATCATGCCCGCCAGTAAGGGGGTGGAGACCTGACTGCCAGAACAGCGCCAGCACCTCGCCCGCATCAGCTGCCTGATCGATGTGAGCACGCGCCTCGGCAATGGCGACGTTCATTGCCAAAAGGCGCTCAAAGTCGTCGGCCTCCCCTCTTGCTTCGCCCGCAGCAAGCTCCTTGAGCTGCTCATTGGCCTGCTGCATCAGCGCTTGGGCATGTACCAGGTGCTGCTGTGAAGAAAGTGGGGGCGCACTCAATAGGTCGGCGATCCCAAGACAGACAACAAGGACGAGCCCTGTCAGCGACAGCACAACACGATGTTTCAAAGCGCAGTCCTTTACGCACAGGGAAGGGGCCAGAGGCGCAACGACACCTCTGGCAGGGAGAGGATCAAGCCAGTTTTTCGAACTTCAGGTCCCACACCCCATGCCCTAGCCTCTCGCCGCGACGCTCGAACTTGGTGATCGGCCGCTCTTCCGGGCGTGGCACGTAGGTACCATCAGCCGCCTGGTTGCGATAGCCGGGCGCTGCGTTCATCACTTCCAGCATGTACTCGGCATAAGGCTCCCAGTCGGTCGCCATGTGGAACACGCCACTGGGCTTGAGCTTGCGGCGCACCAGTTCGGCGAACTCCAGCTGAACGATCCGGCGCTTGTGGTGACGCGCCTTGTGCCACGGATCGGGGAAGAACAGCATCAGGCGGTCAAGGCTGTTGTCCGCCACGCAGCGGTTGAGCACTTCGATGGCATCGCAGTCGTACACCCGCAGGTTCTTCAGCCCCTGTGTCAGCACGCCATTGAGCAGCGCGCCGACACCCGGGCGGTGCACTTCGACACCAATGAAGTCCAGCTCGGGCGAAGCGGCGGCCATTTCCAGCAGCGAGTGGCCCATGCCGAAACCGATCTCCAGGGTACGCGGAGCCGAACGGCCGAACACCTGGTCGTAGTCCACCGGGCTGTCGGTCAGCGGCAGGATGAACAGGGGGCCGCCCTGGTCCAGGCCGCGCTGCTGGCCTTCGGTCATGCGCCCAGCGCGCATCACGAAGCTCTTGATACGGCGGTGCGGACGGGTTTCGCCGTCTTTGGAGATCGGCGTTTCTTGCGATTCAGTCATCAGGAGCTCTTACTTGATCAGACCATCCAGCGGCGAAGAGGCGCTGGCATAGAGTTTTTTCGGCATGCGGCCGGCCAGGTAGGCCATGCGACCGGCAACGATGGCGTGTTTCATGGCCTCGGCCATCAGTACGGGCTGCTGGGCATGGGCGATGGCCGAGTTCATCAGCACCGCTTCGCAACCCATTTCCATGGCGATGGTGGCGTCGGAGGCGGTACCCACGCCGGCATCGACCAGCACCGGCACCTTGGATTCCTCCAGGATGATCTGCAGGTTGTACGGGTTGCAGATGCCAAGGCCGGTGCCGATCAGGCCGGCCAGCGGCATGACGGCGATACAGCCGACTTCGGCCAGCTGACGGGCGATGATCGGGTCATCGCTGGTGTAGACCATCACGTCGAAACCTTCCTTGACCAGCACTTCGGCGGCCTTGAGGGTTTCGATCACATTGGGGAACAGGGTTTTCTGGTCGGCCAGCACTTCCAGCTTCACCAGCGTCCTGGACTCATGGGACTTGCGGCCATCGAGCAGCTCACGGGCCAGGCGGCAGGTGCGCACCGCTTCCGTCGCATCGAAGCAACCGGCGGTGTTCGGCAGGATGGTGTACTTGTCTGGCGACAGCACGTCGAGCAGGTTCGGCTCGCCCGCGTTCTGGCCCAGGTTGGTACGACGCACGGCGACGGTGACGATCTCGGCACCCGAGGCCTCGGTGGCCAGGCGGGTTTCTTCCATGTCACGGTACTTGCCGGTGCCTACCAGCAGGCGCGACTGGAAAGTGCGCCCGGCCAGGATGAAGGGCTTGTCGCTGCGAACGTTGCTCATCGTTGTTCCTCAGGAAAGATTGCGGGACTTTGCTGGCGAGGTTTCAGGGGCGGTTAGCCGCCACCGATGGCGTGGACCACCTCGACCTGGTCGCCGTCCTTGAGCTGCGTGCTCTCGTGCTGGCTGCGCGGCACGATGTCCAGGTTCAGTTCCACCGCCACCCGGCGGCCGGCCAGCTCCAGCCGGCCCAGCAGCGCCGCGACGCTCTCGCCCGCGGGCAGTTCGTAAGGTTCACCGTTCAATTGAATGCGCATGCGCACGGCCACCATTGTTCTTTGGGGGCCCGCATTCTAGCCCCGATCCGCCCTGCAACCCAAGGGCGACACACGCCATTAGTCGCGATTGTGGACCGACCGGTCAGCCCAGCCGCCAGGCGGCCAGCCCCAGGCAAAGCCAGCCAGCAAGGAAGCACAGGCCACCCAGCGGAGTGATCATGCCGAGCTTGCCCAGACCGCTGAGCGTGAGGGCGTAGAGGCTACCGGAGAACAGCAGGATACCTACGGCGAACAAGCCACCGGCCCAGCCGACCAGGCGCCCGGGCAAGTGCGCCGACAGCACCGCCACGCCAAGGATCGCCAGGGCATGCACCAGTTGATAGGTGACACCGGTATGGAAGATCGCCAGGTAGTCGGCGCTGAGGCGGTTTTTCAAGCCATGGGCGGCGAAAGCGCCGAGGGCGACGCCGGTAAAGCCGAAGAACGCGGCGAGCATCAGGAAGCTGCGAAGCATGGGACGACTCCTCGGGAGGGGTCTGTATAATGGCCCGTTCCAACGGTCCGGCCAAGCCATCACCATGCTGTCATCCCTTCTTCGCCGCCTTTCCCGCGCCCTGCTCTGGTTTGCTGCTGGCAGCATCGCCGTGGTCCTGGTGTTGCGCTGGGTGCCGCCGCCCGGCACCGCGCTGATGGTCGAGCGCAAGGTGCAGTCATGGGCCAGCGGCGAGCCGATCGACCTGCAACGCGACTGGACGCCGTGGGAGGATATCTCCGACGAGCTCAAGGTGGCGGTCATCGCCGGCGAAGACCAGAAGTTCGCCAGCCACTGGGGCTTCGATATCCCCGCGATCCAGGCGGCGCTGGCCTACAACGAGCGTGGCGGCAAGGTACGCGGCGCCAGCACGCTGACCCAGCAGGTGGCCAAGAACCTGTTCCTGTGGTCCGGGCGCAGCTGGCTGCGCAAGGGGCTGGAAGCCTGGTTCACCGCCCTGATCGAGTTGTTCTGGTCGAAGGAGCGGATACTCGAGGTGTATCTGAACAGTGCCGAATGGGGCAAGGGCGTGTTCGGTGCCCAGGCGGCGGCGCGTTATCACTTCGGCGTGGATGCCAGCCGCCTGACGCGACAACAGGCCGCACAGCTCGCGGCGGTGCTGCCAAGCCCGATCAAGTGGAGTGCCAGCCGTCCCAGCGCCTATGTGGCAAGCCGTGCGGGGTGGATCCGCCGGCAGATGAGCCAGTTGGGCGGGCCGAGCTACCTGATGCAACTGGATGCTTCGCGCAGGCTTTAAGGCCCGCTTCCACGCCCCAGTCAGCTTCAACACACAAAAAAGCCGCTGCCTCTTCCGAGAGCAGCGGCTTTTCAATCCAGCCAGGGCGCCGATCAGATCGTGATCAATGCCTTGACCTTGTTCATAGCGTTCTTCTCCAGCTGGCGAATACGTTCGGCCGACACGCTGTACTTCTCTGCCAGCTCATGCAGCGTGGCTTTTTCTTCGGCCAACCAACGCTGGTAAAGGATGTCGCGGCTGCGATCATCCAGGCCCTGCAGCGCTTCATGCAGGTTGCTGGTGGAGTTGTCGCTCCAGTCAGCGTCCTCCAGTTGCACGGCCGGGTTGTAGCGGTGGTCTTCCAGGTAATGCGCAGGCGACTGGAAGGCGCTGTCGTCGTCGGCTTCCGCCGCCGGGTCGAAGGCCATGTCCTGACCGCTCAGGCGGCTTTCCATCTCACGTACTTCACGCGGCTCCACACCCAGGCTCTCGGCCACTCGATGGACTTCGTCATTGTTCAACCAGGCCAGGCGCTTCTTCTGGCTACGCAGGTTGAAGAACAGCTTGCGCTGGGCCTTGGTGGTGGCCACCTTGACGATGCGCCAGTTGCGCAGGATGAACTCGTGGATCTCGGCCTTGATCCAGTGCACGGCGAAGGACACCAGACGCACGCCCATTTCCGGGTTGAAACGCTTTACCGCCTTCATCAGGCCCACGTTGCCTTCCTGGATCAGGTCGGCCTGGGCCAGCCCGTAGCCTGCATAGCTACGCGCGATGTGTACGACGAAACGCAGGTGGGCCATCACCATTTGCCGAGCGGCCTCGAGATCCTGCTCGTAATAGAGACGCTCGGCCAGTTCACGCTCCTGCTCCGGCGTCAGCAAGGGGATGCTGTTGACCGTGTGCACATAGGCTTCCAGGTTTGCACCGGGAACCAGGGCATAGGCAGGTTGCAACGAATTGGTCATTCAAGTACCTCCGGCTTACAGACTCATGCCTTTTGGGCACTGCCAGCATAGACAAGGAACCGTTGTACAAGTTCCAGGATGAAAAATTTGTCAATACTGGCCATGAAACATTTATCGCGGTGCAAGCTCGTTCAAGTGACGAGCGACTGCGATCCATGCACCGATATACCCCAACAGCACCGCCCCGATCAAGAGTGAAACGCCATCCGAGGCCGGTACGCCACCCAGGGCGAAATCACTGCCATACAGGCCGGAAAGCCCGACCACCGCGTCGTTCAGCCAGTTCAGGCCGAACGCCAGAATGCCCCAGGCCAGCACGCCCGCACCCAGTCCATACAGGGCGCCCATGTACAGGAAAGGCCGCCGTACGTAGCTGTCGGTGCCACCGACGAGCTTGATCACTTCGATCTCGACCCGGCGGTTTTCGATATGTAGACGAATTGTGTTACCGATTACCAACAGCAGCGCGGAAATCAGCATTACCGCCAGGCCGAAGACGAACCGGTCACCCAGCTTGAGAATCGCCGCCAGGCGCTCGACCCACACCAGGTCCAGCTGCGCCGCTTCCACGCGAGGCAGCTCGGAGAGGCGTTGACGCAAGGCTTCCAGGGCTGGCTTGTCGACCTCGGTCGGGGTCACCACCACCACGCCGGGCAGTGGGTTGTCCGGCAGTTCGCGCAGCGCCTCGCCCAGGCCCGACTGTTGCTGGAACTCTTCCAGCGCCTGCTCGCGGCTGACGTACTGCGCCTCGGCGACGCCGGGCATGCCCTTGATCTCGTCACGCAGGGCCTCGCCATCGCGGCTGCTGGCATCGAGTTTGAGATACAGCGAGATCTGCGCCGCGCGCTGCCAGGAACCGCCGAGTTTCTCGACGTTCTTGAGCAACAGCGACAGACCCATGGGCATGCTCAGCGCCACCGCCATTACCAGGCAGGTGAAGAAGCTGCCGATCGGCTGCTTGCCCAAGCGGCGCAAGCTGTCGGCCAGGCTGGCACGGTGGCTTTCCAGCCAGGCGTGCAGGAGGCTGCGGAAGTCCGGGCCATCGTCATCGTGATCGCCACGCTTTTTCTTCGACGGCTGCGGGTCGGCGGCTTTCGGCGCGACGCGCTCGGAAACCTTTGGTGTACGTGTGGTGCTCATTGCCCGGCCTCCCCATCGCCGATCAAGCGGCCGCGTTGCAGCGTCAGCATGCGGTGGCGCATGCGCGCGATCAGCGCCAGGTCGTGACTGGCGATCAGTACCGTGGTGCCCAGGCGGTTGATGTCCTCGAACACGCCCATGATCTCGGCGGCCAGACGCGGGTCGAGGTTACCGGTGGGCTCGTCCGCCAGCAGCAGGGCTGGCTGATGCACGATGGCCCGGGCAATGCCGACCCGTTGTTGCTGGCCGGTGGACAGGTCGGCCGGGAACAGCTCGCCCTTGTCGCTCAGCGACACGCGCTCCAGCGCCGAATCGACGCGTTTGGCGATCTCGGCCTTGGACAGCCCGAGAATCTGCAACGGCAGCGCGATGTTGTTGAACACCGTGCGGTCGAACAGCAACTGGTGGTTCTGGAACACCACGCCGATCTGCCGGCGCAGGAACGGAATCTGCGCATTGCTGATCTGGCCCAGGTCCTGCCCGGCCAGCAGCAGCTTGCCGCTGGTCGGACGTTCCATGGCCAGCAGCAGCCGCAACAGGGTGCTCTTGCCGGCGCCGGAGTGGCCGGTGACGAACAGGAACTCGCCACGACGCGCCCGGAAGCTCAGCTCGTGCAGGCCGACATGGCCGTTGGGATAGCGCTTGGCTACCTGTTCGAATCGGATCATGAAGGTTCACGCTCGGCGAACAGCGCCTTGACGAAAGGTTCGGCTTCGAAGGTGCGCAGGTCGTCGATACCTTCGCCCACACCGATGAAGCGGATCGGGATGTTGAACTGCTTGGCCAGGGCGAAGATCACGCCGCCCTTGGCTGTACCATCCAGCTTGGTCAGAGCCAGGCCGGTCAGCTCGACGCTCTGGTTGAAGTACTTGGCCTGGCTGATGGCGTTCTGCCCGGTACCGGCGTCGAGCACCAGCAGCACCTCGTGCGGCGCCTCGACATCAAGCTTGCCCATGACCCGACGGACCTTCTTCAGCTCTTCCATCAGGTTGTCCTTGGTGTGCAGGCGGCCGGCGGTGTCGGCGATCAGCACATCGACATTACGGGCCTTGGCGGCCTGCACCGCGTCGAAGATCACCGAAGCCGAGTCGGCGCCGGTGTGCTGGGCGATCACCGGGATCTGGTTGCGCTCGCCCCACACCTGCAACTGCTCCACCGCGGCGGCGCGGAAGGTGTCGCCGGCCGCGAGCATGACTTTCTTGCCTTCGAGCTGCAGCTTCTTCGCCAGTTTGCCGATGGTGGTGGTCTTGCCGGCGCCGTTCACGCCAACCACCAGGATCACGTAGGGCTTGTTCTGCGCCTCGATCTTCAGCGGCTGCTCGACCGGGCGCAGCAGCGCGGCCAGCTCTTCCTGCAGCGACTTGTACAGCGCGTCGGCGTCGGCCAATTGCTTGCGGGCAACTTTCTGGGTCAGGTTCTGGACGATGGTCGAGGTGGCCTCGACACCGACGTCGGCGGTCAGCAGCCGGGTCTCGATCTCGTCGAGCAGGTCGTCGTCGATGACCTTCTTGCCGAGGAACAGGCTGGCCATGCCCTCGCCGATGCTGGCGCTGGTCTTCGACAGGCCCTGCTTGAGGCGGGCGAAGAAACCAGGCTTGGATGGCTCGGCGGCCGCAACGACGACAGGCTCTGGGTCGACTGGAGCCGGCACAACGACCGGCGCGGCTTCGACAACCGGTGCTGGAGCGACAATGGCAGCGTCTACCGTTTCGACGGACGGCCGGGCAGGGATGACGGGCGGCGCCTTGGGTTCCAGGTCCTCGACCAATGCCACCGGCTCTTCGGCGACAGGCAAGACCAGGTTGCTGACCGGGGCCGCAGTTACTTCGACCTCGACCGGTTGCAGCGTTGCAACCACCGGCTCTGGCGCAGTCTCCGGCTGCGGTGCAGCAACCACCGGCTCTGGCACGGGCTCCGGCTGCGGCGCTACAACCACCGGCTCTGGCACGGGCTCCGGCTGCGGCGCTACAACCACCGGCTCTGGCACAGGCTCCGGCTGCGGCGCGGCAACCACCGGCTCTGGCACAGGCGCCTGCAACGGCTCGGCAGCCGGTGCGGTCTGCTCGACGGGCGCTTGCGGTGCAGGGGCTTGCGGCTGTTCGGCGGCAGGCTGTTCCGGCTTCTTGCGGAACCAGCTGAACAGGCCTTTCTTCTCGCCAGCCGCGGCCGGCGCTTTTTTGTCGTCGTTGGAACCAAACATGGAAGACGGCTATCTCAGGGTAGCGATGGGCCAGCAGCGGCGCATCGGGAATTCTTAACTCACGCAGAACAGACTACTGTGAAGCCAGCGGGTTCATGCGCAACGTTTTGTCGTAAGGGCCTGCGGGCCAGAACGGCGACAGGCATGGTCGCCAGGCAACCGGATCAGTATCCTAGCACCTCCTGGCCCGCCGACGCTAAACCCAAGCGGGCCGCCGAACAGGTTGAACACCGTATGAATGCTCTAGCCCGCCGCGCCGCTGGCCTGTTGCTCGGCACACTGTGCCTGCCGCTGGCGGCTTTCGCCGCCGATGTGCAACCCACCCACGAATTCATCCTCGACAACGGCCTGAAAGTTGTCGTGCGCGAGGACCACCGGGCGCCAGTGGTGGTTTCGCAGATCTGGTACAAGGTCGGCTCCAGCTACGAGACGCCGGGCCAGACCGGCCTGTCCCATGCCCTGGAACACATGATGTTCAAGGGCAGCGCCAAGATCGGCCCCGGCGAGGCCTCGCGCATCCTGCGCGATCTCGGCGCCGAGGAGAACGCCTTCACCAGCGACGACTACACCGCCTACTACCAGGTGCTGGCCCGCGACCGCCTGCCGGTGGCCCTGGAGCTCGAAGCCGACCGCCTGGCCAGCCTGCGCCTGCCGGCCGACGAGTTCAGCCGCGAGATCGAGGTGATCAAGGAAGAGCGTCGCCTGCGCACCGACGACCAGCCCAATGCCAAGGCCTTCGAGCTGTTCCGCGCCATGGCCTACCCGGCCAGCGGCTACCACACGCCGACCATCGGCTGGATGGCCGACCTCGAGCGCATGAAAGTCGAGGAGCTGCGTCATTGGTACGAGTCCTGGTACGCCCCGAACAACGCCACCCTGGTGGTGGTCGGCGACGTCAAGCCGGACGAGGTCAAGGCCTTGGCGCAGAAGTACTTCGGCTCCATCCCCAAACGCGCCGTGCCGCCGAGCAAACTGCCGCTGGAACTGGCCGAGCCAGGCCAGCGCCTGCTCACCCTGCACCTGCGCACGCAACTGCCCAGCCTGATCTACGGCTTCAATGTCCCGGCCCTGGCCACCGCCAAGGACCCACGCAGCGTCAACGCCCTGCGGCTGATCTCGGCCCTGCTCGACGGCGGCTACAGCGCCCGCATGCCGGCGCGCCTGGAACGCGGCCAGGAGCTGGTTGCCGGTGCCTCGTCCAGCTACAACGCCTTCACCCGCGGCGACAGCCTGTTCATGATCTCGGCCACGCCCAACGTGCAGAAGCAAAAGACCCTGGCCGAAGTGGAGAAAGGCATCTGGCAGTTGCTCGATGAGCTCAAGACCACGCCACCCACCGCCGAAGAGCTCGAGCGCGTCCGCGCCCAGGTGATCGCCGGCCTGGTCTACGACCGCGACTCGATCAGCAGCCAGGCCACCACCATCGGGCAACTGGAAACGGTCGGCCTGTCCTGGAAGCTGATAGACAGCGAGCTCGACGACCTCAAGCGCGTGACCCCGGAGGACATCCAGGCCGCCGCCCGCACCTATTTCACCCGCGAACGCCTGAGCGTTGCCCATGTACTGCCCGAGGAGTCCGCTCATGAGTGATCGCAGCGCACCGCGCTACACCCTGTTCGGCCTGGCGATCATCGTGCTGGTGGTGGCCATCGCCGCGCTGCTGGCGCGCCCTGCCCAGTCCGACAGCCAAGGCAAGGCGGACACTGCGGCCCGCCCGGCCAACACCCTGCAATCGCTGGCCGAACTGGACGGCAAGGCCCCCAGCCGGCGCCAGCTGAACATCCAGCACTGGACCACCGCCGAAGGCGCCCGCGTACTGTTCGTCGAGGCCCGCGAGCTGCCGATGTTCGACCTGCGCGTGACCTTCGCCGCCGGCAGCAGCCAGGACGGCGGTACCCCGGGCCTGGCCACCCTGACCAACGCCATGCTCAACGAGGGCGTGGCCGGCAAGGACGTCACCGCCATCGCCGAAGGCTTCGAAGGCCTGGGTGCCGACTTCGGCAATGGCTCCTACCGCGACATGGCCGTGGCCTCGCTGCGCAGCCTCAGCGCCTCGGACAAGCGCGAACCGGCGCTGAAGCTGTTCACCGAGGTGGTGGGCCAGCCGACCTTCCCCGAGGACGCCCTCAAGCGCATCAAGAACCAATTGCTGGCAGGTTTCGAGTACGAGAAGCAGAACCCCGGCAAGATCGCCGGCAAGACGTTGTTCGCCAACCTCTATGGCCAGCACCCCTATGCCAGCCCCAGCGACGGTACCGCCGAGTCCATCCCGGGCATCACCCTGGCGCAGCTGCGCACTTTCCACGGCAAGGCCTACGCGGCCGGCAACGCGGTGATCGCCCTGGTCGGCGACCTCAGCCGCGGCGAAGCCGAGGCCATCGCCGCGCAGGTCTCCGCCGGCCTGCCCAAGGGCGCGGCACTGGCCAAGCCGGAGCAACCTGTCGAGCCCAAGCCGGGGACCACGCATATCGACTTCCCGTCCAAGCAGACCCACCTGATGCTGGCCGAGCTGGGTATCGACCGCAACGATGCGGACTGGCCGGCGCTGTCGCTGGGTAACCAGATCCTCGGCGGCGGTGCCTTCGGCACCCGCCTGATGAGCGAAGTGCGTGAAAAGCGCGGCCTGACCTACGGCGTGTACTCGGTATTCAGCCCGATGCAGGTGCGCGGCCCGTTCATGATCAACCTGCAGACCCGCGCCGAACTCAGCGAGGGCACGCTCAAGCTGGTCCAGGATATCCTGGCCGACTACCTGAAGAACGGCCCCACCCAGCAGGAACTGGACGATGCCAAGCGCGAGCTGGCCGGCAGCTTCCCGCTGTCCAATGCCAGCAACGCCAGTATTGTCGGGCAGCTGGGCGCGATCGGCTTCTACAACCTGCCGCTGAGCTGGCTGGAGGACTTCATGCAGCAGTCCCAGGCGCTGAGCGTCGAGCAGGTCAAGGCCGCCATGAACAAGCATCTTGCGGCGGACAAGCTGGTGATCGTCACCGTCGGCCCGAAGGTGGCGCAGCAACCGCTGCCGGCCCCTACTGACAAACCCGCCGAGCAGCCGCTCGGCGTACCGGAGCACTAATGGCAAGACCCAACACTCCCGCGCGCCCGGCCCCGGGCGCCAGCAAGGGCCCCGGCCAGTTGCGCATCATCGCCGGCGAATGGCGCAGCCGTCGCCTGGCCGTGCCGGAAGGCGAAGGCCTGCGCCCGACCCCTGATCGCGTGCGCGAAACCCTGTTCAACTGGCTGGCGCCCTACATCGAGGGCGCCCTGGTGCTCGATGCCTTCACCGGCAGCGGCGCCCTGGTGCTCGAAGCGCTGTCCCGTGGCGCGAAGGATGCCGTGGCGCTGGACAGCAACCCTGCGGCCACCAGCAACCTCAAGGACAACCTCGAAGTGTTGCGCTGCCCGCGCGGGCAGATCCTGCAGACCGACGCCCTGCGCTACCTGCAAGGCCCGGCCAAGCAGCAATTCGATGTGGTGTTCCTCGACCCACCGTTCCACCAGGACCTGCTGGCCAATACCTGCAACCTGCTGGAACAGGGCCAGTGGCTGCGCGAGCAGGCGTGGATCTACACCGAAAGCGAAGCCGTGCCCTCTTCGCTGCCGATGCCGGGCAACTGGCGCCTGCACCGCGAGAAGAAGACCGGCCAGGTGCATTACGCCCTGTGGCAGCGTGCGGCTGGCGACCAATAGCACAGGCGCGGCGGCGGTGTTTCATGGCACTCTAAGCGGGCACATCACGAGTCGCCCAGCATGATCAGCCTCACCGCCACCTTCCGCCCGGCCGCCGGCCTGTCCAACCCCCACTTGCAGACGTTGTGGGGGCCACTATGGCGCAAACTCCCCGCACTTGAGCGCACCCGCGAGCGCTTGTGGCTGGCCGACGGCGACTTCCTCGACCTCGACTGGCACGGCCCGCATCAGGCCGATGTGCCCTTGGTGCTGGTACTCCACGGCCTGACCGGTTCATCCCATTCGCCGTATGTCAAAGGCCTGCAACTGGCCTTGCAGACACGCGGCTGGGCCAGTGTCGCGCTGAACTGGCGCGGCTGCTCAGGCGAACCCAACCTGTTGGCGCGCAGCTACCATTCAGGGGCCAGCGAAGACCTGGCCGAAACCATCCGTCACCTGCGGGCGCAGCGGCCGCTGGCGCCGCTGTATGCCGTGGGCTACTCGCTGGGCGGCAATGTGCTGCTCAAGTACCTGGGGGAAAGCGGCGCGGCCAGCCAACTGGAGGCAGCGGTAGCGGTGTCGGTGCCGTTTCGCCTGGACCAGTGCGCCGACCGTATCGGCCTGGGTTTCTCGAAGGTCTACCAGGCGCACTTCATGCGCGAGATGCTGGCCTACGTGCAGGACAAGCAACGGCACTTCCGCGACAAGGGCCACCATGAAGGGCTGGCCACCCTCGAAGGCCTGGGCTCGCTGCGCAACCTGCGCACGTTCTGGGACTTCGATGGCAAGGTGACCGCGCCCCTCAATGGCTTCAGCGATGCCCATGACTACTACCGGCGCGCCTCCAGCCGCTATTACCTGGGCGAGAACCGCACGCCGACGCTAATCATCCACGCCAACGATGATCCCTTCGTGTTTGGCCATAGCCTGCCCGATGCCAGTGAGCTGGCGGCGCAGACGCAGTTCGAACTGCACAGCCGGGGTGGCCATGTGGGTTTTGTCGAGGGCAGCCTGCGCAATCCGGGGTATTACCTGGAACGAAGGATTCCGCAGTGGCTGATGGAAGGCCGATAGCCCCCCTCCAAGCAAGAGGTGTAAGAGGGGGTTGTGGGAGCGGGCTTGCCCCGCGATAGCACTCCCGGGCCATCGCTCCCACGTTACGAATTACTCGCCAGTGGCTATGCCACGCTGTGGATCATTGATCCACTCACTCCACGACCCGGCATACAGCCGCCCCAGCGGATAACCCGCCAGCGCCAGGGCAAACAGGTTGTGGCACGCCGTCACGCCAGAGCCGCAATAAGCCACCAGATGCTCCGGCGACCGGGCCCCCAGTTTTTCGGCAAACCGCTGTTTCAGCTTGTCGGCCGGCAGGAACCGCCCGTCCTCGCCAAGGTTGTCGGTGAAAGCCGCGCACTGGGCGCCAGGGATATGCCCGGCCACCGGGTCGATCGGCTCGACCTCGCCACGGAAACGCGGCAGGCCGCGAGCGTCGATCAAGGTCATAGCAGGGTCGCCCAGGCGCTTGGACAGGTGGGCGGCATCGATCAGCAGCTTCATGTCCGGCTCCCCGCTGAAGTTGCCCTCGCGGCGTACCGGCGGGTCCAGGCTCAACGGCAGGTGCGCCGCGTGCCAGGCCTTGAGGCCGCCATCGAGAATGAACACCGCGTCGCGCTTGCCAAGCCAGGCCAGCAGCCACCAGGCCCTGGCGGCAAAGGCGCCGGGGCCGTCGTCGTAGAGCACCACCTGGCTGTCGTTGTCCACGCCCCACTCGCGCAGGCGCTCCACCAGCCGCTGCGGGTCGGGCAGCGGGTGGCGGCCTGTGCTGCCCTTGAGCACCGGCCCGCTCAGGTCGCGCTCGAGATCGGCGAAGTGCGCCCCGGCAATATGTCCCTCGGCATAACTGCGTTGACCGTAGTCGACATCTTCCAGGGCAAAGCGGCAGTCGAGGATCACCAGGCCGGGCGCATCCAGGCGTTCGGCCAGCTGTTGAGGGGTGATCAATTGCGCGAGGGGCATGACAATCTCCTGATGAATGGCTCGAAACCCCGGATCACTGCTCCAGGGCCTGGTTGAACGGGACATGAAACTCAGCGCACAGCGCCTGCACCGCGGCACGCGCGGCCGGGGTGACATACCCCAGCTCCAGCACCACCACCTGATAGACGCCGCGCTTGAACGCTTCTTCACCCAGGTGCGCGGAATGCTCGCGGGTGGTGCTGAGAAAACGTACCCAGGAAGTCAGCACGATCCAGGCATTGATGGTCAGCGACTCCAGCTGCGCGGCGTCCATGTTCAGGATGCCGGCCTCGACAAAGCCGCGGTAGATGGCCTGACCCTGCTGCAGGCAGCGCTGCGAGAAACGCCGGTAGCGGGCCGCCAGCTCCGGATCGCTGTCAAGCAGATGCTCGAGGTCGCGATGCAGGAAACGGTAGTTCCACATCGCCGCCAGCAGCGCCTTGAGGTAGAAGCGCTTGTCTTCGACGGTGGCGCTGCGGCCTTGGGGCGGACGCAGGAAACTGTCGACCAGCTCTTCATACTGATTGAACAGCACGGCGATGATCGCCTGCTTGTTGGGGAAGTGGTAGTACAGGTTGCCGGGCGAGATTTCCATGTGCGCGGCAATGTGATTGGTGCTGACGCAACGCTCGCCCTGCTGGTTGAACAGCTCCAGGCTGCTCTGCACGATGCGCTCTCGGGTCTTCATGCGCGGGGCCATGCTCAGCTCCAGTCTCCAGCGTGTAATGATCGGGCCCATCTTACGGCCTCCAGCCCGTCGGGTGCATCGGCGGCCAAGTGAAAAATGGTGCACCATGGTACCAATTAGAGTATATGCTCTACTCACTCGTCAGCCCTGGAGCCGCCATGACCTCGCCTGCCGTACTTCCCCCTGTGCAATCCGACCTCGACCTGCAAGCGACGTTCGACGCCCAGCGACAGGCGTTCGCCGGCAACCCGATGCCCCCGGCCACGCAACGCCGGCAGTGGTTGAAAAGCCTGCGCGAGGCGCTGCTGGCGGACCAGGAGGCCTTGATCACGAGCATCGATGCCGACTTCAGTGGCCGCAGCCGTGACGAAACCCTGCTCGCCGAACTGATGCCGTCGGTCATGGGCCTGCGCGATGCGGAGAAACAGCTGGGCCGCTGGATGCGCCCATCGCGGCGCAAGGTCGGCCTGGCCTTCCAACCAGCCAGCGCCCGGGTGCAATACCAGCCACTGGGCGTTGTGGGGATCATCGTGCCGTGGAACTACCCGCTGTTTCTCGCCATCGGCCCGCTGACCGGCGCCCTGGCCGCCGGCAACCGGGTGATGCTCAAGCTCAGCGAGTCGACCCCGGCCAGTGGCCAGGCCCTCAAGAACCTGCTCGAGCGCGTGTTCCCCACTGATCTGGTCAGCGTGGTGCTTGGCGAGGTGGAAGTCGGCCAGGCTTTTGCCCGCCTGCCCTTCGATCATCTGCTGTTCACTGGCGCCACCAGCGTCGGTCGCCATGTGATGCTGGCCGCCGCAGAGAACCTGACGCCGGTGACCCTGGAGCTGGGCGGCAAGTCGCCGGCCATCGTCTCGGCCGACGTGCCGCTGGAGACCGCCGCCGAACGCATCGCCTTCGGCAAGACCCTCAACGCCGGCCAGACCTGCGTCGCCCCCGACTACGTGCTGGTGCCCCGCGAGCGCCTGGACGCCTTCGCCGAGGCCTACCGGCATGCCGTGCGTCGCCTCTATCCGCGGCTCGCTGGCAACCCCGACTACAGCGCGATCATCAACGAGCGCCAGCTTGGCCGCCTGAACCGGCTGCTGGACGATGCCCGTGAGCAGGGTGCCCAAGTGATCGACCTCTATCCCGACGAGCCGCGCCAGGGGCGCCGCCTGCCCCCACACCTGCTGTTGGACGTAAACGACAGCATGCAGGTGATGCAGGATGAAATTTTCGGTCCATTGCTGCCCGTGGTGCCCTACGACCGCCTGGACGAGGCCCTGGCCTACATCAACCAGCGACCTCGCCCCCTGGCGCTCTACTACTTCGGCTATGAACGTGGCGAGCAGGCCCGGGTGCTGCGCGACACCCACTCCGGCGGTGTCTGCCTCAACGACACCCTGCTGCATGTGGCCCAGGATGACCTGCCATTTGGCGGCATCGGCCCGTCGGGCATGGGTCACTACCACGGCCACGAAGGCTTCCTGACCTTCAGCAAGGCCAAGGCCGTGCTGGCCAAGCAACGCATCAATGCCGCCAAGGTGATCTATCCGCCCTATGGCAAGGCCTTGCAGCGCCTGGTCTACAAGCTGTTTATCCGCTGATGCAGCGCCGCGACCTGCTGCGCTTCGGCCTGGGCGCCAGCCTGTTTCTGGGGGCGGCCAGCCTGGTCGGCTGCAGCGAGCAGACGCCGTCGGCGGGTTACCAGGCGCTGCGCAAAGACGACCTGCCGTTGTTGCAGGCCCTGATCCCCGTCGTGCTGGCCGGCACCCAGGCCTCCACGGAGCAGGTGCTGCAAAGCCTCGACCACAAGCTGGCGGCACTGTCGCCTGCCATGCTCAAGCTGACCCGACAACTGTTCGACCTGCTCACCCTGCCCCTCACCCGCGGCCCGCTGACCGGGGTCTGGGGCAGCTGGGCAGAGGCCACCGACGCCGAAATTGAACGTTTCCTCGAACGCTGGCGCGACAGCTCGTTGAACCTGCTGCGCCAGGGCCACGCCTCGTTGCTGCAACTGCTGCTGATGGCCTGGTACGAACGCCCCGAAGCCTGGGCGGCGTGCGGCTACCCCGGCCCACCAAAGATCTGAATACCAGACAAGAGCACCGCCAAATGCCCGTCCCCGACCCATTCCGCCTAGGCCTCGAACGAGGCTGGATCACCCACGACGGCTCGCGCCTGGAACAGGACCTGACCCTCGCCGTCGACGTCGCCGTCATCGGCAGCGGCGCGGGCGGCGCCACCACCGCCGAACGGCTCAGCGCCGCCGGCTTGAAGGTGCTGCTGATTGAGGAGGGACCGCTGAAAACCAGCAGCGACTTCCACCTGCTCGAGCACAAAGCCTACGCCGACCTCTACCAGGAGGGCCTGGGCCGTCTGAGCAAAGACGGCGCCATTACCATTCTGCAGGGCCGGGCGGTGGGTGGCACCACCCTGGTCAACTGGACATCGAGCTTTCGCACACCGCCACAGACCCTGGAACATTGGGCTCGCGAGCATGGGGTCAAGGGCCTGGACAACGACACCCTGAAGCCGTGGTTCGAGCGCATGGAGCAGCATCTGGGCATCAGCCCCTGGGCCATGCCGCCCAATGCCAACAACGACGTGTTGCGTCGCGGCTGCGAGGCGCTTGGTCACCGCTGGGCGGTGATTCCGCGCAACGTGCGCGGCTGCTGGAACCTGGGTTACTGCGGCATGGGCTGCCCGGTCAACGCCAAGCAGTCGATGCTGGTCACCAGCATCCCGGCTACCTTGGAGCACGGCGGTGAACTGCTCTACCTGGCCCGTGCCGAGCGGTTCAGTCATGACGGCCAGCGCATTGCCCACTTGCAATGCCAGGCCCTGGACGCCCGGGGTATTCAGCCCACAGGCCGCCATATTCGCGTACGCGCCCGCCACTATGTGCTCGCCGGCGGCGGTATCAACAGCCCGGCACTGCTGCTGCGCTCAGACGCGCCTGACCCGCACCAGCGCCTGGGCAAGCGCACCTTCCTGCACCTGGTCAATTTCAGCGCCGCACAGTTCGAAGCGAAGATCGACCCGTACTACGGGGCGCCGCAATCGATCTACAGCGACCAGTTCCAGTGGCAGGACGGTGTCGCCGGCGCGGTAGGCTACAAACTCGAAGTACCACCGTTGCACCCGGCCCTGGCCAGCACCCTGCTCGGCGGCCATGGCCAGGAAAACGCCCAGCGCATGGCTGAACTGCCCCATACCCATGTGATGCTGGCGCTGCTGCGCGACGGCTTTCATCCCGACAGCCCCGGCGGCCAGGTGGAGCTGCGCGGCGATGGCTCACCGGTGCTCGACTACCCCGTCACCGGCTACCTGCGCGATGGCCTGCGCCGAGCCTGGCACAGCATGGCGCAGATCCAGTTCGCCGCCGGTGCCCGCCAGGTGATGCCGGTGCATGGAGATGCGCGCTATGTCAGCACCCCGGCGCAAGCCCAGGCACTGATCGACGGCCTGACCCTGGAGCTGCTGCGCATGCGTTTGGGCAGCGCCCACGTCATGGGCGGCTGCGCCCTGGGCGAGGACCCGCGCCAAGCAGTGTGCGACAGCCTGGGCCGGCATCACCAGCTGGAGAACCTGTCGATCCACGACGGTTCGCTGTTCCCCACCAGCATCGGCGCCAACCCGCAGCTGTCGGTCTACGCCCTGGCCGCCCTGCTCAGCGAAGCGCTGGTCGGCCGCCTGGCACGCGGCACATGACAGCCAATGGCCGCGCTGTCTATAGTGCCATCAGCCGGCCACGCGACTTGGCCGGGCGCAATCGCTGCGCTACCATCCGACTCCCCAACGCACTCCAGCCAGGATGACGCGATGAACCGAGTGTTGTACCCGGGTACTTTCGACCCCATTACCAAAGGCCATGGCGACCTGGTCGAGCGCGCCTCGCGCCTGTTCGACCATGTAATCATCGCCGTGGCGGCCAGCCCGAAGAAAAACCCCTTGTTCCCCCTGGAACAGCGGGTCGAGCTGGCCCGCGAGGTCACCAAGCACCTGCCCAATGTCGAAGTCATCGGCTTCTCCTCGCTGCTGGCGCATTTCGCCAAGGAAAAAGGCGCCAATGTGTTCCTGCGCGGCCTGCGTGCCGTGTCCGACTTCGAATACGAGTTCCAACTGGCCAACATGAACCGCCAGCTCGCGCCAGACGTCGAGAGCCTGTTCCTCACGCCGTCGGAGCGCTATTCGTTCATTTCCTCGACGCTGGTCCGGGAAATCGCCGCGTTGGGCGGTGATATCAGCAAGTTCGTGCACCCGGCCGTGGCCGACGCACTGACCGAGCGCTTCCGCAAGTAACCCTCGCGGTCACGATGTCGCGCCCGCGTGCACTGCGGGCGCGAATCCGGCACAATTGCGCCCATCGCTTTGAAACATGCCCGGGCCCGATGCCCAGGCCGGAGTCCCCATGTCCCTGATCATCACCGACGATTGCATCAACTGCGACGTCTGCGAACCCGAGTGCCCGAACGCCGCTATCTCGCAAGGCGAAGAGATCTACGTGATCGACCCGAACCTGTGCACCCAGTGCGTGGGCCACTACGACGAGCCACAGTGCCAGCAGGTTTGCCCGGTCGACTGCATCCCCCTGGATGAAGCCCACCCGGAAACCGAAGACGAGCTGATGGCCAAGTACCGCCGGATCACCGGCAAGGCCTGATGCCGTTCGTCGCCGCGTTACAGCGCGCAGCCCTAGGCGCCTGCCTGGCCCTGCTGGCCTGCGCCGCCCAGGCGCAAGGCCCCGGGCGTGCGGCTATCGCCAGCCCGCACAGCGAGGCGACCTCGGCGGCGCAACAGATCCTGCAACAAGACGGCAACGCCTTCGACGCCGCCGTGGCCATCAGCGCCACGCTGGCCGTGGTCGAGCCCTATGGCTCGGGCCTGGGTGGCGGTGGCTTCTTCCTGCTGCGCGAGAGCGGCGCCACGCCACGGTATACCTTCCTCGATGCGCGGGAACGCGCTCCGGCCGCGGCCCGTGCGGACATGTACCTCAAGGACGGCAAGGTGCAGCCCGGCCTGTCGATCAACGGGCCGCTGGCCGCCGCGATCCCCGGCCTGCCTCAGGCCCTGGCCGACCTCGCCAGCACCCACGGCAAGCTGCCGCTCAAGGACAGCCTGGCCCCGGCCATCCGCCTGGCCAACCAGGGCTTCGCCGTCGACCGCATCTATCGAGATCGCGCCACCATGCGCCTGAGCGCCCTGCGCGACGATGCCGAAAGCGCGCGGCTGTTCCTCAGTGGCAATGATGTACCGGCCCTGGGCACGGTGATCCGCCAACCCGAATTGGCCGCCACCCTGCAAGCCATGGCCGAGCAGGGCCGCGACGGCTTCTACCGTGGCCCGCTGGCCCGCCGCCTGGCCGAAGGCGTGCGCCAGGCCGGCGGTATCTGGACCCTCGACGACCTCGCCGGCTACCGTACGGCGTGGCGTGAACCGCTGCGTTATCCACTGGCCGACCAGCGTGAATTGATCAGCAGCCCGCCGCCCTCGGCCGGCGGCGTGGCCCTGGCACAAAGCCTGGCCATGCTCCAGCGCCTGCCCTGGCAGAGCGCCGCGCCCGTGCAGCGCAGCCACTATGTGATCGAAGTGCTGCGCCGCGCCTACCGCGACCGCGGCCTGCTCGGCGACCCGGACTATGTGAGCAACCCGATCAACCGCCTGCTGGCGCGCCAGTACCTGACAGGGCTGGCCGACAGCATCGATGTGCACCAGGCCACCCCCAGCAGCGCGCTGCCGCCCTCACCCGCCTGGCGTGAAGGCGACCACACCACCCATTTCGCGGTGATCGATGGCGACGGCAACGCCGTATCCGCCACGCTGTCGGTCAACCTGCCGTTTGGCGCGGCGTTCAGCGTGCCGGGGACCGGGGTGGTGCTGAACAACGAGATGGACGATTTCGCCGCCGACCCTGGCGGCAGCAACAGCTATGGCCTGGCCGGCAGCCAGGCCAATGCGGTGGCGGCGGGCAAGCGCCCCTTGTCGAGCATGAGCCCGACCTTCATCGAAAGCCCCAGCCAGCTCGCCACTTTCGGCACGCCAGGCGGCAGCCGCATACCCAGCATGGTGCTGCTGTCGGTGCTGGGGTTCCTCGAGGGCCGACCGGTGGCCGAGTGGCCGGCGTCACCACGCTATCACCACCAGTACCTGCCGGACGTGGTGGAGCATGAACCGGGGACGTTCAGTGCCCGGCAGAAGGCCGAGCTTGAAGGGCGCGGGTATCGGTTGAAGGATGTCGGGCGTCAGTACGGTAATCAGCAGGTGCTGTACTGGAACAAAGCTGCCGGGACCTTGGAAGCGGCCAGTGACCCCAGGGGCGTAGGCCAGGCCGCGATCGTCGACTGATCCATTTCCACCTGCCCCGCGATCAGGCCTGTGGCATCAGCGCTGGCATTTCGGGCAGAACACGCTCGCCCGCTGGCCCAGCTTCACTTCGCGCAGCTCGGTGCCACACAGTTTGCATGGCTGCCCACGACGCCCATACACGAACAACTCCTGCTGGAAGTAGCCCGGCTGGCCATCGCCACCGATGAAGTCACGCAAGGTGGTCCCGCCCTGTTCGATGGCCGCCGCCAACACTCGTTTGATTTCGATCGCCAGCTTCAGATAGCGCGCCCGCGAAATCCCGCCAGCTTCGCGGCGCGGATCGATCCCGGCCGCGAACAAGGCTTCGGTGGCGTAGATGTTGCCCACGCCAACCACCACCGCGTTATCCATGATGAACGGCTTGACTGCCATCGACCGTCCCCGGGACAGCTGGAACAGGCGCTCACCGTCGAACAGGTCGGTCAGCGGCTCTGGCCCCAGGCGAATCAGCAGCTCATGGTTGAGCGGGTCGAGACTCCACAACATCGCCCCGAAGCGGCGCGGGTCGGTGTAGCGCAGCATCAGCCCCGACTCGAGCTCGATATCCACATGTTCGTGCCTGGCCGCCGGCAAGCCCAACTCGACCAGGCGCAGGTTGCCCGACATGCCCAGGTGGCTGATCAGGGTGCCGACCTCGGCGTTGATCAGCAGGTACTTGGCGCGGCGCTCGACACTGACGATGCGCTGCCCCGACAGGCGCACATCCAGGTCTTCCGGGATCGGCCAGCGCAGGCGCGGGTCACGCACCACCACGCGGCTGACCCGCTGGCCTTGCAGATGGGGCGCGATGCCGCGCCGCGTGGTCTCGACCTCTGGCAGCTCCGGCATGGCTCAGTGCCCGCCCATTTCGCGGATGTTCTGCTTGAGCTGCTCGAAGTCATATTCGGTCAGGCCGATATAGTCCAGCACCAGCGGCCCCACCATGTTCCACTCGTGATCGACGCTCTGGTTGCCCAGCACACGGTACGAAGCGCAGATGTGCTCGGACATCTTCAGTACCGCCAGCAGGTTCTTCAGCTGGGTCTGGGTATTGCGCGAGGATTCATCGCGGAACACCGCCAAGGCATTGTGGTGGTTGGCGATGGCCGCGCTGATGTGCTCGGGCAGACACCAGGACTTGGCGGTGAAGTAGCCGACCACCGAATGGTTGGTGTTGAACACGCGGTTCTCGGTGTCCACCACGCGGACCTCGTCATTGGTCTTGGCGTAGGATTCCTCCAGCACTTCCATGTAGTTGGGGAAGCGCTTGTGCATCAGCGGCACGCCGCAATCGTGGAACAGGCCAAGGGTGTAGGCCTCGTCCACGGCCTGGATGCCGGTGCGCTTGGCCAGGGTCAGGCAGGTCATGGCCACATCCTGGGCGGTGTCCCAGAACGGGTTGAGGGTGACGATAGTCTCGTCGCTCATCTCGCCCCTGATCGATTGCGCGTTGATCAGGTTGATGATCGAACGGCTGCCCAGCAGGTTTACCGCGCGCTGGATCGAGCCGATCTTGTTCGCCAGGCCGAACTGCGCCGAGTTGACCAGTTTGAGCAGGGCGCCGGACAGACCCGGGTCCTGCGCGATCAGCTTGGCGATGGTCTCCAGGTCCGGGTCGGGCATGTACTGCTCGAACTGCAGGTCGACCATGATCTGCGGCTGTGGCGGGATGGTGATGCCCTGCAGGGCTTGCTGGATCTGTTCGGCGGTGAGTTCCTGGGACATTCGTGCATTCTCGCTGGGGACGGGGGATTCTAACCCTGTACGCCGCCAGGGTGACTATCAGTGAATCGTTGGATCCAAGAATTTCTTTAGCTGTGGGCGCCGACCAGTTGGTCGCAGTCACCAGCGAACCTGGGGCCAACACGGTATACTCCCGCTCTTTTTTCCCGGAGCGACGTCATGTCCCTGCCCAGCCTTCGCCTCAAAGCCAATGCCGATCGCCGCCTGCGCGCCGGCCACCTGTGGGTCTACAGCAATGAAGTCGATGTTGCCGCGACCCCGCTGCAAGGCCTGAAGGCCGGCCAGCAGGCCATTCTCGAAGCCGCCAACGGCAAGCCGCTGGGCGTGGTGGCCATGAGCCCGAACAACCTGATCTGCGCGCGCCTGCTGTCGCGCGATGCCAAGCTGCCGCTGGACAAGTCGCTGCTGGTGCACCGCCTGAACGTGGCCCTGTCGCTGCGCGAGCGCCTGTTCGACAAGCCATGCTACCGCCTGGTGTATGGCGACTCCGACCTGCTGCCGGGCCTGGTGGTCGACCGTTTCTTCGACATCCTCGTGGTCCAGCTGGCCTCGGCCACCATGGAAGCGCACAAGGACGAGGTAATCGCCGCGCTGGTGCAGGTGCTCAAGCCCAGCGGCATCCTGTTCAAGAACGATTCCGCCGCCCGCGACGCCGAAGGCTTGGAGCGTTATGTCGAGACCGTCTACGGCGAAGTGCCGGACTGGGTCGCGCTGGAAGAGAACGGCGTCAAGTTCGAAGCGCCGGTGCGTGAAGGCCAGAAGACCGGCTGGTTCTACGACCACCGCATGAACCGCGCCCGCCTGGCCCCCTACGTCAAGGGCAAGCGCGTGCTCGACCTGTTCAGCTACATCGGTGGCTGGGGCGTGCAGGCCGGCGCGTTCGGCGCCAGCGAAGTGTTCTGCGTGGACGCCTCGGGCTTCGCCCTCGACGGCGTCGAGCGCAATGCCGCGCTCAACGGCATCGGCGAGAAGCTGACCTGCATCGAAGGCGACGTGTTCGAAGCCCTGCGCGAGCTGAAAGCCGCCGAAGAGCGCTTCGACGTGATCATCGCCGACCCGCCCGCCTTCATCAAACGCAAGAAAGACCTGAAGAACGGCGAGGCCGCCTACCGCCGCCTCAACGAACAGGCCATGCGCATGCTCACCAAGGACGGCATCCTGGTCAGCGCCTCGTGCTCGATGCACCTGCCCGAGGACGACCTGCACAACATCCTGCTGACCAGCGCCCGCCACCTGGACCGCAACCTGCAACTGCTCGAGCGCGGCGGCCAGGGCCCGGACCACCCGGTGCACCCGGCCATCGCCGAGACCCGCTACATCAAGAGCATCACCTGCCGCTTGCTGCCCAACAGCTAAGCTGCACCGGCTTCCACAGGTTTCGCGCTGTGCGGCACCTGTGGCAGCCGGCTTGCCGAGGCTCGACCCGGTCCAGGCGTCATGACGGCAGCGCCAGCCGTCGATCCTCCCTGGGACAGCGCTCGAACCGTGCCCGATAACAACGGGTGAAGTACGACGCCGATTCGAATCCGCACGCGACTCCTACCTCCAGCACACTCATGTCGGTCTGGCGCAGCAACTGCCGGGCCTTGTCCAGCCTCAGCCGCAGATAGAAGCCACTGGGCGTGTCGTCCAGGTGCAGGCGAAACAGCCGCTCCAGCTGCCGCCGGGTCACCTGCACGCCATCGGCCAGCACCTGGGTGTTGAGTGGCAGCTCGGTATTGCGCTCCATCTCGCCGATCACCTTCACCAGCTTCTTGTTGCGCAACCCATAGCGCGTGGCGATTTGCATGCGCTGGTGATCCTGGCGCGGGCGGATGCGCCCGAGCACGAACTGCTCGGACACCTGCACCGCCAGTTCGCTGCCGTGGGCCTGGGCGATCAGGTCGAGCATCAGGTCGATGGAGGCCGTGCCGCCGGCGCAGGTGATGCGTCGGCGGTCGATCTCGAACAGCTCCTGGGTCGCCTGCAGGCGTGGATAACGTTCCTTGAACGCCTCCAGTGCCTCCCAATGCAGTGTGGCCCGGTGACCATCGAGCAGGCCAGCCTCGGCCAATACCATGGCGCCCGTGTCGATCCCGCCCAGCACCACGCCCTCATGGTCGAGACGACGCAGCATGTGCTGCAACTTCAACCCATAGCACGCCAGTGGCTCGAACCCGGCCACCAGCAGCAGCAGGCGCCCGTGCTCTCCCTCCCCCAGCGCGCCGTCGGCATTCACCGACATGCCGTTGCTGGCCTGCACCGCACCACCGTCCAGGCTCAACACACGCCAACGGTACAGCGGGCCACGAAAACGGTTGGCCACGCGCAGCGGCTCGATGGCGCTGATGAAGCCCATGGCGGAGAAGCCTGGCAGCAACAGGAAGTCTATGGTTTGCGGCATCGCGTGCTCCGCGGCAAAGGTGGTCGCCTCCGTGCAAGTGTTGGTCGCCAGGGTGCGATTTTCCACCCTGCCGCCAGCGTAGCGTGTTCTCACGGCCCGCAGAGGCCGGATCCGATAACAATACGCACTGCCGATGGAGAGCCACCATGCATCGCTTTATCCGCCGCAGCCTGTTGTCCCTCGCGCTCAGCACTACCGTAGCCACTCCGCTTTTCGCCGCCGAACCCGCCACCTGCAAGGATGTGCGCCTGGGCGTGGTCAACTGGACCGATGTGATCGCCACCAGCGCCATGGCCCAGGTGCTGCTCGACGGCCTGGGTTACCAGACCAAGCAGACCAGCGCCTCGCAGCAGATCATCTTCGCCGGCATCCGCGACAAGCGCCTGGACATGTTCCTCGGGTACTGGAACCCGATCATGACCCAGACCATCACCCCGTTCGTCCAGGCCGGCCAGGTGAAGGTGCTCGACAAGCCCAGCCTGGAAGATGCCCGCGCCACTCTCGCCGTGCCGAAATACCTGGCCGACAAGGGCCTGAAGACGTTCGCCGACATCCACAAGTTCCACAAGGAGCTGGGCGGCAAGCTCTACGGCATCGAGCCCGGTTCCGGCGCCAATACCCAGATCAAGGCGATGATCAGCAAGAACCAGTTCGACCTCGGCAAGTTCCAGCTGGTCGAGTCCAGCGAGGCCGGCATGCTCGCCGCCGTCGACCGCGCCGTGCGGCGCAAGGAAGCGGTGGTGTTCTTCGGCTGGGCGCCGCACCCGATGAACGTGAACATCGACATGGTCTACCTGGGCGACAGCCAGGACGCCCTCGGCCCGGACGAGGGCCGCGCCACAGTGTGGACGGTGACCGCGCCGGACTATGCCCAGCGCTGCCCCAACGCCCATCGCCTGCTGACCAACCTCAGCTTCAGCGCCGAGGACGAGAGCCGGATGATGCAGCCGCTGCTGGACCACAAGGACGCGCTGGAATCCGCGCGCCAGTGGCTCAATGACCACCCCGAGGACAAGGCCCGCTGGCTTGACGGGGTGACCACCTTCGACGGCAAACCGGCCGCGGACAACCTCAAGCTCACCGCCAACTGACATTCCTCCATCGCGGGGCAAGCCCGCTCCCACGCCAGCACACGGCCTCTCTGTGGGAGCGGGCTTGCCACGCGATAGCGACCTGACAGATACAAAGGAACCCACCATGAACCACGACGTCATCATCACCTGCGCCCTCACCGGTGCCGGCGACACGGTCGCCAAGAGCCACCTGGTCCCGATCACGCCGAAACAGATCGCCGAGTCCGCCGTCGAAGCCGCCAAGGCCGGCGCCACGGTGGTCCACTGCCACGTCCGTGACCCGCAGACCGGCCGCTTCAGCCGCGACGTCAACCTCTACCGCGAGGTGATGGAACGCATCCGCGAGGCCGACGTGGACATCATCGTCAATCTCACCGCCGGCATGGGCGGCGACCTGGAGATCGGTCCCGGCGAATCGCCCATGGAGTTCGGCCCGGGCACCGACCTGATCGGCCCGCTGGAGCGCCTGGCCCATGTCGAAGCGCTGCTGCCGGAGATCTGCACCCTGGACTGCGGCACCCTCAACTTCGGCGATGGCAACGCCATCTATGTCTCCACCCCCGCCCAACTACGTGCCGGCGCCAAGCGCATCACCGAGCTGGGAGTGAAAGCAGAGTTGGAGATTTTCGACACCGGCCACCTGTGGTTCGCCAAACAGATGATCAAGGAAGGTCTGCTGCAAGACCCGCTGTTCCAGCTGTGCCTGGGCATCCCGTGGGGCGCTCCGGCCGACACCACCACCATGAAGGCCATGGTCGACAACCTGCCTGCCGACGTTACCTGGGCCGGTTTCGGCATTGGTCGCATGCAGATGCCGATGGCTGCCCAGGCGGTGCTGCTTGGCGGCAACGTGCGGGTCGGGCTGGAAGACAACCTGTACCTGGACCGTGGCGTGCTGGCCAGCAACGGCCAACTGGTCGAGCGGGCCGCTGAGATCATCACCCGCATGGGTGGCCGTGTGCTCACCCCGGCCGAAGGCCGGGAAAAGATGAACCTCAAGCGTCGCTAATATCCCCGCAGGAGCCAGATATGCCTTTTATCACCGACATCAAGACTTTCGCCGCGCTGGGTAGCGGCGTGATCGGCAGCGGCTGGGTCGCCCGCGCCCTGGCCCACGGCCTCGACGTGGTTGCCTGGGACCCGGCCCCCGGTGCCGAGGTCGCGCTGCGCAAGCGCATCGCCAACGCCTGGCCGGCGCTGCAAAAGCAAGGCTTGGCACCCGGCGCATCGCAGGATCGCCTGAGGTTCGTGCCCACCATCGAGGAATGTGTGCGCGATGCCGACTTCATCCAGGAAAGCGCCCCCGAACGTCTGGACCTCAAGCTCGACCTGCACGCGAAGATCAGCGCCGCCGCCAAGCCCGACGCAATCATCGGCTCCAGCACCTCGGGGCTGCTGCCCAGCGAGTTCTACGAGTCGGCGACCCACCCCGAACGCTGTGTGGTGGGGCACCCGTTCAACCCGGTCTACCTGCTGCCACTAGTGGAAATCGTCGGCGGTCGCAAGACCAGCCCTGAAGCCATCGAAGCGGCGAAAAGCATCTACACCAGCCTGGGCATGCGCCCGCTGCATGTGCGCAAGGAGGTCCCCGGTTTTATCGCTGATCGACTGCTCGAAGCGCTATGGCGCGAAGCCCTGCACCTGGTCAACGACGGTGTCGCCAGCACCGGCGAGATCGACGACGCGATTCGCTTTGGCGCTGGGCTGCGCTGGTCGTTCATGGGTACGTTCCTCACCTACACTCTGGCTGGAGGCGATGCCGGCATGCGCCACTTCATGGCCCAGTTCGGCCCGGCATTGAAGCTACCCTGGACCTACCTGCCAGCGCCGGAACTGACGGACAAGCTGATTGACGACGTGGTTGAAGGCACCTCGGAGCAATTGGGCGAACACAGCATCGCCGCGCTGGAGCGTTATCGTGACGACACCCTGCTGGCGGTGCTGGAAGCGGTGAAAACCAGCAAGGCCAAGCACGGCATGGCCTTCAGCGACTGAGGAGAAAACGATGCCCGCCCTGATCACCTATCGCACTCGCGTGTTGCCCGAGTGGGTCGACTACAACGGCCACCTGCGCGATGCCTACTACCTGCTGATCTTCAGCTTTGCCACCGATGCGCTGATGGAGCGCATCGGCCTGGATGGCCAAGCACGGGGCCAGAGTGGGCACTCATTATTCACCCTGGAGGCACATATCAATTACCTGCACGAGGTGAAACTTGACATCGAGGTGTGGGTGCAGACTCACATCATCGGCTTCGACAAGAAGCGTCTGCACCTATATCACAGCCTCCATCGCAATGGGTTTGACGAAGCGCTGTCGGCCAGCGAACAGATGCTGCTCCATGTCGACCTGGCCGGTCCCAGGTCGACCGCCTTTGGTGAGCATAGCGTGATGCTGCTGCGGGAGCTGACGCAGCAGCAATACGATCTCCCATTGCCGGCGCTGACAGGAAGAGTAATTCGGTTGCCAAGCTGAATGCCCTTGGCAATTCGCCCAAACGCACCCCTTGGAAGACTTAATAAAAGTTCGATATAACAACAGCCCGCTCGTTCAGACGGCGCTTTTCATGAGAGTGGTCGTCGCCGAATCGCACACCGAGATAAGTTACGCCAGGATCAGACCAGCGATAGATATACTCACAGTTGCCAGTGCAATCCTTCGGATCATAGCCAATTGATGCATAACGCTTACCCTCATAAGTCGGACTTATGAAACCAAATTGGTAAGGAGGGACATATTCCGGCCCCCCTGGTTTCCATACATGATTAATCCCCATTAAATGGCCAAAGCCGTGCAAAAAATATTCTGGACTTTTAATATTGAACACATAAAACGCGTTATCTTTTTCGGCTTCATCATAAGTTACTTCTTTCTTGTCCACCCAGTACGCCCCCACGATGACCACATCGGCAGCATGCTGCTTACGAAGTCTAGCCACTTCTTTTGTGGCTTCAGTTTCTGCATCTGTAAAATCCAGCAGAATTTTATCGTTGTGATGAAAAATACTGTCAGCTGCATTCGATGCGGTCATGTGAGCCACGGTGAGTTTCAGAGATACGCCATCCCCCTGATTAGTCATTTCGTTGAACCACTCAAGCTCGTCTCTCAGGACAATCATCGCTGACGGTTCCATTGTATTGGTTTTCCTGGTGCTAACCAGAAGTACCGAGATCGAAGGTTTGGCCTTCGAGATAGACTTTGATGCTACCGCTTTAGTAGCGTGCTCTTGCACAGCTGGCTCATTTTCTAGTACCAGGCAGGGCGGTGCTGCCGCCATGTCGACCTGCATCAACCCATGCTGGCCGTTACCTACATCCTCCAGAACATAGAGCTTACCCTCGACAACCACTCGCCCCCTGAGTGAATCGCCGCGACGGGCTAGAAAAATGAAATTCGCTGCGTTGAAATGTCCATCCTTCACATCAGATGAGGCATCACCGAACCAATAGTCAGCGGGGGTATACTTCAGCGCCGCCTCTGCGCGGCTGCCAACCTCATCAGATTCATGCCCTTTATAGTTGCGCAGTTTAAACTCTACAGCTCTTCCGCCTGGCAGCAATACAGACAAGCGGTTTGTCGACTTCCTTACGACCTCAGGGTCTACACGTATCAACTGAATGCTTTCTTTCCCCGGCCTATCAAGCAATACCCCCAGCTTGTGCCGGCCAGCGGCTTTTTCAGCTTCTAGCGCCTCACGGTTTACCGAAGGCTCCAGTGTGGCCAACCGCAGGGCTTCCTGCGCTAAAGCAGGGCGTAAGGAAATCAGTAACAACACTACCAAAAGCACGGCATGCGCCCAGCACTTCAATGTCAGGTCTCTCATACCTCACCTCCGAAAATAGACGAGGTTCAATTGGACAGGCGGATGAGGTATCCGACAACTGGCAGAATTACCAGGTAGCGCGTAGCGCAAAAAAGAAACCCCGGTAAGCCGTGAGCATCCGGGGCCAAGCGCGGGCAACATTCACTTTGCGTGGAATGAGGGTGACCAAACCCTCGGTGCCGTGAATGACATCAGTGTGCAGGCTTGCCGCCCCGACGATTTAGCCGTAAACGACCTGTTCTTAGCCAAAGCGGCCATCGCGGCATTCTGCCCTTGCCGCGCCGGCGACTCCGTCACAGAATCAATTGCAAACAACACAAGCGAAGGGCAACGGCCATGATGCATGCGGATCTGATCGACCAGGACGACCTGTTGGGTCAATTGCGCTCACGGGGTTTCGACATTCCGGCCGGCGCCAGCGCCGAGCAGGCCTGCGAGGTGGTAGTGCGTGGGCTGACCGAACCCAATGCCCGGGCGCTCAAGGGCATGGTGGAGCAGATGTATACCGGCAGCGCGACGATCCTGCCAGCGGTACGCCAAGCCATCGACAAGCAGTTGCTGCCGGCGCTGGCACAATATAACAAACACGCTTGATTCAACGCGAAATCAGGGAGACACGCCGGGCCTGACTGTTTCGATTAATATATGCGAGATTGCAGGCCCAGGCTTTACGGCATGCCACCAAGTCATTTACCTGCAAAACCCTGAGGAGCCGAATACTGTATAAACTCAATCTTATCAAACAAATCCCGGTTACTTCGCGTAACTTGGTATGGGGAAAGAAGTGAAGTTTCCAAGGGCCTTAGGCTAATCAAAAAACGCTCGCGATACTCTTTATCAAGCTCACCCTCAATGCACAGAGCGTTCACCCGACTCTCAGTTTGAAAACAAAGCTTCATGTGGCCTCTTGGCAGATTACCAAGAGCGATCGAGTCTATCATCTTATTTCTTGTTTCTCTGCACATTAGAGTTTCACCTTGCCCCGCCACCGTGAGACAATTGTCGCCTTGCATGCGAATTTTCGTATAGGTGGTCACTTTTATTTCATGACCGGAATTAGTTGATGGTACCGACGTACAGGCCGAAAAAGATGAAACCACCAACAAACTCATAAAAATAGAAACATAAATTGCTCTTGCTTTCATGGCTATATTGCCCTCATGAGAACTAGAACCATTTTTCGGACATCTGCGGGCTTGCAGAAATCCGGCTTGATAGATCGCTCATGACCATCCTTTCGTAACCGTCCACAGTCTGCAACTAGCAAAAATATCAGGTCAAAAAAACAAAAAGCCCGGCCGCATTACGCGACCGGGCAACATGAACGACAACACTCCTTGGCTACCCCCTCCGCGTGTATTCCACAAAGGCAACGCGGAGCTCAGAGCCTCACACTGGCAAACGTCGACTCATTGCGCGCCTGGCTGAGCGCCGCCATCGGCCCGCTGTGGGGCGACAGCGCCATTGCCTGCGGGATCGGCATCATCGCCACCTGCTGGGTGGTGTTCGAGCCCACCCGTTCGTCACGCGGTGGAATGCCGAAGTATTCGCGATAGCACTTGGAGAAGTGCGGCGTGGAGACGAACCCGCACACCGAGGCCACCTCGATGATCGACATCGGCGTCTGCTTGAGCAGTTGCCGGGCGCGGATCAGCCGCAGCTTGAGGTAGTAGCGCGACGGCGAGCAGTGCAGGTACTTCTGGAACAGGCGCTCGAGCTGGCGCCGCGACACTGCCACATAGACCGCCAGTTCGTCGAGGTCGATCGGCTCCTCGAGGTTGGCTTCCATCAGCGCGACGATTTCCTGCAGCTTCGGTTGGTTGGTGCCAAGCATATGCTTGAGCGGCACGCGCTGGTGGTCCTGCTCGTTGCGGATGCGTTCGTAGACGAACATCTCGGAGATCGCCGCCGACAGCTCGCGGCCGTGGTCGCGGCTGATCAGGTGCAGCATCATGTCCAGCGGCGCGGTGCCACCGGAGCTGGTGAAACGGTTGCGGTCGAGGGTGAACAGGCGGGTGCTCATGTTCACCCGCGGGTAGGCCTCCTGCATTGCCGCCAGGCATTCCCAGTGCACGCTGCAATCGAAGCCGTCAAGCAGCCCGGCGCAGGCCAGCGCCCAGCTGCCGGTGCACACCGCGCCCAGGCGACGCGATTGGCGGGCCTGGGCCTGCAGCCAGGTGACGTGCTCGCGGGTGACAGTGCGCTGGATGCCAACGCCACCGCAGACAATCACGGTGTCCATTGGCGGCGCACTGTGCATGGCCGCGTCGGGGGTGATCTGCAGGCCGTCGCTCGCCCACACCTGGCCACCATCGACGGTCAGGGTGTGCCAGCGGTACAGCTCGCGACCGGAAAGCTGGTTGGCCATGCGCAGGGGTTCGACGGCCGAGGCCAGGGAAATGAGGGTGAAGTTGTCCAGCAGGAGAAAGCCGATGGACTGGGGTGCTGTGCGGTTCTGGGTTGGGGTCCCGGAGGTGTACGACGTCATCGCGATTTCTCCTCACACAATGCAGGGTGTGCTTCAGGCGAGCACTGTTCTTGTAATGGCCCCGTTTCGTATGCAGGGGCTTTGCCAATCTCAACGCAAATGGCATGCCTGAATTTGAACGCCCATCCAATAAAACCCAAAAGCGACGTCGGCATGCGCCTTCCAGCGGCGTGGGTGATGAGCGTCAGGTCAAACGCAAACAGGCGCGCCAGCGCCTCTGCGCGTCACTCCTGAGCAATTCGGTAGCACTTGTGGGAAGGTTGCCCAGATGCGACAGACTTAAGTGTCACCGACAACCAACCTGCTGGTAACGACAGGCGACGGCCGGTAGATGACAACCGCTGCGCCAGAATGTGGCGCATCGGTCACGTGTGGGCCAGAACGGCGCATCAGCATTCGATGACGCTGACCGCCAGGCCTCCGCGAGAGGTTTCCTTGTACTTGTCGTGCATGTCGGCGCCGGTGTCGCGCATGGTGCGAATCACCTGATCCAACGAGATGAAGTGTTCGCCATCACCGCGCAAGGCCATCTGCACGGCATTGATCGCCTTCACCGCGGCGATGGCGTTGCGCTCGATGCACGGGACCTGCACCAGGCCACCGACCGGGTCGCAGGTCAGGCCGAGGTTGTGTTCCAGGGCGATCTCGGCGGCGTTCTCCAACTGCGCCGGGGTGGCGCCAAGTACATCGGCCAAGCCTGCGGCAGCCATGGCGCAGGCCGAACCGACCTCGCCCTGGCAACCAACCTCGGCGCCGGAGATCGAGGCGTTCTTCTTGCACAGGATGCCCACGGCAGCAGCGCCGAGGAAGAAGTCCACCACGTTGGACTCATCCACCGCATCGGAGAAACGCATGTAGTAGTGCAACACCGCCGGGATGATGCCAGCAGCGCCGTTGGTGGGCGCGGTGACCATGCGCCCGCCAGCGGCGTTCTCTTCGTTGACCGCCAGGGCGAACAGGTTGACCCACTCCATGGCGCTCATGGTCGAGCCGATCACATTGGGCTTGCCCAGCTCCTGCAGGCTGCGGTGCAGGCGGGCGGCGCGGCGACGCACATTGAGCCCGCCGGGCAGGATGCCTTCATGCTTGAGGCCGTTGTTCACGCACTCCTGCATGGCTTGCCAGAGCTTGAGCAGGCCGGCGCGGATCTCGGCTTCGCTGCGCCAGACCTTTTCATTCTCCAGCATCAATTGCGACACGCGCAGGTCGTTTTGCTTGCACAGGCGCAGCAGTTCGGCGGCGCTGTCGAAGTCGTAGGGCAGCACGGTCTGGTCGGCGTCCAGCACGCCGCTGGCGGCCTGGGCGGCATCGACCACGAAACCGCCGCCCACCGAGTAATAGGTGTCGCGGTGCAGCTCGCCCGCCTCGCCTTCGGCAATCAGGGTCATGGCATTCGGGTGGTAAGGCAGGTTCTCGTCCAGCAGCAGCATGTCGCGGGTCCAGACGAACTCGACGGGCAGGCGATTATCGAGCTTGAGCACGTTGGTTTCGCGCAGGTCGGCGATACGTGGGGTGATCTGGCTGGGATCGATGGCGTCCGGCCATTCGCCCATCAGCCCCATGATCGTGGCGTTGTCGGTGCCGTGGCCGACACCGGTGGCCGACAGCGAGCCATACAGCCTCACTTCGATACGCCGTACCTGCTCCAGCTCGCCGCGCTCACGCAGCCCCTGGACGAACAGCGCAGCGGCGCGCATGGGGCCGACGGTGTGCGAGCTGGAAGGCCCGACACCGATCTTGAACAGGTCGAACACGCTGATGGCCATTGTCGAATCACCTCTTGCTGGGCTTGTCTCTGCGCGCCAGGCGCAGGGCGGAGCAACTGCTAGGCTGAAACAGTCGAGCCGCCTTGAATGCTCGCATCATCGGGCTTTTGCCCAGCCCTTCGCCGTCTGCAACCGACGTACTTTTGTCCAGCAGCGCCGCCGCTGCACGGGCCTTTCGTGCGCCGTTTTCCAGCGGCGGGACGACGCAAAAACCGAGGTATGGGGGTGGAAAAATCCAGTTGCGACATCGTCCGTACTGGATACGACCCGTCCTGTACTGGATACGACGCCACCAGTAGGCGATTGCCGAACGCTGGAGGATTATCGAAAGCGACTCGTATTGCACGGCCTCGCATCCTGCCCTCTGCAGGCCTGGTCGACCGGAGCCCTGAGAACGCCCGGCGGCCCACGCGAACCCGAAGATAAAATCACAGGAGTCCATCCATGAAAGGTTCACCCAAGCTGTTGCTGGTCGCGTTGCTGTCCGCTCCGCTGCTGGCCCAGGCCGCCGAACCCGAGCAGTGTCAGACGGTGCGGTTCTCCGATGTCGGCTGGACCGACATCACGGTCACCACCGCGACCACCAGCGTCGTGCTCGAAGCCCTGGGCTACAAGACCCACACCACCATGATCTCGGTACCGGTGACCTACAAGTCTCTGGCGACCGGCAAGGACCTCGACGTGTTTCTCGGCAACTGGATGCCGACCATGGAGAACGACATCAAGCAGTACCGTGACGCCGGCACCGTCGAGACCGTGCGCGCCAACCTGGAAAATGCCAAGTACACCCTGGCCGTGCCCCAGGCCTTGTATGACAAGGGCCTGAAGGACTTCGCCGACATTCCCAAGTTCAAGCAGGAGCTCAAGGGCAAGATCTACGGTATCGAACCGGGCAACGACGGCAACCGCACCATCCAGAAAATGATCGACGACAACGCCTTCGGCCTGAAGGACGCCGGGTTCCAGATCGTGCAGTCCAGCGAGGCGGGCATGCTGGCCCAGGTCGACCGGGCGCAGAAGCGTGAAGACGCGATCGTCTTCCTCGGCTGGGAACCGCACCCGATGAACACCCGCTTCAAGATGCAGTACCTGACCGGTGGGGATGCCTATTTCGGTCCCGACTTCGGCAAGGCCACCGTGCTGACCAACACCCGCAAGGGCTACGCACAGGAATGCGGCAACGTTGGCCAGCTGTTGAAGAACCTGTCGTTCGAGCTCAAGGATGAAAGCACCATGATGGGCTATGTCCTGGACGACAAGATGAAGCCCGAGGCGGCCGCTAAGAAATGGCTGAAGGACAACCCTGGCAAACTCGACGCCTGGCTCGCCGGCGTGACCACCGTGGATGGCAAACCCGGCCTTGAGGCGGCCAAGGCCAAACTGACGCAATAACGCAAGACGCCATGGCAACACCTCGGGGTGGGACCGTGCCCACCCCGGACTGATTTCAATCTTTGCAGGTGGAAGCTCGCTATCATGCTTATCGATCAGAAAATACCCCTGGGGCAGTACATCGCCTCATTCGTCGAATGGTTGACCCAGAATGGCGCCAGCTACTTCGACGCCATCGCCGCAGGCCTGGAGTTCATGATCCATGGGGTCACCAGCGCCCTGACCTGGTTCAACCCGTTCGTGCTCATCGCCCTGTTCGCCGCCCTCGCGCACCTGATCCAGCGCAAATGGGCGCTCACCGTCTTCGTCGCCCTGTCGTTCCTGCTGATCCTCAACCTGGGCTACTGGCAGGAGACCATGGAAACCCTGGCGCAAGTTACCTTCGCCACGGTGGTCTGCGTGGTCATCGGCGTGCCGCTGGGCATCGCCGCCGCGCACAAACCGATGTTCTACACCGCCATGCGCCCGGTGCTGGACCTGATGCAGACCGTGCCCACCTTCGTCTACCTGATCCCGACCCTGACCCTGTTCGGCCTGGGCGTGGTGCCGGGGCTGATCTCCACCGTGGTATTCGCCATCGCAGCGCCCATCCGCCTGACTTACCTGGGTATCTGCGACGTGCCGCAGGAGCTGATGGACGCTGGCAAGGCCTTCGGTTGCTCGCGCCGCCAGCTGCTGACCCGCATCGAACTGCCCCACGCCATGCCGAGCATCGCCGCCGGGGTGACGCAATGCATCATGCTGTCGCTGTCGATGGTGGTGATCGCCGCCCTGGTCGGCGCCGACGGCCTGGGCAAACCCGTGGTCAACGCACTGAACACCGCCGATATCTCCCTGGGCTTCGAAGCGGGCCTGGCCATCGTGCTGCTGGCGATCATGCTCGACCGTATCTGCAAGCAACCGGAGCTGCCGGTAAGGGGTGAGGCATGAGCATCATTCGTTTCGAAGACGTCGACGTCATCTTCTCCAGCAAGCCGCGCGAGGCGCTGGCCCTGCTCGACCAGGGCAAGACCCGCGAGCAGATCCTCAAGCAGACGGGCCTGGTGGTCGGCGTCGAAAAGGCCAACCTGGACATCAACAAGGGCGAGATCTGCGTACTGATGGGCCTGTCCGGCTCGGGCAAGTCCAGCCTGCTGCGCTGCATCAACGGCCTCAACACCGTGAGCCGCGGCAAGCTGTTCGTCGAGCACGAAGGCAAGCACATCGACATCGCCCACTGCACCCCGGCAGAACTAAAGATGATGCGCACCAAGCGCATCGCCATGGTGTTCCAGAAGTTCGCCCTGATGCCCTGGCTGACGGTGCGCGAGAACATCAGCTTCGGCCTGGAGATGCAGGGCCGGCCAGAGAAGGAACGGCGCAAGCTGGTGGATGAAAAGCTCGAGCTGGTGGGCCTGACCCAGTGGCGCAACAAGAAACCGGACGAACTCTCCGGTGGCATGCAGCAGCGCGTGGGCCTGGCCCGGGCGCTGGCGATGGACGCCGACATCCTGCTGATGGACGAGCCATTCTCGGCACTCGACCCGCTGATCCGCCAGGGTCTGCAGGACGAATTGCTGGCCCTGCAGAGCAAGCTGAGCAAGACCATCGTGTTCGTCAGCCATGACCTGGACGAGGCGCTGAAACTGGGCAGCCGCATCGCTATCATGAAGGACGGGCGCATCATCCAGTACAGCAAGCCGGAAGAGATCGTGCTCAACCCGGCCGACGAATACGTGCGCACCTTCGTCGCCCACACCAACCCGCTCAACGTGCTGTGCGGCCGCAGCCTGATGCGCAGCCTGGACAATTGCCGGCGGGTCAACGGTTCGGTGTGCCTGGACCCTGGCATCGACTCATGGCTGGACCTTGGCGAAGGCGGCTCGCTCAAGCGCGCACGCCAGGGCCAGAATGGCCTGGACATGCAGAACTGGGCGCCAGGGCAGGACGTCGGCTTGCTGGAGCGCAGGCCAACCGTGGTGCACGCCGATATCGGCATGCGCGAGGCACTGCAGATCCGTTATCAAACCGGCAACAAGCTAGTGCTGCAGGATAACGACAAGGTGGTGGGGATACTCGGGGATACCGAGTTGTATCACGCGTTGCTCGGCAAGAATCACGGGTGATTCAATTGGGGCCGCGTTGCGGCCCCAATCATTTTTTCAGCGTACGACAATACCGCGCGAAGCCATGTAGGCCTTGGCTTCCGGTACCGTGTACTCGCCAAAGTGGAAGATGCTCGCCGCCAGCACCGCGCTGGCATGCCCTTCCAGGATACCGTCGGCCAGGTGCTGCAGGTTGCCTACGCCACCGGAAGCAATCACCGGGATCCCCAGTGCATCGCTGATGGCGCGGGTCACGCCCAGGTCGAAGCCATTCTTCATGCCATCCTGGTCCATGCTGGTAAGCAGGATCTCGCCAGCCCCCAGGCCTTCCATCTTCTTCGCCCACTCCACCGCATCCAGCCCGGTAGGCTTGCGCCCGCCGTGGGTGAAGATCTCCCAGCGCGGGGTTTCACCCGGGCCGGAGACTTTCTTGGCGTCGATGGCAACGACGATGCACTGCGAACCGAAACGGTCCGCCGCCTCGCCCACGAACTCCGGGTTGAACACCGCGGCGGTGTTGATCGACACCTTGTCGGCACCGGCGTTGAGCAGGTTGCGGATGTCCTGCACGGTGCGCACGCCACCACCCACGGTCAGCGGGATGAATACCTGGCTGGCCATGCGCTCGACGGTATGCAGGGTGGTGTCACGGCCATCGACGCTGGCGGTGATGTCGAGGAAGGTGATCTCGTCGGCGCCCTGCTCGTCGTAGCGCCGGGCGATCTCCACCGGGTCGCCGGCATCGCGGATGTTCTCGAACTTGACGCCCTTGACCACCCGGCCGTTATCCACGTCCAGGCAAGGGATGATGCGCTTGGCCAGTGCCATGGTCGCTCCTCAGCCTTGGTAGTTGTCGCAGAAGGCCTGGGCCTCGGCGACGTCGAGGGTGCCTTCGTAGATGGCACGGCCGGTGATGGCGCCGATGATGCCTGGTGCCTTGGCGTCCAGCAGGGCCTTGATATCGCCCAGGTTGTGGATGCCGCCCGAGGCGATCACCGGAATACGCGTGGCTTCGGCCAGGGCCTTGGTGAAGGGCACGTTGCAGCCCTGCATCATGCCGTCCTTGGCGATGTCGGTGTAGACGATCGCCGAGACGCCATCGGCCTCGAAACGCTTGGCCAGGTCTATGACCTGCACGCTGCTCACTTCGGCCCAGCCGTCAGTGGCGACGAAACCGTCCTTGGCGTCCAGGCCGACGATGACCTTGCCAGGGAACGCCTTGCACGCTTCGGCGACGAACTCAGGCTGCTTGACCGCCTTGGTGCCGATGATCACGTAGCTGACACCAGCCTTGACGTAGTGCTCGATGGTTTCCAGCGAGCGAATGCCACCGCCGATCTGGATCGGCAGGGTCGGATAGCGCTTGGCGATAGCCGTGACCACTTCACCGTTGACCGGCTGGCCTTCGAAAGCGCCGTTTAGGTCGACCAGGTGCAGGCGGCGGCAACCACCCTCGACCCATTTGGCGGCCATGCTCACCGGGTCGTCGGAAAATACCGTGGAGTCTTCCATGCGGCCTTGGCGCAGGCGTACGCAGGCACCGTCCTTGAGATCGATAGCGGGGATAATCAGCATGTGAGGAACCTGTCTAATCGTTGGAATTCAGGGCTTCTCGAGCGCCCACAGGTCGCTTTCGATGCTCTCGAACCGCTCCTTGAGGTGCAGCTGAACATCGGCAATCGCCCTGTTGTAGTAATGGGGTGCAATCTCTTTGCTGAACAGCTCGAGGACCTCGGCCACCTCGAACGACCCCAGCTCCAGCTCGAAGCGGTCTTCGAGAAAGCGCTTGAGCGTGTCGAGCGCCTCGCGCTCCTGCTCCGGGGTCAGGGTGATGATCGGGGCCTTGGTCTTCGATCGGCTCATTTACCAGCGCCCGTCCCAGGCGACGAAGTTCTGCAGCAGCTGCAGGCCATGGGTATGGCTCTTCTCCGGGTGGAACTGCACGGCGAAGCGCGAACCTTCGGCCAGCGCGGCGGCGAAATCGACGCCGTAGTGGCCGCGACCGACCACCTGGCCCGGCTTGCCGGCCTCGATGAAGTAGCTGTGCACGAAGTAAAAACGCGCACGGTCGGGGATGTCATGCCACAGCGGGTGGTCGATGGTCTGGCCGACTTCGTTCCAGCCCATGTGCGGCACCTTCAGGTGCTCGCCGTCTTCCTTCAGGTCTTTACCGAAAAAGCGCACCTGGCCGGGGAACAGGCCGATGCAGTCGACACCGTCGTTTTCCTCGCTGCGCTCGAGCAGGGCCTGCATGCCTACGCAGATGCCGAGGAACGGGCGGTCCTGGCTGACTTCTCGCACCAGGCTGTCGAAGCCCAGGCGGCGGATCTCGGCCATGCAGTCGCGGATCGCGCCGACGCCCGGGAACACCACGCGGTCGGCTTCACGAATCACCGCGGCATCGCTGGTCACCAGCACCTTGCCGGCGCCCACATGCTCCAGGGCCTTGGCCACCGAGTGCAGGTTGCCCATGCCATAGTCGATTACGGCTACCGTCTGCATTTACAGGCACCCTTTGGTGGACGGCATCTGCCCGGCCATGCGCTCGTCGAGGGTAACGGCCATGCGCAGCGCGCGGCCGAACGCCTTGAACACGGTCTCGATCTGGTGGTGGGTGTTGTGGCCACGCAGGTTGTCGATATGCAGGGTCACCAGGGCATGGTTGACGAAGCCCTGGAAGAACTCCTGGAACAGGTCGACATCGAAGCCGCCCACGGTGGCGCGGGTATACGGCACGTGCATCTGCAGGCCCGGACGACCGGAGAAGTCGATGACCACGCGCGACAGGGCCTCGTCCAGCGGCACATAGGCATGGCCATAGCGGAAGATGCCTTTCTTGTCGCCGATGGCCTGGGCGAATGCCATGCCCAGGGTGATGCCGACGTCCTCGACGGTATGGTGGTCGTCGATATGCAGGTCGCCCTTGCACTCGATGTCCAGGTCGATCAGCCCATGCCGAGCGATCTGGTCGAGCATGTGTTCAAGGAAAGGCACGCCGATTTCAAATCGGGCCTTGCCGCTGCCATCGAGGTTGATCGAGCACTTGACCTGGGTTTCCAGGGTATTGCGCTCGACGGAAGCCTTACGTTCGACCATCACCAGCTCCGCAAAATCATTGGGCGAAAAGGGCTCCATTATAGGCCCAGAACGCGCCAGCTTGAAACGCGGATGACATATGGCAGGGCTAGTAATTCGGGGGTGGGAGAGACCTACAGGTCTATACAAGCAGATTTTTCTGTTGACCCCATCGCGGTGCGCCGATGCGACTTGCCCCGCGACAGGGCCCTTGAAGCCAGCCAGTCAGCCAGCCGTGTCATCCATCAATGAAACAGCACCGCAGTCTTCTGCAGGGTGATCCACACCCCCCAGGCCAGCGGAATCACCACCACCGCCCAGGCCACCAGCACCAGCGGCAGGCTGCCCGGCGCCGCGTGCCACTCCAGCGAACGCGCGGAATCGGCGCCCTTGTCATGGCTCAGCGCGCGCTCGGCCGCCAGTTCGGCGTCGGTCATGAAGTACTTGTCCGCCACCGGGCGTACCAGCATGTTGCAGATGAACCCCAGCACCAGCAGGCCGGCCAGGATGTACAGGGTCATGTCGTAGGCCGCGGCCCGCTCCACGCCCGCCGCCAGCTGCGCCTCGCGCAGGTAGGTGATCAGCACCGGGCCGAGTACGCCGGCCGCCGCCCAGGCAGTCAGCAGGCGACCATGGATGGCACCGACCATCTGCGTGCCGAACAGGTCGGCCAGGTACGCCGGCACGGTGGCGAAGCCGCCGCCGTACATCGACAGGATGATGCAGAAGGCCGCCACGAACAGCGCCACGTTGCCGATGTGACCCATGTTCGGCACCAGACTGTAGAGCCCCACGCCCAGGGCGAAGAACGCGAAGTAGGTGTTCTTGCGGCCGATATAGTCGGAGAACGACGCCCAGAAGAAGCGCCCGCCGATGTTGAACAGGCTCAGCAGGCCGGTGAAACCGGCGGCAATCGCGGCAATCTGCGCCAGTTGCGCGGCATTCAGCTCACTGAAGGTCAGCTCGTTGCCCAGCAGCTTGCCGGCGAACACTTCCTGCAGCAGTGGCGAAGCCATGCCGAGAATGCCGATACCGGCCGAGACGTTCAGGCACAGCACCAACCACACCAGGGCGAACTGCGGGGTTTTCCAGGCCACGCTCACATGCACGTGGCGGTCGGTAACCATGGCGTTGGCTTTCTTCGCCGGCGGTGTCCAGCCTTCGGGCTTCCAGCCGGTTGGCGGCACTCGGTAGGCCAGGGCGCCCGCGGTCATGAACACGAAGTAGATCGCGGCCATGGCGACAAAGCTCTGCCATACGCCCACCTCGGTCGCGCTGCCGAAGTGGCCCATGAGCGCGGTGGCCAGAGGAGCGCCCACCATGGCACCTCCACCAAAGCCCATGATCGCCATGCCGGTGGCCATGCCGCGCTTGTCCGGGAACCACTTGATCAGGGTAGACACTGGCGAAATGTAGCCAAGGCCCAGGCCGATCCCGCCGATCACCCCCGAACCCAGCCACATCAACCACAGCTGGTGGGTCTTCACGCCAATCGCCGAGATCAGCAAGCCGCCGCACCAGCACAGTGCCGAGACCAGGCCGGCCTTGCGCGGGCCGGCGTGCTCCAACCAGCCACCAAGTACCGCGGCAGAGCAGCCGAGGAACACGAAGAACAGGGTGTAGATCCAGCTGAGCATGGAGATCGGCCAGTCGCACTCGGCGCTGAACAGACGGGCGACGAAGCCCATGTCGGCGGCGCAGGCCACTGGCGCGCTGACACCCAGGGCCTGGGACAGCGGCAGCCAGAACACCGAGAAGCCATAGGCCATGCCGATGCACAGGTGAATGGCCAGGGCCGCCGGCGGCACCAGCCAGCGGTTGAAGCCCGGGCGGGCGATGATGCGCTCCTTCGACAGGAAGCCCGGCGTGCTCGCCGCCGCTCCCGCCGTGATACTGCTGTTCATGGATTGATCCTTTTGTAGGTGGGCTGTGCGCGTGGACGGCTCTGTATGGCTGCACGCAAGGCAGCCCGGCCGCTTCAGGCATCACCCGCGACAATGGGTCGCGGGGCTCCACGGGCGGGCGCAAGATTACCAGCAGCGGGTGACATGAAAGCAATCTGATATCGTGTTTTTTTTGTCAACTGAAACGATCAATCCGCTATCGGTGGCGTCTGCATCGCCAGCAAGCCGGCTCCCACAGGGACAACGCAAGTCTTGAGGCCTGCGCGGTCGCTGTGGGAGCCGGCTTGCCGGCGATGAGGCCAGGACAAGCAATAAATGAACTGCTGCCATTGCCACTGTCGAAATGTCGGATACGCAGAGCCAAGTGCCACAGCGCTATACTCGCCGCTGAAATTCATAATCGGACTACAAGGACTCGCCCATGAAAGCGTTCGGCAAAATCCTGGGGCTGGGGCTTCTCGGGTTGTTGCTGATCATCGTGGCGCTGGGCTTCGCCCTGACCCACCTATTCGATCCCAACGACTACAAAGAAGAAATCCGCCAGCTGGCCCGTGACAAGGCCCACGTGGAACTGACCCTCAACGGCGACATCGGCTGGAGCCTGTTCCCCTGGCTGGGCCTGGAACTGCACGAGGCCAGCATCGCCACGCTGAAAAACCCCAAGGTGCCATTCGCCGACCTGCAGATGCTCGGCCTGTCTGTACGCGTGCTGCCGCTGCTGCGCCGTGAAGTGCAGATGAGCGACGTGCGGGTCGAAGGCCTCAACCTGACGCTGACCCGCGATGCCAACGGCCATGGCAACTGGGAAGACATCGGCAAGCCATTGCCGGACCCGGCGATCGCCAACGCGCCGACAAGCACGCCCGATGCAAGCTCAGCGACGGAACCTGCCAAGCCGGAAAGTGGCGAGCGCTCGGTCAAGCTCGATATCGACAGCCTGACCGTCAACAACGCCCGCGTGCTTTATACCGACGAGAAAGCCGGCCAGACCTACGGCGCAGAAAGCATTCAGTTGAGCACCGGCCCCGTGCACGAAGGTGTGAACATCCCGCTCAAGGCCAGCGCCTTCCTCAGCGCCAGCCAGCCGAACCTGAAGGCGCGTACCGAACTGACCGGCGAACTGCGCTTCGACCGGCGTCTCAAGCGCTACAACCTCGAGGACATGCGCCTGTCTGGCGAAACCTCGGGCGAGCCACTGGCCGGCAAGACCATGACCTTCGCCGCCCAAGGCCAGGTGTTGGTCGACCTGGCGGCCAATGTCGCCTCATGGAGCGGCCTGAAGGTCTCGGCCAACCAGTTGCGCGCCCTGGGCGAGCTGAACGTGCGCGACCTCGACAAGACGCCGCAGGTCAGCGGCGGCCTGTCCATCGCCCAGTTCGACCTGCGCACCTTCCTCGACGGTATCGGCCACCCGCTGCCCGCCACCGCCGACGCGGCAGCGTTCAAGAAGCTGGAACTGGTCACCCGCCTGCAAGGCACGCCGAACAGCATCGCCCTCGAAGACCTGGCGGTGAAGCTGGACGACAGCACCTTCACCGGCCGGGTCGCCGTGGAAGACTTCGCCAAGCAGGCCCTGCGCGTGCGCCTCAAGGGCGACAAGTTCGACGCCGACCGCTACCTGCCGGCCAAGAGCGAGGAAGCCAAGGGTGCCACCGCTGCGCGCCAGGCCGAGGTCAAGCAGCAGGAAGCCACTGCCGTCGCCGGCGCCGGCTCCACGCCGCTACCCGACGCACCGACGCAAGTCGCCTGGAGCAGCGACAAGCTGCTGCCGGTCGATCGCCTGCGCGCCCTCGATCTGCAGGCCGACCTGTCGTTCGGCGCCCTGACGCTGGACAGGCTGCCGATCAGCGACGCGCAGCTGACCGCCAGCGGCCAAGGCGGCCTGGTCACCCTGCAGACCCTGCGCGGCGCCTTGTACAACGGCACCTTCGAGGCCAAGGGCACCGTGGATGTACGCCCTGCCGTGCCGCAGATCGGCGTGAACACCAAGATAAACCGCGTGCCAGTCGAACATTTCATCAAGCGTGAATCCCCGGAACAGGCACCGCCGGTCAAGGGCCTGCTGACCCTGAACAGTGACCTCACCGCTACCGGCAACAGCCAGAAGGCACTGGTCGATACGCTCAATGGCAATGCCAGCTTCACCATCAACGACGGCGTGCTGGTCAATGCCAACCTGGAACAGCAACTGTGCCAGGCCATCGCCACCCTCAACCGCAAGCAGCTCAGCGGCGAACCCCGTGGCAAGGACACGCCGTTCCAGGAGCTGCGCGGCAGCCTGGTAATGCGTAACGGCGTGGCCAGCAATCCGGACCTCAAGGTGCGTATCCCGGGCCTGACCGTCAACGGCCACGGTGACCTCGACCTGCGCGTGCTGGGCATGGACTACAACGTCGGCGTGGTCGTCGAAGGCGACCAACGCGCCATGCCCGACCCGGCCTGCCAGGTCAACGAGCGCTATGTCGGCGTCGAAGTGCCGCTGCGCTGCCGCGGCCCGCTGGAGTTGGGTGCCAAGGCCTGCCGCCTGGACCAGGACGGCCTGGGCAAGGTTGCCGCCAAGCTTGCCGGCAACCGCCTCAAGGACAAGATCGATGAAAAGCTCGAAGAGAAACTCGGAGACAAGGTGAGCCCTGAACTCAAAGATGCATTGAAGGGGCTGTTCAAGCGATGACACCCCAGCAGTTCTCCAGCGCCGTGCTGGACTGGTACGACCAGCACGGTCGGCATGACCTGCCCTGGCAACAGGGCATCACCCCGTATCGGGTGTGGGTGTCTGAAATCATGTTGCAGCAGACCCAGGTCAGCACCGTGCTCAACTACTTCGACCGCTTCATGCAGGCCCTGCCCACCGTGCAGGCGCTGGCCGAGGCGCCGGAGGACGAGGTGCTGCACCTGTGGACGGGCCTGGGCTACTACACCCGTGCCCGTAACCTGCAAAAGGCCGCTAAGATCGTCGTCGAGCGACATGGCGGCGAGTTCCCGCGCAGCGTCGAGCAGCTCACCGAGCTGCCCGGTATCGGCCGCTCCACCGCCGGGGCCATCGCCAGCATCAGCATGGGCATCCGCGCGCCGATCCTCGACGGCAACGTCAAGCGCGTACTGGCCCGCTTCACCGCCCAGGCCGGGTACCCGGGCGAGCCGAAGGTGGCCAACCAGCTGTGGGCCAGCGCCGAGCGCTTCACACCGATGACCCGGGCCAACCACTACACCCAGGCGATGATGGACATGGGCGCGACGCTGTGCACGCGCAGCAAGCCCAACTGCCTGATCTGCCCGTTGCAACGCGGTTGCGAAGCGCACCTGCACGGCGAAGAGACCCGCTACCCCGAGCCCAAGCCGCGCAAGGCCCTGCCCCAGCGCAAGACCCTGATGCCGCTGCTGACCAACCACGAAGGCGCGATCCTGCTCTATCGTCGGCCCTCCACCGGCCTGTGGGGCGGCCTGTGGAGCCTGCCGGAGCTGGACAGCCTCGAGCAGCTCGAAGACCTCGCCTACCAGCACGGCCTGCGCCTGGCCGGCAGCCAGGCGCTCGACGGACTGACCCACACCTTCAGCCATTTCCAGCTGGCCATCGAGCCATGGCTGGTGCGTGTCGACCCCCTCGGCGCGCACGTGGCCGAGCCCGACTGGCTCTGGTATAACCTCGCCACCCCGCCGCGCCTGGGCCTCGCCGCCCCGGTCAAGAAGCTGCTGCAACGCGCGGCCGACGAACTGATTGCAGGAGAGAAGCGATGACCCGCACCGTGAAGTGCCGCAAGTACAACGAAGAACTCCCAGGCCTCGACCGCCCACCCTACCCGGGCGCCAAGGGCCAGGACATCTTCGAGCACATCTCGCAGAAGGCCTGGAAGGAGTGGCAGGACCACCAGACCATGCTGATCAACGAGAAGCGCCTGAACATGATGAATGCCGAGGACCGCAAATTCATCCAGGCCGAGATGGACAAGTTCTTCGCCGGTGAAGACTACGCCCAGGCCGAAGGCTACGTTCCACCCTCGAATTGACCCCAGAAAACGTAACCGACGGAATTAATTTAAATTTTTTTGAAAAAGTCGTTGACGGCCTCTGAGAAAATCTATTTAATTCACCCCGTCGCCCAGATAGCTCAGTCGGTAGAGCAGAGGATTGAAAATCCTCGTGTCGGCGGTTCGACTCCGTCTCTGGGCACCACCTTCAGCTTCTGGTGGTTGCAAAGTTACCCGAAGCGACACAAGAAACCCGCCTAGTGCGGGTTTTTTGTTGCCTGCGATTTTTCTTCTAGCTCCTTCATGCCCGGTTGATCGACATCAAAAAGCCACTTGCCATGCGCTCATAGGATGGCAGGTGGACATTCGAACGACCCCGCAAGGACCTCCATGAGCGAAGAATCCGCCACCCTCCTCCTGCCATCGCCTGCCGAGGCCGGCAGCAGCGTCAAGCCCAGCCCTCGCACCCGTCGTCCGCGCCAGCGCAAGCCGGTCGCCAGCGCCGCCGCGCCAGAGACCATTACCCAGGTCAGCCAACAGCCCGCCGCCCTGGAAGTGGCCAACGCCCGCAAGGGCAGCAGCGAGGACAGTACCTCGGCACGCCTGCCGGCCAGCTACCCCTACCGTACGCGCATGCGCCGCCAGGACTACGAGAAGGCCAAGCACGACCTGCAGATCGAGCTGCTCAAGGTGCAGAACTGGGTGAAGGAAACCGGCCAGCGCATCGTCGTACTGTTCGAGGGCCGTGATGCCGCGGGCAAGGGCGGCACCATCAAACGCTTCATGGAACACCTGAACCCGCGCGGTGCGCGGATCGTGGCACTGGAGAAGCCTTCCGAGCAGGAAAAGGGCCAGTGGTACTTCCAGCGTTATGTGCAACACCTGCCCACCGCTGGTGAAATGGTGTTCTTTGATCGCTCCTGGTACAACCGCGCCGGGGTCGAAAAGGTGATGGACTTCTGCTCGCCGCTGCAATACCTGGAGTTCATGCGCCAGGCACCTGACCTCGAACGCATGCTGTGCAACAGTGGCATCCTGTTGTTCAAGTTCTGGTTCTCGGTGAACCGCGAGGAGCAGTTGCGCCGTTTCATTTCTCGCCGCGACGACCCGCTCAAGCACTGGAAACTCTCGCCCATCGACATCAAGTCGCTGGACAAGTGGGAGGACTACACCGCTGCCAAGGAAGCGATGTTCTTCCATACCGACACGGCCGATGCGCCATGGACGGTGATCAAGTCGGACGACAAGAAGCGCGCGCGGATCAACTGCATTCGTCACTTCCTGCACTCGCTGGATTATCCAGGCAAGGACCACAGCGTGGCGCATGCACCGGATCCGTTGCTGGTCGGGCGGGCTTCGCGTGGGTTCGAAGAGGATGAACCGGCGGCGCTGGTAAGCTGAACACTTTGGGGCCGCTAGGCGGCCTCTTGGGTTTCTCGCGCAACTACGCTTCAATACGCGCCTTTACCAGTCATCCCAAGGATCCACCCATGGCCACCAGCACCAAGCAACAGAAACGCGCCAAGCGCGCCGCCACCAAGGCCAAGCAGAACCGCATGGTGCGCAGCGGCCAGGCGGTCAAGGCCAGCGCCGGCGACAGCGCCAGTGTCGAGCAGGTGTTCAACAAGGCCATGGAATCGGGCAGCTACGACAGTCTGTTCGAAAAGATGAAGGAAGCCCAGGCAAACGGTCTAGTGCCGATGATCTCGGTGTTCCTGGTCGATCCACTGCTGGCACTGGTGCTCAAGGGCCACAAGGAAGAGCACGCCACCGACTATATCGTCCTGGTGTTCACCGCCTACCGCAAATGGCTGGACGGCGCCGACGAGGACGCGACCATGGCCTGGCTGGAGAGCGACGAGTTCCAGGACGCCTATGTCACCGCCTCGGAGGTCGTGGCCAAGCAGCAGCAACAGCAGAAGCAGTTCGGCTGAGTCGAACCGCTCCCGCTTCCAAAACCTGTGCAGACAAAAAAGGCCGCGCCCTTCACAGGACGCGGCCTTTTCATTTCACTTGTGGATCAGCTATCCAACGCCACACGCGCAGCAGCGCCACGCTTGCGGTGCACCAGCAGACCAGCTGCCACCACACCAATGCTCAGGATTGCCGTGGCGATGATCTCGGCACGGTGATCCTCGCGCAGCGCCATCACCGCCAGCACGGCGATGATGAAGGCGATGGTCGCCCAGGTCAGGCCGGGGAACATCCACATCTTGAACGAGATCTTCTCGCCCTTGGCTTCACGCTGGCTGCGCATGCGCAGTTGCGACACGGCGATCACCAGATACACCAGCAGGGCGATGGCGCCGGAGCTGGCCAGCAGGAACTCGAACACCGCGGCCGGGGCCAGGAAGTTGGCGAACACACACAGGAAGGCTGCGGCGGTGGACAACAGCACAGCCCAGTGCGGGGTGCCGGCCTTGGTGGTGCGCTGGGCAACCGCCGGGGCGTCGCCACGCTTGCTCAGGGAGAAGAGCATGCGCGAAGAGGTGTACAGCGCCGAGTTCAGGCAGCTGGTCACGGCGATCAGCACGACGATGTCGACGATCAGCTTGGCGTTCGGCACGCCGATCAGGCTGAGGACAGTCTGGTAGGAACCTTTCTCGGCCAGGGCCGGATCGTTCCACGGCACCATGGCCACGACCAGGAAGATCGACACCAGGTAGAACAGGCAGATACGCCAGATCACCGAGTTGGTGGCGCGGCTGATCTGCTTGCCCGGATCCTTCGATTCGGCGGCGGCGATGGTGACGATCTCGGTCCCCATGAACGAGAACATGGTGGTCAGCATGGCGGCCAGCACCGCGCCCAGGCCATTGGGCATGAAGCCCTGGGTGTCGAACAGGTGGCTGACGCCGCTGATCTGGCTGCTCGGCACCATGCCGAACATGGCCGCGCAACCGACGACGATGAAGCCGATGATCGCCAGCACCTTGAGCAGGGCGAACCAGAATTCGAACTCACCATAGTTCTTCACGCTGAACAGGTTGGTGATGGTCAGCGCCAGGGTAATGATCAACGAGAACGCCCACAGGTCCACCGAGGGGAACCAGGCATGCAGGATGGCGGCGGCGGCGTTGGCCTCCAGCGGAATCACCAGCACCCAGAACCACCAGTACAGCCAGCCGATGGTGAAACCGGCCCAGCGCCCGATGGCGCGGTCGGCGTAGGTGGAGAAGGAACCGGTGTCAGGCGAGGCGACGGCCATTTCGCCGAGCATGCGCATCACCAGCACGACCAGGGTACCGGCCGCGGCGTAGGCCAGCAGCACGGCGGGGCCGGCGGCGGCGATGGCGTGGCCGGAGCCGACGAACAGCCCTGCGCCGATCACGCCGGCGATGGACAGCATGGTCACATGCCGTTGCTTGAGCCCCTGAGCGAGGTCATTGGAATTGTTACCGCTCATAAAACTACCTTTGTAAGGAGGTGGACTACACGAATGACTGGCCAGCGCGCCGAGGTGTGGATAGGCGTCGCCGCATTCAGTGGTTTCCAGAGGGCAATAAGCGGGCCACCTGAGAATGACTTTCGTCTGAAATGTTTCTGCCACCAATAACGGCGCGGCTTGCAGGGCATTGCGCCAAGCTTTGACCGAAAGGCCACCAAAACCCCATGCCAAGTCTGGATTACTGAAATACCCACTTACAAACGCACCAAAGGTGCTCCTGGGTAACACCTGTGCACGAATTCTGCGCATCAGAAAGCGCAACCAACAGGCGCAACCTTGCCCCCGTCAAGTCCGCGACACAGTGCCACCCGGCTAAAAACGGCTTCCCAGACCGGGCCAAAGCTGGCACCATCGCGCCTTTTTTCATCAAGGCTCCGGTGCTGGGCAAAACGCTATTGCGGACATCCTGGCGACAGTCCACTGCAGCGATGCGACAAACTGTCCCACCAGCGACCCGAGCACCCCGCGACCCGGTTGGCCGCCGTTGCGCCGCTATGCTAGCGTGGCGCTCGCCAGGAAGGCCGCCAACAGCTGGGAACGCACCCGAACACATGAGGACCGCAAATGGCTCAGGCCACGCCCGCGCTGGAAATCCGCAACCTGCACAAACGCTATGGCGAGCAGGAAATTCTCAAGGGCATTTCGCTGACCGCGCGCGACGGTGACGTGATCTCCATCCTCGGCTCGTCCGGCTCTGGCAAGTCCACCCTGCTGCGCTGCATCAATCTGCTGGAGAACCCGCACCAGGGCGAGATCCTGGTCGCCGGTGAAGCCCTCAAGCTCAAGGCGCAGAAAAACGGCGACCTGATCGCCGCCGACAACCGCCAGATCAACCGCCTGCGCAGCGAGATCGGCTTTGTCTTCCAGAATTTCAACCTGTGGCCGCACATGTCGATCCTCGACAACATCATCGAGGCGCCGCGCCGCGTGCTCGGCCAGAGCAAGGCCGAGGCCATCGAGCATGCCGAGGCGCTGCTGAACAAGGTCGGCATCTTCGACAAGCGCCACAGCTACCCTGCCCAGCTTTCCGGTGGCCAGCAACAACGTGCCGCCATCGCCCGTACCCTGGCCATGAAGCCCAAGGTCATCCTGTTCGACGAGCCAACCTCGGCGCTCGATCCGGAGATGGTCCAGGAAGTGCTTAACGTCATCCGCGCCCTGGCCGAAGAAGGCCGTACCATGCTGCTGGTGACGCACGAGATGAACTTTGCCCGCCAGGTGTCCAGTGAAGTGGTCTTCCTGCACCAGGGCCTGGTCGAAGAGCAAGGATCGCCGCAGCAGGTCTTCGAAAACCCGACCTCGGCGCGTTGCAAGCAATTCATGTCCAGCCACCGCTAACGGAGCAACACGAATGCAGACCTATAAGAAAGTCCTCCTGGCCGCTGCCGCCACCCTGGTGTTCTCGGCCAATGCCATGGCAGCCGAGAAACTGAAAATGGGCATCGAGGCTGCCTACCCGCCGTTCAACAACAAAGATGCCAGCGGCCAGGTCGTGGGCTTCGACAAAGACATCGGCGACGCCCTGTGCGCCAAGATGAAGGTCGAATGCGAAGTGGTCACCTCCGACTGGGACGGCATCATCCCCGCCCTGAACGCCAAGAAGTTCGACTTCATCGTCTCCTCGCTGTCGATCACCGACGAGCGCAAGCAGGCCGTGGACTTCACCGACCCGTACTATTCGAACAAGCAGCAGTTCATCGCGCCGAAGAACGTCGACTTCAAGACAGACGACAAATCGCTCGAAGGCAAGACCATTGGCACCCAGCGCGCCACCCAGGCCGCTACCTGGTTGGACGATCACGGCGGTATGGACGGCAAATTCAAGGTCAATCTGTATGACGGCCAGGAAAACGCCTACCTGGACCTGACCTCCGGCCGCGTCGACGCCATCCTCGCCGACAAGTACGCCAACTACGACTGGCTGAAATCCGAAGCCGGCAAGAACTACGAGTTCAAAGGCGACCCGGTGAACGAAAGCGACAAGGTCGGCATCGCAGTACGCAAAGGCGACAACGAGCTGCGTAACAAGCTCAATGCCGCACTGAAGGAAATCGTCGCCGACGGTACCTACAAGAAGATCAACGACAAGTACTTCCCGTTCAGCATCTATTGATTCGCCCCGACAGGCATCGCCGCCTTGGCGGTGCCTGTCCCTTGAACAAACTTACCCATGAATATCGACCTGCACGGATTCGGCCCGGCCATGATGGCCGGTACCCTGATGACCGTAAAACTGGCGCTCTGCGCCTTGCTGCTGGGGCTGGTCCTGGGCCTGCTCGGCGCCCTGGCCAAGACCTCGCCGGTCAAGCCCTTGCAATGGCTTGGCGGCACTTATTCCACACTGGTACGCGGCGTACCCGAACTGCTCTGGGTGCTGCTCATCTATTTCGGCACCGTCGGGCTGATGAACAGCCTTGGCGAACTGCTGAACATGCCTGGCCTGGAGCTCAGTGCCTTCACCGCTGGCGTGATCGCCCTCGGCCTGTGCTTCGGCGCCTACGCCACGGAAGTATTCCGCGGCGCGATCCTGGCCATCCCCAAGGGGCATCGTGAAGCGGGCCTGGCCCTTGGTCTGTCTAAGGGCCGTATCCTGTCACGGATCATCCTCCCGCAGATGTGGCGCATCGCCCTGCCGGGCCTGGGCAACCTGTTCATGATCCTGATGAAGGACACTGCGCTGGTGTCGGTGATCGGCCTGGAAGAGATCATGCGCCACGCGCAGATCGGCGTGACCGTCACCAAGGAGCCGTTCACCTTCTACGCCGTGGCCGCCTGCATATACCTGGGCCTGACCGTGATTGCCATGACCGGCATGCACTTCCTGGAAAAGCGCGCCGCTCGCGGCTTCATGAGGGCCGAATAAATGAACTGGGAAGTCATCATCAAGTGGCTGCCACGCCTGGCCCAGGGTGCCACCCTGACCCTGGAACTGGTAGCCATCGCCGTCATCGCTGGCCTGATCCTGGCCATTCCACTGGGCGTGGCGCGCTCGTCGCGACACTGGTATGTGCGCGCCCTGCCCTTCGGTTACATCTTCTTCTTCCGCGGCACGCCGCTGCTGGTGCAGCTGTTCCTGGTGTACTACGGCCTGGCCCAGTTCGACGTGGTGCGCAACAGCTCGCTGTGGCCGTACCTGCGCGATCCGTTCTGGTGCACGGTGCTGACCATGACCCTGCACACCGCCGCCTATATCGCCGAGATCCTGCGCGGTGCCTTGCAGGCGATCCCCAAGGGCGAGATCGAAGCGGCCCGAGCACTGGGCATGTCGCGGGGCAAGACGCTGCTCTACATCATGCTGCCGCGCGCCGCGCGCATCGGCCTGCCGGCCTACAGCAACGAAGTGATCCTGATGCTCAAGGCCAGTGCCCTGGCCAGTACCGTGACCTTGCTTGAATTGACCGGCATGGCACGGACCATCATTGCCCGCACCTACCTGCCGGTGGAAATCTTCTTTGCCGCCGGGGTGTTCTACCTGCTGATCTCGTTCGTGCTGGTGCAAGGCTTCAAGCTGTTGGAGCGCTGGCTGCGCGTGGATGCCTGCCAAGGGCGTTGAGGCTGTAAATACCATCGGGGCCGCTTGGCGGCCCCTATTGATAGCGCTGCGGTGCCTGCATGCCGACCACGCCTTACCTCCACGACCAGCACCTGCTCGAGCGCTTCCAGGCCCTCGACCATTTCCTGCTGCAGCACCAACAACTGTGGCGCCCGCGCCCGTTCAACCACTTGCGCCTGGATTGGGAAGACGAACACACCGAGCTGTCCTGCTGGCTGCGCCAACGTACCCTTGAGCAAGCCGAAGCCCCCGAGCAACCTGCAGCCCCGGCCCCATTTCCACAACTGGCCGCACAGGCGCAGGCACTGTCCGTCGTCGGCGAGCTGCCCGATGCCGGCCTGCACCCCGCCGCGCACCGTCTCGACGTCAACGTCCCCGGCCGCAAGTGGCAGCAGATCGAAGCCTTCAGCCGCCGCCTGGCGTTCAGCCAGCCTGCGCGGCACTGGCTCGACTGGTGCTCTGGCAAAGGCCACCTGGGCAGGCGCCTGCTGCAACCCGGCCAGCAGCTGACCTGCCTGGAGTACGACGCCGAGCTGGTCAGCGCCGGCAAGGCCCTGAGCGAGCATCACCACCTGGCTGCCACCCATGTCCAGCAGGACGTCATGGCCATGGACAGCGCCCGGCATCTGGATGGCGGCAAGAGCGCGGTCGCCCTGCACGCCTGCGGCGATCTGCATGTGCGGCTGCTGCAACTGGCAAGCGAGCAGGGATGCCGACAGATCGCCGTCGCGCCCTGCTGCTACAACCGCATCCAGGGCAAGCGCTATCAGCCGCTCTCCGGCGCCGCCCAGGCCTCGGCCCTGGCATTGACCCAGGACGACCTGGGCCTGCCGCTGAGCGAAGCGGTCACCTCCAGCCAGCGCACCCGCCGCCAGCGCGACCAGTCCATGGCCCGCCGCCTCGGGTTCGACCTGCTGCAGCGCCAACAACGGGACGTGGACGAATACCTGCCCACCCCTTCGCTGCCGGTCAGTTGGCTGGCAAAACCTTTCGAGCATTACTGTCGCGACCTGGCCGAGCTCAAGCAACTGACGATCAACGGCCAACCCGACTGGGTTGCCCTGGAGGCAGCCGGCCAGCAACGCCTGGCCGAGGTACGCAACCTCGAACAGGTACGCAACCTGTTCCGCCGCCCACTGGAGATGTGGCTGGTGCTCGATCGCGCCCTGTTCCTGCAGGAGCAAGGCTATTCGGTACGGCTAGGCGTGTTCTGCGATTACCCGCTGACCCCGCGCAACCTGTTGCTGCTGGGTGAGCGCGACGCAACGCCGCAGCGCGGTTGACAGCCTGTGGATAACTCTGTGTACAAGCTTGTGATGAAAATCACGAAATCTTGGATCCTTGGGCTATTTGCGCTGCTTTGCTTATTCCGTCGTGGGCCTCAAAGCCAGTAAAAACAGGCCTTTGCGCAAAGACCGGTGGTAGCCCCTATCGGCATGCCTTTCGCGCAAGCGGCCAAGCGGCCAATTGTGCATAAGCAATTTTGCCAAGCGCTTTGGAAGGGCAGTTGTCAAGCCAGTTTGAGCAAGCCCATGCCTACCAGCAGCAACGCAAGACCCAACCAACCACGCCCGGCCAGACGCTGACCGAACAAGGCCCAGCCCATGGCCACGGTGGCAAGGATGCCAAAGCCGCCCCAGATGGCGTAGGCCAGCGACAGGTCGATGTCCTTCACCGCCTGCGCCAGCGCGGTGAACGCCGCCAGCACGCAGAGGATCGAGGCCAGGCCCAGGTCTTTGCGGCGGAAACCGTCGGAATACTTGAGCAGCAGGTTGGCCAGTACCTCCAGCACGATGGCCAGGCCCAGCCAGGCAAATGGAATCAGCATGGCACGGCCTCCCCTTCACGCTCGACGGGCTTGGCGCGGGTACCGGCCTTGACCAGCAGGATGCCGGCGATCATCACCGCCAGGCCCAGGGCCTTGGTCCAGCCCAGGCTTTCACCGAGCCAGAGCACACTGATCAAGGTGATCAGCACGATGCCGAACCCTTCCCACAGCGCGTAGGCCACACCCACCGGCACGCGCTTGACCGCCAGGGCCAGGAAGAAATACGACAGACAGATCATGACGTACATGACGGTATGTCCCATCACAGGGAAATGAGTGGCGGCGAGTTTCATCGACGCCGTGCCCATCACCTCGAAGGTGATGGCAACGATCAGGTAGATCCAAGAACGCATGGTGCCCTCCCATGGGCGACAGCAGCCGAGCGCACAGGCATCGGCGCCAGACAGAGACGTTTACGGCTGTAGAGGGAGGGTGGCGCTAGAGGTCGCCGGTCCAGTGACGTTCACGGGAGACCAGGCGGGAGGAAGAGAGGAGCTTGAAAGCTTTACTGTTCAACATAATGAACACAAGATTAGCTTGGCTGATCGATTTAGTCAAAATGATAGGTTGAGTCTAATTATTTCTCGTGAAAAATGGACTTCTCAAGAAAAACCCCCGTAAAGCTTGCTGAAAGCTTCGTAAATTATAATCCCCACGTTGTCTTTGCAGGAGCCGGCTTGCCCCGCGATCACCAGCAAGGCCACCCCTGCGACAAACCGTCGCCATCGGTAAATACTCAAAATTAATTATTGTTTTACGATAATTATTCAAGAATAATCCGCTCCGTTCATCACTGTACGGAGGCACCCCATGAACAGTAGATCCGTGGCCTATGCGCGTTCGCGCCTACGCACCATAGGCGCATTCGCCGCCTACCTGGCCTGGACAACCGCGGTCGTCGAGCTGACCATCACGCCCTTGCTCTTCATCTTCGACTTCCCCGAGATCTTCAACGGCTACCTGCAAGCCTACGGCGACCAGATGCCGCTGCTGCTCGAACCCGGCTACCAGGCATCCCCCCTGGCCATCGGCCTGGTACTGGCGGTGGACATGATTCCCACGCTGATTTCCGTTGTGGCCCTCGGCCTGACCGGCCTGTTCTTCCACCGCCTCTCGCGTGGGCAGACCTGGACCTCGGCCAATATCAAATTGCTGTGGTGGGTCGGCCTGCTGTGCATCTTCACCCCGTTGCTGTGGCCGGTGACCTACACCTTGCAGGGCTTGGCCCTGGCCATCGACCTGCCGGCCGGGGAAAGGAGCTTCAGCTTCTCGATCGGTGTATCATCGCAGGCTGTCTACGAGATCATGAAAGGCATCCTGCTGTGTGCCTTCTCGCTGCTCATGCGTGACGCCAAGACCATCAGCGATGAACACAACTGTTATGTCTGACTGCTTCCTATGCCGATAATCATCCGCCTCGACGTCGTCATGGCCCGGAACAAGATGCGTTCCAAGGACCTGGCGGAAATCATCGGTATCACGGAAGCGAACCTGTCGCTGCTGAAGAACGGCAAGATCAAGGGTTTCAAGATCGAGACCCTGGAGAAGCTGTGTCGCGCCCTGAACTGCCAGCCCGGCGATTTGCTGGAGTTCAGCGACGAATGATCAAGGACTGCAACACCCATGGCACTTTTCCACAATGGCCTGGCCGCCCTCGTGCTGGCCTGCCTGGCCTTGGCCCTGACCGGCTGCGGCCCGAGCTACACCTATAGATACTCGCCACCGCCCAGCGCGCATGGCATGAACTGCATCAACAGCTGTTCGACGGAGCGCAACCACTGCCAGCAGATGGCCCGCCTGCAGGACAACAGCGAACGTGCGCTGTACCAGGCCGAGATGAGGGCCTACCAGTACTGCCAGAACGGCAAGAGCAAGAAGGAAGCGCGTCACAGTTGCCACTACCCGAGCTACCCCTTCAATACAGGGAGCAGCTACAGTTGCGGCAATGACTACGACTCCTGCTACATGGCCTGCGGCGGCACCATCCAGCGCATCCTGAACAAAGACTGATCCCGGAACGGACTCGAACATCGTGAAACACACCAAGCCTTTCGCCCTGCTGACCCTCGCCCTGGCCATGACCGGCTGCGCCAACAGCACGCCATCCAGCAAGCCGGCCCCGTTGAACTGGAACATGCCCGGCATGCAGCTGGGCGGTGACCGCGGCCTGCCCCTGCACAACGCCGACGGCAGCTGCCGCAAGCGCGGCTGCGACAACGGCAAGCTGTTCTTCAACCCCGGCCAGCCCGAGCCAAGCGTCAACTCCATGCACCGCGGCTGGTAAGAAAATTCTCCTTTCAGTTCGGTGACTTAGGGTTTTGTGCGCTGGATGCAACGAAGTGGTTTACAGCGCCGAATCCATCGCTATAATGACGCCCCTGTGCCGGTATAGCTCAGATGGTAGAGCAACTGACTTGTAATCAGTAGGTCCCGGGTTCGATTCCTGGTGCCGGCACCATCCTCAAAAGCCTCGACGAATGTCGGGGCTTTTTCGTTTCCGCTCCTGCGACACATTGTCCGCCCTCTCCACTTCTTGTTTTCGCTCAATAAACCCTAATTTCAAAGCGGCTATTCCTGTGCCCGACGACTTTCGTCGACTTAAGGAGAAGTCCCATGAACGAGCAAGAAGGCGTGTCCCTGACCCGGCGTGGCATGCTGGCCGGCACTGTGTTGCTGGGCGTCGGTGCCTCGGCGCTTGGCAGTGGCCTGGCCCAGGCCGCTACCGCTTCGCCCGCCGCCGGCCCGGTGCCTGACCTGGCGAAACTGGAGCGGGTGAGCGTCGAACTGGTGGCACCGCCACAGGTGCACCCCCACAGCCAGCGCGCTCCCGGCAAGCCGCGCATTGTCGAGTTCCGCATGGTCATCGAGGAGAAGGAACTGGCTGTCGACAGCACCGGCGCCTACATCCACGCCATGACCTTCAACGGCTCGGTGCCCGGCCCGCTGATGGTGGTGCACGAGGGCGACTACGTGGAGCTCACGCTGGTCAACCCGGCCAGCAACAGCATGATGCACAACATCGACTTCCACGCCTCCACCGGCGCCCTCGGCGGCGGTGAGTTGACCCATGTGAAGCCGGGCGAGCAGGTGGTGCTGCGCTTCAAGGCCGACCGTGCCGGGGTGTTCGTGTATCACTGCGCGCCGGGCGGGGCGATGATTCCCTGGCACGTAGTGTGTGGCATGAACGGCGCGATCATGGTGCTGCCCCGTGACGGCCTGAAAGACCCTGAGGGCCGCCCGTTGCAGTACGACAAGGCCTGGTACATCGGCGAGCAGGACTACTACATCCCCCGCGACAAGGACGGCAAGTACAAGCGCTACGCCAACCCCATGGCCAGCTTCGGTGACATGAGCCAGCTGATGAAGGGGCTGGTGCCCAGCCATGTGGTGTTCAACGGCAGCGTCGGCGCCCTGACCGGCAAGCAGGCGCTCACCGCCAAGGTGGGCGAGACCGTGCTGATCGTTCATTCCCAGGCCAACCGTGATACCCGCCCGCACCTGATCGGCGGGCACGGCGACTACGTCTGGGCCTCGGGCAAGTTCGCCAACCCGCCGCAGCGCAACCTGGAGACCTGGTTCATCCCCGGCGGCGCGGCGGGGGCGGCGTTGTACACCTTCCGCCAGCCCGGCCTGTACACCTACCTCAACCACAACCTGATCGAGGCGGTGATGCTCGGTGCCGCCGCGCATGTGCAGGTGGAGGGGCAGTGGAATGACGACCTGATGAAACAGGTGCAGGCGCCCGGGCCGATCCGCTAGCGGTATTGATCCGGATCAAGCCACTTGGCCATGCGCGGCATAGCCTGAGCGCAGGCATCCACTTCATGGAGGGAGACCATGGCCAAGCGATTTCCCACGAACCCCAGCCATCCCGAACGGATCTGCTGGGGCTGCGACTTGTACTGCCCGGCCAAGGCGCTGGCCTGCGGCAATGGTGCGGACCGGACCATGCACCCGGTGGAGTTGTTCGGCGAGGATTGGGAACAGCTCGATGATCATCTGGATGCGACCATAGCCACTTCGCATGCCGCGCCCGGACAGGAAATGCCGCTCAACCAAAAGTCTGAATGAACGGCGCCGCGCTTGCCTTGATGGCGGCAACTACCTTGGGTGCCTGATCGCAAAGCGCGGACTCCCTGGCCAGTGTTCGCTCCAATGCTTCAAGCTGCTTGCGAATGACTTCAGCCGGGTAGCTCACGTCGCAAAGCGGTGCGAAGTCCAGCAGGCCTTGCCGCGACGCAAACAAGGATTTGTTGCCGGATAGCGAAAACGCCAGCACGTCTTCCGGTGTGCGGGCCATAGCGGAAGAGGTAGTCGCCTGCACTGGTCAGCAATGCTCCACTGTCACCCTCGGGTGTCGCGACTATCAGCGGCGTCATTCGAACATCCCCTCGATTTCGTCAAGCGTCGGCATCACCGCCGCTATGACCTGCAGTTCGCAGCCGAGCGCCGCCAATGCACGTGCATATGCACCGATGGCCACTGAGAGGCTACCTTTCTCCATGGCAATGATCTTTTGCCGGGTGATACCGGCCAAGGTTGCGAGCGCCTGCTGGGTCAATCCCCGGTTAAGCCTTCGCGTGCGAACCTGCGCGCCCAGGCGCTCGACGATCAATGAGTGATCCATGTTCTTTATACGTGACAAATTTAGATAAATGTAACGTATAAGGAACATGATCAAAAATCAACCAGCAGTAGCGGTGTCAAAAGCTCTTCTAGAACGCCGTGCTCACGGTCACCGCCAGGTTGCGCGGGTCGCCATAGATTGCCCCGGCATAGAACCCGTAACGGGTGTAGTAGTGCTTGTCGAACAGGTTGTTGGCGTTGAGGCTGACGCTGGTGTCGTCGGTCAGCTGGTACTTGGCCATGGCGTTCCAGATCGCATAGCCCGACCAGTTTACGTCGCTGGCGCTGCGGCTAACTCCGTTGCTCGGCTGCCCGGCGGGGGTGGACACCGCGCGGATGTTGCTTTGCGCGGTCACGCCAGCGCCCAGGGTCAGGCGATCCAGCGGGCCGGACAGGCGATAAGTGGTCGAGGCCTTGAACAGGTGCGAGGGGTCGCTGCGCCCGTCGCTGTCCAGGCGGCGGAAGTGCAGGTAGGTGTAGCCGGCATAGACGTTCCAGTTCGGGGTCAGGGCGCCGGCGACTTCCAGGTCGATACCGTCGGTTTCCTGGCCGGAACCGGCCTTGTAGGCAGTGGCGCCGGTCGGCGTCAGCAGGTCGCCGTCCATCACCGCCTTGTTCTCCTGCCTGGTGCGGAAGTAGGCCGCGGACGCGTTCAGGCGACCATCGAACCATTCACCCTTGATCCCGGTTTCGTAGCTCTGGCCACGGATCGGCTCGACCTTGGTGCCGCTGGCGCTCTCTTCGGTCTGCGGGTTGAAGATGTCGGTGTAGCTGGCGTACAGCGAGTAGTTGTCGTCGAGGTCGTACACCGCGCCCAGGTAAGGGGTGACGATGCCGTTGTTCTGCTGGTTGCTGCGCGCACCGTTGACGCTGACGGTAGTAGCCGAATAGTCGGTGCTGCGCACACCGAGGATGAGCGACAGGGGGTCGGTGACGCTAAGGCGGGTGGCGGCATACATGCCCTGAAGACGGGTGGTAGTCTTGCTGTGCAGGCCGGTTTTTGAGGCCAGCATGGCGTAGTCGTCGTCCACGCCGTCTAGCCAGTTGCCCAGCCCCAGGCCATTGTTCGCCCGGAACTGGCAACCCACCCCACTGTTCACTGCCTTGCCGCCGCCGACCATGCTGCAAGTGTACTGCGGTGACCAGGCCACGGTGCGGCTGTCGTTGTAGCCGACCATCGCCTGATGGGTGCGCCCGAACAGTTGGAATGGGCCGGACAGGTCGATCTGCGCCGATTGCTGGGTGGTGTCGGTGGAGCTGTGCAGGCCGTTGAGCACCGCGCCGCTGCCGTCCTGGTTCCAGTAGCCGCCGTAGACGCCACGGCCGGACGAGTTGACCTTGGCCAGGCCACGGTGGTTGAGCGCCTCGCCGCTGCTCTGGGCAACCTTCAGGTCCAGGCTCCAGTCGTTGTCGAAACGGTGCGCCAGCGAGCCGAAGGCGGTGCGGGTGATGTATTCGCCAAAGCTCCAGCTGGGTACCACGTTGGTGCTGCGCGGCAGGTCGGTCTTGCTGCCATCGCCGTACCAGATCGGGATGTTGGCGCCCCAGCCGCCGCCGACCACTTTGCTGTACTCGTACTGGTAGCCGGCACCCAGGGTGGTGGCATCGTCCAGGTCGAATTCGAAGTTGGCCAGGGCCGCGCGGGAGCGTTCGGACTGGTTGTCGCGGAACGAGCCGGCGTCCTGCTGGGTCATGACCAGACGCGAACGCAGGCGGCCGTCCTCGGACAGCGGCAGGTTCAGGTCAGCACCCAGGCGGCGCTTGTCCCAGCTGCCATAGGTGGCGTAGGCGCTGCCGCCGAAGGTCCGGGTCGGCGCCTTGCGGATCAGGTTGACGGTAGCCGAAGGGTCACCGGTGCCACCGAGCAGGCCGTTGGCGCCACGGACGATGTCGATGCGTTCGTACAGGTCCATGTTCAGCGCGTTGCCGCCACCGCTGAAGTCCGAACCGCCGGGGAACTGCAAGCCGTCGATCTTCCAGTTGCTGATCGAGTAGCCACGGGCGCGGAAGTCGGTGCGCCCGCCCACTTCCATCTTGCTCATGCTCACGCCCGGCGTGGTGTCCAGGGCCTGCTCGAGGGTGTGGATATCACGGTCTTCCATTTGCTGGCGGGTAATGCTGGTGACCGACTGTGGCGTCTGCCGGGGTGTCAGCTGCAAGCCCGTGGAGCTGCGTGTGTTCTGCACGGTGTAGCCGATCTGGCCGCTATCGTCGGCCAGCGGCAACGCACTGCTGTCGATGTTGGTGGCGCCCAGTTCCAGCACCGGGCCGTCAGCGAAGGCTGTGCCGCTAAGCCCGAGGGCCACGCAGAAGGCAAGCGGGGAGAGGCGACTGCCGCCTCGGACCAAGGGGGTTGTGTCAGTCATGATGCTCTTGCATACCATTTGGGAAGGCTTCGTATTCGCAGATGATTTTTTGTTACGATTCTAGGCATCTACCCCTTAGGCTCCATGGATGGCTTGTATGGGGATGTAATCGAACGTAACGAGCAGCGCAGTTCCTCTTTCCACAGGTACCCACAGCCATGAACACCACCTTGCTGGTCGTCGATGATGACGACGAGATTCGCGAACTTCTCTGCGATTACCTGACGGACGCCGGCTATCAGGTTCTCGCTGCTGTCGATGGAAAGCAGATGCACGCGCAATTGACCCGGCACAAGGTCGACCTGGTGGTACTCGACCTGATGCTGCCCGGCGAGGACGGCCTGAGCCTGTGCCGGCAGTTACAGGCGCAGCCGGGCTTGGCGGTGGTGATGCTGTCGGCCAGGGGCAGCACTCTGGACCGCATCATCGGCCTGGAAGTAGGCGCCGACGATTACCTGGCCAAACCCTTCGAGCCGCGCGAGCTGGTCGCCCGGATCAAGGCTGTGTTGCGCCGCCCCCATCGTCTGGAGGTAGAGCCCGATACTTCGGATAGCGAGCCACAATTGTTTGCGGGTTTTCGTCTCGATCACGTCAAACGGTTGCTCGTTCACCCTGACGGCCAAGCCTTCAACCTGCCACGCTCCGACTACCGTGTGCTGCGTGAACTGCTGGACGCCAACAACCGCGTGGTCTCGAGGGACCACCTGACACGCAGCGCGTTCGGCCGCGACCATCTGCCCGACGACCGCTCGGTGGACATGTGCATCAGCCGCCTGCGCCAACAACTGCGCCGGGCGCCAGGCCAAGGCGTGCAGATCCTCACCATCCGCAACGAAGGCTATCTGCTGAGCCTGGCCCGCGAAGCGTTGGGCGCCTGAGGTGCGACTGCTTCGCCGGCTGTGGCCGCGCACGCTGTTCGGCCAACTGCTGCTGATCATGATCAGCGGCACCCTGGTGATCCAGTTGATGTCCAGCAGCATCTGGTTCGACGTACGCTTCGCCCAGGTGCTGGAAGCGCCGGTGCGGTTGATCGCGGCGCGCAGCGCGCCCCTGATCGCCCAGGCCGACTGCCATGGCACGGCACGCCAGGTACCGAAGCACTACCAGCTGCGTTGCGCCGAAGCGCCGCCCGAGGGTGAGCATGACCAACGGCGCGGCTGGCGGCGCATCGAGCTGTTGCTGCATCAGGCACTGGCCTACGAATTGGGGGGCGATGTGCGGCCGAGGTTGCTCAAGGTCCGGCTCACCGACGAACTGGGCCAGCCCATCGTCTGGCGCAGCCTGTTCGGCTTGCGCACCGCCCAGGCGCATATCGAGTTTGCCGTGCCCCTCGCCGATGGCCACTGGCTGGTCATCGATGGCCAGGAGTTGCAGGGCTGGAGCGGCGAGTCGGCATGGGTGCTGATCAGCGACTACCTGCTGCGGGTCTATGCCCTGCGCATCGCCGCCGTGCTGGTGGTGTGCCTGGTGGCGGTACGCTTGTGCCTGCGCCCGCTGCGCCGCCTGGCCGATGCCGCCCGTGGCCTGGGTGGCAATCTGGAACAGGCGCCGTTGCCGCTGGACGGCCCCGAGGAAGTGCGGCACGCCGCCCAGGCCTTCAATGCCATGCAGCAACGGCTGATCCGCATGGTCAACGACAAGGCCTACTTCCTCGCCGCCGTGTCCCACGACCTGCGTACGCCGTTGACGCGCATGCGCCTGCGCCTGGAACGGCTGGAGGACAGCGAACACAAGGAGCGCCTGCGCCAGAACATCGCACAGATGGACGGCATGATCGGCCAGGTGCTCGACTACCTGCGGGCGGGCGAGCAGCAGAACCTGCAAACGGTCGACCTCGACCGCCTGGTGGCACGCCAATGCGCGGATTTGGCCAACGCCGAAGAGCCATTATCGATCCATGGCCAGGTGGGCCAGGCCCAGGTAGATGCCCTGCTACTGCAACGGTGCCTGCAAAACCTGTTGGTCAATGCCCTGCGCTATGCCAGGGAAGTCGCGGTGGTGCTGGAAAGCACGCCAACCGATGGGTACATCCACATCGACGATCGCGGCCCGGGCATCGACCCGGGCTTGCTGGCGACTGTCACCGAGCCTTTCGTGCGCGGCGAGGACTCACGCAACCAGGCCTCTGGCGGCTATGGGCTGGGGCTGAGCATCGCCCAGCGCATCGTTGCCAGCCATGGCGGCGAACTGCAGCTGAGGAACCGCCAAGGGGGCGGGTTGCGGGTCAGCGTACGATTGCCCAGGGGCAATATCGCCTGATCATTTGCCATCACCCTGCAGGATCCTCAGCGCCGCCTCGGCCAGGAAGCCCGAACGGCTCTTGTGCTCCGGGTGGTTCTGTACGTAGCTGTCGATGCGGGTGAGCAGGTACGCCGGCAAGGTGATGTTGAGCTTCTCGGCCTTGCCCAGGTAGCGGGTGATGTCGATATCGATCAGTGCCCAGGTGCAGCCGGCATAGGCGGGGTTGGCCGCATGCACGCCGACCTTGCTGGCCCTGGGGATTTCCTGCTGGTCCTGGGCCAGGAGTTCGAGGTGGCCTTCGATCGCTTCACGCGCCATGGCGATGGCGTTGTCGAGGTCTTCGCCCGCCGAAAAGCAGCCAGGGATATCCGGGACTTCCACGCCCCAGGCGTGCTGGTCGTCACCGGGGAGGATCGCGATAGGGAACAACATGGTGATGAGTCTCCTCGTCAGCTGGCGTAGCAGATGCGTGCCTGGCGCAGGATGCTGGCCGCAGTCGCGGGCAGCAGGTCTTTCCTGGGATGCGGGATGGTGACCAGCCCGGCTTTTTCAGGATGCTTGAAATGATGGTGGCTGCCTTTGGAGCGCACCAGATACCAGCCATCCGCCTCGATCACAGCAATCATTTCACGGCTGTTCATTCACCCATTCCTTGGGCCGGCCGATTGGTGGTTAGTATAACCACCAACAGACAATTATCAACACCATACCCACCACTACGACAAGCGGCTGCCAGGAGGAGAAGTATGGGGAGAGGAACGGAGCAAGCACCGGGAGAAGTGATGCGGGATCTTGCAGCAGGGAGAGTCGCCAGATAGTTCAGAGCACGGCCAATGCCTTTGCCTTCAACACTTGCAGATCCATCACCGGCACCCCTACCCGCTTGGCCATCTCGTCCCACTCGCGCAGGCGCAGGCTGACCCTGAACAACGGGTCGGCCTCGAACGCATCGGCTTCGGCATCGTTCATCATCCCACCCTGGTACGCCAAGGTGCGTCGGCTGGCTTCGCTCAAACGATCGTAGTATCCGGGCTGGCGCAAGGTCAGGTAGCGCTTGGCCTCGACGTGATACTGCACCAGCCTGGCCAGCCGCTCGCTGAAACCACACCGGCGCAAATACTCGGCACCGATGCGCTCATGACTGACAACGCCATAACCGCCCATGTCCTCGCCCTCGCACAGGTGGCCGATGTCATGGAAGAAGGCGGCCAGAATCACTTCGTCGTCGTAGCCTTCGGCCATGGCGAGCTGGGCTGCCTGGGACATGTGCTCGATCTGGGTGATGGCCTCGCCGATATAGTCGGCGCTGCCATGACGCTCGTACAAGGCGAAGGTGTCGTCGATGATCCGGGAAGAAGTTGGCATTGCGTGGGCTCCTGCGTTGCCTGGTCTGACGCCATCGCGGGGCAGCTTGAGTATAGAAGCCGGCTTGCCCCGCGATGAGGGCCTTACTGCTGGGCGACTTTCTCCGACTTGCCGTCGTAGCGTTTGCGCCACTCGGCGAGAATCTGGTCGCGGTTCTTCGAGGCCCAGGCGAAGTCGTTCTTGATCAGGCGCTGCTCATAGTCGGCCGGCAGTTCGGTCTGCGGCTTGGCGATGCCGGGGGCGGCGAGCACCGCGAAGTTCTCCTTGTACAGCTCCATGGCGGCAGGGCTGGCGGAGAAGTCGGCCAGGCGCTTGGCGGCATCGGCTTTCGGCGAGCCCTTGATCAGCGCCGTGGCCTCGATCTCCCAGCCCAGCCCCTCCTTGGGCAGGACGATGTCCAGGGGTGCGCCCTGGCGCTTGAGCTGCACGGCCGGGTACTCGAACGAGATGCCGATCGGGAATTCACCTGCTGCCGCCAGCTTGCATGGCTTGGAGCCGGAATGTACGTACTGGCCGATGTTCTGGTGCAGTGCGTCCATGTAGGCCCAGCCCTGAGGCTCGCCGTAGGTCTGCAGCCAGGCGCTCACATCGAGGAAGCCCGTACCGGACGAGGCCGGGTTGGGCATGACGATCTTGCCCTTGTACTCAGGCTTGGTCAGATCCTGCCAGCTCACCGGCTTGCTCAGGCCCTGCTTCTCGGCCTCGACGGTATTGAAGCAGATCGTCGCGGCCCACACGTCCATGCCTACCCAGGCCGGCGGATTGGCGGCGTCGCGGTAGTTGGGCGAGATCTTGCCCAGGTCCTTCGGCGCATAGGCTTCGAGCATGCCGTTCTGGTCGAGGATGGCCAGGCTGGAGGCCGCCAGCCCCCACACGGCGTCAGCCTGTGGGCGCTCTTTTTCAGCCAGCAGCTTGGCGGTGATGATGCCGGTGGAGTCGCGCACCCATTTGATCTCGATGTCCGGGTTGGCCTTCTCGAAGGCCTGCTTGTAGCTCTTGAGCTGCTCGGCCTCCAGGGCGGTGTAGACAGTCAGCTGGGTGGCGGCCGAAGCCTGCAGGCTGAACACGGCGGATACGGCAGCGGCAAGTGCAAGGGGCTTGAACATGATGCGGTTCCTATCGGTGTGGGCAGTAGGTCAATAGCCGGGGGCGCGTTGGCGCCAGGCCTGGGAGCGGCGTAGCAGGCCGCGCGAAGCGCCGGCCAACAGCAGGGAGGCGGCGGCGCTGGTCAAGAGGATCAGGGTCGACATGGCAGCGGCGCCGCCAACGTTGCCGGCGTCATCCATGTTCAGCACGGCAACGGCGGCGAGGATGGTGTCGGGGCTGTAGAGGAAGATCGCCGCCGACACCGTGGTCATCGCCGAGACGAACAGGTAGCGGATGATGTCCAGCAGCGTCGGCAGGCAGATCGGCACGGTGACCCGCACGAAGTGCTTGTATAGCGGCGCCTTGAGTGACAGCGCGGCGGCTTCGAACTCACCGTCGAGCTGGCGCAGGGCGGTGGTGGCGGTCATCTGCGCGGTGGTCAGGTAGTGGGAGATGGTGCACACCACCAGCAGCGCCATGCTGCCGTAGAACACGTGCAACGGGTTGCCGTTGAGGTTGAAGAAGAACACGTAGCCCAGGCCCAGCACCAGGCCAGGCACCGCCATGGGGATGAAGCTGAGCAGGCGCAGCAGTTGATTGAGCAGGCGCTGGCCTTGGGTCTTCTCCATGAGGTAGGCACCGGTGAAGATCACCACGCTGCCGATCAGCGCGGTGCCGATGGCCATGGTCACGCTGTTGCGATAGGCCAGCCAGCCGCCACCAGCGGTGTCTTCGAACATGTAGTGCTTGAGCGACAGCGACAGGTTGTACGGCCAGAACTTGACCAGCGACGAGTACACCGCCATGCCTATCACCGCCAGCAGCGCCGCGCAGACAAGCAACACGATGGCCAGGTAGCAGCCATCACGCAGCTTCGAAGGCTTCGGCTCGAACACCTGGGCGCGGCCGCTCATGGCCTCGCCCTGGCGGCGGCGCAGCCAGGCATCCACGGCAAAACTGAGCAGCGCCGGCACCAGCAGCACCATGCCGATCAGCGCACCACGGCCGAACTGCTGCTGGCCGACCACCGCCTTGTAGGCTTCCAGCGCCAGCACCTGGTAATCACCACCGACCACTACCGGCACGCCGAAGTCGGTGATGGTAAGGGTGAACACCAGGCAGAACGCCGCGAACACCGCCTGGCGCGTGGCCGGCCAGGTGATGCTGAAGAATGCCCGGGCAGGTCCGGCACCCATGCTCGAAGCGGCATCGAACAGTCGTGCATCGGCCAGTGACAGCGCCGAGAGCAGGATCATCAACGCATGGGGGAAGGTGTAGATGGCCTCGCCAAGCACGATGCCCCAGAAGCCGTAGATGTTGTCGCTGAGCAGCCCGCGCAGCAGGCCCTGGTTACCGAACAGATAGACCAGCGCGATCGCCGGCAGCATCGACGGCGCCAGCAACGGCAGCAGCGAAATGCCACGCCACAGCCCCTTGGCCGGGATCAACGTGCGTTGCAGGGCATAGGCGAACAGGTAGGCCAGCGGCACAACGATGGCGGCAACGGTGAGGGCTACCGACAGACTGTTGCCGAGCAGCCAGTGGAAGTTCGCGCTGGCAAACAGTTCGCGGGCGGCCAGCAGCCCCCCGCCCTGCCCGGCTTCAGCGCTGAAGCCACGCCAGAAGATCGCCAGCAACGGCAGCAGCACCGCCAGCACCAGCAGGCTCAGCAACAGGCTCTTGCCACCGACGACGAACAGTCGATCCCCCAGGGCGACGCCGTTGCGTGGCCTGTCGTTGCCGTGAGTGAGCGGCAGGGTCATGGGCGCGGCCATCTCAGGCGAACACCTGCAGGCTCTGCGGCGGCAGGGCCACCCAGATATCCTGCGAACCCAGGCGCGGCATGGCTTCGGGCGCCAGCTCCGCGAGCAGCGCATGGCCCGGCAGGGCTTCGAGCTCGAAGCTCATGCGGCAGCGATTGCCGAGGAAGGTGACTTCCCGAACCTTGGCCGGGAACAGGTTCTCCTCGTGCACCACCGGGTTGACGGTGATCGCCTCGGGCCGGCAGAACAGTCGGCCGCTGCTGACGGTGCTGGCGTTGTCGGCCAGGCGCATGTGCATGCCGCCGACCTGGGCGTGGCTATTGCTGCTGCGCTGGAACGGCAGCCAGTTGCCCTGGCCGACGAACTCAGCGACGAAGGGTGTCGCCGGCTGGTCGTAGATTTCCTGGGGCCTGGCGTACTGCTCGACCTGGCCGTTGTTCATCACGGCGATGCGGTCGGCCATCAGCATGGCTTCGTCCTGGTTGTGGGTGACCATCAGCGTGGTGATGCCCAACTGGCGTTGCAGCTGGCGCAGTTCAGTGCACAGGTGCTCGCGAACACGGGCGTCGAGGGCCGACATGGGTTCGTCGAGCAGCAGCAGCGAGGGCGACGGCGCCAAGGCGCGGGCCAGGGCCACGCGCTGCTGCTGGCCGCCGGAGAGCTGGCCGGGGTATTTCTTCTCACTGCCGGCCAGGCCCACCAGCTCGAGCATCTCGCTCACCCGCTGGCGCGAGGCCTCGCGGTTGCCGCCGGTCAGGCCATAGGCAATGTTGGCTTCAACGGTGAGGTTGGGGAACAGTGCGTAGGACTGGAACAGGATGCCGTAGTCACGGGCCTGGGGCGGCAGCTCGGAGATATCGCGGTCGCCGATGTACAGCGTGCCGCGGTCCTGGCGCTCGAGGCCGGCGATGCAACGCAGCAGCGTGGTCTTGCCGCAGCCCGAGGGACCGAGCAGACACACCAGCTCGCCAGCGGCGATGTCGAGGGACACGTTGTTGAGCGCGGTGAAAGCGCCAAAGCGTTTGTGGATGCCGCGCACTTTCATCTGTGCGCCCGGGGTGACGTGGTTCATGGCAGGTCCTCATCGAAGCGATGTGGGCCATGCTAGGCAGGCTGTGCGAAGGTTCCGTGGCGTTGGGGCAAAAGCCGGCGATAGTGGTATAGGCAGATTTTGTAGTGGCCTTGAGGGCCCTATCGCTGGCAAGCCAGCTCCCACAAAAGCAAGTCGGCGCCAACCCTGTGGGGGCCGGCTTGCCGGCGATGAGGCCGGTGCAACCAGTAGAGAACTGTCAGAATTGCGAACCCACCACCTCCTGCGCCACCCCCAGGAACGCCGCCGGCAACCGCGCCTGGCGCCGCTCCTTCAGGCAGTACAGGTACTCGTGCATCACCGGTGCGTCGTCCAGCGCCAGCACCCGCAGCTCGGGGTTATGCGGCACCTCATGTCGGGCAATGATGCTGATGCCAATGTTGCGCAGCACCGCCTCGCGGATCGACTCGCGGCTGCCTATCTCCAAGAGCGCCCCGGCTTTAACCCCGGCGTCCTGCATCATCTGCTCGGTGAGCTTGCGGGTGGTCGAGCCCTTTTCGCGCATCAGCAGGCAATGCCCGGCCACCACCTCGATCGACACCGCCTGGCGTTGGGCCAAGGGATGATTGCGGTGCACCGCCAGTACCAACGGGTCGGTGCCCAGCACCCGGCGTACCAGGCGTGCGTCTTCGAGCAATTGTGACGAGGCGGCGATATCCACCCGGTAGTCCTCGAGCATTTGCAGCACCTGCTGCGAGTTACCGATCTCCACCGCCACCTCCACTTGTGGCAGGCGCTCGCGGAAGATCTTCACCAGGTCGAGGATGTAGTACGGCGCGGTAGCGGCGATGCGCAGGCTGCCCTGAGCCTGGCCGCTGTTGCGCAACTCGAACTCGATTTCGGCTTCCTGTTGCAGCAGCGCCTTGACCATCGGCAGCAGGCGCACGCCCTCCTCGCTCAACACCAGGCGCCGGCCGCCGCGGTAGAACAACTCGACGTTGTACTGGCCCTCGAGGTTGCGGATCTGCGTGGTCACCGTGGGCTGGCTGAGCCCGAGCTTCTTCGCCGCCAGGGTGATGCTGCCCAGGCGGGCCACCATGTAGAAGGCTTTGAGCTCGGCGCTCAGCATTGGCAGAACCTCTTTTTCACGCCACAGGCGTTATTTGCGCAACAGGCGCAGACCGTTGAACACCACCAGCAGGCTCACGCCCATGTCGGCGAATACCGCCATCCACATGGTGGCCATGCCGGCGAAGGTGATAGCCAGGAAGATTGCCTTGATCCCCAGGGCCAACACGATGTTCTGGGTGAGGATCGCCGCGCTTTGGCGCGACAGCCTGACGAAGGCCGGGATCTTGCGCAAGTCGTCGTCCATCAGCGCCACATCGGCGGTCTCGATGGCGGTGTCGGTACCGGCGGCGGCCATGGCAAAGCCGATCTCGGCGCGGGCCAGGGCCGGCGCGTCGTTGATGCCATCGCCGACCATGCCGACACGATGCCCCTGGGCGTACAGGTTCTCGATGCTGGCGAGCTTGTCCGCGGGCAGCAGGTTGCCCTCGGCACGGTCGATCCCCACCTGGGCCGCAATGGCCTGGGCGGTGTGGGGATTGTCGCCGGTCAACATGACCGTCTTGATACCCAGCTCGTGCAGCTCGGCGATGGCCTGGCGGCTGCTGTCCTTGACCGTGTCGGCCACGGCGAACAACGCCAACGGGCCGGAGCGGTCGAGCAGCAGCACCACGGTCTTGCCCTGGCGCTCCAGCACATCCAGTTGCGCTTCCAGCTCCGGGGAGCACAGGCCGAGCTCTTCCACCAGGCGATGGTTGCCCAGGTGGTAGGTCTGGCCCTCGATATCACCGCGCACACCGCGACCGGCCAGGGCGGCGAACTCGGTGACTTCGCTCAGAACCAGATCCTGGCCCCTGGCGAACAGGGCGATGGCACCCGACACCGGGTGGTCGGAACGGGCGGCCAGGCTCGCGGCCAGCGCCTGGGCGCGCCCTTCGAACAGTGGGTCGAGCACCTTGCTGTCGGTCTGCACCGGCTTGCCGTGGGTAATGGTGCCGGTCTTGTCCAGGGCCAGGAAGTCCAGCTTGCGCCCGCCCTCCAGGTACACACCGCCCTTGATCAGGATGCCTTTGCGTGCCGCCGCGGCCAGGCCGCTGACGATGGTCACCGGGGTGGAGATCACCAGCGCGCACGGGCAGGCCACCACCAACAGCACCAGGGCACGGTAGATCCAGTCGAACCAGGCACCGGCCATGAACAGTGGCGGGATGAGCGCCACGGCGAGCGCTACCGCGAACACTACCGGGGTGTAGATGCGCGAGAACTGATCGACGAAGCGCTGGGTCGGCGCACGGGCGCCCTGGGCTTCTTCGACGGCCTTGATGATGCGGGCCAGGGTCGATTGACCGGCGGCGGCCGTGACGCGGTACTCCATCGCGCCGGCCTGGTTGATGGTGCCGGCGAACAGCTTGTCGCCGACCGACTTCTCGACCGGCAGGCTTTCCCCGGTGATCGGCGCCTGGTCGACACTGGACTGGCCACTGACCACCTCGCCGTCCAGGCCGATGCGCTCGCCTGGGCGCACCCGCACCCGTGCGCCGATTGCCACCTCGCGCACCTCTACCTCGCGCCACTGGCCATCAGCCTGTTGCACGGTGGCCATGTCCGGGGCCAGCTGCATCAACCCGCCGATGGCATTGCGCGCGCGGTCCAGGGAACGGGCTTCGATCAGTTCGGCAACGGTGAACAGCACCATGACCATGGCCGCTTCCGGCCACTGGCCGATCAGCACCGCGCCGGTCACGGCGATACTCATCAGCGCATTGATATTGAGGTTGCGGTTTTTCAGGGCAATCCAGCCCTTCTTGTAGGTACCGAGGCCGCAGCCGAGGATGGCCGCCAGGGCCAGCGCGGCGACCACCCACTCCGGTGCCTTGCCGGAGAAGTGCACGATTTCGGCGGCGATCGCCGCAACACCGGACAGCGCCAGCGGCCACCAGCGTGTCTTGCTGGCCTGGGGCGCGCTGGCGGCGCCATCATCCTCGGCGGCCAAGGGTTCGGCCTTCATGCCCAGGCTATCGATGGCCCGCTCGATCTCGAAGGTGCCCTCGAGCGTATGGCGCACGCCGAGCACACGATTGATCAGGTTGAATTCCAGTTGCTCGATGCCGGCCAGCTTGCCGAGCTTGTCCTGGATCAGGGTCTGCTCGGTAGGGCAGTCCATGGCCTCGATGCGGAAGCGGCTGAGCTGCGCCTGGCCACTGGCCTTTTCGGTCAGTTGCACCAGGGCCGGGGCGCCCTTGCTGGCGCAGCAGCCGTGGGCGTGGGGCGCGTGGCCATGATCGAGGTCATGGGCGTGATCATGCTTGCGGTCGGGGCTGACAGGCTGGTTCATGGAATCATCCTTAACTGAGCGCTGGCCTCTGTAGAGATCCACAGAGTGGGTTGTTGCCAAGTGAACACCCTGTAGCCACTATAGGGTCAAGCCCTTTGCAGGAGATTTGCCATGAAGATCGGAGAACTGGCCAAGGCCACCGACTGCGCCGTGGAGACCATCCGCTACTACGAGCGCGAACAGCTGCTGCCGGAACCTGCCCGCAGCGATGGAAACTACCGGCTTTACACCCAGGCCCACGTCGAGCGCCTGACCTTCATCCGCAACTGCCGCACCTTGGACATGACCCTGGACGAGATCCGTAGCCTGTTGAACCTGCGCGACAGCCCCGATGGCTCATGCGGCAGCGTCAACGCGCTGATCGACGAGCATATCGAGCATGTGCAGGCGAGGATCGATGGGCTGGTGGCACTGCAGGCGCAGCTGGTGGAACTGCGGCAGCAGTGCAATGCGCAGGGGGCGGAGTGCGCGATCTTGCAGCAGTTGGAGACGAATGGGGCGGTGTCGGTGCCGGAGATCGAGCATTCCCATGTGGGGCGCAGCCACGGGCATTAGAGACTTGGGGCCGCTTTGCGGCCCCCCCACTTCCTTGAGTTAGACCGCCATCGGCGCCGTCATCGGCGCATGGTGCTCGTAGCCTTCCAGCCAGAAGTCGCTCGGTTCGATCTTCTCCAGCCACTCCGGCTCGTACTTGCCGGTCTCGGCAAACGCCGGCACGCGGTCGCTGATCACCAGCTTCGGTGCCGCCAGCGGTTCACGCTTCATCTGCTCGCCCAGCATATCCAGGTGGTTTTCGTACACATGGGCATCGCCGATGAAGTAGGTGAACCAGCGCGGGGTGTAGCCCGTCAGGCGGCCGAACAGCGACAGCAGCGCGGCACCTTCGGTGAGGTTGAACGGCGTGCCCAGGCCCAGGTCGTTGGAGCGGATGTAGAGGGTCAGGGAGATTTCCCGAGTTTCGACATTCGGGTGGAACTGGTACAGCAAATGGCACGGTGGCAGGGCCATCTCGTCGAGCTGGGCGCAGTTCCAGCCGTGGAACAGGATACGCCGGCTGCCCGGGTCGTTGGCGATGGTGTCCAGGCACTGGCGCACTTGGTCGATGGCCTTGTAGAGGATGACGAACGCCTGGCCGTCCTCCTCGTCCTGGGCGATACGGCGGAAACCGGCCTTCTCGGCCATCTCGATGGCGGCCGGGTTGCTCAGCGGGATACGCTTGTAGCCGGGCCACTGGCGCCATTGCACGCCGTAGATTTCGCCGAGGTCGTCATGCCCCTGGCGGAACGGGTTGGCCAGCCACTGGGCGTTTTCGTTGGCGTTCTGGTCCCAGACCTTGCAGCCCAGCTCGCGGAACTCGCCGGCGTTCTTCACGCCGCGCAGGAAGCCGACCATCTCGCCAATCGCCGACTTGAACGCCAGTTTGCGCGTGGTGATGGCCGGAAAGCCCTTCTGCAGGTCGAACTTGAGCATGGCACCGGGCAGGCTGATGGTGCGGATACCGGTGCGGTTTTCCTGCAGCGTGCCGTTGTCTATGACGTCACGGACCAGGTCTAGATACTGTTTCATGGCTTACCTGTAACAAGAACGGCAGGGGAGCGCCCCTGCCGTGGAAATCAGACGGTGGCCTTGGCCGACGGTTTACGGTTGTAGGCCCACCAGATCAGGAAGATGCCGCCGAGAATCATCGGTACGCAGAGCAACTGACCCATGGTCAACCAGCCAAAGGCGATGTAGCCGAGCTGTGCGTCGGGTACGCGCACGAACTCCACGATGAAGCGGAAGATGCCATAGAACAGCGCGAACATGCCGGAAACGGCCATGGTCGGGCGCGGCTTGCGCGAGTACAGCCAAAGGATGACGAATAATGCCACACCTTCGAGGGCGAACTGGTACAGCTGCGACGGGTGACGCGGCAATTGCGCAGGGTCACTGAACGGCGGGAAGATCATTGCCCACGGCACGTCGGTGGCCTTGCCCCACAGTTCGGCGTTGATGAAGTTGCCGATACGCCCAGCGCCAAGGCCGATCGGCACCAGCGGCGCGACGAAGTCCATCAGCTCGAAGAACGACTTGTTGTTGCGTTTGCCGAACCACAAGGCGGCGAGCATCACGCCGATGAAGCCACCGTGGAACGACATGCCGCCCTTCCACACCTCGAAGATCAGCGTCGGGTTGGCCAGGTACTGGTGCAGGTCGTAGAACAGCACGTAACCCAGGCGCCCGCCGACGATCACGCCCATCGACAGCCAGAACACCAGGTCGGAAAGCTTCTCGCGGCTCCAGGTGGGGTCGAAGCGGTTCAACCGGCGCGAGGCCAGCAGCCAGGCGCCGCCGATGCCGATCAGGTACATCAGGCCGTACCAGTGGATTTTCAGTGGACCGAGGGCCACGGCCACCGGGTCGATCTGCGGGTAAGGCAGCATTGTCTTTCCTCTAGGTTCAGATAAGGAAGCTGAGTCCGACGCAGAACAGCAGCGCGGCGAACAGACGCTTGAGCACGCGCGGCGACAGCTTGTGCGCCAGACGCGCGCCGTAGCGGGCGAAGAACATGCTGGTGGCGGCGATGCCGACCAGCGCCGGAAGATAGACGTAGCCCAGGCTGTGGGCCGGCAGGTGTTCCTCGTGCCAACCCAGCCACATGAAGCCCAAGGCACTGGCCAAGGCAATCGGCAGGCCACAGGCCGACGAAGTCGCCACGGCCTGCTGCATGGGCAGGCTGCGCCAGGTGAGGAACGGTACGGTCAATGAGCCACCGCCAATACCGAAAATGGCCGAGGCCCAGCCGATCACCCCGCCCGCGGCGGTCAAGCCGGGCTTGCCGGGAATGCCGCGGCTGGCCTTGGGCTTGAAATCCAGGGCCATCTGCGCGGCGATCACCAGGGCGAACACACCGATGATCTTCTGCAGCATCGGGCCCTGTATCAGCGAGGCGGTCTTGGCCCCGACCAACGCGCCGAGCAGGATGCCCACGGTCATCCAGGCGAAGATCGGCCATTGCACCGCGCCCTTGCGCTGGTGCTCGCGCACGGCATTGATCGAGGTGAAGACGATTGTCGCCAACGAGGTGCCGACCGCCAGGTGGGTCAGCACCGAAGGGTCGAAGCCCTGCAAGGTGAAGCTGAACACCAGCACCGGCACGATGATGATGCCGCCACCGACGCCGAACAGCCCGGCCAGCACGCCGGCGCAGGCGCCCAACAGCAGATAGAGAGCGAATTCCATTCGTGGCCCCAGTGGAAAACAATCTGGCATGGTAACGGAAGCCACGCCCGGCGCTCTAGTGAACTCTGTGTCAGATGGTGGATAGCGGCCGGCGGCGCGGGTAGAGTGGCCGAAAACACAGGGGACAACCTATGTGCCTGATCGTATTCGCCTGGCGGCCGGGGACAGCCCGACCACTGATCGTCGCGGCCAACCGTGATGAGTTCTACGCGCGGCCGACCCAGGCCCTGGGCAATTGGGAGGACGCCCCGGGCGTGCACGCCGGGCGTGACCTGGAAGCCGGTGGCACCTGGCTGGGTGTCGGGCCGAACGGGCGCTTTGCGGCGCTGACCAATATCCGTGATCCACGCCAGCCGTTGGGGCCACGGTCCCGCGGTGAACTGGTGGCGGCCTATCTGCAGGGCGAACTGGGGGTCGAGGCCTATCTGGACCAGGTGGCCAGCCGCAGTGACCAGTACTCGGGGTTCAACCTGCTGGTCGGCGATGGCGAGCGATTGGGCTACCTGCATGCCCGCGAGCCGGCACCACGCCTGCTTGAACCGGGGGTGTACGGGCTGTCGAATGCCGGACTGGATACGCCGTGGCCGAAGCTGCTGAAGGCTCGCAGCGGGCTTGAGGGATTGCTCGAGAACGCTGACCCACAGCAGCTACTGACGCTGCTGGGCGATGCACAGCCCGCACCGGCCGGCGAACTGCCCGAGACCGGCGTGGGGCTGGCCACCGAGCGGCTGCTGTCGAGCGTGTTCATCGCCAGCCAGAACTATGGGACGCGGGCGAGTACGGTGCTGATTGTCGATGACCAAGGCCGGCGGCGCATGATCGAACGCAGTTTCGGGCCGTTTGGTGGGCATCTGGGCGAGGTTAGCCTGGAGATCTGATTAGACCTCATCGCGGGGCAAGCCCGCTCCCACGGGCTCGCACCAACAGCTTTGCTTCGGAGCCCGCGATGAGGTCGGTACAGGCGATCAGAGGGTCTTGTTCGGCCCGATCATCCGCGCCAGCCCGAGATTCTTCAGCGCCAGCTGCAACGAGCTGTGGATAACCTGCGGGTTGTCATGGCTCATGGCGTCGGCCAGCAGCTCCCTGGCCTTGCTCAGGTTGATCTGGCGCAGCATCCACTTCACCTTCGGCAGGTTGGTGGCGTTCATCGACAGGCTGTCGAAGCCCATGGCCATCAGCAGGATCGCCGCAGCCGGATCACCGGCCATCTCGCCGCAGATACTGACGGGCTTGCCTTCCTCGTGGGCCACGCTGACCACCGTCTGCAGGGCCTGCAGCACCGCCGGGTGCAGATAGTCGTACAGATCGGCGACCCGTGGGTTGTTGCGGTCCACGGCCAGCAGGTACTGGGTGAGGTCGTTGGAGCCGACCGAAAGGAAATCGACCTGCCGCGCCAGTTCGCGGGTCTGGTACACCGCGGCGGGGATCTCCACCATCACCCCTACCGGCGGCATCGGCACATCGGTGCCTTCGTCACGCACTTCGCCCCAGGCGCGGTGGATCAGGTGCTGGGCTTCTTCAAGCTCATGGATGCCGGAAATCATCGGCAGCAGGATGCGCAGGTTGTTCAGGCCCTCGCTGGCCTTGAGCATGGCGCGGGTCTGCACCAGGAAGATTTCCGGGTGGTCGAGAGTCACACGGATGCCGCGCCAGCCGAGGAACGGGTTTTCTTCCTTGATCGGGAAATACGACAGCGACTTGTCGCCACCGATGTCGAGGCTGCGCATGGTCACCGGCAGCGGATGGAACGCCTGCAGCTGCTCGCGGTAAATCGCCAGCTGCTCCTTTTCGCTGGGGAAGCGCTGGTTGATCATGAACGGTACTTCCGTGCGGTACAGACCCACGCCCTCGGCGCCGCGCTGCTGGGCGCGGGCCACATCGGCGAGCAGGCCGGTGTTGACCCACAGCGGCATGCGGTGGCCGTCCGGGGTGATGCACGGCAGTTCGCGCAGGGCATCGAGCCCCTTGGCCAGCTGGCGCTCTTCCTCGACCACGTCGCTGTATTGCTTGCGCAGCACTTCGCCGGGGTTGGTGAAGACTTCGCCCTTGTAGCCGTCGACGATCATCTCGATGCCATCGGCCTTCGAGTAAGGCAGGTCGACCACCCCCATGACCGTGGGGATACCCATGGCCCGGGCCAGGATCGCCACGTGGGAGTTACCCGAGCCGAGTACCGACACCAAGCCCACCAGCTTGCCCTCCGGCACCTCGCCGAGCATGGCGGGGGTCAGTTCTTCACTGACCAGAATGGTGTTGTCCTGGTAGACCAGTGACTGCGAACGGGCCTCCTGCAGGTACGCGAGCAGGCGCCGGCCCAGGTCCTTGACGTCCGATGCCCGCTCGCGCAGGTAGTCGTCATCCATCAGCTCGAAGCGATTGACGTGTTCGCCGACCACTTGGCGCAAGGCGCCCTGGGCCCACTGGCCGGTCTTGATGACCTCGACCACCTCGCCACCAAGGGCGGCGTCCTCGAGCATCATCAGGTACACGTCGAACAGCGCACGCTCTTCGGGACGCAACTGGGTGGCAAGCTTGGCCGACAGCTTGCGCATGTCCTCGCGCACGCCCTCCAGGGCATTGTTGAACAGCTTGAGTTCGTTGTCGATGTCCTCGACAGTGCGATCCGGCACCACCTCCAGGTCGGCGGGCGGCAACATCACCACCGATCGACCGACTGCGGCGCCCGGAGAACCCGGCACCCCGACGAAACGGGCTTCCTGGATGCCCTTGCCCTGACGGCCCAGGCCACGGATCGAACCCGTCGCCTCGGCGTGGGCGATAACCCCGGCGAGCTGCGCGCTCATGGTGACCAGGAAAGCCTCTTCGCCTTCGTCGAACTGGCGGCGCTCTTTTTGCTGGATGACCAAGACACCCACCACACGGCGGTGGTGAATGATCGGTGCGCCGAGGAAGGAAGCGAATTTCTCTTCGCCGGTTTCAGCGAAGTAGCGGTAACGGGGGTGGTCGGCCGCGTTCTCGAGGTTCAGTGGCTCCTCGCGGGTACCCACCAGGCCGACCAGGCCTTCATTAGGGGCCATGCTGACCTTGCCGATGGAACGCTTGTTCAGGCCCTCGGTGGCCATCAGCACGAAGCGGTTGGTGTCCGGGTCAAGCAGATAGACGGAGCAGACCTGGCTGCCCATCGCCTCCTTTACGCGCAAGACAATGATACCCAACGCCGTCTTGAGATCTTTGGCGGAGTTCACTTCCTGGACGATCTTGCGCAGCGTATTGAGCATGGCTCGGGGTCGGACTCCGTCGTCAGTCGCGCGTCAGCAGGCGCGGGGCTAGCTCTTTCAGTGCGCGGCGGTACACCTCGCGCTTGAATGTCACCACCTGGCCCAGCGGATACCAGTAGCTGACCCAGCGCCAGCCATCGAATTCCGGCTTGCCGGTCAGGTCCATGCGCACCCGTTGCTCGTTGCTCACCAGGCGCAACAGGAACCACTTCTGTTTCTGGCCGATACACAGCGGCTGGCTGTGGGTGCGCACCAGGCGCTGGGGTAAACGATAACGCAACCAGCCACGGGTGCAGGCAAGTATTTCCACATCCTGGCGTTCCAGGCCCACTTCTTCGTTCAGCTCGCGGTACAGGGCATCTTCCGGCGTTTCATCAGGGTTGATGCCACCCTGGGGAAACTGCCAGGCATCCTGGTTGATCCGCCGAGCCCATAGCACCTGCCCGGCATCATTCGTGAGAATGATCCCGACATTGGGGCGAAAACCATCCGGGTCGATCACGGCAGCAACCTCGCAAACGCATGTCGCCGCATTGTTCCACAAAGCCTGAGCGCGCAGCAACGCGCCCGCCAAGCTTATCTGCGGCGAGGTGAAGACTGCGTATTGAGCGAGCGTCGCCACACCGGGCGTGGCACTGGTATACCGGGTTTGCGTGAAGGCAAGGTGACGCGACTGCGTCAGCCTCTCGCGGGGCCAGCCCGCTCCCAGAGTTTGCCAATGGGAGCAGGCTGACGAGTGTCATCAGACCGGCTTGGCGCCCATCAGGCCGGCGATGGACAGGAAGCACACACCGCTGAACACCGCCAGCGCCAGGGTGAACTTCAAGCCTACGACTTCGGCCTTGCGCAGCCGGTTCAGGCGCGCCACCAGCCACCACACGGCGAACGCGCCAAGGGTATAGATGACGCTGGAGGCCAGCACCCAGGTCTGCCCCAGCGGCCAGCCGACCAGGTGCACCAGCCACCAGCCGGTGAACGGCATGCTAAGCAGGCACAGCCCCATCAGCAGCCAGACGAACACCAGCGGCCGGCGCAACAACTTGCCGTAGGCCTCGGCATCGCCCTTGCGCCGGGCATGCCAGGTCCAGCCCGCCAGGCCCAGGGCGCCAAGCAGCAACAGGGCCGTGGCGAGGATGTGCAGGGTCTTGAGGGTGGTCAGGTGTTCCATGTGAAAATCATCCTTCAGCAGGCTTTTTCGCTTTCGGCCTCATCGCGGGGCAGGCCCGCCCCCGCGAGGTGAAGCGTGTTCAGCCCAAGAATAGCCGGTAAGCCGGGTTCTCGGTCTCGTCCCAGTATGGATAGCCGATCTTGGCCAAGGCTGCCGGCACCAGGTGACGCTCCTCCTCCGGCACCTGCAGGCCCGCGACCACGCGCCCGTCGGCGGCGCCGTGATTGCGATAGTGGAACATCGAGATGTTCCAACGCCCGCCCAGCTTGTTGAGGAAGTTGAACAGGGCACCGGGCCGCTCCGGGAACTCGAAACGCAGCACCATCTCATCGCTGGCCCCGGCCGAGTGGCCACCCACCATGTGACGGATATGCAGCTTGGCCAGTTCGTTGTCGGTCAGGTCGGTGACTGGGAAACCTTGCTCCGTCAGCTGCTGTACCAATGCCGCACGCGGGTCGGTTTCCGGGTGAGTCTGTACGCCGACGAAGATGTGCGCCTCGTCGGAGGTGTGCTTGCGGTAGTTGAATTCGGTGATCTGGCGCTTGCCGATGGCCTCGCAGAAGGCCTTGAAGCTGCCAGGGCGCTCGGGGATGGTCACGGCGATGATCGCCTCGCGCTTCTCGCCCAGCTCGGCGCGCTCGGCCACATGCCGCAGGCGGTCGAAGTTGACGTTGGCGCCCGAGTCGATGGCTACCAGGGTTTGCCCGGCCACACCCTTGAGCTCGACATACTTCTTGATTCCGGCAACGCCGAGGGCACCGGCAGGTTCGGTGATCGAGCGGGTATCGTCGTAGATATCCTTGATTGCGGCACAGATCTCGTCAGTGCTGACGGTAATGACCTCGTCCACGTGGTGGCGGCAGATATCGAAGGTGTGCTGGCCGATCTGCGCCACCGCCACGCCGTCGGCGAAAAGCCCGACCTGCGGCAGCACCACGCGCTCACCGGCGGCCATGGCGGCCTGCAGGCAATTGGAATCGTCCGGTTCGACGCCGATGACCTTGATTTCCGGGCGCAGGTATTTCACGTAGGCGGCGATACCGGCGATCAGACCGCCGCCGCCGACCGGCACGAAGATCGCGTCTAGCTGGCCCGGGTGCTGGCGCAGAATCTCCATGGCCACCGTGCCCTGCCCGGCAATGGTGTGTGGGTCGTCGTAGGGGTGGATGTAGACGAAACCTTTCTCCTCCACCAGCTTCAGCGAGTAGGCCAGCGCCTCGGGGAAGCTGTCGCCATGCAACAACACCTTGCCACCACGCGAGCGCACGCCTTCGATCTTGATTTCCGGGGTGGTCTTGGGCATGACGATGGTCGCCTTGATACCCAGCTCCCGCGCCGCCAGTGCCAGGCCCTGGGCATGGTTGCCGGCCGAGGCGGTGACCACGCCACGGGCCAGCTCCTCGGCGCTCAGTTGCGCCAGCTTGTTGTAGGCCCCGCGGATCTTGAACGAGAACACCGGCTGCAGGTCCTCGCGCTTGAGCAGCACCGTGTTGCCCAGGCGCTTGCTCAGTTGCCCGGCAGTGTGCAGCGGGGTTTCGACAGCAACGTCGTAGACGCGCGAGGTGAGGATCTTCTTGACGTACTGTTCGAGCATCGGAAAGCATCACTGGGCCGCGGGACAAGGGCTGGGAGTCTACCGCAGCGCCACGTCGGGCGACCACAGCAAAGCCGCCGGAGCCGTTATACTAGGCAACTTTCGATATCCGCCCTGCCCCTCCCGGAGCCCGCATGACCCAGGACCAACTCAAACAGGCCGTCGCCCAGGCCGCCGTCGACCTCATCCTGCCAAAGCTGGATGAAAAAAGCGTCGTCGGCGTCGGCACAGGCTCGACCGCCAACTTCTTCATCGACGCCCTGGCCCAGCACAAGACCGCTTTCGACGGCGCCGTCGCCAGCTCCGAAGCCACTGCGCAGCGCCTGAAGGGCCATGGCATTCCGGTCTACGAGCTGAACAGCGTCAGCGAGCTGGAGTTCTACGTGGACGGCGCCGACGAGAGCGATGCCCACCTCAACCTGATCAAGGGCGGCGGCGCGGCCCTGACCCGCGAAAAGATCGTCGCCGCAGTGGCCAAGACCTTCATCTGCATCGCCGACGCCAGCAAGCTGGTGCCGGTGCTGGGTGCCTTCCCGCTGCCGGTCGAGGTCATTCCGATGGCGCGCAGCCACGTGGCGCGCCAGCTGGTCAAGCTGGGCGGCGACCCGGTCTACCGCGAAGGCGTGGTGACCGACAACGGCAATGTCATCCTCGACGTGCACAACCTGCAGATCACCAACCCGGTGGAGCTGGAAAGCCAGATCAACGCCATCGTCGGCGTGGTTACCAATGGTCTGTTCGCGGCGCGACCGGCGGATGTGCTGTTGTTGGGTACCGCTGAAGGCGTGAAGAGCCTGAAGGCCGAGTAATCGCCAGCGAGAGCTGCGCCCTCGAATCGCTGGCAAGCCAGCTCCCACAGGGTCCGCGCTGCCTTGTGGGAGCTGGCTTGCAAGCGAGCACCGGCGAAGCCAGTGCCATTCTCAACCCATCAAGGCTGCTTGAACACATAGAACAGGTTCGGCTCACTGACTAGGTAGATGGTCCCGGCGTCATCCATCGCAATCCCCTCAGCCTGTGGCACGGTCTGCTTCAACCCCTGGAACCCCTTGCGCAATGACAAGGTACTCAGCGGCCGCCCCTTCACATCAAGCTCCAGCACCAGCCGCGACTCGTCGGACAGCGCCAGCAGATGCCCGCTGCGTTCGTCGAACTGCAGGCTCGATAGATCCCTCACGAACAACCGCCGGTCACGCTTGCGATCCTGCACCACATGCACGGCATAGGGTTTGTCGGGATTGTCGTGGGGAAAGCCGTGCACCTCGTAGATCATCATCGGGTCCCGTTCCTTGGCCACGAACAGGCGCTTGCCTGCCGAGTCGTAGGCCAGCCCCTCGAACCCCTTGTTGCCATTCAGGCCTATGCCCAGGGACAACTGCTCTGCGTCGGCGGCATCGAGAAACAGGGTGTCATCGTCCAGGCGCACACGAATCAGCCGCTGCTGACGCTCATCGGTGATCACATAGCTGTTGGGCCCGACATACTCCACCGCCTCGGGGTCACCGAAGCCGGTCAGCGGAACACGGCGCAGGATACGGCCATCCAGCGACAACTCGATCAGCTCCGACCGGGCGTTGGTGACGGTGAACAGGCTCTTGCGGTCGGGATCATAGGTCAACGCCGAGATGTCGTCGTCCAGGCCCTCGACAGGCCTGGCCTCAAGCACCACCTGGTAACGATCCAGGCCGATGCTCTGCTCGGCCGGCTGCCACCAAGCCTTGAGGTTGAACCAGCCCCGCTCGAACAAGCGGAACTCATGCCCGGCAGCCCCCAGCACGAGCAGGCAGACAAACACGAAGAAGACGAAGATCAGGCGAACGTGGCGGCGCATGCGGGCGGACTCGGCAATAGGAGCGCGTAGCTAACCACTATCAACTGAAGCAAAGCTTAATGCCACCATCAGAAATGTCTGATCGGTCAGTTCTTTTTGAAGCGATAGAACAGATTCGGCTCGCTGACCATGTACAGGTTGCCCTGGTCGTCCATTGCCACTCCCTCGGCCCGGGGAATGGTGTCAGCCAGGCCATTGAACCCGCCCAGCAGGGTCATGAAGCTGACCTGCTCACCTTTTTCGTCAAGCTCGAGCAGCATGTTGGAGTCTGCCGACAATGCCAGCAGATGCCCCGTGCGCGGGTCGATACCCAGCGCGGACAAGTTGCGCAGGTCCAGTTCGTCGCTGGCCAGCGGCTGCTTCTCGCCCTTCAGCGGGCTACGGCCATCAGTGCCCCAAGTGAACATTTTGGGCGGACGCTCGGCGCCGATGACCAGGCGCTGGCGCATCAGGTCCCAGGCAATGGCTTCAAAGCCCTTGTTGCCCTCATCCGCTTCACCCAGGTCATGGGACTGGTAGTCGGCACGGTTCAGCGAGGTGGTGGCGGCATCCACCTTGACCAGCGTCAGGTCATGGTTGCGCTCGTCGACGATGGCGATCTGGCCATCCTCGAGTATCGCCACGCCTTCCGGATTGGACCAGCCCACCAGGGGGATCTTGCGCAGCACATCGCCATCGAGGGTGAGCTCGACCAGGAACGGGTGCTTTCCCATGACTGCGAACAACGACCGGGTGTGCGGGTTGAACGCCAGGTCCGACGCCTCGTCACGCTCCATACCAGGCAACGGCTTGGCATCGATGTCGACCACGTAGCTGGGCAGCCAGATGCTTTCCTGGCGTTCAGCCTGGCTTTCGAAACCTTCCTTTATCCACAGCAGGCCGCGGTCGTCCCAGTGCATGGCCGAGATGACGCCATAGCCGATAACCGCTGCTGCTGCCAGGCCGAACGGCCAGCGCCGGTAGAACGGGCGCTTGGGGGACACGGAGGCGCGGGAAGGAAAGGGCATGCAAGGGTCCTGAGGGTAGGCGTAGGTTCGCGCATTATCCGCAAAGGGTGTGAAAAAACGGTAAACGTCTCTGCACTTTTTGTAGGAAAGGCGCGAACCTGTGGGTCAGAGCACCCGGCTCTCGAACCGGCTGACACCTGGAAGCTCCAGCACCAGCTCGTCACCAACCTCGAACGGCCCCACGCCCGCCGGGGTGCCGGTGAGGATTACATCACCCGCCTGCAACGAGAAACACGCGGCCATATGCTGGATCATCGGGACGATGGGGTTGAGCATCATCGCGCTGTTGCCGTCCTGGCGCACCTCGCCGTTGATGGTCAGGCGTATGCCGATGTCCTTCACGTCCTCGAAAGCCCCTGCCGAGACGAACGGCGGCAGCACGCAAGCACCATCGAAGCTTTTGCACAGCTCCCACGGCAGGCCCTTTTCCTTCAGCTTGCTCTGCAGGTCACGCAGGGTGAGGTCCAAAGCCGGGGCATAGCCGGAAATGGCGTCGAGCACCTCTTCCTCGGTCGGCTTGGTCGACAACGGCTTGCCCAGCAACACCGCGATTTCCGCCTCGTAGTGCACCGAGCCACGCTCGGTCGGAATCTTGAAACCACCTTCCAGGGGCACCACGCAACTGCCGGGCTTGATGAACAGCAGCGGCTCGCTGGGGATGGGGTTGTCCAGTTCCTTGGCATGCTCGGCGTAGTTGCGGCCGATGCACACCACCTTGCCCAGCGGGAAGTGGATGCGCGTGCCGTCTACGTACTGGTGCTGGTAACTCATGGCCGACTCCTGTGAACACTGCTTTTTATTCGGGAGCGAAGATCTTACCCGGATTCATGATGCCGTTCGGGTCGAACACCGCCTTGATCGCCTTCATGCAGGCGATTTCTTCCGGTGAGCGGCTGTAGCCCAGGTAATCGCGTTTGGTCATGCCCACGCCGTGCTCGGCGGAGATCGAGCCGTTGTAACGCTCGACGATCTCGAACACCCACTTGTTGACCTTGGCGCAGGAGGCGAAGAAGTCATCCTTGCTCATATGGTCGGGCTTGAGGATGTTCAGGTGCAGGTTGCCGTCGCCGATATGGCCGTACCAGACCACCTCGTAGTCGGGATAATGCTCGCCGACGATGGCGTCGATGTCGCGCAGGAACGCCGGCACTTTCGAGACGGTGACAGAGATGTCGTTCTTGTACGGTGTCCAGTGGGAGATGGTCTCGGACAGGTACTCGCGCAGCTTCCACAGGTTCTTCAGCTGGGTGTCGCTCTGGCTCATCACCCCGTCCAGCACCCAGCCCTGCTCGACGCAGTGCTCGAAGGTGGCCAGGGCTTCGTTGGCCACCTCATCGGTGCTGGCTTCGAACTCCAGCAGGGCATAGAACGGGCAGTCGGTTTCGAATGGCGCGGGCACATCACCCCGGGCGAGGATCTTGGCCAGGCCCTTGTCGGAAAAGAACTCGAAGGCGGTGAGGTCGAGCTTGCCCTGGAAGGCGTGCAGCACTGGCATGATCGCGTCGAAGTCAGGCGTGCCCAGCACCATCGCCGTAAGGTTGCGCGGCGCACGGTCCAGGCGCATGGTCGCCTCCACCACGAACCCCAGGGTGCCTTCGGCGCCGATGAACAGTTGGCGCAGGTCGTAGCCGGTGGCGTTCTTGATCAGGTCCTTGTTCAGCTCGAGCAGCTCGCCCTTGCCGGTGACCACCTTCAGCCCGGCCACCCAGTTGCGGGTCATGCCGTAGCGAATCACCTTGATCCCGCCGGCATTGGTGCCGATATTGCCGCCGACCTGGCTGGAACCGGAAGAGGCGAAGTCCACCGGATAGTACAGCCCCTGATCCTCGGCGAACTGCTGAAGCTGCCGGGTTACCACGCCCGGCTGGCACACGACGGTTCTATCGAACTCATTGAAGGCGAGGATCTGGTTCATGTAGTCGAAGGCGACCACCACCTCGCCATGGGCGGCCACGGCAGCGCCCGACAACCCTGTACGCCCGCCCGATGGCACCAAGGCGACCTTGTGCCGGTTGGCCCAGCGCACGATGGCCTGGACTTGCTCGATGGTTTTAGGGAAGACGATCGCGCTGGGCGCTGGCGGGTAGTGCTTGGTCCAGTCCTTGCCGTAGGCATCGAGCGAGGCTGGGTCGGTGAGGACCTTGCCAGGGTCGACCAGGGTCATCAGTTCATCAATTACCACGGACTGGGTCATCGCTGGAACTCTCGACTTATTCATAGTCACCCTGAGCACGCTTCACCTGTCGGGATGGGCTCAGATTGTGTCGCGTATGCTAGCATAGCCCTCCCGCTGTTCGTGCTAAGGCCGACGCCGCGCCGCTTCACCCCCCTCGCCATTTTTCTCCGGGATACAGGTTTACGCAGATGAGCAAGACTTCTCTCGACAAGAGCAAGATCAGGTTCCTTCTTCTTGAAGGCGTCCACCAGAATGCGGTGGATATCCTCAAGGCTGCCGGGTACAGCAACATCGAGTACCTCACTGGCTCGCTGCCGGATGCAGAGCTGAAGGAAAAGATCGCCGATGCCCACTTCATCGGCATCCGCTCGCGCACCCAGCTGACCGAAGAGGTCTTCGACTGTGCGAAGAAACTGGTTGCGGTCGGCTGTTTCTGCATCGGCACCAACCAGGTCGACCTGAGCGCGGCCCGCAACCGCGGCATCGCGGTGTTCAACGCACCGTACTCCAACACCCGTTCGGTGGCCGAACTGGTGCTGGCCGAAGCCATCCTGTTGCTGCGCGGCATCCCCGAGAAGAACGCCTCCTGCCACCGCGGTGGCTGGATCAAGAGCGCGGCCAACTCCTTCGAGATCCGCGGCAAGAAACTGGGCATCGTCGGCTACGGCTCGATCGGTACCCAGCTGTCGGTGCTGGCCGAGGGCCTGGGCATGCAGGTCTACTTCTACGACCCGCTGACCAAGCTGCCGCTGGGCAACGCCACCCAGGTCACCAGCCTGAACGAACTGCTGGGCCTGGCTGACATCGTCTCGCTGCACGTTCCTGAGCTGCCGTCCACCCAGTGGATGATCGGCGAGAAGGAAATCCGTGCGATGAAGAAAGGCGCGATCCTGATCAACGCCGCCCGTGGCACCGTGGTCGAGTTGGACCACCTGGCCGCCGCGATCAAGGACAAGCACCTGATCGGCGCCGCCATCGACGTGTTCCCGGTCGAGCCACGCTCCAACGACGAAGAGTTCGAGAGCCCGCTGCGCGGCCTGGACAACGTGATCCTGACTCCGCACATCGGTGGTTCCACCGCCGAAGCCCAGGCTAACATCGGCCTGGAAGTTGCCGAGAAGCTGGTCAAGTACAGCGACAACGGGACCTCGGTGTCGTCGGTCAACTTCCCGGAGGTCGCGCTGCCGGCCCACCCGGGCAAGCACCGCCTGCTGCACATCCACGAAAACATCCCGGGCGTGCTCAGCGAGATCAACAAGGTGTTCGCCGAGAACGGTATCAACATCTCCGGTCAGTTCCTGCAGACCGACGAAAAAGTGGGTTACGTAGTCATCGACGTCGATGCCGAGTACTCCGATCTGGCCCAGGAAAAACTGCAGCATGTGAAGGGCACTATTCGCTCGCGCGTACTGTTCTGAGTTTGCCGGCTGCATGAAGAAGGGAGGCCCTGGTGGCCTCCCTTTTTCGTTGTTGCGATCTTGTAGGAGCGGCTTCAGCCGCGATCACCCGCGAAAGCGGGTGCCAAGCACCGCGGTATCTAGTTCGCGATTGAAGTCGCACCTACAGGTTCAGCATCACTTGACGTTGACGGTGATCTTCTGCGACTCGACGCTCGGTTTGAACGGCACGTGATACTTGTCGCCCAGCACAAGTTGCAGGGTGTGCTTGCCTGGGGTGAGGGTGATGGTCGCCTCGGTCTGCGCCTTGCCGAAGTGCAGTACTTGCGGGCCGGCCGGCAGGGGGGCGTTGTTCTCCGGCATCAGGCTGGTCGGCAGCGGCATGTCGGCGACCGGGGCCTTGTCCACATCCACCAGCAGGTGGTGATGCCCAGTGTGCGGGGTCTGGTCACCCGCTGGCTTGAGGCCCATGCCCTCGATACCGAACTTGACGGTGAAGGTCTTGTCGACCGTGGCCCCGTCGGCGGGGGAAACGATGAAGACCTTGGCGCCCTGCGGTGGCTGCTGGCTCTTCAGCGCATCCGCAGCACTGGCGAACACCGACGCCCCCATCAGCAGACCGGCAACGGCAGCACGCGAAAATAGGCTTTTCATTCACTTCTCCTGTGATTCACTTCAATTGACCGCTATCACTTAAACGAAGCACAGCGGTACTTCACCATAGTCCAACCAACCAGGCAGAGGTTCAAAAACAACGGCAGAAATATTTCAGGCCGGCGTAAACATTAACGCGGCTACACGGTCATAGGCTGCGTTCGACCGCGGCAGAAAAGAAAGCCTCGGCGAATGACATTCACCTGCCGAACAAGAAAGGGGCACTCATGCGTTTGACCATTGGCATTCTGTTGGCGGTATTGTTCAGCCCACTGGCCCAGGCCGAACTGATCGACGAAATCAACGACCGTGGCGAACTGCGCATTGCCGTGCTGAGCGATTCACCACCTTATGCGTTCAAGGAAGACGAACACCTGACCGGTTTCGAGATCGAGTTGGGCCAGGCCCTGGCCAAGGAGCTGGATGTGCGGGCCGAGTTCGTCGAGACCGCAGCCGAAGAGGTGCTGCCCGGGGTGGAGAGCGGCAAGTTCGACATGGCCTTCAACAAGCAAGACGTCGAACCTAGCGACCAACTCGACACCATTCGGACCCTGGCCAGCCAGAATCTGGTGATTCCGTACCTGAAGGACAATCCAGCCTTCGAGACGGCTCTGAACAATGCCCTGCAACGGATCAAGGACGACGGCCGCCTGGCTGACCTGGAAAGCAAATGGCTCAAGGGTTCCAAGCAGGCGAGCGCCGGACAGTAACACCGCATCGCGGGGCAGCGGGCTTGCCCCGCGATCAGATCTGGCTCAACGCTCGCTGCGCCTCTTCCAGCTCCAGCTCGCTGAACACCTGCACCCCTTCGCGCCGCAACAAGGCCGTGGTCACGCCCTCACCCGCCACCTTCACACCGCTGAAACTGCCGTCATAGGTCTGCAGATTGCCACACGAGGGGCTGCCCGACTTGAGCACCGCCACACGGATGCCATGCCGGCGCACCAGTTCCAGCGCCAGGCGGGCCCCGGCGAGAAAGGCGTCGCTGACATCGTCGCCGGTCACCGTCAGCACCTGTGCCTGCCCGTCCAGCACCGCCCCGCCCTGCCCACCGGGTATCTCAGCGGGCGGTCGCGGTGTCGGCAAGCCACCGGCAACCTCCGGGCACAGTGGCACCACCCTGCCTTCAGCCTGCCAACGCTGCAATACATCGGGATGGCCACTGGCACGCCCGTCATAGCGCACCGGCTGGCCCAGCAGGCAGGCGCTGACCAGTACCTTCGGCAGCTCAGAACGGCTCATTGCCACGGCGCCGGAACCAACCGGTCAACGACAGGCGTTCACGCCCTGCCGGCAGTACCTCATGCGGGACCTCACCCGACAGGAACACCACCAGGCTGCCGGCCAATGGCGCCACGTCGTGCTCGACATCGCCCTTCAGGAACATGCGCAATTGTCCACCGTCCTTCGGCTGCCAACCCTCGTTGAGGTACAGCACGGCCGACACCATGCGCCGGTCATCGTCGCGGAAGCGGTCGAGATGGCGCTTGTAGAAGGCGCCCGGCGGATAGAGGGCAAAGTGGCACTCGAAGTCCTCCAGCCCCAGGAACAATCCCTGGTTGATGGCCTGGCGCAGGCTGTCCATCGCCCCCAGGTAGCGGTCGCAGACCTCCGATTCACCGGGGTCGATCCACTGGATCTGGTCGCCACGGATCGCCTCGCGGATCTCCTGCGCGGCGCCACGGCCGATGCCGGCGGGGTTCAGCTCACCCTCGGCGTAACGACGACGGCATTCGGCCGCCAGCGCGCGCGACAGTTCGTCGGGCAGGAAGAGGGGTTGCTGCGACCAACCACGGGTGGCCAGGTCATCGACGATGGTCGACAGCAGCGGATGTTCGGAAGGTATGTGCATGGCGCATCATAGCCATTCGGCCATCGCTCGCACAGCGCCACTTGGTCAGGAAGCGCCGCTGGCGACTCGACAAAGCCCCGCCACGCCAAGGACAATAGCGGCCTGCCGACAGGAGTCCTGAATGCGCCGTCTGTTTTCCCTGCTTCTGCTGATGATCTGCACCATGCCTGTCTGGGCAGACACCCTCGATCAGCTGTACAAGGTCGCCGGCTGGCCCGACCAGCGCGCCCATTTCAACGATGCCGTGAGCGCCGCCCAGCAGCGCTACCGCAATAGCCTGCCGCCTGCCGTCTACCAGGCGCTGGTCAACAACAGCAACCAACGGTTCCAGGCCCAGGCCATGGACCAACGGGCCCAGGCACAACTGCGCGCCAACCTGCCCAACCCCTCGCCAGCCCTGGCCTTCTTCCAGTCACCGCTGGGGCGCAAGGTCGTGGCCGCCGAACTGCTTGCCACGCGCAAGGATCAACTGGCCAAGCACGCCAAGGGCTTGCCGAAAATCCAGGCCAGCGACAACCGCGTGCTGATCGTCGGCCACCTGGCCCAGGCCCTGCCCGCCCGCGAGGCCGGCGCCGAGGTCAGCCTGGCGATCGCCGGCGTGGCGGCCGACAGCCTGAGCTCGATGTTGCCCGGCCTGTTCGGCGGCGGCCAGGCCCAGAACCTGCTCGATGGCCAGCGCCAGCGGTTGATGAACCAGGTGGGCGAGGACCTGAACAACACGTTGTTGTACGTCTATCGCGACCTGTCGGACGCCGAGCTCGAGCAGTTCGCCACCTTCGCCGAATCGACGGACGGCCAGGCCTACTACAAGGCCGCGGTGGCCGCGATTCGCGCCGCCCTGGCCGTGGGCCAGAACGCCGCCAACCTGAAGTGAGTCAGCCCAGGCGCTGGCCGATGAACTCGAAGTAGCGCTGGCGGATGCCGGGCAGCTCGTTGGCCAGGTGATGCCGCGCCTCGGGCAGCATGAGGATCTGCGGCTCGGCAAACTTGGCCTTGAGCACCTTGAGGTTGTACGGCCAATCCACCGTACCGTCCGCCTCGCCCTGCACGATCAGCGGCCGCCGCGTACTCCTGGGCGCGGCTTCGATGCGCCGGACCCACTTCATCAACGCACCGACCCAGGCGGTCGGCAGACGCCGTGGTTGTAGCGGGTCGGCTTCGAGGAAGGGCAGGAAGGCCGGGTCATTGGTGTTCTCGCTGAAGCGCCGCTCGATGCCGTTGACGAAGTGGCGCAGCACCCGGTAGCTCAGCTTCGACCAGCCCCAGGCACGCGGGCGCACCAGGGGGGCCAACAAGATCACCTCGCCGTCGACAGGGCTGCTTTCACCCTGATGCAACAGGTGGTCGACCACGATCGCCCCACCGGTGCTTTGGCCACAGAGATGCCAGGGCCGTGGCAGGTCGAGCAAGCGGGCCTGTTCGAACAGGGCCTCGAGCACCTGCTGGTAGATGCCGAAATCATCGATGCTGGCCCGCTCGCCACTGGACAGGCCATGCCCCGGCAGGTCGCAGCCGATCACGGCGTAGCCGCGCCCCAGGGCCCATTCGATCACGTGGCGGTACAAGCCCATGTGATCGTAGTAGCCATGCAGCAGGAACAACGTCGCCTGTGGCCGCTCGGGCAGCCAGACCTGGCCGACCAGGTCGAAGCCCGCCACCTGGAAGCCACCCAGCCAACTGTGCGCGGACAGACCCAGGCCGTAGAAGCCCTGGTAGGCCTGGCCCTGGGTGGATAGCAGGTGGCGATCGGCAAGGGGCGACAGGCTGGCGCGCAGCAGGTCGGGGTGGAAACTGGCGGGCATCGGTACATCCAGAGTGAAGCAAGTATTGATCTGCGATATTCAGCTCTGGGCCGCGTCATGGCAAGCTTGCTGCCTTTCTCAACGAAACACGCGACCTCGTGGGAGCGGGCTTGCCCCGCGATAGCGATGCTGGCTTCACCGCAGCCATCGCGGGACAAGCCCGCTCCTGCAGGTACCGCGACCGGGCCCCTATGGCGAAGCGACTTCTGATATTCCTTGCACTGCTGCTCTGCGCTGCCACCGCCTGGTGGGCCTACGACAGCTTCCAGTCCCGTTACCTGCGTCCGTTCGACAACCAGGCCACCTTCTTCGACGGCAGCCAACTGCGCCTCCCAGCCGAACTGGCCGGCCCGGGCCCGATCCGCGTGGTGCATTTCTGGGACCCGGCCTGCCCATGCAATGTCGGCAACCAGCAACACCTGGGCGAACTGGTCGAGCACTTCGCACCGCTCGGGGTCAGCTTCCATGTCGTGCAAAAGCCTGGCAGCCACGGCCAACTGCCGGCCAACCTGGGAACACTCAAGCCCCTGGCCAGCCTGCCCGGCAGCGAGCACCTGCCCGCCAGCCCCGCCGTGGCGATCTGGGACCACGACGGCAACCTCGCCTACTTCGGCCCCTACAGCGAAGGCGCGGTATGCAACTCGAGCAACAGTTTCATCGAGCCGATCCTCAAGGCCTTGGCACAAGGGCGTCGGGTGCAGGCCTCGAATACCCTGGCGGTCGGCTGCTATTGCCCCTGGATCGATTGACGCACCCGCGCCGGATTACCCACCACCACCGCTCCCGCCGGCACATCCCGGGTCACCACGCTGCCGGCGCCGACCACGACGTTATCACCGATGGTCACCCCAGGCAGGATGATCGCCCCGCCGCCAATCCAGACGTTGTCGCCGATGATCACCGGGCGCCCGCTTTCCAGGCCACTGCGGCGCAGCGCCGGGTCCAGCGGGTGGTCGGCGGTGTAGATCTGCACCGCCGGGGCGATCTGGCAGTCGGCGCCGATGCGCACCGGCAGCACGTCGAGGATCACGCAGTTGAAGTTCATGAAGGTGTTGGCGCCCACGCTGATGTTGTAGCCGTAGTCACAGTGGAACGGCGGCCGGATCACCACGCCTTCGCCCACGCTGGCGAAATGCGCCTTCAACAAATCATGACGCGCTTCGTTGGGTTGCTCGACGCTGCCGTTGTAGCGGTGCAACCACTGCCGGTTGGCCGCCTGATCGGCTTGCAGCTCGGGGCAGCCGGCATGGTAGAGCTGGCCTGCCAGCATTTTCTGTTTTTCGCTCAGGGACATGGAAACTCCTTTCGGGGGGCTATGCTCAGTTCGCGAATCCGCCGATGATCGGACCACATTCTTTCGCTCGAGTGCACAAGGAGTCTCGATGAAGCGCAGCCTGACCTTGCTGGCGGTGGTGATCGCCGTGGCCGCCGCGGGCGGCGGTTACTGGTACGTGCAGGGCAAGCAGCCCCAGCGAGATGGCGAAGCGGCCATCAACGGCTTGCAGGCGCCGGTCAGCGTGCGCTTCGATGCCCGTGGCGTGCCGCACCTGCAGGCGCAGAACGAGCAGGACCTGTACCGCGCCCTCGGCTACGTGCAAGCACAGGACCGTCTGTTCCAGATGGAGATCATGCGCCGCCTGGCGCGCGGCGAGCTGGCCGAGGTGCTGGGCGAGAAGTTGCTGCCCACCGATACCCTGTTCCGCAGCCTGCGCATTCGCGACCAGGCGGCCTTGATGGTGCAGCGCCAGGACCGCCAGTCACCGGCCTGGCAGGCGCTGCAGGCCTACCTGGACGGCATCAACCAGTGGCAGGCCAGCCACCCCAAGCCGATGGAGTTCGACCTGCTCGGCATCACGCCGCGCCCCTTCACCGCCGAGGACACCCTGAGCATTGCCGGCTACCTCGCCTACAGTTTCGCCGCCGCGTTCCGCACCGACCCGGCGCTGACCTACATTCGCGATCAGCTCGGCCCCGAGTACCTGAAGATCTTCGACCTCGACTGGCAGCCCGACGGCGCCGTGGCCACGCCGCTGGCCGCCGCCGACTGGCGCAGCCTGGAGCAGTTGGCGCGGCTCAGCCACGAGGCCCTGGGCGATGCGGGTATTCCGCAGTTCGAGGGCAGCAACGCCTGGGCCGTGGCCGGCAGCCATACCCGCAGCGGCCGGCCACTGCTGGCGGGTGACCCGCACATCAGCTTCGCGGTGCCGGCGATCTGGTACGAAGCCGAGTTGTCGGCGCCAGGCTTCAACCTGTATGGCTACTTCCAGGCGCTCAACCCGTTCGCCCTGCTCGGCCACAACCGCGACTTCGGCTGGAGCCTGACCATGTTCCAGAACGACGACGTCGACCTGATCGCGGAGCGGACCAATCCGCAGAACCCCGAGCAGGTGATGGTCGATGGCCGCTGGCAGTCGCTGGAAAAGACCGAGCAGCAGATCGCGGTCAAGGATGCGCAGCCGGCCAGCATCACCTTGCGCCGCTCACCCCACGGTCCGATCGTCAATAGCGTGCTCGGCGACACCGCCGGCCCGACGCCCATCGCCATGTGGTGGGCCTTCCTGGAAACCGAGAACCCGATACTCGAGGGCTTCTACCAGATCAACCGCGCCGACACCCTGGACAAGATGCGCGAGGCGGCAAGCAAGATCCAGGCGCCAGGGTTGAACCTCGTATGGGCCAATGCCCGTGGCGACATCGGCTGGTGGGCGGCGGCGCGCCTGCCGATCCGCCCGGATGGCGTCAACCCGGCGTTCATCCTCGACGGGGGCAGCGGCCAGGCCGCCAAGCCGGGGTTCTACCCGTTCAGTGCCAATCCACAGCAGGAGAACCCGGCCAACGGCTATATCGTCTCGGCCAATTACCAACCACCGGGCGCACTGCCCGTGCCCGGCTACTACAACCTGGCCGACCGAGGACGCCAGCTCGATCGCCTGTTACGCGACCCGGACATCAAGTGGGACACCCAGAACAGCCAGGCCTTGCAGCTGGACACCAGCACCGACTATGGCCCGCGTACCCTGGCACCGCTGCTCGGCACCTTGCGCAACGTCGCCCAGGGCGACGAAGAGAAAGAACTGGTCGAGCAGCTGGCGGCCTGGCGCGGCGACTACCCGCTGGACTCCACCAGCGCCACGCTGTTCAACCAGTTCCTCTACGAGCTGGCGTTCGCCGCCCTGCACGACGAGCTGGGCGACACCTGGTTCCCGGTGCTGATCAGTACCCGTGCCATCGACGCCGCGCTGCCTCGCCTGGCTGGCGACCCTCAATCACCGTGGTGGAATCTGCGCGGTAGCAACGAACACACCGATCGCAACGCCATCGTGCGCCTGGCCTGGCAGCGCAGCCTCAAGCACCTGCGCGAGACCTTCGGCAAGGATCCGGCCAGCTGGCAGTGGGGCAAGGCCCATACCCTCACCCATAACCATCCGCTGGGCGTGAAGAAGCCGCTGAACCTGTTGTTCAATGTCGGGCCCTACGCCGCGCCCGGGACCCATGAGGTGCCGAACAACCTGTCGGCGAAAATCGGACCGGCGCCCTGGCCGGTCACCTACGGGCCATCCACCCGCCGCCTGATCGACTTCGCCGACGCCGGCGCCGCGCTGACCATCAACCCGGTCGGACAGAGTGGCGTGCCGTTCGACCGGCACTATGGCGACCAGGCCGAGGACTACATCGAGGGGCGCTATCACAAGGCGCGGATGGGGGTGATTCCGGCGCAAAGCACGCTGCGGCTGATGCCCAGATAGAAACCGGGGCCGCACAGCGGCCCTCTCGCAATCCATGAGGTCACGCAATGCAGAAACACTTCATCGAGATCGACGGAGCACGCATGAGCTATGTCGACCAGGGCCATGGCTTCCCAGTGCTGCTGGGCCACAGCTACCTGTGGTCGTCCGCCATGTGTCAACCGCAGATCGACGCCCTGTCACGGCACTTCCGGGTCATCGTGCCTGAGCTGTGGGGGCACGGCGATTCCACAGCCCCGCCCGCCAGTACCGTCGACATGGCCGCCCTGGCTCGCCAGCACCTGGCGTTGCTCGATGCCCTGGATATCCAGAAGTGCCACCTGGTCGGGCTGTCGGTTGGCGGCATGTGGGGCGCGCAGTTGGCCGTCGACCACCCTGAACGAGTCGACCGCCTGGTGCTGATGGACACCTACCTGGGGGCCGAGCCCGAGGCGACGCGGCTGAAGTATTTCGGTTTGCTGGATGCGGCAAGCAAAGCGGGAGCCCTCATCGACCCGTTGCTGGACGTCGTGGTGCCGATCTTCTTCCATGCCGGTGGCCAGACGGTGCCCGAGGTGCGCGAGTCCTTCCGTGCGGACCTCAAGGCAAGCAGCGCCGAAACCATCCGCGACAGCCTCGACCCGATGGGCCGGGTGATCTTCGGCCGGCCAGACCTGCTGGCGCGACTCGGTGAACTGCCGGGAGAGCGGACCATCGTGCTCTGTGGCGACCAGGACATCCCAAGGCCACCGGCGGAGTCCGCCGAGATGGCGCAGTTGATTGGATGCCTGGCGGCACAGATTCCATTCGCCGGGCATATCTCCAGCCTGGAGAATCCGCAGGTGGTGAATGATTTCCTGTTGAACTGGTTACCGCGCAATTGCTGAGACCGGAGGGGGCCGCTGTGCGGCCCCGTTCAGATAATCAACCCTGCCACTTGCCGCCCTCGACGATCACGCTCTCAGGCTTGGTATCGTCGCTCAGTTCCTTGCGCACGTACTGGTCGTACAGCTTGAGCAAGAACTTCTCCTCGCCGAGCTTGGCCAGTTCGGTGTTCACCCAATCGCGCAACTCGGTATTGCCCTTCTTCACCGCCGGGGCGATCGGTGCTTCATCACCCAGCAGCTGTGGCAGCACGCGGTAGCCCGGGTTCTGCTTGGCCCAGCTGAACAGGATCAGGTTGTCCTGGGCATAGGCATCACCCCGACCGTTGGCCAACGCGGCCAGCGACTCGGTGTTCTTCTCGAACTTGAGCAGTTTCCAGTCCGGGTGGGTCTTGGTCAGCCAGATGTCGGCGGTGGTGCCGGTGGTGACGATGATGGTCTTGTCGGCCAGGTCGTCGAGCTTCTGCACCGGACTGCCGTCGGCGACGATGGCCTGCACCGCCACGCGCAGGTTGGGGTTGGTGAAGTCCACGGCCTCCTTGCGTTCCGGGGTGACGGTCATGTTGGCGAGAATCAGGTCGACCTTGTCGCTCTGCAGGAACGGGATGCGGCTGGCAGGCTCGACGGCGACGAACTCGACCTTGTTCTCGTCGCCCAGCAGGTCCTTGGCGAAGCGCCGGCCGATGTCGGTGTCGAAGCCCACGTAGCGGCCGCTTTCATCGACGAAGCCGAACGGTGGCTTGTCGGTGAACACGCCGACGATCAGTTTGTCGCGGGCCTTGATGGTTTCCAGGTAGCTGCTGGGCGGCGAGGCGGCGGCGGGCTTGGCCGGATCTTCGGATTTGTTGCAGCCGGCCAGCAGGGCCAGGCCCAACAATGGCGCGAGCAGTTTGGCGAACGGGGCAGTCTTCATGACAGTTCCTTGTGCAATGGCTTAGACAGTGTCTTGGGCAGGCTTTCGACGAACGAGAATTTCTCCAGGAACTGCTGCGCGCGTGCGGTCTGCGGTTGAGTGAAGAAGCGCTCAGGGTGGTTCTGTTCAAGGATCCTGCCGGCCTCCATGAACACGATGCGGTCGGCCACCGCGCGGGCGAAGGCCATTTCGTGAGTGACGATGAGCAGGGTCATGCCTTCGCGGGCCAGACCCTGGATCACCTGCAGCACCTCCTTGACCATCTCCGGGTCGAGGGCGGCGGTGACCTCATCGAAGAGCATCACCTGTGGGTTCATGCATAACGAACGGACAATGGCGATGCGTTGCTGCTGACCACCGGAGAGCTGGCGCGGGAACGCGTCACGCTTGTCCAGCAGCCCTACCCGGGCCAGCAAAGCCTCGGCCTGGGCCTGGGCCTCGTGGCGTTCGCGCTTCTGCACCTTCAGCGGCCCCAGCAGCAGGTTGTCGATCACGCTCATGTGGCCGAACAGGTGGTAGCTCTGGAACACCATGCCGACCCGTTGGCGCACCTGGCGCCAGTCGGTGTCGGGGCCGAGCAACTCCTGGCCGTCGAGGCGCAGGCTGCCGCCCTGGGCCTCTTCCAGGCCGTTGAGGCAGCGCAGCAGGGTGCTCTTGCCGCAGCCGCTGGGGCCGAGGATCACCACCACCTCGCCGGCCTGGACCGCGAGGTCGACATCCTTGAGCACCTGGTGCTGGCCGAAGAACTTGTTGAAGCCTTGGAATTCGATCAATGGATTCATGCGTGGGCCCAGCGCCGCTCCAGCACGCGGGAGGCGGCTGACAGCGGATAGCAGACAAGAAAGAAGAACAGGAACAGCGCGCCGTAGATCAGCACCGACTCGTAGGTGCGTTCGATGATCTGCTGCCCCGCCTTGATCACTTCGACCACACCGATCAGCACCGCCAGCGAGCTGGTCTTGATGATCCGCGTGTAGATATTGATGGTCGGCGGGGTCATGCGCTTGAGCGCCTGGGGCAGCAGCACATAGGCATACAGCTGCCAGCCGCCCAGGCCGATAGACAACCCCGCCTCGCGCTGACCGCGTGGCAGCGACTGCAAGGCACCGCGCACCACCTCGCCGACCTCGCTGGCGCCCCACAGGCCCAGCACCAGCACCGCGCACCAAAAGCTGGGGATGCTCAGGCCGAAGAAGATCGGCAAGCCGAAGAACACCAGGTACAGCCAGACCAGCACCGGAATCGCCCGGAACAGCTCCAGGTACACCTGCAGCAGGATATTTAGCCAACGGCTACCGAGTGTCGCCAGCACGCCGTAGAGCACGCCGCCCAAGGTGGCGAACAGGATGCCCAGGGCCGAGATCGCCAGGGTCTGCCCGGCGCCCATGGCCAGTTGCGGCAGCGAAACCAACAGCAGCTCAATGCCCGAACTGGCCATGTTGCAGCCTCCGTTCCAGGTAGCGCAGCAGCAGCGACAGCGGCAGGAAGATCAGCACGCAGAGCAGGGTCAGCACGGCGAGCATTTCGTAGGTCTTGTAGTACAGGGCGATGTAGTTCTTGGTGGTGTAGAGAATCTCCGGCACCGCCACCGCCGAAACCACGGTGGTTTCCTTGAGCAGGAAGACGAAATTGGCGAACAGTGCCGGCAGGCTGAGGATGCCGGCCTGGGGCAGGATCACATGTCGCAGCAGCTGGCCCTCGGAAAGGCCGATGGAGCGCCCGGACTCCAGTTGCGCCCGCGGCACGGCCTCGACCCCGGCGCGCAGTACCTCGGTGAGGTAGGCACCGCCCATGAACGTCAGGGTGATGATCGCGGCAGCGAAGCCGGATACCTTCACCCCCAGGCTCGGCAAGGCGAAGTAGACGAAGAACAGTTGGATCAGCAACGGAGTGTTGCGGGCCAGCTCCACGTAGCCCTTGACCAGGCGCCACAGGTAGGGCGTTCGCAATACCAGGATCGTCGCGTTGAGCAGCGCCACCAGCAATGAGGTGGCGATTGCGATCGCCCCGACTTGCAAGGTCACGCCAACGGCCTTGAAGAAGGCCGGCAGTGTGCTAAGCATGAAAGCGGTGTCGAAGCTCATGGAAAGGGCCTCGGCACGGGGTCACGAAGGTACGGCATGGGAAGGTCCAGGGTCGGCACGAGGGTTGCTCGGCGTCGTTTCACGAATAGTGGCGCTGTGCCGGTAAGCACGATTCATAGACTCTAAAGGCATAAAAATATTTTTATAAATATCTTTATCGCATATCTATATCACCACCCCGTGACGCTCTGAAATTTCCTTCACCAAACGCGGATCTTTCCGAGAATTTTCCCCTCCAAGGGATTTCAAACTGTGACTTGCACGGCCCATCACATTCAACAAGGAAGACAACGATGAACAGCCCCTGCTTGCCTGCTTCGAACGAACAACTGCTGTGGCTCCTGGCGCTGCGCCGGGCCCTGGCCAGTCAGCGCTGAAGCGCCACTACTGGCTGCCCCCTCTTCAAGCCAGCCCAAACAAAAACGCCGACGCAAAATGCGTCGGCGTTTTTCGTACCAGGTCGCGTATCAGAACGCCGGCAGTACCGCACCGCTGTATTTCTTCTCGATGAATGCCTTCACTTCCGGGCTGGTCAGCGCCTTGGCCAGCTTCTGGATGGCCGCGCTGTCCTTGTTGTCCGGGCGGGCAACCAGGAAGTTCACGTATGGCGAATCGCTGCCTTCGATCACCAGGGCGTCCTTGGCCGGGTTCAGGCCGGCTTCAAGCGCATAGTTGGTGTTGATCATGTCCAGGTCGACCTGATCCAGCACACGCGGGAGCATGGCCGATTCAAGCTCCTTGAACTTGAGCTTCTTCGGGTTCTCGGCGATGTCCTTCGGCGTGGCCAGGGCGTTCTTCGGATCCTTCAGGGTAATCAGCCCAGCCTTCTGCAGCAGCAGCAGGGCACGGCCACTGTTGCTGCCTTCGTTGGGGATGGCCACGGTCGCGCCGTCCTTCAGCTCGGCCAGGCTCTTGACCTTCTTCGAGTAGCCACCAAACGGTTCGACGTGCACGCCGATCACGGTCTCCAGGTGGGTGCCCTTGCCTTCGTTGAAGTTCTTCAGGTACGGCAGGGTCTGAAAGTAGTTGGCGTCCAGGCGCTTCTGGTCGACCTGCACGTTGGGCTGGACGTAGTCGGTGAAGACCTTGATCTCCAGGTCCACGCCTTCCTTGGCCAGGGTCGGCTTGATCAGTTCGAGGATTTCCGCGTGCGGCACAGGCGTGGCGGCGACCACCAGTTTTTCAGCGGCGTTGGCGAGGCCCGCGAACGACAGGGCGGCGGCCAGGGCGGTGGTCAGCAGGGTCTTTTTCATGGTGATCCTTGTTCTATAGCTGGGCCATCGCAGATGGCGAGTCGGGTGCCCATCCGTTCGGGTGGGCGTGAACCGGACAATACCGATTATTTTTATTCCGTAACAATATCTTTTACTTAGCTGCTTATTCCAAAAACAAATCGCCATCATGACCTTTGGTCATGAGCGACACCGCGCGGCTCTAAGGCGCGGTTTCACCCAGTCGCGCCAGGGCTTCGCCCAGCAGCCCACGCAGTTCAGCGAGGGTCTGCGCTTCGCCGCCACGGCGTAGCTGTTCCAGCTGTCGCGCCAGGTTGGCCAGTGGGCGGGTGGCCGGCAGGTCGAGGTGCTCAGGGAGGATTTCATCGCCATCGCTGACCAGCAGGGCGAAGTGAATGACGTTCTCCAGCTCGCGGGTATTGCCCGGCCAGGCATGCGCTTCGAGCGCCTGTTGTGCCGCCTCGCTGATCAGGGGAACCGGCCGATCCAGGCGCACGCTGTAGATCCCCACGAAGTACTCGGCCAACGGCAGGATATCGCCGACCCGATCACGCAGCGCCGGCAACTCCAGCTCGCCTTCGTGCAGGTAATGGTAGAGCCGCTCGTTGAAACGCCCCGCGCGCACTGCCAGCGCCAGGTCGATGCTGGAAGCGGCCACCAGCCGCACATCGACCGCCTGCGGCTGCGTGGCGCCGACCCGGATCACCTCACGATTCTCCAGGGCGGCCAGCAGCTTGCCCTGGATCGCCAGGGGCAGGTCGGCGATCTCGTCCAGATACAAGGTGCCGCCATTGGCCGAGCCGAACCATCCGGCGCGACTGCTGGCAGTACCACCCTGGCTACCCGCGCTATAGCCGAACAGCTCGGCATCGGCATAGGTCGGGCTGATGGCCGCGCAGTTGACCGACACGAACAACCCGCCCCGATCACTGGCGCGATGAATCTGCCGGGCCAGCAGCTCCTTGCCGGTGCCGGTCTCGCCGCGGATCAGCACCGGCAACGGTTGTGGCGCCAGCCGTTCCAGGGCCTGGCGCAGCGCCTGGGAGCGCGGGTCGACGAACACCAGCGCCTTGGCGCGGATGCTCAGCGGGCTCTTGTCCAGCTCGGGGAAGGTCAGCAGCGGCTGACCGAATGGTGTGTGAAATGTCATGGAATACTCCCGCCCCGGCCGCAAGCGGTCGAGGGACTCAGCTCAGTCGATGAAAACCTGTGGATCAGGCGCGGCGCAGGGCGCGCTGGTCGACACGGGCCTGCAGCCGGTAGAGATAGGCAAAGCCTTGCTCCCAGCGCTGGTGCCCGGACTTGACGTTGATATGCCCGGCGTTGGCCAGCAGCCCGGCTTCGGCGCCCCAGGCCTGCGCCAGGTACAACGCGCGCGGCACGCTCACCGCCGGGTCGTTGTCGGAGCTGACCACCTGGCTGGGGAACGGCAGGGCCTGCAGGGGAATCGGCGCAAAATTGCGCAGGGCTGGCGCGCAGTTCGGCCGCTCGACATCCGCCGGTGCCACCAGCAGCGCGCCGCGCACCCTTTGCTGCAAATCAGGGCTGGCCTGGGCGGCCCAATGCGCGACTGTGATGCAGCCGAGGCTGTGGGCGATGAGAATCACCGGCGAGCGCTCGGCGGCAATCTCTTGTTCCAGCGCCTGTACCCAATCGCGTCGTTGTGGCGTGAGCCAGTCGCTCTGCTCGACCCGTGCGCTGTTGGGCAGGCTGCGCTGCCAGTGACTTTGCCAATGGTTGTCTGGCGATCCTTGCCAGCCCGGCACAATCAGGTAACGAATCGACTCATTGCGCATGGGGACGCCTCCGGAAGTTTGCGTGCTTGGGTGCAAGTATAGGGAGGGGGATATATTCGTAAAGGAATAAGAAGCTATTTATTAATAACCAAAAAACTTATATGGAGGAGGCTTGGCTTCGCGCATAAAAAAAGGGCCATCCCCTGCCAAGGAAAATGGCCCCTAAGCACTTGCCTGAAGAAGGTATCGCCGGTCAGCGCGCGGTGATCACCGCCAGCTTGCTGATCCCGGCACGCTCGATCGCCGCCATCGCCCGGGCGACCTCGCCGTAGTTCACACCATCGTCGGCCTGCAACTGCACACGCAGCTCGGCGTCCTTGTCCTTGGCAGCCTTGAGGTTGGTCTCCAGCAGGTCGGGCTGGATCTCGTCCTTGTTGATGAACAGCTTGCCGCTGCCGTCGATGCTCACTACCAGCGGGTCCTTCTGCTCCACCGGTGCCACGGCCTCGGTCTTGGGCAGGTTGATAGGGATGGCGTTGGTCAGCAACGGCGCGGTGACGATGAACACCACCAACAGCACCAGCATGACGTCCACCAACGGCGTGACGTTGATTTCACTCAACACTTCATCGCTGTCCTGGGTCGAGAAGGCCATGTCAGGACGCCTCCTTCACAGGTTGGGTGAAGCCGGTGTGCTGGCGCTGCACCGCCGGATGCACCAGCACGCGGAAGGCACTCTTCTGCGCCAGGCTGTAGAAGTCGTGGGCGAAGTCGTCGAGGTCGGCGGCGGTCAGCTTGAGGCGACGGAGGAAGTAGTTGTAGACCAGCACCGCCGGCACCGCGACGGCGATACCCACGCCGGTGGCCACCAGTGCGGCACCGATCGGCCCCGCCACGGTCTCCAAACTCGCCGAGCCCGCCGCGCTGATGCCCTTGAGCGCTTCCATGATGCCCCACACCGTGCCGAACAGGCCGATGAAGGGTGAAGTGCTGCCGATACTGGCCACCACCGCCAGGCCGGTTTCCAGCGAACGACGCTCGCGAACGATCTGCTGGCGCAGGGCGCGCTCCAGGCGGTCCTGGTGGTTGATGGCCTGGCTCAAATCGTTAGCGTGACCAGGCTCGCCAACCGCGATCGCCGCGAATCCCGCCTGGGCGACACGGGCAGCCGGGCCTGGCAGATCGTGGGCCGGCTCCGCGGCAGAGTCGAGGCTGGACGCGGCCCAGAACTGCTGGTGGAAGCGCTTGTCCTGGTTCTTCAGGCGCACGAACTGCACGACCTTGACCAGGGCCAACGCCCAGGTGGCGACGGAGAAGCCGACCAGCAGCCAGATGACCGCGCCTTCAACGGATTCGAGGGGAGATGCCAACAAGCTCATGATGAAGTCCTTCCTGTGTGCGCTCGCAAGTTAACGAAGCTTGAAATCGATCGGTACGCTGACCCAACCCACCTGGGCCACCTCGCCCTGCTTGGCCGGGACGAAGCTCCAGCGTTTCACCGCGGCTAGCGCGGCGGCGTCCAGAGCGTCGCGACCACTGCTTTTCTGGATCTGGATCTGCCCTGGCTTGCCACTGGGCAGCACCTCGACGCGCAGCAGCACGGTGCCCTCCCAGCCACGGCGCTGGGCCATCTGCGGATATTCCGGCGCCGGGTTCTTGAGGTAGGCGGCGTTGGCCGAGGCTGGCGTCACCGGGGCCGGGGCGGGTGGCGCAGGCGGAGCCGGCGCGGCCACGGGCGTCGGCGTGGGTGGCGGCGCCTCGACCGGTTTCGGTTTCGGCTGCGGTTTTGGCTGTGGCTTGGCCACAGGTTTGGGCAAGACTTTCGGCTTGGGCTTTGGCTTGGCAGCCAACTCGTCGATCACCGGCGGTGGCGGTTCGACCACAGGCGCTGCCGGGGCTGGCGGCGGCAGCTCGACGACCGGCGGCGCGGGCGCGGCGAACTCGATGGTCATGGGCGGAATCTGCGGCGGAACGATGGGCAACGCCGGGGTCGGTGCCTGGTTGATCCAGTAGGCGACGGCACCGTGCAGGGCCAGCACCAGCAGCACCAACGCCAGCTTGTCGCGTCGTTTGAGGCCGCTCAGTGGCGTGCGTTGCAGGCGTAACTGGCCAAGCGGCAGGCGTAGCGTGCGTCCGAGCTCGACCAGGTCGCCCGATGCCGGGTGCCAAGGCTGCTCAAAGGCCCTGACGGCCGACTGGACATTACCCATTGCTAGAAACTCCTGGGGTGTTGATTCAGGTGTGTGGCTGAATCATCGACGGCAGGGGCTTAGGCCATGAAGGAATGTTTAAATTTATTGTTATAGCTTTTTTTGCTATCGATTTTGTCCGGTCCGCTGCAAGCCTTGGCACCAGCGACCTCTAGCCGGGTCGGGTGTTCGACATGCCTGGAAGGCATGAAAAAAATGCTCGAATGGCATGTGGGCAACTGCCCCGCGATTGCGTCCGCCAGGTAACAAAAAACCCGGGACCAGGCCCGGGTTCTTCATTCACATCCAGTAGTTCAGATATCCGCCACCTTCTGCCACACCTTCGGCCGGAAGAACAACGTCTCCCCCCGCGCCAACCCGGTCAGGCTGTCATGATCCTTGACCACCTCGGCCTCGATCAACTCGCTCTGCCCTTCCACCTTCAAGGTGACCCGGGTGGTGGCGCCCAACGGGCGGATATCGCGGACCTCGGCGGCATGGTGGCCTTCGGTCTCATGGCGCGACAACGACACCTCGTGCGGGCGGAACAGTACATGGTGGCCTTCGCTCAGCGCCAGGCGGTTGGAGTCACCCAGGAAGTGGTAGACAAAATCGTTGGCCGGTTTCTCGTACACCTCGCCCGGCGAACCGATCTGCTCGATTACGCCCTTGTTCATCACCACGATGCGGTCGGCGACTTCCATGGCCTCTTCCTGGTCGTGGGTAACGAATACCGAGGTCAGGTTGATGTCTTCGTGCAGCCGCGCCAACCAGCGGCGCAGTTCCTTGCGCACCTTGGCATCCAGCGCCCCGAACGGCTCGTCGAGCAGCAATACCTTGGGCTCCACCGCCAGGGCACGGGCCAGGGCGATACGCTGGCGCTGGCCACCGGACAGCTGCTCGGGGTAGCGATCGGACAACCAGTCGAGCTGGACCATGTTCAGCAGCTCGTGGACCTTCTCGGCGATCTTGCTCTCGCTCGGGCGCTCGCCCTTGGGTTTCATGCGCAGGCCGAAGGCGACGTTGTCGAACACGCTCATATGGCGGAACAGCGCGTAGTGCTGGAACACGAAGCCGACGTTGCGATCACGCACGTCGTGCCCGGACACGTCCTCACCATGGAACACGATGCTGCCGTCATCCGGGGTTTCCAGGCCGGCGATGATGCGCAGCAGGGTGGTCTTGCCGCAGCCCGACGGGCCCAGCAGGGCAACCAGCTCGCCGCTGTGGATGTCCAGGTTGATGTTGTCCAGGGCCTGGAAGCTGTTGAAGCGCTTGCTGACGTTACGAACTTCGATCGACATGAATCATTCCTCCGCGGCGCTATGGCGCAGGCGGTTAATACGGTTCTCGCTCCACTGCTTGAGCAGCAGGATGAAGAGCGCCAGGATCAGCAGCAGGCTGGCCACGCTGAAGGCCGCGACATGGTTGTACTCGTTGTAGAGGATCTCCACGTGCAGCGGCAAGGTGTTGGTGACGCCACGGATATGCCCGGAGACCACCGATACCGCGCCGAACTCGCCCATGGCCCGTGCGGTGCACAGCACCACGCCGTAGATCAGGCCCCATTTGATGTTCGGCAGCGTGACGTGCCAGAACATCTGCCAGCCGTTGGCCCCGAGCAGGCGCGCGGCCTCCTCTTCCTGGGTGCCCTGCTCCTGCATCAGCGGGATCAGTTCACGGGCGACGAACGGCACGGTGACGAAGATGGTCGCCAGGACGATGCCCGGCAGGGCGAAGACGATCTGGATATCGTGGTCCTGCAGCCACGGGCCGAACAGGCCCTGGGCGCCGAACATCAGCACGTAGACCAGGCCGGCGATCACCGGTGACACCGAGAACGGCAGGTCGATCAGGGTCACCAGGATACTTTTGCCACGGAAGCTGTACTTGCTCACGCACCAGGCGGCACTGACCCCGAACAGCAGGTTCAGCGGCACCGAAATGGCCACCGCCAGCAGGGTGAGCTTGAGCGCAGACAAGGCATCGGCCTCGAAGATCGCCTCGAAGAAGGTGCCGAAGCCGTTTTTCAGGGCTTGGGACACCACGATCACCAGCGGCAGCGCCAGGAACAGCGCAAAGACGATCCAGGCCAGGGTGATCAGCACGCGGCGCGAAGTGGCACTGCCACGCCGGGCGGCGTTGGCGGCGGCGGTCGCGCCAAGGGTTGATGAAGACATTAGCGGGCCTCCTTCAAGGGGTTTCGATGCGCCGCTGCAGCAAGTTGATCAGCAGCAGCAGGATGAAGGAAACCACCAGCATCAACACGCCGATGGCAGTGGCGCCGGTGTAGTCGTACTGGTCGAGCTTGACCATGATCAGCAACGGCAGGATCTCGGTCTTCATCGGCATGTTGCCGGCGATGAAGATCACCGAACCGTACTCGCCAACGCCACGGGCAAAAGCCAGGGCGAAGCCGGTCAGCCACGCTGGCAGCAACGCCGGAGCCAGTACATGGCGGAACACCTGCAAAGGCTTCGCGCCCAGGCAGGCGGCAGCCTCTTCCACCTCACGCGGGATGTCAGCCAGCACTGGCTGCACCGTGCGCACCACGAACGGCAGGGTGACGAACGTCAGCGCCAGGGTGATGCCCAGTGGGGTGTAGGCGATCTTGAAACCAAGATCCGTGGCGAACTGACCAACCCAGCCCGCAGGGGCGTACAAGGCGGTCAAGGCAATGCCGGCCACGGCGGTGGGCAGGGCGAACGGCAGGTCGATCATCGCGTCGATGACCTTGCGCCCGGGGAAGGTGTAGCGCACCAGCACCCAGGCCAGCAGGGTGCCGATCACGCCGTTGATGATGGCGGCGAACAGGGCGGTGCCGAAACTCAGCTTCAGCGCGGCGATGACCCGCGGCGCGCTGACGATGTTCCAGAACTGCTCCCAGGTGAGCTGCGAGGCATGGATGAACATGGCCGCCAGCGGTATCAGCACGATCAGGCTGAGGTACACCAAGGTGTAGCCCAGCGTCAGCCCGAAGCCGGGTATGACGGGGGAAATGCGACGTGACATAAAGGTCCCTGGTTGAACGCACGAAGCCCGGGAGTCATCCCGGGCCGGTGCAGGCTACTGAAGGGTTTTGTTTGTGGGGCTGCTGCGCAGCCCCGCTTGTTCATTGCCGATCACTGTGCCTGATAAATCTGGTCGAACACACCGCCATCGTTGAAGAACTTCGGCTGCGCAGTCTTCCAGCCACCGAAGTCCTTGTCGATGGTCACCAGGTCCAGTTTCGGGAACTGCTTGCCGAATTCGGCGGCGACCTTCGCGTCACGCGGACGGTAGAAGTTTTGTGCAGCGATCTTCTGGCCAGCCGGGCTGTACAGATGCTTGAGGTATTCCTCGGCGATCTTCTCGTTGCCCTTCTTCTCGGCGTTCTTGTCGACCACCGCCACCGGTGGCTCGGCCAGGATCGACAGCGATGGGACGACGATCTCGAACTTGTCGCTGCCACCGTCTTCCTTCAGCGCCAGGAAGGCTTCGTTTTCCCACGCCAGCAGCACATCGCCCTGGCCGTTGTTGACGAAGGTGATGGTCGAGCCACGCGCGCCGGTATCGAGCACCGGCACGTGCTTGAACAGCTCCTGCACGTAGGCCTTGGCCTTGTCTTCACTGCCGCCGGTCTTCAGGCCGTAGGCCCAGGCGGCGAGGAAGTTCCAGCGGGCGCCGCCGGAGGTCTTTGGATTGGGCGTGATCACCGAGACGTCTTTCTTGATCAGGTCGCCCCAGTCCTTGATGCCTTTCGGGTTGCCCTTGCGTACCAGGAACACGATGGTCGAGGTGTACGGCGTGCTGGCGTCCGGCAGGCGCTTCTGCCAGTCCTCCGGCAGGGTCTTGCCGAGCTTGGCGATCTCGTCGATGTCGCCGGCCAGGGCCAGGGTCACCACGTCGGCGCGCAGGCCGTCGATGACCGCGCGGCCCTGCTTGCCCGAACCGCCGTGGGACTGCTGGATCTTCACCTTGTCGCCGGGGTTGGCGGCTTGCCAATGCTTGATGAACTCGGCGTTGTACTGCTGGTACAGCTCGCGGGTCGGGTCATAGGACACGTTCAGCAATTCGTAGTCCTTGGCGATCGCGGAACCGGCAAAAACGGCACTGGCCAGGGCGGCAAGCGCATAACGGCGGATGGACATGGTGAAGCTCCCGATTGGCATTTTTCTAGTTTTGAAGGGGTGCGGTGTCAGCCGGTCTTGTTGCCGGGCTGCTGCAGGCGGAACTTCTCCTTGCGTTCAATCTGCACCACCTGGGCGTTGTGCACGGTGATCTCCACCGCGCCAAAGCGCAGGTCGCGCAGGGCACTCTGGATTTCACGCAGAATGGTGGCTTCGTCCTGACCGTCGATGCTGCGCAGAGATGCACTCATGCTCGTTCTCCTGTGAGTAAGGGAGCCGGGCAGAGGTTTTGAAGGGGATTTGCGCCTGGCTTGAGGGCAATACTAGTGAGGCGCGGATATTCTTAAAAATACTGTTTAAGAATGTTTATATAACCATTAGCGCGAACACTGAGCCCTGTGGGAGCTGGCAAGCCGGCTCCCACAGGGTGCGCGTGGTTCTCAGGAAGTCTTTTCCGGCTCGCGGATCTTGTACCAGGCCACGTACAGCGCCGGCAGGAACAACAGCGTCAGCAGCGTTGCACTGATGATGCCGCCGATCATGGCGTAGGCCATCGGCCCCCAGAACACTTCCCGGGCAATCGGGATCATGCCCAGGCTTGCCGCCGCCGCCGTCAGCAGGATCGGCCGGCGGCGGTGGTTGGTCGCTTCCACCACCGCGTCCCAGGGGGTGTAGCCCTGCTCTTCGAATTCGTCGATCTGGGTCACCAGGATCACCGAGTTACGGATGATGATCCCGGCCAGGGCGAGGATGCCGAGGATCGCCACGAAGCCCATGGGCGTGCCCGTGGGCACCAGGGCCAGGACCACGCCGATCAGCCCCAGCGGCGCGACGCTGACCACCAGGAACAGCTTCTGCACGCTGTGCAGCTGGATCATCAGGAAGGTCGCCATGAGGAACAGCATCAACGGAATGACATCGGCGATCGGCCCCTGGGCCTTGCCGCTCTCCTCCACCGTACCGCCGGTGGCCACGCCGTAGCCGGGCGGCAGCTTGCCGGCGAATTCGTCGATCTTCGGCTTGAGTTGCGCCACCAGGTTGGTCGGCTGGATATCGCCGACCACCGAGGCCTTGATGGTGATGGTCGGCTTGCGGTCGCGCCGCCACACCAATGGCTGCTCCAGCTCGTAACGCACGGTGGCGAACGCCAGCAGAGGGATGGACACACCACTGGGGCTGACGATCTGCAGGTTCTGCAGGGTGTCGGGGGAGCCCCGCTCGCTGTCCTCGGCCCGGGCAATGACGTCGACCAGGTAGATGTTGTCGTTGACCTGGGTGACCGGCACGCCGCTGACGATGCTGTTCATTACATTGGCCACGTCTTCGGACGAAAGCCCCAGTTGACGCGCCTTGTCCTGGGCGATCTCGATGCGCAGCACCTTACCGGGCTCGTTCCAGTCGTACATCATGTCGCCGATATGCTCGTTGCTGTCGAGCACCGTGGCCAGTTCGATGGCATAGCGGCGCACCTGGTCGATGTCCTTGCCGCTGACCCGGTACTGGATCGGCCGGCCCACCGGCGGGCCCATCTCCAGCGACTGCACGTTGCTGCCGATGCCTACGAAGTCTTCGCGCAGCAGTTTCTGCAGGCGCTCGATCATGCCCTGGCGCTCTTCGAAGCCCTTGCTGACGATCACCAGCTGGGCGTAATAGGGGTTCTGCAATTGCTGGTCGAGGGGCAGGTAGAAGCGAATCGCCCCCTGGCCGATGTAAGTGCTCCAGCGCACCAGGTCGGGGTCGTCCTTGATCTTCGCCTCCAGGCGATCCACCACCTTGCGCGTTTCCTCGATCGAGGCGTTCTGCGGCAGGTCGAGATCGACCAGGATCTCCGGGCGGTCCGAGGATGGGAAGAACTGGTTCTGTACGAAGCGCATGCCCACCACCGACAGTGCGAACAGCACGATGGTGCCGATCACTGTCACCCAGCGGTGGCGCATGCACCACAGCAGGCCATGCTCGAACGCCCGGCCCACCCGCCCAGGTTCGGCCTCGTGGGGCTTGAGCTTTTCGCTGCTGAGGATATGCACGCCCAGCACCGGGGCGAAGAACACCGCCACCACCCACGACACCAGCAGCGCCACGGCGATCACCGCGAACAAGGTATAGGTGTATTCACCGGCCGAGCTGGCATTGAGGCCGATCGGCACGAAACCGGCCACGGTCACCAGGGTTCCGGTCAGCATGGGGAAGGCCGTCGAGGTGTAGGCGAAGGTCGCCGCCTGCTCTTTCGTCTCACCCATTTCCAGGCGCGTGACCATCACCTCCACGGTGATCATCGCGTCATCCACCAGCAGGCCCAGGGCAATGATCAGCGCACCCAGCGAAATCCGCTGCATGGTGATGTCGCTGTACTCCATGAACACGAACACCATGGCCAGCACCAGCGGAATCGAGCAGGCCACCACCAGCCCGGCACGCACGCCCAGGCTGACGAAACTCACCACCAGCACGATCACCACGGCTTCGAACAAGGCACTGGTGAAGCCGCCAACCGCCTGCTTGACCACCACCGCCTGGTCGGACACGGTGTGTACGCCGACCCCGACCGGCAGTTCGCTGACGATGCTATCCATCTTCTTCTTCAGTGCAGCGCCGAACACCTCGATGTTGCCGCCGGCCTTCATGCCGATGGCCAGGCCGATGGCCGGCTGGCCGTTGTAGCGGAAGATCGGTGACGGCGGGTCGACGTAGCCGCGCTCGATGTCGGCGATATCGGCCAGGCGGAAGAAGCGGTCGTTGATGCGCAGGTTGACCGTCTCCAGGTCCTTCTCCGAGGCGAACTGGCCTGTGGTGCGCACCGAGATGCGCTCGGGGCCGGCTTCGATCACCCCCGCAGGGGTCACCGCGTTCTGCGATTTCAGCGCCTCCATGACTTGCCGCTGGTCGATGCCCAGGGCCGCCAGCTTGCGGGTGGAGAAATTCAGGTAGAGCACTTCGTCCTGGGTGCCGATCAGCTCGATCTTGCCGATGTTGTGCACCTCGCGCACCTCGGCGCGGGCCAGCTCCACATAGTCGCGCAGCTGGCGCAAGGTCAGGCCATCGGAGGTGAAGGCATAGATCGAGCCGAACACATCGCCGAACTCGTCATTGAAGCCCGGCCCCTGCACACCCTGGGGAAACTGGCCACGGATGTCCTGGATCTTCTTGCGCACCTGGTACCAGATAGCTGGAATGTCCCTGGCCTTGGTGGTATCGCGCAGATACACGTAAACCGTGGATTCGCCGGGACGGGTATAGCTTTTCACATAGTCGAGCGAATCGAGCTCCTCAAGTTTCTTCTCGATCCGATCGGTGATCTGGTTCAGTGTCTCGGCCTGGGTCGCCCCCGGCCAACGTGTCTGGATCACCATGGTCTTGATGGTGAAGGACGGATCCTCTTCCCGGCCCAGGTTGAAGTAGGAAAACACCCCCATCAGCAGCCCGACGAACATCAGGTACCAGACGAAAGACTGGTGCTTGAGCGCCCATTCGGAGAGGTTGAAGCTTCCTTTCATCGTGCGTCCTCGTCGAATATGACCTTCTGGCCAGGCTTGAGGCTGTTGACGCCGGCGGTGACGACGCGTTCGCCGGGTTGTACACCGGAGGACAGGATGATGCTGTCAGGACCACGCTCCGCCAGGGTGACGTCACGGGTGGCCACGGTCTTGCCCTGCGGGTCGACTACCCACACCTGGGTTTTGCCATCGCGTTCGAGCAGCGCGGAGCGTGGCAACTCGCTGCGCGGCGTCACCGCCGAGGTCAAGGTGACGCTGATCGCAGTCCCCAAGTGGAAGGCGTCCGGGGTGCTGGCCAGGGTCAGGCGGGCGCGGCGGGTACGGGTGGTGGCATCGGCCTGGGGCTCCAGCTCGCGCAAGGTGGCGGTGGTGTTGATGCTAGGGTCGAGCTGCGAGGCGACGGTGAAGGTGAGGTCGTGACGCAGTTGTTCGGCCAAAGCGATCGGCAGGTCGATCACCGCTTCCTTCACATCCGGGCGCGCCAGTGTGACCACGGCCTGGCCGGCGCTGACGGTCTGCCCGGCCTCGGCCTGCCAGGCCGTGATCACCGCGGCATGGTCGGTACGCAGGGTACTGTAGCCGAGCTGGTCGCGGGCCTGGCTGACCGCCGAGCGCGCCTGCTCCAGTGACGCGCCAGTGGTCTTCAGGTTGGTCTGGGCAATGTCGAGCTGGGCTTGGGCGCCGACCCCGCGGTCATACAACTGTTGCTGGCGGCGGGCATCGGCCTGGGCATTGATCCACTGGGCCTGGACCCGCGCAAGGTCGCCTTCGGCGGCACGCAGCTGGTTCTGCTGGTCGGTCGGATCGAGGGTCGCCAGGGTGTCGCCCGGCTTGACCTGGGCCCCGACATCCAGCCAGCGCCGAGCGATGCGGCCAGACACGCGGAAACCCAAGGTGCTCTCGAAACGTGCCTGGATGTTGCCGGCAAAACGCCCAAGCTGCGCTTGCACCTGGGGCTCGACCACGGTCGACAGCACCGGGCGCACGGGTTCGGGCTGGACGTCCTCGTTGCCACAGGCAGCCAGCAACGCACAGGCAAACAATATCGGCAGCAACGGCCTCATGGCGCGACTCCCCCGCTTTTGGCGTCGACCTTTTCGACCTGAATACCTGGGTTCAGCAGCTGGCCACCACTGACCACCACCACCTCACCGGCCTCGAGACCCTCGCTGATCACCACTTTGCCGGTCAGGTAGCGCGCCACCTGGACCTTGCGCAGTTGCGCCTTGTCACCCTCGCTAACCACCCACACGGCGGGCTCGCTCAGCGCCTTGGTCAGGGCAGACCAGGGCAGCTCGACGCTCGGTTTGCCGTGTGCACTGGCCGAAACGGTCACCGGCGCGCCCAGGGCCATGCCCTTGGGCACATCGCGCAGGGCCACCTTGACCTGCACCGTGCCACTCTGGGCCGAGACCGTCGGGGTGATCTCGCGCACATGTCCCTGGGCGGTGATGGTGGGGCTGTCGATCATGCTTACCGTCAAGTCCCTCTCGCTGCTGGGCGCCACCAGCAGCGATTCGTAGACATTGAACACCGCGTCACGGTCGCCATCGACGGCCAGGCTGAAGATCGGCATGGTCGCCTGTACCACCTGGCCGACCTCGGCCTGACGCGCAGTGATAACGCCGTCGGCTTCGGCAACCAATGCCGTGTAGCCCAATTGCTCGTTGGCGTTGGCCAATTGCGCCTGAGCGGCCTTGAGCGCGCTCTGGCTACTACGCAGCGCGGCCTCGGCGGAGTCGTACTCGCTTTGGCTGGTGTAGCCCTTGGGCAGAAGCTTCTGCTGACGCGCGAACGCGGCGCTGGTCTGGGCGACCCGGGCCTGTTCGGCGAACACCTCGGCCTTCGCCGAATCCACGTTGTTCTGCAGGTCTTTGGGGTCAAGACGCGCCAGTACCTGGTTGGCCTTGACATGGTCACCGACATCGACGCTGCGGGCGATGATCTTGCCGCCCACGCGGAACGACAAATCCGTCTGCACCCGCGCCTGCACGTCACCGGTCAGGGTGACCCGGGCGGCAAAATCGGTGGGCTGCACCTGTTGCACCGCGACCCGGGGCAGCACCTGACCAACCTCCTCCTTGCCACAGCCTGATAGCAGGGAAAGCAACCCCAGGCAAACGACCAGCGGCGCACGCTCTAGCGTCATGCAGGCTCCTTGCTTCTCTCAGGTAAAAGGGATGCGTTTGAAAGCGTAGATCAGTGATCGACAAACGGCATTGGCCAGGGTTCAACAAAGCGAGGCGGTATCGGCGATACTGCCGTCCGACCGCTCAAGGATGCCGCCTATGCTCACCACCCTGGCCATTGCCAACTACCGCTCGATCAACCAGCTGGTGCTGCCGCTGGGGCGGCTGAACGTGATTACCGGAGCCAATGGCAGTGGCAAGTCCAACCTGTACAAGGCCTTGCGCCTGCTGGCAGAGACCGCGCGCGGCGGCGTGGTCAACGCGCTGGCTGCCGAGGGCGGGCTGGAATCGACCTTCTGGGCCGGCCCCGAGAAGCTCACCCGGCGCATGCTCAATGGCGAGGTGCCAGTGGAAGGCGGGCCACGCCAGCAAGCCCGGCGGCTGAAGATGGGCTTTGCTGGCGAAGACTTCGGCTACGCGATCAGCCTCGGCCTGCCCGAACCCAGCCGGTCGAAGTTCGCCCTGGACCCGCAGATCAAGCAGGAGACGATCTGGGCCGGCCCCCTGTGCCGACCCGCCAGCCAGCTGGTGCAGCGCAACGCGGGGATGGTCAGGGCCCGCGATGGGCGCCAATGGCAGGTGCTGCACCAGCACATGACCGAGTTCGACAGCCTGTTCGACCAGGTCGGCAGTCTCCAGGGCTCCCCCGAGGTGCCGCATCTGCGCGAGCAGATCCGCAGCTGGCGCTTCTACGACCATTTCCGTACCGATGCCGAAGCGCCCGCCCGACAATCGCGGCTGGGAACGCGCACGCCGGTGCTGCATCACGATGGCCGCGACCTCGCCGCCGCCCTGCAGACCATCGACGAGATCGGCGACCTGCAGGCCCTGCAGGATGCAGTGGCTGACGCCTTTCCCGGCGCCCGGCTTGCGGTCGACGCCCAGCCCGGCGGCCTGTTCGGCCTGCGCTTGCACCAGGCCGGGCTGTTGCGGCCGCTGAGCGCTGCCGAGCTGTCCGACGGGACCTTGCGCTACCTGTTGCTGGTGGCTGCCCTGCTCACGCCGCGCCCACCGAGCATGATGGTGCTCAACGAGCCGGAGACCAGCCTGCATCCGGACTTGTTGCCGGCACTGGCACGCCTGATCCGCCGCGCGGCGCGAGAATGTCAGGTCTGGGTGGTGTCGCACGCGCCGCGGCTGGTGGCGGCCCTGGAGGAGGATGCCGAGTGTAACTCGATCCACCTGGAGAAGACCTTGGGGCAGACCGGTATCGTCGGGCAGGGGATGCTGGATGAACCGGCCTGGAACTGGCCGGACCAAGGCTGAAAAGACCGCGGGGCAAGGCGCATCGGCACACCGGCGATGCGCCTTGCCCCGCGATGCGAGGGCTCAGGCCTGCGCGGCGGCCTGGGCCGGACGACGTACCTGCGGCTGCGAGACGTTCGCCGCGGCGCCCTCCTCGATGGCCTGCTGGATCGCCCGACGACGACGCTCCTCGGCCTGGCGGCTGAAGTACCAGACCATGAAAGTCACCAGCGACACCGACAGCAGGATCAGGCTGGCCACGGCGTTGATCTCCGGCTTCACGCCCAGGCGCACGGCCGAGAACACTTCCATCGGCAGGGTGGTCGAGCCTGGGCCGGAGACGAAGCTAGCCAGCACCAGGTCATCCAGCGACAGGGCGAAGGACATCATGCCGCCCGCTGCCAGCGACGGCGCGATCATCGGGATGGTGATCAGGAAGAACACCTTCCACGGCTTGGCCCCCAGGTCCATGGCCGCCTCCTCGATGGACAGGTCCAGTTCGCGCAGGCGTGCCGACACCACCACCGCCACATAGGCGGCGCAGAATGTGGTGTGGGCGATCCAGATGGTGACGATGCCACGCTCCTGCGGCCAGCCGATCATCTGCGCCATGGCCACGAACAGCAGCAACAGCGACAGACCGGTGATCACCTCGGGCATCACCAACGGCGCGGTGACCAGGCCACCGAACAGCGTGCGGCCCTTGAAGCGGGTGACCCGGGTCAGCACGAAGGCCGCCAGGGTACCCAGCGCCACCGCGGCCACTGCCGTGTAGCAGGCGATCTCCAGCGAGCGCATCACCGAACCCATCAGCTGGGTGTTGTCGAGCAGGCCGACGTACCACTTCACCGACCAGCCGCCCCATACCGTCACCAGCTTGGAGGCGTTGAACGAGTAGATCACCAGGATCAGCATCGGCAGGTAGATGAACAGCAAGCCGAGCACCAGCATCAGCTTGGAGAAACTGAAGCGTTTCATGCGCGGCCCTCCATCTCTTTGGCCTGGCTGCGGTTGAACAGCAGGATCGGTACGATCAGGATCGCCAGCATCACTACCGCCAGCGCGGATGCCACCGGCCAGTCACGGTTGTTGAAGAACTCTTGCCACAGCACTTTACCGATCATCAGGGTTTCCGGGCCGCCGAGCAGTTCAGGAATCACGAATTCGCCCACCACCGGGATGAAAACCAGCATGCAGCCGGCGATGATGCCGTTTTTCGACAGCGGCACGGTGATCTTCCAGAAGCTGTTGAAGGTGCTCGAACCGAGGTCCGATGCAGCTTCCAGCAGGCTCTCGTCGTGCTTCACCAGGTTGGCGTACAACGGCAGGATCATGAACGGCAGGTACGAATAGACCACGCCGATATACACCGCCAGGTTAGTGTTGAGGATCTGCAGCGGTTGGTCGATCAGCCCCAGCCACAGCAGGAAGCTGTTGAGCAGGCCGTTGTTGCTGAGGATGCCCATCCAGGCGTAGACGCGGATCAGGATCGCAGTCCAGGTCGGCATCATGATCAGCAGCAGCAGGACGGTCTGCGACTCTTTCCTGGCCTTGGAGATGGCGTAGGCCATCGGGTAGCCGATCAGCAGGCAGAGCAAGGTGCTGAAGAAGGCCACCTTGAGCGAGCCGAGGTAGGCCGCGATGTACAGCTCGTCCTCGGTCAGCAGGCCATAGTTGGCCAGGTTCAGCACCAGCTGGACCTTGCCTTCCAGGTAGGTGTAGATCTCGGTGTACGGCGGGATGGCCACATCGGCTTCGGCAAAGCTGATCTTCAGGACGATGAAGAACGGCAGCATGAAGAACAGGAACAGCCAGATGAACGGCACGCCGATCACCAGGTGCCGCCCCTCCGGGACAAGGCGCTGGAACGCTCGCTTGAGCTTGCGGATTTTCATGACCGCAGCACCACGCCGCTGTCGTCTTCCCACCACACGTAGACTTCGTCGTCCCAGGTCGGGCGGGTGCCCTGGCGCTCGGCGTTGGCGACGAACGACTGGACGATCTTGCCGCTGGGCAGCTCGACGTAGAACACCGAGTGGCCGCCGAGGTAGGCGATGTCGTGGACCTTGCCGCGCGACCAATTGTGCTCGCAGGTCGGCTGCTCGGTGGTGACCAGCAGCTTCTCGGGGCGCAAGGCGTAGGTGATGTGCTTGTCCTCGACCGAGGTGGTGACACCGTGGCCGACGTAGATCTTGCGCTCCAGTTCCGGGCTGGCAATGATCGCGTGGCCTTCGGCGTCGTCGACCACCTCTCCCTCGAACAGGTTGACGTTGCCGATGAACTCGCAGACCAGGCGGCTGGTCGGGGTCTCGTAGACGTCGATAGGGCTGCCGATCTGGGCGATCCAACCCAGGTGCATGATGGCGATGCGCTGGGCCATGGTCATGGCCTCTTCCTGGTCGTGGGTCACCATCACGCAGGTCACGCCCACGCGCTCGATGATCTCCACCAGCTCCAGTTGCATCTGCGAGCGCAGTTTCTTGTCCAGCGCGCCCATCGGCTCGTCGAGCAGCAGCAGCTTGGGACGCTTGGCCAGCGATCGGGCCAGGGCCACGCGCTGGCGCTGGCCACCGGACAGCTGGTGCGGCTTGCGCTTGGCGTACTGGGTCATGTGCACCAGCTTGAGCATCTCGGCCACGCGGGCCTCGATCTCGGCCTTGGGCATCTTGTCCTGCTGCAGGCCGAAGGCGATGTTCTGCGCCACGGTCATGTGCGGGAACAGCGCGTAGGACTGGAACATCATGTTGATCGGCCGCTCGTAGGGCGGCATGTCGGTGATGTCGACGCCATCGAGGAAGATCCGCCCTTCGGTCGGACGCTCGAAACCGGCCAGCATGCGCAGCAAGGTGGACTTGCCGGAACCGGAGCCGCCCAGCAGGGCGAAAATCTCGCCCTTGCGGATTTCCAGGGACACATCGTCCACGGCTACCGTTTCGTCGAACTTTTTCGTGACCCGGTCGATCTTGACCAGCACCTGCTTGGGTTGCTGGCCACCCTCGAGGGCTTTCTTATAGGCACCGGAGGCAACTGCCATGAGTGAAACTCCCAACAAGATTTGTGTGCCCGCCGCTGCGCTGGCGGGCCTGGATTGTTACTTGCCCGACTTGACCTTGGTCCAGCTGCGGGTCATCAAACGTTGCACCTTGGGTGGCAACTCGGCGTTGACGAACATCTTGTCCAGCACTTCCTGCGGTGGGTAAACCGCGGCGTCAGTCCTCACGGCCTGGTCCATCAGGTCGCCAGCCTTGGGGTTCGGGTTGGCGTAACCGACGTAATCACTGACCTGGGCGATAACCTCAGGTTTCAGCAAATAGTTGATGAAGGCATGGGCCTCCTTGACGTTGCTGGCGTCCTTGGGAATCGCCAGCACATCGAACCAGAGGTTGCCGCCTTCCTTGGGGATGGCGTAGGCCAGCTTCACGCCCTTCTTCGCCTCTTCAGCGCGGGCCTTGGCCTGGAACACGTCGCCGGAGAAGCCGGCGGCCACGCAGATGTCGCCGTTGGCGAGATCGGTGACGTATTTCGAAGAATGGAAGTAAGTCACGTAGGGACGCACGGCCAGCAGTTTCTTCTCCGCATCGGCGTAGTCCTTGGGGTTGCTGCTGTTGGGGTCGCGGCCCATGTAGTTGAGCACCGCCGGCAGCATCTCATCGGCGGAGTCGAGGAAGGCCACGCCGCACTTGCTGAGCTTCTTCATGTTGTCGGGCTCGAACAGCACCGCCCAGGAATCGATCTTGTCGGTGCCCAGCGCCGCCTTGACCTTCTCGACGTTGTAGCCAATGCCATTGGTGCCCCACAGGTAGGGGACGGCGTACTGGTTGCCCGGGTCGTTCTTCTCCAGGCGCTTCATCAGCGCCGGGTCGAGGTTCGCATAATTGGGCAGCAGGTCGCGGTCGAGCTTCTGGAACGCGCCCGCCTTGATCTGCTTGCCGAGGAAATGGTTGGACGGCACGACCACGTCATAGCCGGTGCGCCCGGCCAGCAGCTTGCCTTCCAGCGTCTCGTTGCTGTCGAAGACATCGTATTTGGGCTCGATCCCGGTTTCCTTCTGGAAATCGGCGAGCGTGGTGGGGCCGACATAGTCGGACCAGTTGTAGATGTGCACCGTGGGCGCCGCTTGGACGCTGCAAGCCAGCGTCAGACCCGCTCCGGCCATCAAGGCCTGGCGAAAAAAAGAAATAGACAAGTGGGTGGTCCTCACAATCAGTGCCTTTGCGGGCAGTAAACCTCGGCCGCACACGCAAAACCGGCGCGCAACTTACCTTCACGGCGTGGATGCCGCAAACTTATTTGCCGTTACTGGCCTCTGGGCCGGAAAAGCCCGGCCCAGAGGTTGCCGCATCGGGCTTACTTGCCCGACTTGATCTTGGTCCAGCTGCGGGTGATCTCGCGCTGGGCGGTCTTCTCGGGCGCCTTGATCGCGTAGAGCTGCGCTTTCACTTCCTCGGAAGGGTAGATCGCCGCATCGCTGGTAATGTCCTTGTCGACGAACTCGGTGGCTGCCTTGTTACCGTTCGGGAAACGCACGGCGTTGGTAATACCGGCCATCACTTTCGGCTGCAGCAGGTATTCCATGAACTTGTAGGCGGCGTCGACGTTCTCGGCATCTTTCGGGATGGCGACCATGTCATAGAAGGTGCCAGCACCTTCCTTCGGAATGACATAGCTCAGCTTGACCTTGTCGCCGGCCTCGTGGGCACGGGCCTTGGACTGCTCCAGGTCACCCGAGTAACCCACGGCCACGCAGATGTTGCCGTTGGCCAGGTCCGAGATGTACTTGGAAGAGTGGAAGTAGGTGATCGAAGGGCGGATTTTCAGGAACAGGTCCTCGGCCGCCTTCAGGTCTTCTTTCTTGGTGCTGTCGCTCGGTTTGCCCAGGTAGTGCAGCGCGGCCGGGATCATCTCTGTCGGCGCATCGAGGAAGCTCACGCCGCAGCTCTTGAGCTTGGCGATGTTCTCTGGCTTGAACACCACGTCCCACGAGTCGATCTTGTCGACGCCCAGCGCGGCCTTGACCTTCTCCGGGTTGTAGCCGATGCCGATGGAGCCCCACATGTAGGGGAAGGCGTACTTGTTGCCCGGGTCGCTGGCATCGCCGACCGCCTTGAGCAGGGCCGGGTCGAGGTTTTTCCAGCTCGGCAGCTTGGAGCGGTCCAGCTCCTGATAGACGCCGGCCTTGATCTGCTTGGCCAGGAAGTTGTTGGACGGCACGACGATGTCGTAACCCGACTTGCCCGCCAGCAGCTTGGCTTCAAGAGTCTCGTTGCTGTCGAAGACGTCGTAGACGACCTTGATGCCGGTCTCTTTCTCGAAGTTGGCCACGGTGTCCGGGGCGATATAGTCCGACCAGTTGTAGACGTGCAGCACCTTGTCGTCAGCCTGAACAGCGGTGGCCATGGCACCCATAAGGGCGGCGGCCAGCAGCGTCTTGCCCAATTTCTTCATGCGTAATGCTCCAGAATTTATTATCAAGCCATCTGTTCAGCAGCCAGGTCCCACGGGTCACGCGCTGGGCGACTGAAACAGCCGTTAGTCTGGCAAGTTACAAGGCGCTGTTTCAACAAAAGCAGCGCCTGTAACGGACTTAATGTCACCTCGCCAGCCTAGCAGACCGTCATTTAATCGCTTCGTACGTCAAATCCAGGCACTTGCGCGCCTTTTCCACCAGCTCGTCCACTTCTTCGCGGCTGATCACCAGCGGCGGCGCGATGATCATGGTGTCGCCGACGGCGCGCATGATCAGGCCGTTGTCGAAGCAGAAGTTGCGGCAGACCATGCCCACGCCCTTGCCCTCGTAACGGCTGCGGGTGGCCTTGTCCTTGACCAGCTCGATCGCGCCGAGCAGGCCCAGGCCGCGCACCTCGCCCACCAGTGGGTGGTCCTGCAGCTCACGCAGTCGTTTTTGCAAGTAGGGTGCCACTTCATCGCGGGCCTTCTCGACGATCTGCTCGTCACGCAGGATGCGCAGGTTTTCCAGGCCCACCGCTGCCGCCACAGGGTGGCCGGAGTAGGTGAAGCCATGGTTGAAATCGCCGCCTTCGCTGATCACCTTGGCCACAGTGTCACGCACGATCACACCACCCATGGGGATGTAACCGGAAGTCAGGCCCTTGGCGATGGTCATCAGGTCGGGTTCAAGGCCGTAGTAGTCGGAGCCGAACCACTCGCCAGTGCGGCCGAAACCGCAGATCACTTCGTCGGCAACGAAGAGGATGTCGTACTTGGCGAGGATTTCCTTGATCTTCGGCCAGTAGGTGTCTGGCGGAATGATCACCCCGCCGGCGCCCTGGATCGGCTCGGCGATGAAGGCGGCGACATTGTCCTCGCCGACTTCGAGAATTTTCTTCTCCAGCTGCTCGGCGGCCCATACGCCGAACTCATCCGGGGTCATGTCGCCACCCTCGCCGAACCAGTACGGCTGCGGGATATGCACGATGCCCGGGATCGGCAGGCCGCCCTGCTCGTGCATGCCGCTCATGCCGCCCAGGCTCGCACCGGCGACGGTGGAACCGTGGTAACCGTTGATGCGACCGATGATCGTCTGCTTGCCCGGCTTGCCCTTGAGCGCCCAGTAGTGGCGGACCATGCGTAGCACGGTGTCGTTGCCCTCGGAGCCGGAGCCGGTGAAGAACACATGGGTCATGCCGGCAGGCGCCACGTCGGTGATCGCCTTGGCCAGCTCCAGCGCCGGCGGGTGGGCCGTCTGGAAGAACAGGTTGTAGTACGGCAGCTCGCGCATCTGCTGCTCCGCCGCCCGTACCAGCTCTTCACGGCCATAGCCGACCGCCACGCACCACAGGCCGGCCATGCCGTCGAGGATCTTGTGCCCCTCGCTGTCCCACAAATGCACACCCTGCGCCTTGGTGATGATGCGCGGCCCCTTTTCCTTCAGCTGTTTGTAGTCGCTGAAAGGTGCAAGGTGGTGCTCGCCGCTCAGGGTTTGCCATTCACGGGTTTGCGGGTTGTTGACGCTCATGTGCTTCTCCATGGTCCGGTGGCCGCGCCCTGGCGGCCTCAGGGTTGATCACACAGCAAACAGCAGGAACTCTCGCTCCCAGGAGCTGATGACGCGCTTGAAGTTCTCGTGCTCGGCGCGCTTGGTGGCGACGTAGCCGGTGATGAATTTCTTGCCCAGGTACTGCTCCAGCGCACGGCTGATTTCCATGCGCTCGAGGGCGTCCTCGATGGTCAGCGGCAGGCGCAGGTTTCGGCGCTCGTAGCCGCGGCCCTGGACTGGCGCGCTGGCCTCGATGCCTTCGACCATGCCGATATAGCCGCACAGCAGGCTGGCGGCGATGGCCAGGTACGGGTTGGCGTCGGCGCCCGGCAGGCGGTTCTCGACCCGGCGGTTCTGCGGCCCGGCATCCGGTACGCGCAAGCCGACGGTGCGGTTCTCTTCGCCCCACTCGACGTTCACCGGCGCGGAGGTGTCCGGCAGGAAGCGGCGGAACGAGTTGACGTTGGGGGCGAACAGCGGCAGCGCCTCGGGGATGAACTTCTGCAGGCCGCCGATGTGATTGAGGAACAACTCGCTCATGCTGCCGTCGGCGTTGGAGAAGATGTTCTTGCCGGTGACGGCATCTACCACGCTCTGGTGCAGGTGCATGGCGCTGCCCGGCTCGCCGGTCATCGGCTTGGCCATGAAGGTGGCGGCCACGTTGTGCTTGAGCGCCGCCTCGCGCATGGTGCGTTTGAACACCAGGATCTGGTCGGCCAGGTGCAGGGCGTCGCCATGACGGAAGTTGATTTCCATCTGCGCGGTGCCGTCCTCGTGGATCAGCGTGTCGAGGTCCAGCTGCTGCAGCTCGCACCAGTCGTAGACGTCCTCGAACAGTGGGTCGAATTCGTTGGCCGCCTCGATGGAGAACGACTGTCGGCCGGTTTCCGGGCGGCCGGAACGGCCCACCGGCGGCTGCAGCGGAAAGTCCGGGTCTTCGCTACGCTTGGTCAGGTAGAACTCCATCTCGGGGGCGACGATAGGCTGCCAGCCTTTGTCTGCGTAGAGTTTAAGGACCTTCTTCAGCACGTTGCGCGGCGACAGCTCGACCGGGTTGCCCTTCTTGTCGTAGGTGTCGTGGATCACCTGGGCGGTCGGCTCGATGGCCCATGGCACGAGAAACACCGCGTTCTCGTCGGGGCGGCAGATCATGTCGATATCGGCCGGGTCGAGCAGTTCGTAATAGATGTCATCGTCGACGTAATCGCCGGTCACGGTCTGCAGCAGCACGCTCTCGGGCAGGCGCATGCCCTTTTCGGCGATGAATTTGTTGGTGGGCGAGATCTTGCCGCGGGTGATACCGGTCAGGTCGCTGATCAGGCATTCCACTTCGGTGATCTTGTGCTCTTTCAACCAATCGGTGAGCTGGTCGAGGTTGTTACTCATAAATACCTCAGGAGGTAATGTGGCGCGGTTGGCGGCAACCGGCGGCCACTGACGCCAAGCGTCGGACAAAGTCGGCGCGCAGCGCGCCGAGGGGCCAGGACAGGCCCGCGCCTTGATTCTGGATGCTGTGCATGGCTAAAGCAAAAACCCTCGCGCAGGACGACAATGGATACACGCCATGGGCGCGCGTCCGGATAGAAAACGAAGGGCAGAAGGAAAGGAGGTGTTGCGCTAAAGCGTTACGAGGCATGGCTTTTTCAAGCGAACCGTCAATTATTGCGGCCAGCGCGGCGCCCCTTCGAAGCAGGCGTGCAGTGACCGGACGGCAACCGGGAGATGTACCTGAACGCACCGTGCATGCGGCGCTGGCAGGTCTCGACAGGCGGACCATGTGACCCTCGTATTATTGTGTTCTGGGTTGATGCCGAGCTTAGCCTCGTTCATTTTTTTACACAACTCCCCCGTAAAAAATAAAACACGCCCCGCTCGGGATAACCCTTCAAGTCGAAAATAGCGGATAATGGCACGCCCCGAGATGCAGCAAATCTGCCGTAGATGTGCCATTTAAGGGCATCAGGGTGCTGGCTTGACTTAACCTGGTCTTTCCGATTGACTGGGGTTGCAAGCCCCCCTTGATTGATATTTTTAACAACAAAGGTGTTGCATCATGTCGGTACCCCCGCGTGCCGTTCAGCTTAACGAAGCGAACGCGTTCCTTAAGGAACATCCTGAGGTTCTCTACGTTGACCTTCTGATTGCAGATATGAATGGTGTGGTGCGCGGCAAGCGCATAGAGCGCACCAGCCTCCACAAGGTTTACGAGAAAGGCATCAACCTGCCGGCCTCCCTCTTCGCCCTGGATATCAACGGTTCAACCGTCGAAAGCACAGGCCTGGGCCTGGACATCGGCGATGCCGACCGTATCTGCTACCCGATCCCCGACACTCTCTGCAACGAGCCTTGGCAGAAGCGCCCGACCGCGCAGCTGCTGATGACCATGCACGAGATCGAAGGCGAGCCGTTCTTCGCAGACCCCCGTGAAGTACTGCGCCAGGTGGTGAGCAAGTTCACCGACCTGGGCCTGACCATCTGCGCCGCGTTCGAGCTGGAGTTCTACCTGATCGACCAGGAGAACGTGAACGGCCGCCCGCAGCCGCCACGCTCGCCGATTTCCGGCAAGCGCCCGCAGTCGACCCAGGTGTACCTGATCGACGACCTCGACGAATACGCCGACTGCCTGCAGGACATCCTCGAAGGTGCGAAGGAGCAAGGCATTCCTGCCGACGCCATCGTCAAGGAAAGCGCCCCGGCGCAGTTCGAAGTCAACCTGCACCACGTCGCCGACCCGCTCAAGGCCTGTGACTATGCGGTGCTGCTCAAGCGCCTGATCAAGAACATCGCCTACGACCATGAAATGGACACCACCTTCATGGCCAAGCCCTACCCGGGCCAGGCAGGCAACGGCCTGCATGTACACATTTCCGTGCTGGACAAAGATGGCAACAACATCTTCACCAGCGAGGATCCCGAGCAGAACGCCGCGCTACGTCACGCTGTCGGCGGTGTGCTCGAGACCCTGCCCGCCTCGATGGCGTTCCTTTGCCCGAACGTCAACTCGTACCGCCGTTTCGGCGCGCAGTTCTATGTGCCGAACGCACCGAGCTGGGGCCTGGACAACCGTACCGTGGCGCTGCGCGTGCCGACCGGCTCGCCGGATGCCGTGCGCATCGAGCACCGCGTGGCCGGCGCCGACGCCAACCCGTACCTGATGATGGCTGCGGTACTGGCCGGCGTGCACCATGGCCTGACCAACAAGGTCGAACCGGGCGAGCCGATCGAAGGCAACTCGTACGAGCAGCTGGAGCAGAGCCTGCCGAACAACCTGCGCGATGCACTGCGCGAGCTGGACGACAGCGAGATCCTCAACAAGTACATCGATCCGAAGTACATCGACATCTTCGTCGCGTGCAAGGAAAGCGAGCTGGAGGAGTTCGAGCACTCGATCTCCGACCTCGAGTACAACTGGTACTTGCACACCGTGTAAACGAAAACGCCGCCCACAAGGGCGGCGTTTTTCATTGCCTCGGCATCAGAGCGGTTTCTCGAAGATCTTCGAATTACGCTGGTAGTTGTACAGCGAAGCCCGCGCCGCCGGCAGCCTTTCCACGCCACTGGGCGAGAAGCCGCGCTCACGGAACCAGTGTGCGGTCCGGGTCGTCAGCACGAACAAGGTATTGAGCCCCAGCGTGCGCGCCCGCTCCTCGATGCGCTCGAGCAGTTCGTCACCACGCCCGCCATGCCGGTACTCCGGGTTTACCGCCAGGCACGCCAGCTCCCCCGCCTCGGAATCGGCAATCGGGTAAAGCGCCGCGCAGGCGATGATCATGCCCTCGCGCTCGACCACGCTGAACTGTTCGATCTCCCGCTCCAGCACCTCCCGTGAACGGCGCACCAGGATGCCCTGCTCTTCCAGCGGGCTGATCAGCTCCAGCAGGCCGCCGACATCCTCGATGGTCGCCTCGCGCACCACCTCGAACTGCTCCTGGGACACCAGCGTGCCACCGCCCCCACGGGTGAACAGCTCGGTCAGCAGCGCGCCGTCCTCGGCATAACTGACTATATGACTGCGTGCCACACCGCCCTTGCAGGCCTCGGCGGCGGCATCCAGCAGCTCGGCCTGGTAGTCACTGCCCAGCCGCTGCAGGTGCGGCGCGATATGCTGCGGGCGCAGCTCGCGCACCAATTGCCCACGCTCGTCCAGCAGACCCGGCTCGGCCCCGAACAGCAGCAACTTGTCGGCGCCCAGCTCGATGGCGGCGCGGGTGGCCACATCCTCGCAGGCGAGGTTGAAGATCTCGCCGGTCGGCGAATAGCCCAGCGGCGACAGCAACACGATGGAACGTTCATCGAGCAGGCGATTGATGCCCTTGCGGTCGACGCGGCGCACTTCTCCGGTATGGTGATAGTCGACCCCTTCAAGCACCCCGATTGGCCGTGCCGTGACCAGGTTGCCGGAGGCCACCCGCAGGCGCGAGCCCTGCATGGGCGAGGCCGCCATGTCCATCGACAGGCGCGCTTCAATGGCCAGGCGCAGGGCGCCGACAGCGTCGATCACGCAGTCCAGCGTGGCCGCATCGGTGATGCGCATGCCATGGTGATAGTGCGGGGTCAGGCCGCGTGCGGCGAGGCGACTCTCGATCTGCGGACGTGAACCGTGGACCAGCACCAGGCGCACGCCCAGGCTGTGCAGCAGCACCAGGTCGTGGACGATGTTGCCGAAGTTCGGGTGCTCGACGCCATCACCGGGGAGCATGACCACGAAAGTGCAATCGCGGTGGGCGTTGATGTAGGGAGAAGCATGGCGCAACCAGTTGACGTAATCGGGCATGACAAGGCCTGTGGATAAGTGAACGGAGAACGAAAAGGCGCACAACGTTCGAAAGTCATCGTCGGAACAGGCTTGCGGTCACGCGCGGTCTCCTCTGCTCAGGAAAGCTCAATGGTTCAGGCAATAGTGCCGGATCAGGTCACGCAATAGACGCACGGTAGGCTCGATACGTGACATTTCAAGGTACTCGCCGGGCTGATGGGCACAGGCGATGTCCCCGGGCCCCAGCACGATGGTCTGGCAACCGAGCTGCTGAAGATAAGGCGCTTCGGTACCAAAGGCCACTGCTTCGGCGCGATGGCCGGTCAGGCGCTCGGCCAGGCGCACCAGCTCGCTGTCGGCAGCCTGCTCGAACGGGGGCACTTCCGGGAACAGCGGCGCATAGTCGATACGCACTTCATGACGTTCGGCCAGCGGGGTGAGCTTGCCGCGGATCGCTGCGCGCAGCTGCTCCACATCCATGCCTGGCAACGGGCGCAGGTCGAACTCCAGGGCGCATTGACCACAGATGCGGTTGGGGTTGTCGCCGCCATGTATGCAGCCGAAGTTCAGGGTCGGGGCAGGCACCGTGAACTGGGGGTTGCGGTACTGCTCCTGCCAGCTGCGGCGCAGCGCCATCAGCTCACCCATCACCGCATGCATGGCCTCCAGGGCGCTGCGGCCCAGGTTCGGATCCGACGAATGGCCACTGCGCCCGAGAATGTCGATGCGGTCCATGAGGATGCCCTTGTGCATGCGGATCGGCTTGAGCCCGGTGGGCTCGCCGATCACCGCCGCCCGCCCGAGGGGCTGGCCGGCCTCGGCCAGGGCCCGGGCCCCGGACATCGAGCTTTCTTCGTCGCAGGTGGCGAGGATCAGCAGAGGCTGCTTGAAATCGTGCTCGAGCAGCGGGATCACCGCCTCGATGACGAGGGCGAAGAAGCCCTTCATGTCGCAACTGCCCAGGCCGACCCAACGGCCATCGACTTCGGTGAGCCTGAGCGGGTCGCTGCTCCACAGTTGCGGGTCGAAGGGCACCGTGTCGCTGTGCCCGGCCAGCACCAGCCCGCCCGGGCCGGTGCCGCGGCTGGCCAGCAGGTTGAACTTGCCAGGGCTGACCTGTTGGATCTCGCAGGTGAAACCCAGGTCACCCAACCAGCCGGCCAGCAGGTCGATGACGGCTCGGTTGGACTGGTCCAGCGCAGCCTGTGTGCAACTGACCGAAGGTGCGGCGATCAGGGCGGCAAACTGGTCTTTCAGCGATGGCAACGGCATGCGCGGATTCCTCGGAGGCGTGAGGGGCATCATAACAATGCAAAAGACCCGCAAGGCAAGCGCGCGCCCACAAGCAAGGATTCAAGCCGCAAGTGCTGTAGACTGCCCAATCACGATGCCCCTCCTTCCGAGCCCGCGATGCACACAGAAACCGAACTCAAACTCCGCGCCAGTCGCGAGACCCTTGCCGCCCTGCGCGAGCACCCGCTGCTGAAAAAGCGCAACAAGTCCGGCTGGCAGACCCGCGAACTGCTCAACCAGTACTTCGACACCCCGGAGCGCGACCTGTCCGCCGCCCGTGTCGCCCTGCGCCTGCGCCGCGACGGCGAGGTCATCATCCAGACCCTCAAATGCCGCGGCCAGAGCGTGGCCGGCCTGTCCGAGCGCAACGAGTTCGAATGGCACCTGGACAAGGTCAAGCTCGACCTGAAGAAACTCGATGGCACCTGCTGGCCCGAGCAACTGGCCGGGCTGGACAAGAAGGCCATCAAACCGCTGTTCACCACCGATTTCACCCGCGAGTACGCCGAGATCGCCTGGGGCCGCGGCAAGGCCAAGGTAGTGATCGAAGCGGCCATCGACCAGGGCTTCGTGATCGCCGGCAAGCGCAAGGAAGAAATTTGCGAGCTGGAACTGGAACTGCGTGAAGGTGCCCCAGAGGCGCTGCTGGAACTGGCCGCCGAGCTGTCTGCCAGCCTCGCCCTGATGCCTTGCGACATCAGCAAGGCCGAGCGCGGCTACCGCCTGCTCGATCCGGACAGCTACGAGCTGGGCCTGCCGGTGACCGAGCTGCACGCCGAGATGCCGATGGACGACGCCTACGCCGCCCTGGCCTGGCAACTGCTGGGCAGCAGCCAGCGCCTGGCCGAGCAGTATCGCCACAATGGCCACTGGCGCCTGCTGCAGGACTGGGTTCGCTGTCTGGCCGAACTGCGCGCCCTAACCGCCAGCCTCGGCCAGGCGGCACCGCGCCCGACCACCCGCGCCCTGCGCGCCAGCCTCGATGCGTTGCTGGAAGACTGGCGCCCGCTGGTATTGGCCGGCAATGACGACGAGGACATCCGTCGCGCCGCCCCCGAGCAGTTCGCCGAAGAGCTGGAAGATCCGCGCTGGGGCCAGTTCTCCCTGGAGACCGCACGCTGGCTGACCGCCCGCGCCTGGACCGTCGAGCGCAAGGGCCGTGGCGAGCGCCAGGGCAAGGCGCAGCTGGCCAGCTGGCTGCAGCACTTGCTGGGCGAGGAAGCCCGCGCCCTGAAGCTGCCGCTGTATGTGCAGCGTCCAGAGGACCTGGCCGAGCAACTGCCGCGCATCGAGACCGTGCAGACCTGGCTGCACCACGCCCGCCAAGTGCTCGACCTGCCACAGCAGGACCGCCTCTACGGCGAGCTGAACAAGCTGCACGAGCTGGCTGAACTGCCGCTACTGGAGGAAGACAAGGGCGAACTGCTCGAAGCCCGCATCGAGCAGGCTCGCGCCATCGAGCAGAACCGCGCCTGGAAGCACCTGCTCAAGGCCTGAGTGGCCGCCCGCTCCTGCACTCGTGGGAGCGGGCTTGCCCGCGATTGGCTCTTCAGGGCCTCAGCGGCAGGCTCGTGGTCGACTTGATCTCCGACAACGCCACGATCGAGTTGACTTCCTGAATACCCGGCACGTTCGACAGCTTTTCGAAGAAGAACCGCTCGTAAGCCTCGATATCCGAGGTGACGATACGCAGCAGGAAGTCCACCGCCCCCATCAGCACATAACATTCCAGCACTTCGGGAAAACCGCGGATCGCCTCGGTGAACTCGGCGAAGTTCGAACGGCCATGGGCGTTGAGCTTCACTTCGGCGAAGATCTGCGTGTTCAGCCCTACCTTCTTGCGGTCCAGCAGCGTCACCTGGCCGCGAATCACCCCCTCCTCTCTCAGGCGCTGAATGCGCCGCCAGCAAGGTGACTGCGACAGGCCCACACGCTCGGCGATCTGCGCGCTGGACAGCGAGGCGTCGTCTTGCAGCAGTTCAAGAATGCGCCGGTCATAAGCGTCCAATTCGCCAAGCATTATTAATTCTCCAATTTGCATTTTTGCGAATTAAAAAATTCGAATTAGCGCGATATTGGCGAATCATAGCGAAAAAATGCCCCGTCTGACGTGCAAGAATTTCTCCACTTTCGCGGAGACCCAGCATGAACGCACTCGAACGGCCCCTCAACTTGCCCCGCCTCGACGCCTGGGCCGCCAACACTGTCCACTGCACTGTGCACTACCGCCTGCAGGCCGACGCCGAACCGGACAGCCTGTGTCGCGTGCTCAACCTGTTCGCCCTGCAGTTCCTCACCCCGCACAGCGTCAACGTGAGCCAGTGCGACGATCTGCTGGACGTGGCGATCGGCGTCGGCGGCCTGAGCTGGCACCGAGCCGAAGTCATCGCGCAGAAACTGCGCAACCTGGTCTGCGTTAGCGAAGTGTGCCTGGCGAACCTGCCACAGCTTGCGGAGGTCGCCCGCCGTTGAAACCGGCAGGCAATGTCCGGAAACCCTTTGCACCGACGCCGTGCGTCCTGCACGACTAGCCTTGCCCAAGCCTCTGAAGCCCGGCAAGGACGCTTGCATGCTCGCCAACGACCACCTTGATCTCGACCTCAATCGCCTGCTGGACGCCTTGCTGGCGGAGCAGCGGATCGCCCCCGAAGCCGCGCTCGCGGCTCTCGAGCGCGCCAAGGCCCACCCTGGCGAACATCCCCTGGAGCTGATCGCCGCCATCGGCCACCCGCTGGGGCTGGATGCCCTGTGCCGTTGGTTGGCAGACCGGGTTGGCCAGCCATTTCTGGCAATCGACCCCTTGCAGGTCGACCTGGTGCGCGTGGCCGGGCTGATGTCCGCCGCCTTCGCCCAGCGCCATGGCATCCTCGCCGTGGCCGTGGATGAACACAGTGTCACGGTGGCCAGCGCCCAGCCTTATCAACGCGAATGGGAGGCAGACCTGAGCCGCAGCCTGGGCAAGGCAGTGCGCCGGGTGCTGGCCAGTCCGCGACAGCTGCGCCAGCTGCGCCCGACCTTCCTGGGCCTGGCCCACTCCGTGCGCGGCGCAGGCCTTGGCCAGTTGCCCCGCCTCGGCGAGCTGGAGCAACTGCTCGAACTAGGTGCCAGGCAAACCCAGGCCAGCGCGGACGATGCCCATATCGTGCACATCGTCGACTGGATGCTGCAGTACGCCATTGAGCAGCGCGCCAGCGATATCCACCTGGAGCCCCGCCGTGAACAAGGCCATCTGCGCCTGCGCATCGATGGCCTGCTGCACGCGGTGTATGCCTTCCCGGCCAGCGTCACCCTGGCAATGGTCAGCCGGCTGAAGCACCTGGGCCGCATGAACGTCGCCGAGAAGCGCCGGCCACAGGACGGCCGCCTGAAAACCCGCCTGCCCAGCGGCGCCGAGGTGGAGCTGCGCCTGTCCACCCTGCCCACCCCGTTCGGCGAGAAGCTGGTGCTGCGCCTGTCCGACCCTCAACAATTGCACGACAGCCTCGAAACCCTGGGCCTGGAGGGCGCGTTGCTGGAGCAGTGGCTGGCCTTGCTGCAACAACGTCAGGGCATCCTGCTGGTGACGGGGCCGACCGGCTCGGGCAAGACCAGCACCCTGTACGCCAGCCTCCGGCACCTGGCCAGCCCCCAGGTCAACCTGTGCAGCATCGAGGACCCGATCGAGCGCCTTGAACCGATGATCAACCAGTTGCAGGTCCAACCCAGCCTGGAGCTGGACTTCGCCAGCGGTGCCCGCGCCCTGCTACGCCAGGACCCGGACATCATCATGATCGGCGAAATCCGCGACCGGGAAACCGCCCAGGTGGCCGTGCAGGCGGCCCTCACCGGGCATCTGGTGTTGTCGACCCTGCATACCCAGGACGCCTGCGGCGCGATCACCCGCCTGCTGGAGCTGGGTGTCGCCGACTACTTGATCAGGGCGACTCTGCTCGGGGTCATGGCCCAGCGCCTGGTGCGCACGCTATGTCGCGCATGTCTGGAGCTTCGCCCGCAGGATCGCCAGGCCTGCCGGCAATGCAGGGGCACGGGTTTCCATGGGCGTACCGGGCTGTTCGAACTGCTCCAGGTCAGCACCGCGTTGCGCGAACGGATCACCCCCGCCAGCGACCTCGCAGCCCTGCGGCAACAGGCCAAGGTAGACGGGCTGCGTGACCTTCGACGGCACGGTGGGGAGCGGGTCGCCCAGGGCAGAACCTGTACCGAAGAGGTCCTGCGGGTCTGTGGATAACCAAGAAATCTCCTTTGTAGCCGGGAACTTGGGGCCATGGGCAACGATCAAATCGGCATCTCAACCGCCCTCATACACCGAGGTGATTCATCATGCGTCTCAAAACAGCCATCGCAGCCACCGTCCTGTTCTCGCTGCCCCTTGGCTCCGCCATGGCCGACACGTTCTGGCGCAATATCATCTCCTCCGGTGCGACCACCGCCTCGACCTACCTGACCTTCAAGGACCACAAGCTGATCGTCGCCGCCCAGGACGACGCCGGCAGCTTCGTTGCCAGTGAGGGCGCCATTCGCGGGCCGTTCCTGGAAGCAGCGATCCGCCAGGTGCGCGCGGACAATCCGGGCGTGCAGGCCAGTGACATGGAACTGGCCAACGCGATCCTGGCCAAGAACGCCGTGGCCGAGTAAGTCCATTCCTGCAGTGGAGGTGGATCGCTAGCTCAACGATACGCCTCCACCGGCACGCACGCGCAGAACAGATTCCTGTCCCCATACACATTGTCGACCCGGTTCACCGCCGGCCAGTACTTGTGCTGGCGGGCGTGAGCGCTGGGGGCGATGCCCTGCTCGAGACTGTATGGCCGGCTCCACGGCGCCAGTACATCGGCCAGGGTATGCGGCGCGTGCCTGAGCGGGTTGTCCTCGGCCGGCCAGTTGCCTTCCTCGACTTCGGCAATCTCCGCCCTGATCGCCAGCATCGCTTCGACGAAACGGTCCAGCTCGGCCTTCGACTCGCTCTCGGTGGGCTCGACCATCAACGTGCCCGGTACCGGGAACGACATGGTCGGGGCATGGAAGCCATAGTCCATCAGGCGCTTGGCCACGTCCTCCTCGGTAATGCCGGTCAACGCCTTGAGCGGGCGCAGATCGAAGATGCATTCATGGGCCACGCGCTGGTTGCGCCCGCGATACAACACCGGGAAGGCATCGCGCAGCTGGCTGGCCAGGTAGTTGGCGGACAGGATCGCCACCTCGCTGGCATCGGCCAGCTGCGGCCCCATCATGGCGATGTACATCCAGCTGATCGGCAGGATGCTGGCGCTGCCCCACGGCGCCGCGCTCACCGCGCTGTTGTTCGGGTCCAGCCCCGGCACCGGCACCACCGGGTGGCTGGCCACGAACGGCTTGAGGTGTGCCCGGATGCCAATGGGCCCCATGCCCGGGCCACCGCCGCCATGGGGGATGCAGAAGGTCTTGTGCAGGTTCATGTGCGAGACATCGGCACCGATGTCCGCCGGCCGCGTCAGCCCCACCTGGGCATTGAGGTTGGCGCCGTCCATGTAAACCTGCCCGCCAAGCTGGTGCACCACCTCGCAGATCTCGCGGATGCCCTCTTCGTACACCCCATGGGTAGACGGGTAGGTCACCATCAGGCATGACAGCCGCTCGCCGGCATGGCGCGCCTTGGCCTTGAGATCATCGAGGTCAACGTTGCCATCCTCGTCGCACTCGACGATCACCACTTCCATGCCGGCCATCTGCGCCGACGCCGGGTTGGTGCCATGGGCCGAGGACGGGATCAGGCAGATCGTGCGCCCGGCCTGGTGGCGGCTCTGGTGATAACGAGTGATCGCCATCAGCCCGGCGTACTCGCCCTGGGCGCCCGAGTTGGGCTGCATGCAGATCGCATCGAAGCCGGTGATGGCACACAACCAGGCTTCGAGCTCATCGATCATCGCCTTGTATCCTTGCACCTGCGCCGCCGGGGCGAACGGATGCGGCTGGGCGAATTCAGGCCAGGTGATGGGGATCATCTCGCTGGTGGCATTGAGCTTCATGGTGCACGAGCCCAGCGGGATCATCGACTGGTTGAGTGCCAGGTCCTTGTTCTCCAGCTGCTTGAGATAGCGCAGCATCTCGGTCTCGCTGTGGTGCAGGTTGAACACCGGGTGCTGCAGGATCGGTGTGCGCCGCACCAGCGCGCCGGGGATGCCTTCGGGCAGGGCCTGCTGGTCGAGGGCGGCAATGTCCAGGCCGTGGTCGACGCCAAGAAAGATATCGAACAGCTTCAGCACCGTGGCTTCGTCGCAGGTCTCGTCCAGGCTCAGCCCCAGGTGCCCGCGACCGAGAATGCGCAGGTTGACGCGGGCGTCCTCGGCGCTTTCGATGATCGCCGCCTGGGTGCCGCCGACGTCCAGCGTCAGGGTGTCGAAGAAATGCTGGTTGAGGCGCTTGATGCCTTTGGCTTCGAGGCCGGCGGCGAGGATGAACGTCAGCCGATGCACGCGCTGGGCGATGCGCTGCAAGCCCTCGGGGCCATGATAGACGGCGTAGAAGCCGGCGATGTTGGCCAGCAGCACCTGGGCCGTGCAGATGTTGGAGTTGGCCTTCTCGCGACGAATGTGCTGCTCGCGGGTCTGCAGGGCCATGCGCAGCGCGGTGTTGCCACGGGCATCACGTGATACGCCGATGATGCGCCCGGGCATGGCGCGCTTGTAGTCGTCGCGGCAGGCGAAGTAGGCCGCGTGCGGCCCGCCATAGCCCATGGGCACGCCAAAGCGCTGGGTCGAGCCGAGCACCACGTCGGCACCCAGTTCGCCGGGCGGCGTCAGCACCACCAGGCTGAGGATGTCGGCGGCGACGCAGGCCAGGGCCTGCTGGCCATGCAGCTGGTCGATCAGCGGGCGCAGGTCGCGCACCTCGCCGTGGGTATCGGGGTATTGCAACAGCGCGCCGAACACTTGGTGCCGGCCCAGGTTATCCACCGAATCGACGATCAGCTCGAAGCCGAACCCCTCGGCGCGGGTCTTGAGCACCGACAGGGTTTGCGGGTGGCAGTGCTCGTCGGCGAAGAAGGCGTTGCTCTTGCTGCGCGCCACGCGCTTGGCCAGGGCCATCGCCTCGGCCGCGGCGGTGGCCTCGTCTAGCAGCGAGGCATTGGCCAGGGGCAGGCCGGCAAGGTCGATGACCATTTGCTGGAAGTTCAGCAGCGCCTCCAGCCGGCCTTGGGCGATCTCCGGTTGGTAGGGCGTGTAGGCGGTGTACCAGCCAGGGTTCTCCAGCACGTTGCGCAGGATGACCGTGGGGGTGATGGTGGCGTGGTAGCCCATGCCGATCAGGCTGGTCCACAGCTGGTTCTGCGCAGCGTAGCCCGCGAGTTTGGCCAGTGCGGCCTGCTCATCGAGGGCCGGCGGCAGGTCGAGTGGGCGATTGAAGCGGATGCCCGGCGGCACCGTCTGCTCGATCAGTTCACTGCGGCTGGCGACGCCGAGGGCGTCGAGCATGGCCTGCTGCTCCTGGGCATCGGGCCCCAGGTGGCGACGCAGGAAAGGGTTGGACTCTTGCAGTTGGCTCAGCGATGGCGACTGGGACATGGCGACGATCTCTTCCTGGACCAGCTCTCATGGAGACTTACAAGTCTAGGAAGGATTGCCGAATGTGCGGGGATTATTGCGTTTGCCGTGCGGCCCTTATCGCGGGGCAAGCCCACTCCCACAAGGAATACTCCGTGGGAGCGGGCTTGCCCCGCGATAAGGGCGGCCCTGTTACTCGCCGATCAGCGCTGTATAGCCTGCTGCATCCAGCAGCTTGTCCAGCTCGGACTTGTCGCTCGGCTTCAGCTTGAAGATCCACGATTCGTAAGGTTCTTCGTTGAGCAGCTCCGGGCTGTCGGCCAGTTCTTCGTTGACCGCGATGACTTCACCACCCACCGGCGCATAGATATCCGAGGCGGCCTTGACCGACTCGACCACGCCAGCGGCGTCGCCTGCGGCGAACACCTTGCCGACTTCGGCCAGCTCGACGAACACCACGTCACCCAGCGCTTCCTGGGCATGATCACTGATACCCACGGTCACCGTGCCATCGGCTTCCAGGCGAGCCCACTCGTGGCTTTCGGCAAAACGCAGGTCGGCGGGGATTTGGCTCATTGTCTTGTATTCCTCGTAATGGGTCAGCGGACGGCCCGCCGTTAATGTTCAGATCAGGATCTTGCCATGGCGCACGAAGGTCGGCTTTACCACTCGCACCGGGTACCACTTGCCGCGGATTTCCACCTCGGCCCGGTCACCGGTGGCCATGGGCACGCGGGCCAGGGCAATGGATTTGCTCAGCGTAGGCGAGAAACTACCACTGGTGATCTCCCCTTCGCCAATCCCGGATACACGGACCACCTGATGCGCGCGCAATACGCCACGCTCCTCGAGCACCAGACCGACCAGTTTTTCCTTCACGCCCTGTTCGATTTCAGCGAGCAAGCCACTGCGGCCGATAAATTCGCGCCCGACCGGCTCCCAAGCGACGCTCCAGCCCAGGTTGGAGGTCAAAGGAGTATGGGCTTCATCGATATCCTGGCCATACAGGTTCATGCCGGCTTCCAGGCGCAGCGTATCGCGGGCGCCCAGGCCGCTCGGGGCGATACCGGCGCCGACCAGGTCGTTGTAGAACGCCGGGGCCTGTTCGCCCGGAAGAATGATTTCCAGCCCGTCTTCCCCGGTATAGCCGGTGCGGGCGATGAACCAGTCACCGTCGGCGAGGCCTTCGAAGGGGCGCAGCTCGCGGATCAGCGCGGCCCGCGAGGCGCTGAGCAGGGCAGCGACCTTTTCTCGGGCATGCGGCCCCTGGATGGCGAGAATGGCCAGTTCAGGCCGTGCCTTGAAATTCACCTTGAAGCCTTCGCTGCGGGCCTGCAGCCAGGCCAGCACCTTGTCGCGGGTGGCGGCATTGGCCACCAGGCGATAACCGTCTTCGGTGCGGTAGGCAATGAGATCGTCAATTACCCCGCCCTCGGCATTGAGCAGCGGGCTGTAGAGGGCCTTGCCGGGGCTTTCCAGGCGCGTCACGTCGTTGGCCAGCAGGTGTTGCAGCCAGGGCGTGGCGGCGCAGCCATCGATATCGATGACCGTCATGTGGGAAACATCGAACACCCCGCAGTCACTGCGCACCTGGTGGTGCTCCTCGACTTGCGAGCCGTAGTGCAGGGGCATGTCCCATCCGCCGAAATCGACCGTCTTGGCGCCGAGCGCCAGGTGCAGGTCATACAGAGGCGTACGCTGTCCCATGGGTTTCTCCTTCCGGGCGTGGCGAGGCAGCGGCGGTCGGCGATGTTCTGTCATCACCTGTTCTTGTAGACCCGTCGCTGCGAATGCCGCGCATTGTAGCCGCAAGGGCGCTGCGTGACACCCTCAGCGCGGATGCCCCGGACGATGGGCCGAGCGGCGGATCAGCCCGATCACCGGCAGCAGGCCGACCAGTACCAGGGTCAACGCTGGCAGCGAAGCACGCGCCCATTCGCCCTCGCTGGTCATCTCGAACACGCGCACGGCCAGGGTATCCCAGCCGAACGGGCGCATCAGCAAAGTCGCCGGCATCTCCTTGAGTACATCGACGAACACCAGCAGGGCGGCACTGAGGGCGCCGGGCACCAGCAACGGCAGATACACCTTGAAAAACAATCCTGGGCCAGCGACCCCGAGGCTGCGCGACGCTTCCGGAAGCGATGGGCGGATCCGCTCCAGGCTGCTCTCCAGCGGACCATAGGCCACGGCGATGAACCGCACCAGATAGGCGAGCAACAATGCCGATAAGCTTCCCAGCAACAACGGCTTGCCCACCCCGCCCAACCACTGGGACAGCGGCACTACCAGCTGGTTGTCCAGGTAGCTGAACGCCAGCATGATCGACACGGCCAGCACCGAGCCGGGCAAGGCGTAACCCAAGTTGGCCAATCCAACCCCGGCGCGGATACCGGCAGTCGGGGCCTGCCGCCTGGCGAACGCCAGAAGCATGGCCACGCTGACCGTGATCAGCGCCGCCATGGCCCCCAGGTACAGGGTGTGCATGACCAGGCCTAGATAGCGCTCGTCGAGGTCGTGCCGCCCGCGCTGCCAGAACCACGCCAGCAACTGCAGCATCGGAATGACGAAGGCACAGGCGAACACCAGCAGGCACCAGCCACTGGCAGCCAACGCCTTGATCCCCCGCAAGTGATAAAGCGCCTGCGCCCTCGGGCGTTCGTTGCCACTGCGGCTGGCGCCTCGGGCCCGGCGCTCGCCATACAGCACCAGCATCACCGCCAGCAGCAGCAGGCTGGCGAGTTGCGCCGCGCTGGAGAGGCTGAAGAAGCCGTACCAGGTCTTGTAGATGGCTGTGGTAAAGGTGTCGAAATTGAATACTGCCACCGCGCCGAAATCGGCCAGGGTCTCCATCAGTGCCAGGGCGATGCCGGCGCCGATGGCCGGCCGCGCCATGGGCAAGGCCACCCGCCAGAAGGCCTGCAGCGGTGACAGCCCCAACACCCGCGACGCCTCCATCAAGCCCTTGCCCTGGGCCAGGAAGGCCGTGCGCGCCAGCAGGTAGACGTAGGGGTAGAACACCAGCACCAATACCGTGATCACACCACCGGTGGAGCGCACCCTGGGCAGGCGCATGGGCCCGAACACCTCGCGCAGCGCGGTCTGCACGGGGCCTGCAAAATCGAGCAGGCCGACGAAGACGAAAGCCAGCACATAGGCCGGGATGGCGAACGGCAGCATCAGCGCCCAATCCAGCCAACGCCGGCCAGGGAATTCGCAGAGGCTGGTGAGCCACGCCAGGCTAACCCCCAGCACGCTCACGCCGATACCCACGCCCAGCACCAGGGTCAGGGTATTGCCCAGCAGGCGGCTCATCTGGGTGTCGAGCAGGTGCGACCAGATCTGGGTGTCGACCGACTGCCATGACAACAGCAAGACACTGAGCGGCAGCAAGACCAGGGCGGCGACCAGGAAGACCGGCAGGTACCAGCGGCGTTGGGGATAATGGGGCAAATCGAAAATCTCGATGGCTGTGCGATAGCATCGCGGGGCAAGCCAGCTCCCACGTCCGCATGGTTCGTGGGAGCGGGCTTGCCCCGCGATCGGTTCTCAAGGATAAGGCGGTACTCAGTTCCAGCCAGCCCGATCCATCAAGCGAATGGCTTCGGCCTGGCGCTTGCCTGCGACTTCCACCGGAATGCTGTCGGCCTTGAAGCTACCCCAGGCCGCCACTTCCGCCGATGGCTTCACCTTCGGGTTGGCCGGGAACTCCTGGTTGATGTCGGCAAACAGCTTCTGCGCCTCTTCGCCGGTCATCCACTCCACCAGTTTCTTTGCCGCTTCGGGATGCGGCGCATGCTTGGTCAGGCCGATGCCCGACAGGTTGACGTGCACACCGCGGTCACCCTGGTTGGGCCAGAACAGCCTCACCGGCAGATCAGGCTTTTCCTTGTGCAGGCGCCCGTAGTAATAGGTGTTGACGATGCCCACGTCGCACTGGCCGGCGGCAATGGCCTGAAGCACTGCGGTGTCGTCGGAGAACACGTCGGTGGAGAGGTTGTTGACCCAGCCCTTGATCAGTTTCTCGGTCTCGGCCTCGCCGTGTTTCTCGATCAGGGTGGCGGTCAGCGACTGGTTGTAGACCTTCTTCGCCGTGCGCAGGCACAGGCGGCCTTCCCAGTGCTTGTCGGCCAGGGCCTCGTAGGTGGTCAGCTCGGTGGGTTTGACCCGGTCGGTGGAGTAGGCGATGGTCCGTGCGCGCAGGCTCAGGCCAGTCCAGTCGTGGGACGAGGCGCGGTACTGCGGCGGAATGTTCTGGTCGATGGTGGCCGCCTTGATCGGTTGCAGGATGCCCATCTGCTCGGCTTGCCAGAGGTTGCCGGCATCGACGGTGAGCAGCAGGTCGGCCACGCCGTTCTCGCCCTCGGCCTTGATGCGCTGCATCAAGGGCGCTTCCTTGTCGGTGATGAACTTGATCTTGACGCCAGTCTTGGCGGTATAGGCGTCGAACACCGGCTTGATCAGCTCGTCGATGCGCGAGGAGTACACCACCACTTCTTCCGCCGCCTGGGCGGTGCCGCCGAACAAAGTGAGGGCCAGGGCGGCCAGTAGGGGCTTGCGGGGCAACATCGGGGGGTACTCCTCGCTGGGTTGAGAGGTGCAAATGGTAGTGAATCCCATTTTCCTACTCATCTGCTTAGCCGTTACCGGATGTTGCAAGGGGCTGCTGCGCAGCCCCAGCAACCTTCAGGCCTTGGCCAAATCCGGCAGGTCCCCGGACAACCCCAATGCCTGGCGCACGAACAGCGCCTTGGCCTCCGGCATCTGCTCCACCAACTTCAACCCACTATTGCGCAACCAGCGCAGCGGCAACGGGTTGGCCTGGAACAACCGCTCGAAGCCCTCCATCGCCGCCATCAGCGCCAGGTTGTGCGGCATGCGCCGCCGTTCGAAGCGGCTCAGCACCTTCACATCGGCCAGGCGCTCGCCGCGCTCGCTGGCACGTACCAGCTCTTCGGCCAGCACGGCGGCATCGAGGAAGCCCAGGTTGACCCCCTGCCCCGCCAGCGGATGGATGGTGTGGGCGGCATCGCCGATCAGCGCCAACCCTTCATCGACATAACGCTTGGCGTGGCGCTGGCGCAGCGGCACGCAGACCCGCGGATCAGCCTCGAGCACGTCACCCAGACGGCCTTCGAAGGCACGCTCAAGCGCCTTGCGGAACGCCGTATCGTCCAGCGCCATGGCCTGCTCGGCCTGCTCCGGCGTGGTCGACCAGACGATCGAGCACCAGTCCTGGCGGCCATCACGCGACAGCGGCAGGAAGGCCAGCGGGCCTTCGTCGGTGAAGCGTTGCCAGGCCGTGGCGCGGTGCGCCTCACTGCAACGCACACTGGTGACGATGGCGTGATGCAGGTAATCCCATTCACGGGTCTGGCAACCGGCCAGGCGACGTACAGCCGAATTGGCGCCGTCAGCGGCGACCACCAGCGGCGCGCGCAGCTTGCGACCATCGGCCAAGGTCACCAACCATTCGTCACCGGAGCGGCGCAACTGTTCCAGGCGGGCATTGGCCAGCAGCCCGACATCGCTGTCGTGCAGGCGCTCCAGCAGGCCGTCCTGGACCACACGGTTCTCGACGATATGCCCCAGCACCTCGGCATGCACGCTGGCCGCGGAAAAATGAATCTCGCCGGTGCCGCTGCCATCCCACACGTGCATGTCCGAGTACGGCGAGACACGGCGCCGGGCGATGCCCTCCCAGGCCCCCAGGCGCTCGAGAATGCGCTGGCTGGCCGCCGACAGGGCACTGACCCTTGGTTCGAAAGGCGCCTCGCCGTCAAACGGCTTGACCGACAACGGCCCACCGTCGAGCAGAAGCACCTCCAGGCCACTGTGGCGCAAGGCCAGGGCCAGGGCGCTGCCGACCATGCCGGCACCGACAATCAACAGATCTGCGCGCATTTCCATGCCTTACGCCTGCCTCGCTTGCGGCTTGAGCCGCACGTATAAAGTTTTGTCGACCCGCGCCACCAGCTCGCCGGCGCCATCGCGGATCTCCACCTGCAACCGCGGCAGGTACTTCTTGCCGCTGGCGGTCTGCTGGCGGATCTCGTCCAGCAGCGCGTCGTCGACGTGGAATTCGGCATACACCGGGCCCTTGCCCGGCGAGATGAAATCGATGGAAGCGGCCTTGTCCCAGACGATGTACTCGCGCCCCAGCTGCTCGATCAGCAGCAGCATGTAGAACGGGTCGACCATCGCGTACAGGCTGCCACCGAACTGGGTGCCGACGTAGTTGCGATTCCACCGCGTCAGCTTCATGCGCACCTTGACGCTGCGCATGTCCGGGCTGATTTCCTGGATGTGGATGCCGGCGCCCAGGTAGGGCGGGTAGAAGTTCAGCAACCAGCGCAGCATCCGCGCTCGCCGTGCGAGCCGGCGCGCAGCGCTCATGGGCGGCCCCGCGGATCGGGGCGAGTACCGAGGCCCATGGCCTGGCGGGCGAACCAGCTTTTCGCCGGCGGCAGCAAGTCCAACCCGAGCAGGCCGAGGTTGCGCCCGGCCGCCAGCAGCGGCTGGCTGCTGCCGAACACACGGGTGACCTGATCGGAGAAGCCGATGGTCAAGGCCTGGTCGAGGCGCTGGCGCTGGTGATAGCCCTGTAGCGTGGGCAGATCGCCCGGCAGCGCCGGGCCGGCCAGCAAGGCGTCCGCCAGCGACTGCACATCGCGCAGCGACAGGTTGAAGCCTTGGCCTGCGATCGGGTGCAGGCTGTGGGCAGCATTGCCCAGCACCACCAGGTGCGGGCGCACCTGCTCCTCGGCCTCCACCAGCGACAGTGGATAGAGATGACGGGCACCGACCTGGCGCAGGGCGCCGAGGCGGTAGCCGAATGCTTCCTGCAGTTCGCGCAGGAAGCTGCGCTCGTCGAGCTCGGCCAGGCGCTTGGCATCCATGCCCTGGCGGGTCCAGACCAGCGCGCAGCGGTTGTCTGCCAGCGGCAGCAGGGCCATCGGCCCTTGCTCGGTGAAGCGCTCGAACGCCTGCCCGGCATGGGCCTCGCCTGGGGTGATGTTGGCGATCAGCGCGCTCTGGTCATACGGCGTGTGGCGCACATGGATGCCCAACTGCTCGCGCAGGCCCGAACGGCCACCATCGGCCAGCACCGCCAGGTCGCACTCCAACACGGTGTCGTCGTCCAGCTGCAACCGATAGCCACCGGCGATGGCCTGCATCGCCTGCACTTGCGCTGGGCAGCGCCAGCTGACCACCTCGTTGTCGATGGCCTGCCACAGGCACTGGCCGAGCCAGGCGTTCTCCACCACATAGCCGAGCGCCGGCACGCCTTCCTCCAGCGCATCCAGGCGCGCGGCGCCGAAGCGGCCACGGTCGGACACCTGGATCTGCCGGATCGGCTCGGCGCGGCGGCTGATGGCCTGCCACAGCCCCAGCCGCTCATAGATCTGCCGGGTGCCGTAGGACAGCGCCGAAGAACGCGCGTCGTAGCTGGGCTGGAAGCTGTCGCCCGGTGCAAACGGCTCGATCAGCAGGATCGTCCAGCCACGCGCCTTAGCTGCGGCCTGCAGCGTGAGGGCCAGGCTGGCGCCCACCAGGCCGCCACCGATGATCGCCAGGTTGACCCGGTTCATGCGGCGTCCTTACGCGCTTCGTGCATCAGCGCCTCGATCTCGGCGACCGTGCGTGGCACACCCGAAGTGAGGATTTCACAGCCTTGTCTGGTTACCACCACGTCGTCCTCGATCCTTACGCCGATGCCGCGCCATTTCTTCGCCACGGCCTGGTTGTCGGGCGCGATATAGATGCCCGGTTCGACCGTCAACGCCATGCCCGGCTCGAGCACGCGCCACTGGCCACCGACCTTGTATTCGCCCACATCGTGCACGTCCATGCCCAGCCAGTGCCCGGCGCGGTGCATGTAGAAGGCACGGTAGGCCTCGCTGTCGATCAGCGCCTGTACCTCGCCCTTGAGCAGGCCCAGCGCCACCAGCCCTTCGGTGATCACCCGCACGGTCGCCTCGTGGGCATGGTTCCAGTGCTTGCCCGGGGCGATCTCGGCGAACGCCGCGGCTTGGGCCGCGAGCACCAGCTCGTAGATGGCTTTCTGCTCGGGCGAGAAGCGCCCACTGACCGGGAAGGTGCGGGTGATGTCGCTGGCGTAGCAGTCGATCTCGCAACCGGCGTCGATCAGCACCAGGTCACCGTCCTTGAGCGGCGCATCATTCTGCTGGTAGTGCAGGATGCAGCCATTGCGCCCGGCGGCGACGATCGAGCCGTAGGCCGGCATCTTCGCCCCGCCCTTGCGGAACTCGTAGTCCAGCTCGGCTTCCAGGCTGTACTCGTACAGCCCAGCGCGGCAGGCCTGCATGGCGCGCACATGGGCACGGGCGGAGATCGCCGCGGCCTCGCGCATGACCTTCACTTCCGCCGCCGATTTATACAGGCGCATGTCGTGCAGCAGATGATCCAGGGCAACGAACTCGTTCGGCGGCTGAGCGCCCAGGCGGGCCTTGGAGCGAATCACATTGATCCACTCCATCAGCCGGCGGTCGAATTCGGCATTGCCGCCCATGTTGCTGTAGACCCGCTCGCGGCCCTCGATCAGGCCCGGCAGGATCTCGTCGATATCACTGATGGGGAAGGCGTCGTCGGCGCCGAAATCACGCACCGCGCCTTCCTGGCCGGCCCGCAGGCCATCCCACTGCTCGCGCTCGGGATTGCGCTCGCGGCAGAACAGCACGTACTCGCCATGCTCGCGGCCCGGGATCAGCGCGATCACAGCCTCCGGCTCGGGGAAACCGCTCAGGTACTGGAAATCGCTGTCCTGACGATAGACATGCTCGACGTCGCGATTGCGGATGGCAACTGCGGCGGCGGGCAGGATGGCGATGCTGTTGGGGACCATCTGCGCCATCAGCGCCTTGCGCCGACGGGCGTACTCCGCCTTGGGTATGTGGCTCATGGGCAAACGACCCCGATCAGATCAGTGCAGCGATGGCTTTGGCGCGGGCGCTTCGGGCTTGGCCAGCTCGGTGTACAGCAGCAGCGGGGCGACGCGCAGGTACTCCATGACTTCCATGTAGTCGCTTTCGCCGTCCTCGGATTCTTCCAGCGCTTCCTGGACCTGCGAAATGGCCACCAGGTCCTGGAGCACTTCCTTGGCATCGGTGGACAAGTCCTTGCCACCGGCGTTCAGGCCGAAACCGGTGATGAAGCCCTGGCACCACTGGCCCAGCGCGGTGGCGCGGTCGCTGAGTGCGGCATCATCGGAAGGCAGCAGCAGGACGATGGCGACGTCGTCGCCGGTCAGCTCGGCCTTGACCATCTCTTGCAGGCCGACCAGGGCGTTGCGGACAGTGTCACCGGGCTCGGTCTCGAGCAGTTGGGCGGCGTCGGCCAGCCAGGCATCGGCATCGAAACCGGCGCCGGCGCAGCTGCGGCCGATCAGCAGACCGTGCAGCTCGGCGGGGGTGACTGGGTGGCCATTGCTCGAAAGCAACATGGCGAAGGCAATGTAGGGCGATTGGGTATTGGGCATGGGCAGCTAGGCGCCAGACGGCGCAATGACTAGAATGGAGACCTTGTATCCTAGCACCGGCAGGCGCGCCAAGACCATCGGCACTGGCCGTCGCGCCCTTGGGGCAGGCATGATCGCCAGGCGAGTCAAGGAATCGAGTGCAATCCATGCAAGAGAACGACCTGCAAGCGCTGATGAGCCGGTTCGAGTTGCTGATCCAACGGGTCGAGCAACTAAAGCGGCAAAACGCACTCTTAGTAGCTCAGGAACGATCCTGGCGCGAGGAGCGCGCCCACCTGATCGAAAAGAACGAGATCGCCAAACGCAAGATCGAATCGATGATCCTGCGCCTCAAGGCCCTGGAGCAAGACTCATGAGTTCAAGCAATAGCGTCACCGTCCAGATCCTCGACAAGGAATACTCGATCATCTGCCCGCCCGAGGAGCGCAACAACCTGGTCGGTGCCGCCCGCTACCTGGATGGCAAGATGCGCGAGATCCGCAGCAGCGGCAAGGTGATCGGCGCCGACCGTATCGCGGTGATGGCCGCGCTGAACATCACCCACGAGCTGCTGCACCGCCAGGAACGCCCCGAAGTGGCCAGCGGCGGCACCACCCGCGAACAGGTGCGTGACCTGCTGGAACGGGTCGACCAGGCCCTCTCCGACGATCCGGTTAGCAAAAGCGACTGAGATTGGTATACTGGCGCCACTCCCTGGGGGATGCGCCAGTCGGTTATGTCCCTGAGCCGATACGCACAACCACGGGGGTTGCACGCTGGGGCAGGTGTGCATGTCCGCCCGACGGAAAGCCTTAACGCCCCCTGCAATCTCCACCTTGAACTTTCGGGTTCAAGGGCTACACCGATAGCGGTCTTGTCGGGGAGCCTGCTTTCAGAACTGCCCGCCTTCCACGGCGGGCTTTTCGTTTCTTCAGGGATCGCCCGTGCCATGACCGACACCGCGCCGCTTACCCGCCCCCAGCTTCGCCGCCTCCTGCGCAATGCCCGCCGCGCCCTCACACCCGCCCAGCAACGCCAGGCCGCCGAAGGCCTCTATCGCCAGTTGGCGCAGCATCCACTGTTCCGCCGCGCCCGGCATATCGCCCTGTACCTGCCCAATGATGGCGAGATCGACCCGCGCCTGCTGCTGCGCGAGGCGCACAGGCGCGGCAAGCACGTCTACCTGCCTGTGTTGCACGCCTGGCCCGCCACACGCATGGTGTTCCAGCGTTTCGAGCCAGGGGAAAAGCTGCGACCCAACCGCTTCGGCATCGCCGAACCTGTAGTCGAGCGCAAACGCCAAAGGCCGATCTGGGCGCTGGACCTGATCCTGCTGCCGCTGGTCGGTTTCGATGAGATGGGGGGGCGCCTGGGCATGGGCGGGGGCTTCTATGACCGCAGCCTGGCCTATCAGAGCCGGCGCAAGGCCTGGAAAAAACCATTGCTGCTGGGGCTGGCGCATGAATGCCAGAAGGTGGAGCGGCTCAACCAGGCAAGCTGGGATGTACCGTTGCAAGGCACGGTGTCAGACCGTGGTTGGTACTTGGCAGCGAAGTGAACCCGCGATCAGCGGTGCTGTTGCTGCGCCGGATCGACGGGCGCCTGCTGATAGGCGGCATCGAGCTTGCGCTCCCACAAACCTTGCGCGTAACCGGTGGTGACCACGCCCAGGCCGAAGATGAAGGCCAGGATCCAGAGCAGGTCCGGTTTACGTTGTTTCATTGATTGCCCCCCAAGAACAACTGTCCAGGCTCGGCGGCTTTCTTGATGGCTGCCGGAGCGTATAGCTTAAAATCGGCGCATTTTCCGACAACATGAGTCGCTAGGCAAACGTTGACGCCAACCGACTGTCGGTTTCATGCAACGAGTTATTTCAAACTCTTTCAGGAGCAGCATCCATGGCCTACTGGCTGATGAAATCCGAGCCCGACGAGCTCTCCATCGAAGCCTTGGCACGCCTGGGCAGTGCCCGTTGGGACGGGGTACGCAACTACCAGGCGCGCAATTTCCTGCGGGCCATGAGCATAGGCGACGAGTTCTTCTTCTACCACTCCAGCTGCCCGCAACCAGGGATCGCCGGCATTGCCCGGATCAGCGCCGCGGCCTACCCGGACCCGACCGCCCTCGACCCGCAAAGCCACTACCACGATGCCAAGGCCAGCGCCGAGAAGAACCCGTGGAGCGCGGTGGATGTCGAGCATGTGCAGACCTTCCGCCAGGTACTCGGCCTGGGCCTGCTCAAGCAGCAGGCGGCACTGGAGGAACTGCCACTGGTGCAAAAGGGCAGCCGCCTGTCGGTGATGCCGGTGACCGCAGAACAATGGGCGGCGATCCTCGCGCTGAGCTGATTGTGCGTCTATTGTCAGGGGTTTGACCAATATCAACGCGCCAGGATGCGCGTCGCGCCAGGATAAGGCGTGCAAGCCGCAGGATGCAGACCGATGAATCGAAAAGCCCCCAGAATCTTCGCCTCCGCCTTGGTGTTGCTGCTATTGGCGGCCGGCGGGCTGGGTTACTGGAAGTCCCTTCACGACCGCCTGCCCGAAGGCCTGAGCATGGGTAACGGGCGCCTCGAATCCACCGAAGTGCAGATCGCCAGCAAGGTCCCCGGGCGCCTGGCCGAGGTGCTGGTCGATGAAGGCGACAAGGTCACCCGCGGCCAACTGCTCGCGCGCATCGATACCCGCACGATGGAGGCCCAGCGCAGCCAGGCCGAGGCCGAAGTGCTGCGCGCCCGCGAGAACTACGCCGCCGCCCAGGCCAGCGTGCAACTGCGCCAGAGCGAACTGCTGCTGGCCAGCCAGGAGCTCAAGCGGGTGCGCGAAATCTACCAGCGCAAGTTCGCCAGCCAGCAACTGCTCGACCAGCAGCAGGCCCGCTATGACACCGCCACCTCTGCCGTGGTCGCCGCCCGCGCCCAGCTGGCGGCGATCAAGGCCGCCATCGGCGCGGCCGAAGCCCAGGTCGCCCAGCTCACCAGCGAAATCGACGACAGCAGCCTGCGTGCCCCCATCGACGGCATCATCCAGCTGCGCCTGGCCGAGCCTGGCGAGGTGCTCGGTGCCGGTGGCCGGGTGCTGATGCTGATCGACCCCAGCGACCAGTACATGAATCTCTACCTGCCCGCCGCCACCACCGGCCGGCTGACCGTGGGCGACCAGGCGCGGATCGTGCTCGACGCCCTGCCCGAGCAGGCCCTGCCGGCGAAGATCGCGTTTGTCGCGGCCAAGGCGCAGTTCACCCCGAAACAGGTCGAGACCCGTGACGAACGGCAAAAGCTGGTGTTCCGGGTCAAGCTGCGCCTGACCGAGCCGAGCGCCGTGCCCCAGGCCAAGCCGGGCATGCCCGGCGCCGGGTACGTGCGCACCGCCGACGTGGGCTGGCCGGCCAACCTGCAATGAACGCGGCGACAGCGCTGCAGGCCGACGACGTCAGCCACTGCTATGGCGATCTGCAGGCCCTGCACCCTCTCGCGTTCAGCCTGCCGGCCGGCACCCGCTGCGGCCTGATCGGCCCGGATGGCGCCGGCAAGTCGACCCTGCTCGGGCTGATTGCCGGAGTCAAGCGCCTGCAACAGGGTGAGTTGCAGGTGCTCGGCGGCTCGATCCGCCAACGCCGCCACCGCACCGCGCTGTACCCCAAGGTCGCGTTCATGCCCCAGGGCCTGGGCAACAACCTGTACCCGGAGCTGTCGATCCGCGAGAACATCCGCTTCTTTGCCACCCTGTTCGGCCTCGGCCGCGCCGAATGCGAGCAACGCATGGCCAGCCTGCTGCGCGCCACCGACCTCGAACGTTTCGGCGAGCGCCCGGCCGGCAAGCTTTCGGGCGGCATGAAGCAGAAGCTGGGGTTGTGCTGCGCGCTGATCCACGAGCCGGACCTGCTGATCCTCGACGAGCCGACCACCGGCGTCGACCCGCTGTCACGGCGGCGCTTCTGGGAACTGGTCGAGCAGGTGCGCGCCCAGCGCCCGCAACTGACCCTGCTGGTGGCCACCGCCTACATGGAGGAAGCCGAGCAGTTCGAGCACTGCCTGATGCTTGATGCCGGTCGCCTGCTGGCTGCAGGCCTGAGCCGTGAGCTGGCTGCGACCACGCCCAGTGGCAAGCTCGACGATGCCTTCACCCACTTTCAAGGGGCCGGCCGCGAGCAACCCGAGCCGCTGCGGATTCCGCCACGCCAGGTCGATGATGGGCCGATCGCCATCGAGGCCCACGACCTGACCTTGCGCTTCGGCGACTTCACCGCGGTGAACAAGGTCAGCTTCGCCATCGGTCGCGGCGAAATTTTCGGCTTCCTCGGTTCCAACGGCTGCGGCAAGACCACCACCATGAAGGTGCTCACCGGGCTGATGCCGGCCAGCGAAGGCAGCGCCAGCCTGCTTGGCCGCCCGGTGGATGCCGGCGACCTGGCCACGCGCAAGCGGGTCGGCTTCATGTCCCAGAGTTATTCCCTGTACGGCGAGCTGAGCGCCCGGCAGAACCTCGAGCTGCATGCTCGCCTGTTCGACCTGGCCAAGGCCGACAGCGCACCGCGCATCGCCGAACTCATCGAGCGCTTCGACCTTGGCGCCATCGCCGACCAGCCTTCCGGCGCCCTGCCCCTGGGCCTGCGCCAACGCCTGTCGCTGGCCGTGGCGGTGCTGCACCGCCCGGAAGTGCTGATCCTCGACGAACCAACCTCGGGCGTCGATCCGGCGGCCCGCGACGACTTCTGGCGGCTGCTGGTGGAGTTGTCCCGCGAGCAGGGCGTGACCATCTTCCTGTCCACCCACTTCATGAACGAAGCCCTGCGCTGCGACCGTATCTCGCTGATGCACGCCGGCCGGGTGCTGGCCTGCGACACACCGCATGCCCTGCAAATCCAGTTCGGCGGCGACACCCTGGAAGACGCCTTCGTGCGTTGCCTCGAACAGGCCCAGGACGCGCCCAACCAGGCCCAAGCCGACGCCACGCTGGAGCAGGCCGCTGCCCCAGCGCCCGCTCTGCGCCAGGCCTTCAGTCTGCGCCGCCTGCTGGCCGTAGCCAGCCGCGAAGGCAAAGAGCTGCTGCGCGACAAGGTGCGCCTGGCCTTCGCCCTGGCAGGGGCATTGTTCATGATGGTGATCTTCGGCTATGGCATCTCGCTGGATGTGGAAGACCTCGCCTTCGCCGTCTATGACCAGGACCAGAGCCCGCAGAGCCGCGCCTACCTGGAGGCCTTCCGTGGCTCGCGCTATTTCGCCGAGCGGCCGCCGATCCGCGATGCCCGCCAGCTGCACCAGCGCTTGCAGCGCTCGGAGATCAAGCTGGCCCTGGAGATCCCGCCGGGCTTTGGCCGCGACCTGCATGCAGGGCGCCAGCCGGTGGTTGCGGCCTGGCTTGACGGTGGCATGCCGTTTCGCGCCGAGACCAGCCGCAACTATGTCGAGGCCGTGCACCAGGCCAACCTTGAACAGCTCGCGGCCCTCGGCCCGAACCCAGTCTCGCGCCAGCAGCCGGTGCGCCTGGAAACGCGCTTTCGCTACAACCAGGACGTGGTCAGCGTGAACGCCATCGGCCCCGGCGTCATGGCACTGATCCTGGCCTTCATCCCGGCCATGCTCACCGCGCTGGGCATCGTGCGGGAAAAGGAGCTGGGCTCGATCACCAACTTCTACGCAACGCCCCTGACCCGCCTGGAGTTCCTGCTCGGCAAGCAGGCGCCGTACCTCGCGGTGAGCCTGGTCAACCTGGCGCTGCTGGTGGCGATGAACCGCTGGCTGTTCGGCGTGCCGCTCAAGGGCAGCCCGCTGGCCCTGGCCTGCGGCGGCCTGGCCTACCTGCTGGCGACCACCAGCCTGGGCCTGTTGATCTCGGCCTTCACCCGCACGCAGATCGCCGCGATCCTCGGCACCCTGATCATCACCAGCCTGCCGACCATCCAGTTCTCCGGGCTGATCGTGCCGCGCTCGTCGCTGGAGGGCGCGGCGGCGCTGATGGGCCAGCTGTTCCCTGCCGGCTACTTCCTCGACATCGCCGTCGGCACCTTCACCAAGGCCCTGGGCCTGCACGAGCTGTGGCCGCAGTGCCTGGCGCTGCTGGGCTTCTTCGCCGCCTTCACCGGGCTGAGCCTGATCATGCTGAAAAAGCAGGAGGCCTGAAATGAGCCGGCTCTCCCACACCTTGCGCCTGGGCCTGAAGGAACTCACCAGCCTGCGCCATGACAGCGTGTTGCTGCTGTTCCTGCTGTACGCGTTCAGCGTGGCGATCTACATGCCTGCCGCAGGTTCGGTAATAGGCGTGCACAACGCCAGTGTCGCAGTGGTCGACGAAGACCACGGCGCCATCTCGCGCAAGCTCGCCGAGTCGCTGCAACCGCCCGAATTCCAGCCCGCCGTGGCACTGCCGGCCGATCGCCTGGACCAGGCCATGGACAGCGGCCAGTACACCTTCGTGATCAACGTACCGGTAAATTTCCAGGCCGACCTGCTGGCCGGGCGCTCACCGGAGCTGCAGGTCAACGTCGATGCCACGGCCATGAGCCAGGCCTTCATGGGCGCGGGCTACATCGGGCGGATCTTCGAACGCGAGCTGCTCGAATACGCAGGCCGCAGCACCAGCAGCCCGGCACTGCTCAATCCCAAGGCGCTGTTCAACCCCAACCTCGAAGGCGGCTGGTTCCTGGCGGTGATCCAGATCGTCAACAACATCACCATCCTGGCCATCATCCTAACCGGTACCGCATTGCTGCGCGAACGCGAGCACGGCACCCTCGACCACCTGCTGGTGCTGCCGCTGACGGCACTGGAAATCATGCTGGCGAAAATCGCCAGCAACGCCCTGGTGGTGGTGGCCTGTACCTGGATATCGCTGGAAGTGGTGGTCAAGGGCGCCCTGGGCGTGCCGCTGGCGGGCTCGATGGGGTTGTTCCTGGGGGTGACTGCGCTGTACCTGTTCGCCAGCACGGCACTGGGCATCTTCCTCGCCACCCTGGCGCGCTCGACACCGCAGTTCGGCCTGCTGGCGATCCCGGTGATCATCCCGATGCTGCTGCTGTCGGGGGGCAGCACACCGCTGGACAGCATGCCGCAGTGGCTGCAGTGGGTCATGCAGGGCTCGCCCTCGACCCACTTCGTCAGCCTCGGCGCGGCGATCCTGTTCCGCGACGCCGGGCTGAGCGTGGTGTGGCCGGACGTCGCGGCGCTGGCCGCGATCGGCCTGGTGTTCTTCGGCGTGGCCCTGGCGCGCTTTCGCCGCAGCCTCGCCGCCTGATCACTGCACGATCAGGTTGTTGAACAGCAGGTCCTCGACGATCGGCTTGCCCTCTTCGGACTCCATCACCTGCTGCACCTGTTTCAAGGCTTCCTGGCGCAGCTTTTCCTTGGCTTCGACGTTGCTCATGTTGTCCACGCCCTGCTGGGTGAACAGCGCCACCAGCTGGTTGCGGATCAGCGGTTCGTGGTGCTTGACCGCCGTGGCGGCGGCATCCCCGGTCACGCGCAGGGCGACGTCGGCCTTGTACACGCGCAGCTTGGGGCCGCCGTCGAGGGCGTAGTTGCCAACGAAGGGCGGGCTGAGGTTGATATAGGCGACCTTGGGCTCGCCTTCCTTTTCCTCGGCCATGGCCACCACCGGCAGCATCAGGGCCAGCACCATCAAGATCCACGCTTTCACGAATTCGCTCCTCAATACAGTTGCCGCCAGCTTACCCAGCGCGCCGGCCAAACCCAAGCCCGGGCTTATGCCAGCTCATCAGGGCCGACCATGCTCGTTGACCCTAGGGGTGGCCCTCCTACACTTATCGGCCACCACACGCAAAGGAATAGCCCTGATGAAAGCCTTGTTGTGCAAAGCCCTGGGCCCGGCGCGGGACCTGGTCCTGGAAGAGGTCGCCAGCCCCGTGCCAAAGAAGAACGAGATACTCCTCGACGTGCACGCCGCAGGGGTCAACTTCCCCGACACCCTGATCATCGAGGGCAAGTACCAGTTCAAGCCACCGTTGCCGTTCTCGCCGGGGGCGGAAGCTGCCGGCGTGGTGGCCGCGGTCGGCGAGAAGGCCGGTGCGTTCAAGGTCGGCGACCGGGTCATGGCCCTGACCGGCTGGGGCGCTTTCGCCGAGCAAGTGGCGGTGCCGTTCTACAACGTGCTGCCGATCCCGGCGGGCATGGACTTCACCACTGCCGCCGCGTTCGGCATGACCTACGGCACCTCGATGCACGCCCTCACCCAACGCGGCCAACTCAAGGCCGGTGAAACCCTGCTGGTGCTCGGTGCCTCAGGTGGCGTCGGCCTGGCAGCGGTGGAAATCGGCAAGGCCCTCGGGGCACGGGTGATTGCGGCGGCCAGCAGTGCCGAGAAGCTGGCGATCGCCAAGGCGGCCGGGGCCGACGAGCTGGTCGACTACAGCCAGGCCAGCCTCAAGGACGAGATCAAGCGCCTGACCGGCGGCCAGGGCGTGGATGTGATCTACGATCCGGTCGGTGGCGAGTTGTTCGACCAGGCTGTACGGGGGCTGGCGTGGAACGGCCGGTTGCTGGTGGTGGGGTTCGCCAGTGGGACGATCCCGCAGTTGCCGGTGAACCTGGCGCTGCTCAAGGGCGCGGCGGTGGTCGGGGTGTTCTGGGGCGCCTTTGCCCAGCGCCAGCCGGAGGACAACGCCGCCAACTTCCGCCAACTGTTCGCCTGGCATGCCGAGGGCAAGCTGAAACCGCTGGTATCGCAGACCTACGCGCTGGCCGAGGGCGGCACCGCGATCGAACGTCTGGCGCAACGCCAGGCAGCGGGCAAGCTGGTGGTAACGGTTCAGCGCTGACCTTTCTGCCCTGTCACTGGCTTACGGTGATAGGGCCGACCCCACAGTTCTTCTATTCATATTCCTAAATGGTAGTTCATAAACTTTTTCTAAACGAATAGGGTATATCGACCGGACCACCGGACCAGCAAACGTCTGTCGCCATCAGCTGAGGCGACGCTTTCAACTTTGTGAGGTTAGGAATGGTCAGGATCACAATCACCCCAGTGCATAACGCCAGGGCATTGAGTGCAGCCAAGGAGCGGTACTGATGTCCAGCCAACCAACTACCCGATTCCACAGCGATCACGACAGCTCGCCGCTGCTGCTGCCGGCCAAGGTGCTGCGCAACGACGAAGAGGCCCTGCAGGCCGCCCGCGAACTGGCCGAGGTGGCCCGCCAGCAGGCCGCCAAACGTGACCAGCAGCGCAAGCTGCCATGGGCCGAGATCGAACAGTTCACCCGCAGCGGCCTGGGCAGCATCAGCGTGCCCAAGGCCTTCGGCGGTCCCGAGGTGTCGTTCCAAACCATCGCCGAAGTGTTCCGCCTGATCAGTGCCGCCGACCCGGCGCTGGGGCAGATTCCGCAGAACCAGTTCGGCATCCTGCAACTGGTGCGCCTTACCGCCACCCAGGCGCAGCAGGAAGCGATCTTCCGCGCCGTGCTCGACGGCTGGCGCTTCGGCAATGCCGGCCCCGAGCGCGGGACCAAGGACACCCTGACACTCAAGGCGCGCATTACCCGCGAGGGCGACGGCTATCGCATCAGTGGCGAGAAGTTCTATTCCACCGGTGCCCTGTACGCCCACTGGGTAGCGGTAAAAGCCCTGGACGATGACGGCCGGCAACGCCTGGCCTTTGTCCGTCGCGGCAGCCCGGGGCTGCGCATCGTCGATGACTGGTCCGGCTTCGGCCAGCGCACCACCGCCAGCGGCACCGTGCTGCTCGACCAGGTGCCGGTGGACGCCGACCTGGTGCTGGACAACTGGCGCCTGCGTGAAGAGCCCAGCATCCAGGGCGCCGCCTCGCAGCTGATCCAGGCGGCCATCGACGCCGGCATCGCCGAAGCGGCCATCGAGGACACGATCCAGTTCGTGCGGGAGAAGTCCCGGCCCTGGATCGAGGCCAAGGTCGAACGCAACAGCGACGATCCCTATGTGATCGCCGATATCGGCCGCCTGAAGCTCGAACTGCACGCCGCCGAGGCCCTGCTGCGCAAGGCCGCCAGGGTGCTCGACGAAGTGAACGCCGGCGTGATCGATGCCGCCGCCGCGGCCCGTGCCTCGATTGCCGTGGCCGAAGCCAAGGTGCTCACCACCGAGATCTCGCTGCAGGCCAGCGAGAAACTGTTCGAGCTGGCCGGCAGCCGCGCCAGCCTGGCCGAGTTCAACCTCGACCGGCACTGGCGCAACGCCCGGGTCCACACCCTGCACGACCCGGTGCGCTGGAAGTACCACGCCGTCGGCGCCTACCACCTCAACGGCACCCTGCCTGCCCGCCATTCCTGGATCTGATATCGGCCCGTCCCGGGGCAAGCCCGCTCCCATGCGTTCGCGTGAGGGCGGGCGTGCTCCGCGATGGGACCTGGAGAGCACAATGACTGCATCCATCATAACCACCGACGCCCAGGCCCTGGCCGTCGCCGACGAACTCGCCCACTACCTGCGCGAAGACAGCGCCCTGCGCGACCGCGAGCGCCGTCTGCCCCATGCCGAACTCGAACGTTTCGTGCAGTCCGGCCTGTGGGGCATCAGCGTGCCCAAGGCCTTTGGCGGCGCCGGCGTGTCCAGCGCCACCCTGGCCAAGGTCATCGCCCGCATCGCCCAGGCCGACGCCTCGCTCGGGCAGATCCCGCAGAACCACTTCTACGCCCTGGAAGTGCTGCGGGTGAACGGCGGCCCCGAACAACAGCAACGCCTCTACGCCGAAGTCCTCGCTGGCCGGCGCTTCGGCAACGCGCTGGCCGAGCTCGGCACGAAGAACGCCCACGAGCGCACCACCCGCCTGAGCCGCGACGGCGACCATTACCGCATCGATGGCCGCAAGTTCTACTGCACCGGCGCGATCTACGCCCAGCGCATCCCGACCCTGGTGATCGACGAGCAGGGCGTATCGCACCTGGCCTTCGTGCCCGCCGACAGCCAGGGCATCGAGGTGATTGATGACTGGAGTGGCTTTGGCCAGCGCACCACCGGCAGCGGCTCGGTAGTGTTCAACCATGTGCCGGTCCGCGCCGAAGACGTGGTGCCGTTCCAGAGCGCCTTCGAGCGCCCGACCACGGTCGGCCCGCTGGCGCAGATCCTCCATGCTGCGATCGACACCGGTATCGCCCGCGCCGCCTACGAGGACGCCCTGCACTTCGTGCGTACCCGCAGCCGACCCTGGATCGACTCCGGCCTCGACAAGGCCAGCGACGACCCGCTCACCTTGAAGAGCTTCGGTAATCTGGCAATCCGCCTGCATGCCACCGAGGCCCTGCTCGAACGCGCGGGTGAAATCCTCGACATCGCCCAGGCCGACAGCAACGCCGAGACCCTGGCCGCCGCCTCGATTGCCGTCGCCGAGGCCCGGGCAATCAGCACCGAGATCTCCCTGGCCGCCGGCACCACCCTGTTCGAGCTGGCCGGCAGCCAGGCCACCCTGGCCGAGCACAACCTCGACCGCCACTGGCGCAACGCCCGGGTGCACACCCTGCACGACCCGGTGCGCTGGAAGTACCACGCCATCGGCAATTACTACCTCAACGACGAGAAACCGCCGCGCCGAGGGACCATCTGATGGCCAAGCAGATCCTGCTCAATGCCTTCAACATGAACTGCATCGGGCACATCAACCACGGTTTGTGGACCCACCCGCGGGACACTTCGACCCAGTACAAGACCCTCGACTACTGGACCGACCTCGCCCGCCTGCTGGAGCGGGGGCTGTTCGACGGGCTGTTCATCGCCGATATCATCGGCACCTACGATGTCTATGGCCAGTCGCTGGACGTGACGCTGAAGGAGTCGATCCAGCTGCCGGTCAACGACCCGCTGCTGCTGGTCTCGGCCATGGCCGCTGTTACCAGGCATCTGGGCTTTGGCCTCACCGCCAACCTGACCTATGAAGCGCCTTACCTGTTCGCCCGGCGCCTCTCCACTCTCGATCACCTGAGCAACGGCCGGGTCGGCTGGAACATCGTCACCGGCTACCTCGACAGTGCAGCCCGGGCCATGGGGCTGGAACAGCAACCCGAGCACGATCGCCGCTACGACCAGGCCGACGAGTACCTGCAGGTGCTGTACAAGCTGCTCGAAGGCAGTTGGGCCGACGATGCCGTGGTCGCCGACCGCGCGCAGCGCGTGTATGCGCGACCGGACAGGGTGCGCAAGGTCGAGCACCATGGCGAGTTCTACAAGGTCGAAGGCTATCACCTGTGCGAGCCTTCGCCGCAGCGCACACCGGTACTGTTCCAGGCCGGCAGTTCGGCGCGCGGTTTGGCCTTTGCCGGCAACCATGCCGAGTGCGTGTTCATCAGCGGCCAGGAAAAGGCAGCCACCCGCGCCCAGGTCGACAAGGTGCGCGCAGCTGCGCAAGCCGCTGGTCGCGACCCGCAGGCGGTCAAGGTATTCATGGGCATCACCGTGATCGTTGCCGCAACTGAAGACCAAGCCCACGCCCTGCACGCCGAGTACCTGCATTACGCCAGCGCCGAGGCAGGTGTTGCGCATTTCGCCAGCTCCACCGGTATCGATTTCTCACGCTACGAACTGGACGAACCCATCGGTTTCGCCAAGGGCAATGCCATCCAGTCCGCCACCCGCCAATTGCAGGACAGCGCCTGGACCCGCCGCCGCCTGCTGGAGCAGCACGCCTTGGGCGGCCGCTACGTGACCCTGGTCGGCGACCCCGGGCAGGTGGCCGAGCAACTGATCGGCTGGCTCGACGACACCGGCCTGGACGGCTTCAACCTGACCCGCACCGTCACCCCGGAAAGCTTCGAGGCCTTCATCGACCTGGTAGTACCCGAACTGCAACGCCGTGGCCGCTACAAGACTGGCTACGCCGAAGGCACCCTGCGCGAGAAGCTGTTCGCCAGCGACCATCCGCACTTGCCCGCCGACCATCCCGGATCCTCCTACCGCAACACCCCCACCCCTGCCCCGACTGGAGCCCTGCACCATGCTTGAAAAACTGTTCCGGCCCGTCGCGGCCATTGCCCTGGGTCTCGGCCTGTCCGCCGCCGCCTTCGCCGCGGAGCCACTGAAGATTGGCACCACCGCCGCCTTCGCCATCCCGTTGGAAGCCGCGGTGGCAGAAGCCCAAAAACAAGGTCTGGAAGTGAAGCTGATCGAATTCAGCGACTGGATCGCGCCGAATGTCAGCCTCAACAGCGGCGACATCGACGTGAACTACTTCCAGCACATCCCCTTCCTGGAAAACGCCAAGGCCGCCGCCGGTTTCAACCTGGTCCCCTATGCACCGGGGATCATCAACAACGTTGGGCTGTATTCGAAAAAGTACAAAATCTTTGCCGAGCTGCCCGTAGGCGCCAGCGTGGCCATCGCCAACGACCCGATCAACAGCGGCCGTGGCCTGCAACTGCTGGCCAAGGCCGGCCTGATCACCCTCAAGCAGGGCGTGGGTTACAAGGCCACCGAGGACGACATCATCGCCAACCCGAAGAAGATCAAAATTCTCCAGGTAGAAGCGGTGCAGCTGGTGCGCGCCTATGACGACGCCGACCTGGTGCAGGGCTACCCGGCGTACATCCGCCTGGCCAACACCTTTGACGCCACCTCGGCGCTGCTGTTCGACGGCCTGGAGAACAAGGAGTACGTGATCCAGTTCGTTATCCGCCCACAGGAGAAAAACGACCCGCGCCTGGCCAAGTTCGTCGATATCTACCAACACTCGCCGGTCGTACGCGCCGCCCTCGACAAGGCCCACGGCAAGCTCTACCAGGCCGGCTGGGAAGGCTGACATGGCCCAGGCCAGCGCCCTGAGGGCGCCCATCCCGCCCGCCGAACCGTTCAAGGCCGAGGAAACGGCCCTGCGCCCTGAAGTGAACCAGGCGCACATCCGCTTCATCGGCCTGGGCAAGACCTATCCGGGCCAGGTCCAGCCGGCGTTGCAGGGCATCGACCTGAACATCCGCCGCGGCGAAATATTCGGCATCATCGGCCGCAGCGGTGCCGGCAAGTCTTCGCTGCTGCGCACCATCAACCGCCTGGAACAGCCCAGCCAGGGCCGGGTGCTGATCGACCAGGTGGATATCGCGCCGTTCGACGAGGACCATCTGGTCGCCTTGCGCCGGCGCATCGGCATGATCTTCCAGCACTTCAACCTGATGTCGGCCAAGACCGTGTGGGAGAACGTCGAGCTGCCGTTGAAGGTGGCCGGCGTGGCCAAGGCCGAACGCCAGCGCAAGGTCCGCGAGCTGCTGGAACTCGTCGGCCTGGCGGAAAAGCACCATGTCTACCCCGCGCAACTGTCGGGCGGGCAGAAGCAGCGCATCGGCATCGCCCGGGCGCTGGTGCATGACCCCGAGATCCTGCTGTGCGACGAAGCCACCTCCGCGCTGGACCCGGAAACCACTGCCTCGATCCTCGAGCTGCTGCGCGACATCAACCAACGCCTGGGCCTGACCGTGGTGCTGATCACCCACGAGATGGCGGTGATCCGCGATATCTGCCAGCGCGTGGTGGTGCTCGAACGGGGCGAAATCGTCGAACAGGGCGAGGTCTGGCAAGTGTTCGGCACACCGCGCCACGACGTCACCCGCACCCTGCTCGCACCGCTGCAGACCAAGCTGCCGGCCGCCTTGCAAGCCAGCCTGCGTGCCCAGCCGGTCAGCCGCGACGCGGCCGTGGTGCTCAAGCTCGACCTGGTGGGCGAGCCGGAACTGAGCGCCCTGTTCAGCGATCTGGGCGGACGCGTGCGGCTGCTCCAGGGCGGCGTCGAGACCATCGGCGAGCATGCCTTGGGGCAACTGATCCTGGCCGTGCGCGGCTCGCCGCTGGACACCCACCAGTTGCTCGAACGCGCCCGCCGCTGGGCCGTGGATGTGGAGGTACTTGGCCATGTGGATTGATCGCCTGCTGCAAGGCTTGCTCGACACCCTGCTGATGGTCGGCGTGTCCTCGCTGGTCGCGCTGGTCGTCGGGGTACCGATGGCAGTGCTGCTGGTCACCAGCGACAAGGGCGGAATCTTCGAGGCCGCCGCGCTGAACCGGGTGCTGGGCGCCATCGTCAACCTGTTCCGCTCGATCCCGTTCCTGATCCTGATGGTCGCGCTGATCCCCTTCACCCGCCTGGTGGTCGGCACCACCTATGGCGTGTGGGCCGCCGTGGTGCCGCTGACCATCGCCGCCACGCCGTTCTTCGCGCGCATCGCCGAGGTCAGCCTGCGCGAGGTGGACCACGGCCTGATCGAAGCGGCACAGGCCATGGGCTGCCGACGCTGGCACATCGTCTGGCACGTGCTGCTGCCCGAGGCGCTGCCGGGGATCGTCGGCGGCTTCACCATCACCCTGGTGACGCTGATCAACTCTTCGGCCATGGCCGGGGCGATCGGTGCCGGAGGCCTGGGGGATATCGCCTATCGCTACGGCTACCAGCGCTTCGACAGCCAGATCATGCTGACCGTGATCGTGATGCTGGTGGCGCTGGTGGCGGTGATCCAGCTGGGCGGGGACCGTTTGGCCAAAGGTTTGAACAAGCGTTGAGCCTATCGCGGGGCTTGCCCCGCGATGCTGTCAGCCCCAGTGCAGCTCCGCCGCCGGCACCGGCCGCCCGAACCAGTACCCCTGCCCCAGCTGGCATTGCTGCTCCAGCAGGAACCGCGCCTGCTCAGCCTGCTCGACGCCTTCGGCGTGCACCTGCATGCCCATGCTCCGCGCCAGTGCGATGATCACCCGCACGATGGCGATGTCATCTTCGTCATGGGGCAAACCCGCGACGAAACCTTGGTCGATCTTCAGCTTCTGCACGGGCATGCGCTTGAGTCGCAGCAATGACGAGTAACCCGTGCCGAAATCGTCGATGGCCAAGGTCACGCCCAGCTCGCGCAGTCGATGCAGCTGTTCCAGGGCGACCTCGGGGTCTTCCATCACCGCGCTCTCTGTCACTTCGAGCTCGAGCAGCGACGGATCCAGCCCGGTATCGTGCAGCGCATTGGCCACCTGTCGGTACAGGTCACGCTGGCTGAACAGGCGACTGGAGATATTCACCGCCACGAACGCCAGCTGCCGCCCTTCGGCCTGCCACCGCATCATCTGCCGGCACGCCTGGCACAACACCCAGGCGTCGATTTCGGCAATCATCCCGGTACGCTCGGCGATGGGAATGAACTCCCCGGGAGGAACCAGGCCACGCACAGGGTGTTGCCAGCGCACCAGCGCCTCGACGCCGATCATCCGCGCGGTGAACAGGTCGTGCACCGGCTGGAAGAACACCCGCAGTTCCTGCTGCTCGAGCGCCCGGCGCAATTCACCGGCGGTCTCGACCCGCTGCTGGGCATGGGCGGTAAGCTCCTCGGTGTAAAGCGCGTAGCAGGCGCGGCCATTGCTCTTGGCCTTGAACAGCGCCGAATCGGCGTTGCGCAGCAGTTGCTCGGCGCTCAGGGCATCGTTGGGGAACAGGCTGATGCCGATGCTGGCACTGATGAACAGGCGGTTACCCTCGAAGCAGAACGGTTCTTTCAAGCGTTCGATGATCGATTGCGCCAACTTGCCGGCCTGGCCGACCTGCTGGCAGCTCTCGGCCAGCACGCCGAACTCGTCGCCCCCCAGGCGCGCCAGGGTCACGCCGTTGCCCAGCACCTCGCGCAGGCGTTCGCCAACCAGCTTGAGCAGTTGGTCGCCAATGGTGTGGCCGAGGCCATCGTTGATGCTCTGGAAGTGGTCGAGGTCGAGCAGCAGCAAGGCGCAGCCACGCTTGTTGGCCTGCGCCGCGGCCATCGCCTGCATGGCGCGATCATTGAACAGCAGGCGGTTGGGCAGGCCGGTCAGCGGGTCGTGATGGACAAGGTAGGCCAGCTCTTGCTCGGTGTGCTTGATCACGCTGATGTCGCTGAACACCGCGACGTAATGGCTGAGTTCACCACTGTCGTCACGAATGGCACAGATCGTCTGCCATTGCGGGTAGATCTCCCCGCTTTTACGGCGGTTCCAGATTTCTCCGCTCCATTCGCCCTGCTCCGCCAGCGCGGCATAGATCTGCTGGTAGAACGGCGCGCCATGCCGCCCGGACTTGAACTTGCTCGGACGCTGACCGATGACTTCTTCCTGCTGGTAGCCGGTGATACGCATGAACGCCCGGTTGACGTGCACGATCAGGCCGTTGCGATCGGTCACCAGCACCCCTTCCAGGGTGCTGTCGAACACCGCCGCGGCCATGCGCAGGCGTTCGCGGTCCTCGCTGCGCAGGCGGGCGCCGATGCCGATGAAATCGAGCAGGCGCGCGCGGGAAACGAAGATCAGCGCGGCACTGAGCAAGACCCAGAGCACGACATTGATCTGCCGCCCCACGGCCAGGGCCAGCGGGTCCTCGGTCATGCCGTGCAGGACCAGCTCGGACAGCGCCAGCCAGAGAATCGAAAGCAACACGTAAAGCCCGGCCATGCGCAAGGCGTCGCGAACGGAAACAGACATGTCGGGTGGATGAGCCCATGGTAAAAGAAGGGGCATTATAGGGGCTGAAACACCCTGTGACTTCCTATCCAAAAGCGCGACTGGTTTTATTTCCCCATCAAAGGATAATGCCTGCGTTGTTCCGCCTGTTTTCCGAGGGTATTTCCCGTTATGTGGTATTACGGTCTGCTCGACCTGTCGGCCTGGCAACTGGTCGCCGTCACCTTGCTGATGACCCATGTGACCATCGTCAGCGTCACCATCTACCTGCACCGCTACTCGGCCCACCGCGCCCTGGAGCTGAACGCGGGCCTCAAGCATTTCTTCCGTTTCTGGCTGTGGCTCACCACGGCGCAGAACACCCGCGAGTGGACCGCCATCCACCGCAAGCACCACGCCAAGTGCGAAACCCCCGACGACCCGCACAGCCCTGTACACAAGGGCCTGGGCACCGTGCTGCGCAAGGGCGCCGAGCTGTACCGGGAAGAAGCGCGCAACGAGGAGACGCTGCGCATATATGGCAAGAACTGCCCGGACGACTGGATCGAGCGCAACCTCTACACCCGCTACAAGCTCGGCGGCATCGCGCTGATGGCAGTCATCGACCTGCTGCTGTTCGGCACCATCGGCATCACCATCTGGGCGATCCAGATGATGTGGATCCCGTTCTGGGCCGCCGGCGTGGTCAACGGCCTGGGCCATGCCGTGGGCTATCGCAACTTCGAATGCCGCGACGCCGCCACCAACCTGGTGCCGTGGGGCATCATCATTGGCGGCGAGGAGCTGCACAATAACCACCACACCTATCCCAACTCGGCGAAGCTCTCGGTCCGCCGCTGGGAATTCGACATGGGCTGGATGTGGATCCGCCTGCTGAGCATGCTGCGCCTGGCCAAGGTGCAACGCGTGGCGCCCATTGCCCACCGAGTGGAGGGCAAGGCATCGCTGGACATGGACACTGCCATGGCCATCCTCAACAACCGCTTCCAGATCATGGCCCAGTACCGCAAGCTGGTGATCGGGCCACTGGTCAAGCAGGAGCTGGACAAGGTCGATACTTCGGTACGCCGCCGCTTCCGCCGTGCCAAGCGCCTGCTCTCGCGGGAAACCAGCCTGCTGCAGGATCGCCACCACGTACGCATCGAGTCGCTGCTGGCCCACAGCCAGGCACTCAAGACCATCTACGAAAAGCGCCTGGCGCTGCAGCAGATCTGGGCGCGCACCAGCGCCAACGGCCACGACATGCTCGCCGCCATGAAGGATTGGGTACACGAGGCCGAGGCCAGTGGCATCCAGTCGCTGCGTGACTTCGCCGCCCAGCTCAAGACCTACTCGCTGCGCCCCAACGGCGCCTGAGCACCGTTGATCGGCATGCCCCGCAATGGGGCGTGCCGACCGGAACTTACCCCCCTGCAATCGACTCAAATCCGGCATATCGCCCGCGTGGCGGGCCGGACCGTGGCCGCACGCCCATCGTCGAGAACCGTTCCGTGCTCATGGCCAAAGATCTCCCACCCACCTCTACCGGCACCCCGCGCCCCGAAGCTGCTCAAACCCTGCTCGCCCTGTTGCACGCTCAAGGCGAAGTGGCCCGTCTAAGCGAGCGCGAGCAGCTGTACAGCTCGCTGCTCGACAGTGTCAACGCCGTCCTCTGGGCCTTCGACTGGGAAACCCGCCAGGTGCTCTACGTCAGCCCCGCCTACGAACGCATCTTCGGTCGCCCGGCCAGCCTGGTGCTGGCCGACTACAACGAATGGCGCGACGCCATCTACCCGGATGACCTGGAGTACGCCGAGCGCAGCCTGGCCCAGGTGCTGGTCAAGGGCACCGTCGAGGACCGCGAGTACCGCATCCTCAACGCCGCCGGCGAGGTGCGCTGGCTTAGCGACAAGTGCTATATCAACCAGCAGCGCGAGGGCGACCAGCGGGTGATCATCGTCGGCATAGCCGAGGACATCACCGAGAAGAAGCAGCTCGAAGGTGAGTTGCAGCGGCTGGCCACCACCGACGTGCTCACCCAGAGCAGCAACCGCAGGCATTTCTTCGAGTGCGCCCAGCAGGCCTTCGACAGCGCCCGCGCGGACGGCACGCCGATGGCCTTCCTGCTGCTGGACATCGATGATTTCAAGCACATCAACGACAGCTATGGTCATCAGGAAGGCGACCACGTGCTACAGCGCATCGCCGACAGCGGCAAGGCCGTGCTACGCCGGGGCGATCAGTTCGGGCGCATAGGGGGAGAGGAATTCGCCGCCGTGTTCCCCGGCTGCACCGCTCAGGTGGCCGAACAGATTGCCGAGCGGCTGCAGCGGGAAATCCAGCGATTGAGTTTCAGCCATGACGACCAGACCTATGGCGTGACCATCAGCCAAGGGCTGACCGGATTGACAGACGAAGACGAGACTCTGGACAGCCTGTTCGCCCGCGCCGATGCGGCGATGTACCGAGCCAAGCGCCAGGGCAAGAATCAGATCGTTCGCGGATGATCCCTGCCTGTGAAACCTGGAAGATGCTGGGTTTCCTGCCCTCTCAGAGCGGCTTTTCCTCGCCATCGCCTCCGCTAGCCGGGGCAATGGGAGCGACCTCCGGTCCGCTTTCGGCAGTTTCCGCCACCAGACGCTCAGCCTCCTCCCGCGCCAGCGCTTCCTGATCCACCTTGCGCAGCCGCGACAACTCCGGCAACCCCAGCTTGAGCAACCGCGCCGTCTTGCTGCTGGCGATCTTCTCCAGCCCCTCGCTGGGCCTGAGTCGCGACAGTTGCCCGGCCAGGTTCATCGCCAGGATCTCCCGGGAATAGACACCGCCACCCAGCTGATACACCGCGGCGATCAGCTCGCGCAGGTCGAGCGGCAAGCGCCAGCGGGTGCGCAGGGCCGAACCGAACGGTGCGCCGAACTCGTTGAGCGACAGCTCCACCTGGTCCTCGTCCAGCTCGCCACCGGCCAGTCGCCACTCCTGCAAGGTGCGCAGTACCGCCAGGTCGCCCAGGCAATGCAACAAACCCGCGCAGTAACAGCGTCCTTCGTCCACTTCGAGCATACGCGCCAGGGTGCGTGCGTAGTCGGCGGCATGCAGCGAAAGGTTCCAGTAGTGCGCGGCATGCCGCGCCAACAAGGGGTCACTCAACCTCGCGCTGCGCTTGAGCGTGAGCCCGAGGATCAGGTTCATGCTCTGGGTGCTGCCAAGCTTGTTCAGCGCCTGCAGCAAGGTCTGCACCGGCGCTTCGCGGTGCAGGGCGGCGCTGTTGGCGGCAGCGATCAGCACGCCGGTGATCTGCGGGTCGTTGCGTACCTCTTCCTCGAGCACCTTGAGGTTGAGGCCATGGGGGTTGAGGGCACGCTTGATCGCCACCTGCACATCGGCGAACAGCGGGCCGCCATCGGCGCTGGCGCGGCGTTGCTCGAGGTAGGCCGGCAGTTGCACGCCGGGCTGCAGCGGCGGCACCGGGCAGGCAATCTGCTCGCCCACCTCCAGCAGCAGGTTTTCCAGGCGCTTGCGCAGGTTGTCCAGGTCGAGCGGTTTGCTGAGGTATGCCGTGGGCTGCAGTGGCACGGCCTCGCGCACGCTGGCGCTATCAGTGCGATCGCTCATGAGGATAAATGGCAATCCAGGCCTGTCGCCCTTGGCGCGCACCTTGCGCAGCAGGTCGAGGCCATCGAGGCCGGCGAGTTCGCGGGCGGCAATGATCAGGTCAGGCTTGCTCGCCAGCGCGCTCAGCGCCTGCGAGCCATCTGCGCAAACCTGCAAGCGCGCATCGCAGCGCACGCTGAGCAGCATTTCGCTAAGCATGTCGCGTACCCAGGGGTCACCCTCGGCAATCAGCACGCAAGGGGGCAGGGGGTCGGCAGCGCTCATGAGCGAGTCTCCAGAAAATGACGCGCGATCCATCGCAGCTTCCACGGATTCCTCGTACAACCTTAGCGCCTGATGCCTACGAACGGCACAAAAAAACCCGCCGAGGCGGGTTTTTTTTTCTGAAACGCGTCACATACTTCAGGCCAGTTCGGCGAAGCACTCTTCGATGATGGCCAGGCCTTTGTCCAGCAGGGCATCTTCGGCGGTCAGCGGTACCAGGATACGCAGGACGTTACCGTAGGTGCCGCAGGACAGCAGGATCAGGCCTTTGTCACGCGCCTTGGCGACCACCTGGGCAACGGCGGCAGCGTTCGGGGTGTGGGTGCCTTTCTCGAAGACTTCCACGGCAATCATCGAGCCCAGACCACGGACATCGCCAATGATCGAGTGTTTCTTCTGGATTTCACGCAGGCCGGCGGTCAGGCGCTCGCCAACGGCCTTGCTGCGATCCAGCAGCTTCTCTTCCTCGAACACTTCGATCACCGCCAGGGCTGCGGCGCAAGCGATCGGCGAACCGGCGTAGGTGCCGCCCAGGCCGCCAGGGGCGATGGCGTCCATGTACTCGGCCTTGCCGCACACACCGGCCAGCGGGAAGCCGCCGGCGATGGACTTGGCGAAGGTGGTCAGGTCAGGCGCGACGCCCATCTGCTCCATGGCGAAGAAGGTGCCGGTACGGCCAGCGCCGGTCTGCACTTCGTCAGCGATCAGCAGTATGCCGTGCTGGTCGCACAGAGCGCGCAGGCGCTGCATCAGTTCTTTCGGCGCAGGCAGGAAGCCGCCTTCGCCTTGTACCGGCTCGAGGATGATCGCGGCGATATCACGCGGCTCGGCGTCGTTCTTGAAGATGCGCTCGACCGAAGCGATGGCGTCGTCAACGCTGACACCGTGCAGCTCGCTCGGGAACAGGGCGCGGAAGATGCCGCCTGGCATCAGGCCCATGCCGGCGGAGTACGGCACGACCTTGCCGGTCAGGCCCAGGGTCATCATGGTACGACCGTGGTAGCCGCCGGTGAAGGCGATCACGCCGGCACGGCCGGTGGCGGCACGGGCGATCTTCACGGCGTTTTCAACGGCTTCGGAGCCGGTGGTGACCAGCAGGGTCTTCTTGTCGAAGTTGCCTGGTACCAGCTTGTTGATCTTCTCGCACAGCTCGACGTAAGGCTCGTAGGCCAGCACCTGGAAGCAGGTGTGGCTGACCTTGGTCAGCTGCTCTTGCACGGCCGCGACCACTTTCGGGTGCAGGTGGCCGGTGTTCAGTACGGCGATGCCGCCGGCGAAGTCGATCAGTTCGCGGCCTTCAACGTCGATCACCGTCGAGTTCTTCGCAGTATCGACGAAGATCGGGTGGATCTGGCCAACGCCACGTGGGACGGCGGCGACACGACGTTGCATCAGGGATTCGTTGGTCTTGCTCATAGTGCCCTCAATTGCGCCGGTTCTGCGGCGCTTTTATTCGGGGGTGGCTGGACGCAGGCGTGCACAGTATTCGTTGATCGACTGTCACGCATGCCCTGGCCACCGGGTACCGCTATGTCAAAAAGGCCAGCGAGACGTCGCTCTCGCGCCCCGCTGGCAGAGGTAAAACCGCTTACCTAGTGATCAGACGCTGATGCACAGGTATTTGATCTCGAGGTAGTCCTCGATACCGTATTTGGAACCTTCGCGGCCCAGGCCCGAGGCCTTGATGCCACCGAACGGCGCGACTTCGTTGGAGATCAGGCCGGTGTTGATGCCGACCATGCCGTATTCCAGGGCCTCGGCAACGCGGAACACGCGGCTCATGTCACGGGCGTAGAAGTACGAGGCCAGGCCGAACTCGGTGTCGTTGGACATGGCGATGACTTCGGCCTCGTCCTTGAAGCGGAACAGCGGCGCCAGCGGGCCGAAGGTTTCTTCCTTGGCGACGGCGGCGGTTTTCGGCACATCGACCAGGATGGTCGGTTCGAAGAAGTTGCCTTCGATGAGCTTGCCACCGGACAGCACCTTGGCGCCTTTGGATACGGCGTCCTCGATGTGTTCCTGGACCTTGGCGACAGCCTTGCCGTCGATCAGCGGGCCAGTGGTGGTGCCTTCTTCCAGGCCGTTACCGATCTTCAGCTTGGCCACGGCGGCTTTGAGCTTCTCGGCGAAGGCGTCGTAGACACCGTCCTGCACGTAGATACGGTTGGCGCAGACGCAGGTCTGGCCGTTGTTGCGGTACTTGGAGATGATCGCGCCCTCGACCGCCTTGTCCAGGTCGGCGTCGTCGAACACGATGAACGGCGCGTTGCCGCCCAGCTCCAGGGAAACTTTCTTGATGTCCTTGGCGCACTCTTCCATCAGCTGGCGACCGATTTCGGTCGAGCCGGTGAACGATAGCTTGCGCACCAGGGAGTTGCCGGTCAGCTCGGAGCCGACTTCGCCGGCGCTGCCGGTAATGACGCTCAGCACGCCAGCCGGGATGCCGGCACGGGTGGCCAGCTCGACCAGGGCCAGGGCGGAGTATGGGGTCTGCGAAGCGGGCTTGAGCACCATGGTGCAACCGGCGGCCAGGGCCGGGCCGGCTTTACGGGTGATCATCGCGGCCGGGAAGTTCCACGGGGTGATGGCGGCGGTGACACCGATCGGCTGCTTGATGACGATCAGGCGCTTGTCCGGCTGGTGGCCAGGGATGACATCACCGTAGACGCGCTTGGCTTCTTCGGCGAACCACTCGATGAACGAGGCGGCATAGGCGATCTCGCCCTTGGCTTCGGCCAGCGGCTTGCCCTGCTCGGTGGTCATCAGACGAGCCAGGTCGTCCTGGTGCTCGATCATCAGCTCGAACCAGCGGCGCAGCTTGCCGGCACGCTCCTTGGCGGTCAGTGCGCGCCAGGCCGGCAGCGCCTTGTCGGCGGCCTCGATGGCGCGGCGGGTCTCGGCGGCGCCCATCTTCGGCACGCTGCCGATGACTTCACCGGTGGCCGGGTTGGTCACCTTGATGGTCTGACCGCTGTCCGCATCCAGCCATTCACCGTTGATGAAGGCCTGCTGGCGGAACAACTGAGCGTCTTTGAGCTGCATGTCGGCTTCCCTTTACTGCGAATTTTGATTGTTGAAAAGGCGCCCTCGATGCGAGGGCGGCCGTCAGGAATTCGTGCACCAGGGTGTTCGACGCCTGGGTGCCGAGCGTTTGAAATCTCAAACGGAATGCTAAGCGGGCGCTGGGGGGTTGGACAATAGGCTGTTCGAAAAAAAGAACGAGTGGTCGGAATTCAGATCAGTGGAAATGCATCGCGGGGCAAGTCGTATCGGTGCGCCGATGCGACTTGCCCCGCGATAGGGCCTTGGGAGGTTAGTTCATCAGAACGCCTTGTCGAGGTCGATCACCAGCGCCCGGTAGCCCACGCTGCCCGGCTGGCGACTGTGCACTTTCAGCTCCACGGTCACCTCCTGGGTGCCGCGACGCACTTCATTGAGCACGCTGGTCGTCAGCTTCTGGGGCGTGAGGAAGTTCACCGACGCCGAATAGATGAACTGGGTGTCGGTATCGGGCCGATACGCCACCACCGAGGTGATCGGGCTGTACCACTCGTCACCACGCTCCTTGCCGTACTGCCAGATCTGCTCGACCGTGCCCTTGGCCTCGTCGATCTTGTACTCCACCGCCCGGCTGTAGTTGCCCGCCAGCTTGGTCGGGCCGAAGTCCCGGCCCCAGCCGTTGTCGAACACGGTCAGCGTGGCGCGCCCGGTCAGCCAGGCGGTGTGCTGGGTCCAGGACCACTCGAAGCCCTCGCCCACGGGTTTGAGCACCTTGTCCTGCAGGCGCGCCGGCCAGCCCTGGGCCGCGGCAAGAATCCACTTCACCTGCTTGTCGCGACCGATCTTTACCACGCCCTGGTGTCGTGCTGAAACGATGATGCTGTCGTCATCGGCGTCGTAGTCGATGGCGTTGACGTGGGCCCAGTTGCGTCCGGTACCTACCCCCGGCGTATCGCCGAACGGCAGGTCGCCCTCGGCCAGCTCGTTGGCCAGGCGCTCGTCCTGTTTCTGCACGCCGTCCGGCAGTTGGATCGCCGCCTTGCCCAGGGTTCCCAGCAGCTCGCCGCGATACGGGTCGAGGATCTGGTTCAGGTCCCAGAAGTCCAGCACGTCACCGGCCTCGTTGACCTCGATGATATGGTCGCGGATCGAACGCACGCGCTTGCCGTCAGGGCGGCGGTAGTCGCTGGTGCCGACCCGCAACAGGTAGGTGCCGTTGGGCGTCTCGCGGATCTCGTGGGAGAAGTCGGCGAACTTGTCCGGCAGGTTGCGCTGCCAGATACGCCGGCCAAGCAGGTCGTATTTGGAATAGGTCTGGCCCTGGCCCCAGATCAGCTTGCCGTCGCGGGTCTGGTGGAAGCCCATGGTCCCGCCCAGGCCGTCGCGATGGTTGGAATCGTGGATCTGCTCGATATCGAGGTACCAGCGCACATCGCCGTTGCTGTCGGCGATCCAGTTGTTGCCCACCGAGTCCCACTCGGCAGCGCCGCCCAGGCCGTTCCACTTGAAGGCACGCCCGCCTGGGATCTCGGCCAGCAGATGATTGAACAGGTACAGCCGCTGCTCGAAGCCAGGCGCGACCTTGACCGGTTCGACCTCGGGCAGCGCCGCCGTCTGCTTCGCCACCACCGGCAGGCGCACTGCCGGGGCGTAGATTTCGTAACGCTCGCGGATGCGTTCGCCATCGAGCTTGTAGCTCACCTCGATCTGGTTGACGTGATCGGGGTACAGGCCGAACACCGGAATGCCGCCGTAGGTCCACAGCGAGCGGTCGGACACGTCGTAGACAATATCGATACCGCGCTCGCCGCGTCCCAGCACCCGCACATGGGCGGCGCTCAGGGTGCGCCCGCCATCACGGATGATCGCGGTCAACGGCGCCAGACGGTATGGATTGACCACCACGTCGCCGAGCAGGGCTTCGTCGCGGTCGGGCACCTTGGCGGTGAGGCAGGCGCCTTCAGGCAGGTCGTGGGGTTGGGTCTTGGCGTTCATGGCAAAGCTCCTTGTGCTCAGAAGTCGTAACGGGCGGTGGCGCCCACGGTGCGCGGCGTGCCCAGCACGCCGGCATAGCCGCCGTTGGCGGAGTTCCACAGGCTGGTGAAGTAGGTCTTGTCGCCGGCGTTCTTCACCCACAGCGACAGGTCGAGCACGCCGTCGCCCTGGTCCAGGCGCACGCCGGTGGACAGGTTGACGATGGCGTAGCTGGGGATCTGGCCGTAGTCGGAGTCGTCGATGGTGCCGACGGCCCTGGAGCGGAAGGCGTAGCTGGCGGTCACGTAGGGCTCGATTCGCTCGGTCAGCTGCCACTTGTACTGGCCGTTGAGGTTGGCGATGTACTTGGAGGCGCCGACCACCTGGTGGCCGGACAGGTCGCAAGTGGCGGCGGCATTGGCCAGGCTCACCTCCGGCGGGCACGGTGCGTCGTCGTACTCGGTGTAGCGCACGTCGTTCCACGAGCCATTGAAATTCACGGTCAGCCCGCGGACCGGCAGGGCCGTGGCTTCGAACTCCAGGCCCCGCGAGCGCACGCTGCCGGCGTTGGCCAGGTACTGCACGCGGTTGGCCTCGTCATAGACGTTGGCCTGGTAGCCGTGCACTTCGGTCCAGAACAGGTTGGTGTTGAGCTGCAGGCGGTTGTCCAGCAGCGTGCTCTTGATGCCGAGTTCGGCGTTGTTGGCGCGTTCGGTACCCACCAGCAGCGAGTCTGTGCCCAGCCTTGGTGCGGCGCCGACGGTGAGGTTGACGCCACCGGACTTCTCGCCGTGGGACAGGCTGGCATAGCCCAGCACCGCGTCGCTGAAGCGGTAGCTCAGGCTGAGCAGCCCGGAAGGGGCGAAGCTGTACTGGTTGAGGTCACCCGAATCATAGGCCCCCACCCGGCCCTGGCGAGCCGCGGCCGCCGCACCGGTAACGGCAGCGCCGCCGGACGGCGCGTCGCGGGTCACCCAGGCGCTTTTCTCTTCGTAGGTACCCCGCACGCCAGCGGTGAAATCCAGGCGCTCGGTCAGGTGCCAGGTGCCCTGGGCGAACAACGCGTAGCTGTCGGTATCGATGTGGCCGTTGCCGATTGTGGTGACGTTGGCCAGGGCGCCAGCCGGGGTCAGGTTCCAGATGTCGGCTTGCGGTCCGTTGTAGGTGAACGATTTGTTGTCCAGGTCCTGCTTGAAGTAGTAGGCCCCGAGTACATAGTCGAAGAAGCCGCCGGTGGGCGAAGCCAGGCGGATTTCCTGGGAGTACTGCTTGTCACGGACCGAAACACCGGCGCTGTGGAACACCGGCACGTTGAGGCCGTCGTCGTTGCGCGGCGTGAAGTCCCACCAGCGGTAGGCGGTGATCGAGGTGAGGGTGAAGTCGTTGGGCAGGGTCCAGTTGGCTTCCACCGAAGTACCGCCCTGGAACACCTTGACCATCTGGTCGGCGTCGAAGTTGACCTTGCGATCCTTGCCCGACACCAGGGTCGCGCCGGCCTGGGCGGCCAGGCTCTCGTAACGGTTCACGCCATTGATGGTCGGCCCGGTGCTGTACAGGCTGAGGATGCCGTTGTCGGAGTTTTCTTCGTTGTATTCGCCGATCCAGCGCAGATTGAAGGTTTCGCTGGGCTTGAACAGCAACTGGGTGCGAAAGCCCTGGCGCTTGCCGCCGTTGAGATCGTGGCCGTTGTAGACGTTCTTCACATAGCCGTCGTCCTCGGTGTGATAAGCGCTGATGCGCCCGGCGAGGGTGTCGGTCAAAGGGCCGGAGAAACTGCCCTGGGTCTGCCAGTAGCCATCCTCGCCCAGCGATGACTGCACGCTGCCCTCCTGGTGGAAGGTCGGCTTGCGCGTGGTGATGTTGAGCACCCCGGCAGTGGTGTTCTTGCCGAACAACGTCCCCTGCGGGCCGCGCAGCACTTCCAGCTGCTCGACATCGAGCAGGTCGAACACCGCCATGCCCGGGCGGCCGAGGTAGACGTTGTCGAGGTAGATCCCGACGCTGCCTTCCAGGCCATCGCTGGCCGGGTTGTTGCCCAGGCCGCGAATGGAGATGCTCGATTGGCGGGCGTGCACATAGGCGACGTTGGTGCTCGGCACCAGTTGCTGCAAATCCTGCACGCGGTAGATGCGCTGGGTCTCGAGGGTTTCGCTGCCCAGCACGCTGATCGGCGTGGGCACGCTCTGCGCGGTTTCTTCGCGTCGCCGGGCATTGACGGTGACGGTGCCGAGCTGGGCTTCCTGCGTCACGGCTGGGGCGGCGTTGCGCTCATCGGCGAAGCTGCTGCCGGAAGCGGCCAGCAGCACTCCAGCCGCCAGGGGTTGCAGGGCGAACAACGAGGCGCGCGCGGGCCAACGGGAAAGTCGGGACATGCAGATGCTCCTTGAGGCAAGGGCCCAGGCGAGCATTTCCGTTGGCGGAACCGAATCGCGGTCAGGCTGGCTTATATTCTTTTAAGAGATATAAATATTTGTAATTCATATTTTGTGGAATAAGAGACTCCCTTTATAAGGTTCCCAACCCTTCCCAGCAATTGCATTCCACCGAAAGTTTCCATGTAGAAAATGCATATCGACCTGCGCCAGCTCCGCCACTTCATCGCCCTTGTCGAGCACCGCAGCTTCGTCGCCGCGGCGGCTGCGGTGAACCTTTCGCAATCGGCTTTCAGCCGCAGCATCCAGACGCTGGAGCACAACGTCGGCTGCCGCCTGGTCGACCGCGCCAGCAAGGAACTGGCGCCGACCCGCCAGGGCCTGCTGGTGCTGGAGCATTCGCGGCGCCTGGTGCATGGGGCGCACAACCTGGTCAACGAGATCAACCAGTTCAACGGCGCCACCACCGGCGTGGTGCGCTTTGGCTCGGGGCCGGCGCCCGCCGGCGGGCTGGTGCCGCGGGCGGTTGCACGCTTCGTCGCCGAGTACCCGGCAGCGCGCACCTGCTTCCAGGTGGACAATTGGCAGGCCTTGAACCGCCGGCTGATCGCCGAGGAGATCGAGTTCTTCGTCGCCGACACCCGCCAGTTCGAAGCCGACCCGGATTACCAGGTGCACAAGCTCACCCCACAACGCTGGCATTTCTGCTGCCGCGCCGGGCATCCGCTGACCGAGCGTGGCGAAGTGCGGGCGCAGGACCTGTTCGACTATCCGCTGGCGACCACCTTCCGCCCGCCGAACATCCGCAAGATCCTCAGCGACCTCAGTGGGCGGCAGGACTTCCTGCCCAGCGTGGAATGCGAGCATGGCTATGCGCTGCTCAATGTGGTGCTGCACTCGGACACCATCGGCATTGCCTGCAGCGCAAACCTGCGGCCGTATGAAGGGCTGGTGGCGCTCAAGCTGGCAGACCTGGTGCCGGAACAGGAGGAGGCGTTCTACACCCGCTATGGGGTGGTGAGCCGGGTGGGGTATGGCTTGTCGGCGCTGGCGCAGGGATTGGTGAGGCAGTTAGTGGCCTGTGACGCCGAGTTGTAGCGAACAGGGGCCGCTTTGCGGCCCCAGCGATCTCAGCCCTTGCGTGTGGTCCGGCTCAGTTGCCCATCCACCCCCACCGGCACCTCGCCAGCCAGGGTAACGCGGCGCACGATGCGCGGCTGCGTACCGTAGTCATCCACCGCATAGTGCTGCGTTGCGCGGTTGTCCCAGATCGCCACGTCCCCGGCCTGCCAGCGCCAGCGCACGGTGTTTTCCAGGCGTGTCACATGCCCCTGCAGTACCGCGAGCAGATGCTGTGAGTCGGCCAGCGAATAGCCCTTGATGCGTTTGACGAAATGCCCCAGTTGCAGCACGCGCTCGCCACTGACCGGATGCACGCGCACCACCGGGTGCTCGGTCTCGTACACCGTCGAAGTGAACACCTTGCGGTAGCGCTCCAGCTTGGCAGGATCGACATCCGGTTTCACGCTGGCGTAGTCGTACTCGTTGCTGTGCACCGCCCACAGCTGGTCGGCCAGGGCACGCAGCGGTTCGGGCAGTTCCTGGTAGGCCGCAGCGGTGTTGGCCCACACCGTGTCGCCACCGGAGGCCGGGGCCACCACGCTGCGCAGGATCGAGGCCTTGGGGTAGGCATCGACGAAGGTCACGTCGGTGTGCCAGGAGTTGGCCCGCTGCCCCTCGGCGCCATCGAGCTGGAGCAGGTAGCTGGTGCCGTCGACCACAGGCACCGTGGGGTGGGCGATTGGCTCACCCAGCAGTTGGGCGAAGGCCTCCTGGCCGATGTCATCGAGGTGGTCCTGGCTGCGGAAGAAAATCACCTTGTGCTGCACCAGCGCCGCTTGGATGGCGTCGATAGTGGCCGGATCAAGGTCGGCGGACAGCTTGATGCCGCGAATCTCGGCGCCAATGCGCCCGGCAACGGGGTGGATATCGAGTTCGAGGGTTTGCGGCGCGGTGGCCAGTGCGGCGTTGCTCATGGTCGTGCTCCTCAGGGTTGTTGTCGGGTCAGCGGGCGGCCTGGACGGCCTGGTCCTGTTGCAGGGCGTGATCGATGAAGCGTGGTTCGACCCAGTCGGATACCTGGAAGCCACGGCGGATCAGGCGCTCCTTGGCAGCCAGGTCGACGCCCTGTTGCAGCAGGCCGACGAAGCCAGCGTCCAGGCGTGGGTCGAAGTATTCGGCAAGGTTTTCCTCGGCCAGGTCGTCGCGCAGGATCGACTTCGGCCAGTTGGCGGTATTGGCCACGAGGTCCACATAGGCCTCGCGGTTACGCTCGTCGCGCAGCCACTTCGCCGCCTGCTCCTGGGCATTGACCAGGCGCTGCACCAGGTCAGGGTGCTGGCGAATGAACGCGCCGGTGCCGAGCAACACCGCTTGAGTACTGCCGGCCCCTTGCAGGTTGCGTGAGTTGACCGGCAACTCGACCAAGCCCCGCTCGCGCAGCGACAGCAGGTTGGACAGGCCCCAGGTGGCGTCGATCTGCTTGGCGGCCAGGGCGGCATTGGCGGCGTTGAAGTCGAGGTTGATCACTTTCAGTTCACGCTCGGACAGCCCCTGGCTGGCCAGGGCACTGGCGAACGACAGCTGGTTGGCGGTGCCGCGGAACACTGCCACGCGCTTGCCCTTGAGATCCTGCAGGCTATGGATGCCCGAGCCCGGCACCACGCCGAGGTAGCTCTTCACGCCACGCACCCCAGCCGACAACACGCGGGTGTCGAGGCCGCTGGCCTTGCCGATGATCGCGGCCAGGTCGCCCAGGTAGGCGAAGTCCGCCTGGCCGTTGGCCAGGGCTTCGTTGACCACGGGGCCTGCGCCCTTGAAGAAGCGCCAGTCGATGCGGATGCCGTCCTTGGCAAACTCTTTCTCCAGCAATTGCTGGTCGCGCAGCACGTCCACCACGCCGCCGGCGCTGGGCTTGCTGCCGGCGCTGAGGTCGGGCACGGCGATACGGATCACATCCGGCTGGGCGGCATGCGCTGCCACGGGCACGGCACTCAACAAGGCGGCGAGCAACGGGCTGAGCAGGTGGCGGAAGGTGGTTCTCATGGCAAGGCTCCTTGGCAGGCTGCCACCGGCGATGGCCGGCGCTATGGGCCAGAAGCTAGGCAGGTCCGGTTAGAACCTACAAAGATCAAAACTTCATTTTTTAGTAACCATAAGACATAACCCAGGCGCCATGCGGGCCTGCGACGGGCTTGCAGGAAACGCATGGAAAATATGAGGAAAACGCAACGGGACGGGGCTTTCGCATGCACCGGCCGCATGCTCTTATCTCTTGAATGCAATTTATGTGAATTTTTAATTCCATAAACGAATAAACAAGGAACGGTTTGGGAGATGCCCCGATGAGCGAAGTCTTGAGCGCAAGTCTGCGGCGCCTGTGGGTGCCGCTACGCAGCCCTTTCGCGACGCAAGGCCGCTTCTACCTGCCGTGGATCGTGCCATTGGCGGTGGCGGCCTTGTGGGTCGTCGCCAGCCGTGAGCACTGGATGAGCGAACAGATCCTGCCCGCCCCCGCGCTGGTCTGGCAGAGTGCGCTGGAGTTCGGCTCCGGCGAACTCTGGGGCCACCTGTGGATAAGTCTGCAACGCCTGATCTGGGGGCTGCTGGCAGGGATCGCCAGCGGCTTGCTGTTGGGCACCTGGCTGGGCGGATCGCGACGGGCGCAGACTCTGGTGCTGCCCACCTTCGTCGCCCTGGCGCAAATCCCGACCTTGGCCTGGATCCCGCTGTTCATGCTGTTCTTCGGCATCGGCGAGCTACTCAAGCTGGTGGTGCTGGTCAAGGCGGTGGTGGTGCCGGTCACGCTGCACACCCTGGTCGGCGTGCGCGACGCCCAACCCAAGCTGCGCGAGGCCGCCGCCGTCCTGCGCCTGCCTCCTCACCTGCTGTTCCTGCGCCTGTTGCTGCCCGCCGCGCTGCCGGCATTTCTCGCCGGTGTGCGACTGGCCCTGGCCACTGGCTGGACCTCGCTGCTGGCTGTGGAACTGCTGGCCTCCAGCGAAGGCATCGGCTACCTGATGGTCTGGGGGCGGCAGTTGTTCATGCTCGACCTGGTGTTCCTCTGCATTCTGCTGATCGGCCTGGTCGGCGCACTGATGGATCGCGGCTTCTCGCGCCTGGAACGCAGCCTGTTGCACTGGCCGCAGCCGGCCACTGGCGAGCAGTTGCGCGGCCAGGTGCCACGCGGCTGGCAAAGCCTGCTGCTGCCTGCGGGGCTGTTGCTGCTGTGGCAGGCCGCCAACAGCCTTGGCTGGGTCGATGCCAACATCCTCTCCTCTCCGCTGGATGTGCTGCGCAGCCTGTACGCAGGCCTGCTCGACGGTTCGTTACCCGAGGCACTGCGCCTGAGCCTGCAACGCACCCTGGCCGGTCTGTTGATCGGCGGTGGCGCGGGGTTCGCCCTGGGCCTGCTGCTGGGCCTGTCAGCCAACGCCGAGCGCCTGCTCGGCCCAAGCCTGTCGGCGTTGCGCCAGGTGGCGCTGTTCGCCTGGGTGCCGCTGCTGACTGCCTGGTTCGGCCTGGGTGAAGGCGCCAAGCTGGTGTTCGTCGCGCTGGCGGCGTTCTTCCCGCTGCTGATCGCCACCCAACGCGGCATCGCCAGCCTCCCGCCACAGCTGGGCGAGGCGGCGCAGGCCCTGCGCCTGGACCTGCCGCACCGGCTGCGTCTGCTGGTGTTGCCCGGCGCCGCGCCGGCGATCTTCGCCGGGCTGCGCCTGGCGCTGATCTACGCCTGGCTCGGCACCATCGGCGCCGAGTACTTCATGCCTTCGGACGGCGGCATCGCCAGCCTGATGATCGGCGCCCAGCAATTGTTCCGCATGGACCAGGTGATGGCCGCCATGGTCCTGATCGGCCTGGTCGGCGCCCTGCTCGGCCACCTCGGCCAACGCCTCGAATCGCGCGCCACGCGCTGGAGATCCGCATGAATTCCTTCATCACCCCGGCCCTGCACGCGGCCAACCAAGCTGATGCCACACCGCCGCTGGTCAGCTTCGAGAAAGTCGGCAAGACCTTCAGCGTCGACGGCCAGCCGTTCGAAGCCATTCGCGACTTTGACCTGTCGATCGAACAGGGCGAATTCATCGCCATCGTCGGTTCGTCGGGCTGCGGCAAATCCACCCTGCTGCGCCTGCTGGTGGGCCTGGACAACGACTACAGCGGCCAGATCCGCGTCGATGGCCAGCCAGTCAACGGCATCGGCGCTGAACGCGGCATCGTGTTCCAGGAGCACCGCCTGTTTCCCTGGCTGACAGTGGCGCAGAACATCGGCCTGGGCCTGGTCAACGAGACACTCACTCAAGGCGAGCGTGCCCGGCGGATTCACGAGTACGTGCAACTGGTGGGGCTAGTCGGTTTCGAATCGGCCTATCCGCACCAACTATCCGGCGGCATGGCCCAGCGCGTGGCCATCGCCCGGGGGCTGGTGGCCAGCCCGCGCATTCTGCTGCTGGACGAACCCTTCGGCGCCCTCGACGCTTTGAACCGCCAACAGCTGCAGAATGAACTGCTGGCGATTCGCGAACGCTCGGGGATTACCATCCTGCTGGTCACCCACGATGCCGAGGAGGCGACCTACCTGGCCGACCGCGTGGTGGTGCTGGAACCTCGTCCCGGGCGGATCAAGGCCGTAGTGCCGATTGATCTAACGCACCCGCGCCAGCGCACCGGCGTGGGGTTACATGGGTTGCGGGAAAAGGTCCTGCAGCAGATCACCGGGGATGATGGGTATCTCAAGCCGACAGGCCAACGAGTGGAGGGGCTGCGACCGGAGCTGATCGCGCTATGACGGGCGCCCGCTGTCCCTTGGGAAAACACTCCATAGATCAAGGCCATGGACGCCACCGAATCAGATGGGTATCATGCGCCCCGTTGCACTCGTAGCTCAGCTGGATAGAGTACTGCCCTCCGAAGGCAGGGGTCGTGGGTTCGAATCCCGCCGAGTGCGCCATGACATCAACCGCCACCCAGGTGTTTGCACGGTGACGGTAAAAGCAAAGCCCCGCTCAGATCACTCTGGCGGGGCTTTTGCGTTTCCGGGCCTCAGCCCTGCACGATGATCTGGCCTTGCAGGTCCCTGACCATGGTTTCAATTACCGGCTTCATCGTCTTGAACTCTTCAGGCGTGCACACCGCCTTCGGATGCTTGAACTGCATGCGCCGCTCGACCACCACGGCGTTGCCATCGCGAGTGTAACGGGCACTGTAGTCGAAGCTACCTTCCTTCACGGCAACGGCCTTGGGCGTCGCCAGGACAGTAACTTCGGCAGGGAACTCGAAGCGTGCCTTCTCCACCGCTTCGTTGGAAATGCAGACGAAGCCTTGGGTGCGTTCGTTTTCGGCGGCAAAGCCATAGACCATTTGCGAGATACCGCCGACCAGGCTGCTCAGTGCCGGAAGCCCCACTGGCCCTGGCAGGTTCACCAGGTTCTCGGTATGACCTTCGACCTGGCTGTGGAAGTGCTCCGGCGCCACCGATGGCTGGATCAGGATCTTGCCGCTGCCCCGCTGCCCGTAGGCATTGAGCACCTGCTCGACCATGCGGTCGAGGTCGGCCGGCCTCATCGAGTTGGCGCCATAGCGGTTGACCTCGCTGGACCAACCCTCGATCGTCGAAGCGCCGGTGAAGTCCGCGGCGCCCGTGCCCTTGACCTTGAACAGCATCTCACCGACCTGCTTGCCGAACTGGTAGGCCGGGGTCTTGCCAAACGCGCCCGAGACGGTCAGCAACGTCGTCTTGTCCAGGTCCATCAGCGGCAGGTAGCCGGCGGCCACCGACGGGTCGGTCGAGTCCAGGTACAGGTCCAGGCTCGGTACGTAGGTCAGCACATGGTTGAGCACGCCCAAGGTCGGCACCTTGGGCAGGTGGTAGGCGTTGCCGAGGTTGACCAGGGCAGGCGAGCTTTCGATGGCTGCGGCCTTGAGCAATGCCTCGAGCAGGGCGACATGGTCCTTGCAGTCGCCATAGCGGTTGTCCAGCACGCTCTGCGCCGAATGCGGGACCACCCCGCCGGCACCGACATAGACCGCCACGTAGCGGATGTTCTCACGCACCCAGTCGCTGAGCTTGAGCGCCTTGGCCCGGGCATCGGGCAGGTTAGCCGTCAACTGCTCGGATAGTGCGGCGATGGCTGGTGTCACTTCCACGCCGGCGCGCGCCTGGTAGCTGGCGGCAAGCCCTGCGTAATCCTTGAAGGTCGACACCGCGAGGTACTGGCCGTAGTCCAGGTAGGACACGGCGCTCGCCTCGATCCTGCCCCTGTCGGCGGGTACGAAGTCCCAGCGGTAGACCTTGCGGCCCTTGCCGGCCTTGGGCGTGGACGCCTTGAAGCCACGAGCATCAGCGTACAGCGGCAGATCCGCCGGCAGGTCGTAGATCAGCGAGAATTGCCCCACGGGGTGGAAGTCCGGGCCGGTGAGGTCCTCGAAGTGGCCGGGGAACAGCGCAGTGCTGCGATGGCGCTTGTAGCGCAGCACCAGGCGATCGCCGACGGCCACTTCCGGGAAGATCACCACCTTGACCCGAGAGTCCTGGAACATCGGCGCGTAGGTGGACGCCTGCTCCTGCTGCTCCTTGATCTGCGAGGCATCGACCATCACCTTGCGCCCATCAGGCTTCTGGGTGAAGGCTTCGTCGACCTCCAGGGTTTCGTACGAGCGGTTATAGCTCAGCGGCTCCTGCGCCTTGGCCTGGATGGCCCGCTCTTCGTTGATGCGCGAGACCGACTCGACCGCTACCTGGAAGCTGCCGTCGGTCTGCACGGTGAAGGTCTGCACGACCTTTTCCAGGGTGACAGAGTGGTCAGTGCCATCGTCCCGTGCCTGGGCGGGCGTGATGCAGGCAAGGGTGAAGGCCAGCACCCCGGCCAGGGGTGCAAGGTAAGACGTGAACATGAGGATCCTTCTCTCGTAAAACGGGTTATTACAAAAAACGCTAATGATACGCATTTTTGTCATAAAGCTGCAGGCCGCGCCGTAGATGAAAGCTTGCACGTTTGTGCAGAAATGCACATTGCCACCTCTCCCGCGCCGGTAGTCATTGGTGATAGCGTGGGCATCTTCCGTTTGCGTAAACGGTCGCCCTCCACCCCTTGCAAAGGAATGCGCACACCCATGCCATTTACCAAGCTATCCGCCGCATCGCTCCTGCTGGCCAGCGTGGCCATGTTCTCGATCCCGGCCCAGGCCAACCTCTCCCAGCAGCAGTCCGCCGCCATCATCAAGGCCTACGACGGCAGCGACCCGGCCGACTTCAAGCAGTTCCTCGGCAAGCTGGCCGGCAGCGACCTGGCCAAGGCCGACAAGCTGGACGACACCCTCAAGCTGTACCTGGCCGGCAAGCCCCTGGCTGCCGAGCAGCAGGACGAGATCAACCGCCTGCTGGGCCTGTACACCCGCATCAAGTACGGCAAGGCCGCAAAGGAGACCCTGCGCGAGCTGGTAGAGATCCCGACCGTGCGCAAAGAAGGTGTGCCGCAGCACGAGAACCCGGAGTTCCTCAAGATCGCCGACAAGATCAAGGCCCTGGCCGAGGGCTTCGGCCTGCAGTTCCGCAATATCGACAACCGCGTCTACGAGATCACGTTGGGCGAAGGCAAGGAAGTCATCGGTATCCACGCCCATGCCGACGTGGTGCCGGTCACCCCGGAAAACTGGAAGCTCAAGGACGGCACCAAGCTCGACCCGTTCAAGGTCAACCTGGTGGGCGATCGCATGTATGGCCGCGGCACCGAGGACGACAAGAACGGCATCGTCGTCGCGCTCTACGCGCTGAAAGTAGCCAAGGACGAAAAGCTGCCGCTGGCGCGCCAGTTCAAGCTGCTGGTGGACACCACCGAGGAAACCACCGGTGATGCCATCCCCTACTACTTCGAACGCAACGCCACCCCTGACTACAACCTGGCGCTGGACGGCGGCTACCCGGTAGTGATCGCCGAGAAAGGCTATGGCACCGTCATGGCTACCTTCGCCAAGCGTGCCGGTGATGGCAAAGGCGCCGAGGTGATCAACCTCACCGGCGGCCTGGCCACCAACCAGATCCCCGGTAGCTCGGTGGCGACATTGACCGGCGACAAGCCGGCCGAACTGGCCAAGGCCCTGGAAAAAGCCGGCGCGGCCTACGTCAAGCGCCATGGTGGCGACTTCAGCATCGACGCCAAGGTCGACGGCAAGCAGGTGCTGCTGACCGTGACCGGCGTATCGGCGCACTCCTCCGAGCCCGAGTCCGGGGTCAACCCGGTGGCGCGCATGCTCGACTTCCTCAATGGCCTGGGCAAGGACGTGCCGCTCAAGCACAACCACATCACCGACGCCGCCCGCTACGCCGCCGACAACTGGGGCCTGGGCTACCTGGGCAACAAGCTTGGCGTGGGCTTCAAGGACGACTTCATGGGCCCGCTGACCACCTCGTTGACCTTCGTCGGCCTGGATGACAAGGCGCTGAAGCTGGCGGTGAACCTGCGCATTCCCAAAGGCAAGTCGCTCGACACCCTCAAAGGTGAGATCTCCGGCAAGCTCGACAGCTGGGTTGCCAAGAGCCAGACCAAGGTGGCCTTCGACTACAGCATGGACGAGCCGATGTACCGCAACCCCGAGGGCGAGTGGGTCAAGGCCCTGCTGGCCGTGGCCAGCGAGAACCTGGGCATGAAGCACGAGTACGGCACCTCCGCCGGCGCCACCTCGGTGCACGACCTGCCCAATGGCGTGCAGTTCGGCCTGGCCATGCCGGATGTGAAGTACACCGGGCACAACGACAACGAGTTCAAGACCGTGGAGCAATTCATGCTCGACCTGCAGATCGTCAGCGAGATGGTGGCGCGGATCGGGCAGATGCCGAAGCTTTGATGATTCACCCGGGGCCGCATTGCGGCCCCTTGCCACGATGACGTTTTTCAATCACCTCGATGCCGTTTCCTGCATTGCCGTGCAGAGCGCCGTGCCGGATGCTTTATTTACTCCGACACCGCGCTTTTTCACCCACCGAGGCCCGTATGAAGAACGTCGAACAAATCCTCAAAGCCAAGTCCCAGCATCAGACCGTCTACACCATCAGCCCTGATGACTCGGTGCTGGATGCCTTGAAGCTGCTGGCGGAGAAGAACGTCGGTGCATTACCGGTGATGGAAAACGACCAGGTCGTAGGCATCGTCAGCGAACGCGACTATGCCCGCAAACTGGTGCTCAAGGGGCGCTCATCGGCTGCCACGCCGGTACGGGAAATCATGAGTTCGCCGGTAGTCACCGTTGAGCCCAAGCAGAACCTCGAGTACTGCATGAACCTGATGACCAACCGCCATCTGCGCCACCTGCCCGTAGTGGATAACGGCAAGCTGCTGGGGCTGTTGTCGATTGGCGACCTGGTGAAGGAAACCATCGCCGAGCAGGCCAACCTGATCCTGCAGCTCGAGCAATACATCCGCGGCGAATGATCCCGCCTAGTGGTAAGCGCGCTCCAACTCGTCCAGTTGATGGTCGAAGCTGCGCAGGCGCGCCGACCAGGTGTACACCAGCACTTCCAGATCGCGATTGAGCACGGCGGTATTGCCGCCATCGCGCACCGGAGCATCGCACAGGTCCAACTGGTAGCGCTCGCGGGCCATCGCCGTGGCCACGCTGGACAGGTCGCGGGCATTGGCCAGCCAGTGATGGTGGTGGTCGTGCACCTCGCGGTCTAGCTCCCGGCACTGGCGCTTGAGGGCGTCGAGGCTTTGCTCCAACGGTGTGCCCTTGAGCTCGCCCATTACCTCCTCGAAGGTGCGCCCGGAGTGCCAGTAGCTGCCCCAGAAGTAGCGGTCGAACACCGTCTCGACCCGGCGCAGGGCAACCTTGGTGTTCCAGATGGTCAGCAACGTTCGCCCCTGGGCCACCTCACGCTTGTTCAGGTGCAAATGCTGCCAGGCGATCCAGGCCAGGCCGCAGAGCGCCACCGCCGCGGTAACGGCGGCGGCGGCATAGAGAAACTGCACGGCCTGGTTCATCTGGTGGGTGTGCCGGATACCGTAGAAGTAGCCGGCGGTCAGGGTGCCCAGGATCGTCACGGTGCACCAGAATCCTGGTGCGTAGGGATCTTTCATTGCGCCATCCCCTCTTGTTTTACCTGAGCATAGCAACGGCCCGATCACCCATCAGGTGCCGCTCGGCGCTTTATTTGCGGGGGCGACGCAGTGCTTCGTTGAGTTGGTCGAAGGGTACCGCCCAATCGGCGTCCTCTATGATGCTTTCCTTCAAAAAGGTTCTTTGCGCCTCGGTCCAGAACGGTGCGTCCACCAGCTTGATCTCGTTCTTCAACGGCGAATGAGTGGTGATGAACTGGTCGATGCTGGTGGCATCGTCCGCCAGCCCCAGTTGCTTGAACAGGTCGGCGAATGGATGGTTCGGTGCTTCCATGATTCCTCCTCGGGCCGGGCGGGTCGTCCACGACGCCAACCCGGCGTTGGTTGCGAGCATCAGCTCAATTCGCGCACTTCGGCGTGCGGCACCAGCTTCAAGTATTGCTCCATGCTCATGTGGATCAGATGATCGTGGTCACCTGCCTCGAGGTAGACATCGCCCTGGCGGGTAAGACTCCGGTCGAGCAGCATGGGAATGTTGTAGGCGTCGCCCAGGGCCGGGATGGCGCCGCGCTCGCAATCGCCGAACAGGCTCGGCAAGTTGCTCTCGCGCGTCAGCTGCCAGGCGCCGGTCATGCGCACCTCGGTCATGTCCAGATGCCGGTTGGCCGGCAGCACGGCCATGATGAAGTTGCCATGGCGGTCATCGAGCATCACTGACTTGGCGACCCGCTCGGCGGGTACGCCGGCCGTGCGCGCCGACTCCAGGCTGGTGGCCGAATGGGGATGGGGAATGATGTCGTAGTCGCAGTTGGCCTGGTCCAGGCGCTGCTGAAGGGTCTTGGCCATACGCATGATGCACCTCCGGTTTTGCCCCCATCCACAAGTTTAGGTCGTGGCTCGACAGCCAAGGCTAAACTTCAAGGACGGGTCCGCATGAGGTGACGACAGGTGATCGCCCAGCGCTGGCGCATGCTGCTGTTGCTGTTGGTCCTCGGCTTCGTGCCGAGTGGCCAAAGCGCGCCTGGCGCAAATGTATGGCTGTTGAGCGTCGATGATGCCATCGGCCCGGCCAGCGCCGACTATCTGCTGCGTGGGCTGGACCAGGGGCAGGCACAAGGCGCGCAACTGGTGGTGATCCGCCTCGATACTCCCGGCGGGCTGGACAGCGCCATGCGCCAAATCATCAAGGCCATTCTCGCCAGCCCCGTGCCGGTGGCCACCTACGTCGCCCCGGGTGGCGCCAGGGCAGCCAGCGCCGGCACTTACATCCTCTACGCCAGCCATATCGCGGCCATGGCCCCGGGGACCAACCTCGGCGCCGCGACGCCAGTGCAGATCGGCGTCCCCGGCAAAGCTGAACAACCCGCCACGAACAGCGAAGAAGGCGCATTGGCACGCAAACAGGTCAATGATGCTGCGGCCTACATCCGTGGCCTGGCCCAACTGCGCGGGCGCAACGCCGACTGGGCGGAGAAGGCCGTGCGCGAGGCCGTCAGCCTGTCGGCCAGCGAAGCGCAGCGCTTGCAGGTAATCGACCTGATCGCCAACGACCTCCCCGACCTGCTGCGACAGCTCGATGGCAAGTCACTGCTCGTCGCAGGCCAGACCGTGCAACTGCGCACCCATGAGGCCAGTGTGACCGAACACCTGCCGGACTGGCGCACCCGCCTGCTCGCAGTGATCACCAACCCCAGCGTGGCGCTGATCCTGATCATGATCGGCGTGTACGGCCTGCTGTTCGAATTCATGAATCCTGGCTCCGGGGTCGGCGGCGTGGTCGGCGGCATCTGCCTGCTGCTGGCGCTGTATGCCCTGCAACTGCTGCCGGTGAGCCATGCCGGGGTGGCGTTGATCCTGCTCGGGGTGGCGTTCATGGTCGCCGAGGCGTTCCTGCCTAGCTTCGGCGTGGTCGGCTTCGGCGGTATCGTCGCCTTCGTCGTCGGTGCGGTGATCCTGATGGACACCGATGCCCCCGGCTTCGGCATTCCGCTGGCGCTGATCATCAGCCTGGCTGTGCTCTCGGCGCTGTTGCTCGGCGGCGTGCTGGGCATGGCGCTGAAAGCGCGCCGGCGCGCCCTCGTCAGCGGCGATGCCGGACTGGTGGGCAGCCTGGTCACGGTGACGCAGGTGCGCACCGACAACCCGTTCTGCGGCTCGGTACAGGCCCAGGGCGAACAGTGGCAGGTGCAGTGTGCGACACCGCTGCAACCTGGCCAGCACGTGCGGGTGACGGCCCGTCATGGCGTGACCCTGGAGGTCAGCGCCACTGCGCCCACGGCGCAAGGAGAGTAGACGATGTTGATGCAATTCGGTTTCAGCGCCGTGCTGGTGCTGCTGGCCATACTGCTGCTGTCGGCGCTGCGCATCCTGCGCGAGTACGAACGCGGTGTGGTGTTCCAGCTCGGGCGCTTCTGGCAGGTCAAGGGCCCGGGCCTGATCATCCTGATTCCGGGGATCCAGCAGATGGTGCGCATCGACCTGCGCACCGTGGTGCTCGATGTGCCACCCCAGGACGTGATCACCCGCGACAACGTCTCGGTCAAGGTCAACGCCGTGCTGTACTTTCGCGTGCTCGACCCACAGAAGGCGATCATCCAGGTCGAGGACTTCCTCGCCGCCACCAGCCAGTTGGCCCAGACGACACTGCGGGCGGTGCTCGGCAAGCACGAGCTGGACGAACTGCTGGCCGAGCGCGAACAGTTGAATTCGGATATCCGCGAAGTGCTGGACGCGCAGACCGATGCCTGGGGCATCAAGGTGGCCAACGTCGAGATCAAGCACGTCGACCTGAACGAATCGATGGTCCGTGCCATCGCCCGTCAGGCCGAAGCCGAACGAGAACGCCGGGCCAAGGTGATCCATGCCGAAGGCGAGCTGCAGGCGTCGGAGAAACTCATGCAGGCGGCGCAGATGCTGGGCAAGGAGCCGGGGGCGATGCAACTGCGCTACATGCAGACACTGGGATCGATTGCCGGGGACAAGAGCTCAACCATCGTGTTTCCACTGCCGGTGGACTTGCTCAAGGGGCTGGTGGATCGTCAGCGCTGAACCCATTCGCGGGGCCAGGCTGCTCCCACTGAACCGTAGGAGCGGGCTGGCGCCGCGATGACGAACTCAGATGGGCGCGCGACGCAGGGTGGCGAGGAATGTCGCCGCGCCAATGAACAGTCCGGCAAAGGTACGGTTCAGGCGCTTCTGCTGCTTCGGCGTGCGCAACAGACGCAGCACCCGCGAAGCCAGGCCGGTGTAACCCGCCATCACCAGCAGGTCGACGCTGATCATGGTCACGGTGATCGCCACATACTGGGGCAGCAACGCCTCGTGCGGGTTGAGGAACTGCGGCAGCACCGCGAGCATGAATACCAGCGCCTTGGGGTTGCTGACGTTGACCAGGAAGCCTCGGAACATCAGGCTCAGCGGCTTGCCGATAGGCCGCACGCCAGACTCGTCGCTCATGTCCATCGGCAAGGCTTGCCATTGCTTGTAGGCGAGGTAGACCAGGTAGGCTACACCGAACCATTTGATGACCTGGAAGGCCGTCGCAGAAGCGGCGAGGATGGCGCCGACACCGGCGGCGATGACGGCGATCTGCACGATCAGGCCCAGTTGCAGCCCCAGGGCGTTCCAGTAACCACGCCAGAAACCGTACTGCAGCCCGCTGGACATCGAGGCGATCGCCCCGGCACCCGGCGACAGGCTGATCACCCAGCACGCGGCAAAGAAGGCCAACCACGTTTCCATCGACATCGCACACCTCGCTCGAACATTTGTTACAAAGCGTTAAGCTACGGTTCTGGCGAAAAAATAACCAGTAAATTCTGCGGCTTCAGTCGGTTTCGATCGATTCCGGCTTGACCGCAGTGGTGGCCTCGGCACCACGCCAACGGCGCACGGCTTTCTGGAAGAACTGGCTGTTGGGCACCTGCACCAGCGCGCCACCCGCTTCCGGCGTTTCCATCAGCGTGGTGTACAGCAGGTTGATGGCGATCACCCGGCCCTTCACTCCCGGTTTGTCGAGGGTGTCGACCAGCTCGACCACATCGCCGATGCGAAACGGCCCGACGGTGAAGATCAGCACCGCGCACAGCAGGTTGGACAGCACGCTCCAGATAGCGAAGAACGCCACCGCCGCCACCGCGACGAAGCCCGACAGCGCGGTCCACAGCACCGTGGCCGATACGCCCAGGCGCTCGAGCACGAACAGCAGCGCGCTGCCCATGATCAGCCAGCGCAAGGCGCCGCGCACCGGCACCATCAGCTCGTGCGGCAACGGGTAGCGTTCGCCCAGGCTTCTCAACCCGCGAGCGACCATGCGCTGCAGGATGAACGCGGCGATCAGGATCAGCAGAATCTGCAACCCCAGCCACATCGAGTCCATCCACTGCCCCGGCAACAGCGAGCGCAGCTCCTCCATCAGGACAGCGCCTCGAGTTCGGCCTGCATGCTTTCGAGGGTCTCAAGGGCCTCCATCCAGGCCTCTTCAAGCTCGCCTTCGCGTTGCTTGAGCTTGGTCTGGCGGGCCAGCAGGTCGCGCAGTTCATCCTTGCGCGCGGCCTCGTACACGCCACCGTCGCCCAGGGCGGTCTCGACCTCGGCCAGGTCCTTGTGCACCTGGTTGAGCTCGGCCTCCAGCTTGTCGGCCGCCTTCTTGTGCGGCGCCAACTGCTGGCGCAGGGCCGCGGCCGCCTGGCGCTGGGCTTTCTTGTCGGTCTTGTCCGGGTTGGCCGGCGTGCTGCTCACCGGCGTGTTGCGCTGGCGGAACTCGACCAGCCAGCGGCTGTAGTCGTCCAGGTCGCCATCGAAGGTGTCGACCTTGCCGTCGGCCACCAGCAGGAAGTCGTTGGTGGTGCTCTTGAGCAAGTGACGGTCGTGGGAGACCACCACCACGGCACCCGCGAACTCCTGCAGCGCCATGGTCAGCGCCAGGCGCATCTCGAGGTCCAGGTGGTTGGTCGGTTCGTCGAGCAGCAGCAGGTTCGGCCGCTCCCAGGCGATCAGCGCCAGGGCCAGGCGGGCCTTCTCGCCACCAGAGAAGTTGACCACCGGCTCGTCGACACGATTGCCGTGGAAGTCGAAGCCACCAAGGAAGTCGCGCAGGGTCTGCTCACGCTCGCCCGGTGCGATACGTTGCAGGTGCAGCAACGGGCTGGCCTTGTCGTCCAGCGAGTCGAGCTGATGCTGGGCGAAGTAGCCGACGGCGAGGTTTTCGCCACGCACCAGGCGCCCGGACAATGGCTGCAGCTCACCGGCGAGGTTCTTGATCAGGGTCGACTTGCCCGCACCGTTGGGGCCGAGCAGGCCGATGCGCGCACCCGGCGCCAGCTGCAGCTTGACCTTCTCGAGGATGGCCTTGTCGCCATAGCCCAGGCGGCCTTCGGACAGATCGAGCAGGGGGCTGGAGATCTTCTCCGACTCACGGAAGACGAAGTCGAAAGGCGAGTCGACGTGGGCCGCCGACAACTCCTCCATGCGTTCCAGGGCCTTGATCCGGCTCTGCGCCTGACGGGCCTTGGTGGCCTGGGCCTTGAAGCGGGCGATGTACTTTTCCATGTGCGCACGCTGCGCCTGCTGCTTCTCGTAGGCCTGCTGCTGTTGCGCCAGGCGTTCGGCGCGGGTGCGCTCGAAGGCGCTGTAGCCGCCCTTGTAGAGATTGAGCTTGCGCTGTTCGACGTGCAGCACATGGTCGACCACGGCATCGAGGAAGTCGCGGTCGTGGGAGATCAACAGCAGCGTGCCCGGGTAGCCCTTGAGCCAGTCCTCCAGCCAGAGGATGGCGTCGAGATCCAGGTGGTTGGTGGGCTCGTCGAGCAGCAGCAGGTCGGACGGGCACATCAGGGCCTGGGCCAGGTTCAGGCGCATCCGCCAGCCACCTGAGAAATCGCCGACGCGGCGGTCCATCTGCTCGTTGCTGAAGCCGAGGCCGGCCAGCAACTTGCGCGCGCGGGCGTCGGCGGTGTAGCCGTCGGCGCTGTCTAGTTCACTGTGTAGGCGCGCCAGGGCAGTGCCATCGTGGGCCAGTTCGGCGGCGGCCAGTTCAGCCTGGACCTTGCGCAGGCGCACGTCGCCATCGAGGACATAGTCCACGGCGATACGGTCGAGGGTATCGACCTCTTGGCGCATATGAGCGATGCGCCAGTCGCCGGGCAGCTGGCAGTCACCGGCATCGGGCGACAGCTCGCCGCGCAGCAAGGCGAACAGGCTGGATTTGCCGGCACCGTTGGCACCGATCAGGCCGGCCTTGTGGCCGGTGTGCAGGGTCATCTCGGCGCCTTCTAGCAGGCGCTGGGGACCACGCTGTAAAGTGAGGTTCGATAGTCTGATCATGATGGTCGCGGAGTCTACCAGCTTCCCCGATCACTGGCGCGAGTGAAACCATGCACACCGACCTGTGGAATCATGCCCTGGCCCTCTATGCCCGGCCGGGTGTCGAGGCGGCCTGTCTGGCCCTCCAGGAACTGGGCGGCGATGTCTGCCTGCTGCTCTGCGGGACTTGGCTGCAGGCCCGCGGCATAGCCCCTGACGAACAACGGATTGCCACCCTGCAGGCGCTGGCCCGGCCCTGGCAGCGCGACGTCGTGGCGCCGCTACGCTCCCTGCGCCGGCAATGGCGCGAACACGCGCTCGCCGACCCACAACTGAGCGTGATGCGTGAGCAGGTGAAAGCGCTGGAACTGCAGGCTGAACGCACCTTGCTGGAACGCCTGGAAGCGTTGGCGCGTGGGTGGCCGGCGCAAGCGAGCGCGACGCCGGATTGGCTGGCCTGGCTGGTGCCAGGCCTGGCCAGGAACCACGACGCGCTAAATCAGCTGCGCGCCGCGGCCCGTGAGCTTCAGGACGCCGAAGTCGGCGACTGAGGCGCAGTGCCGGTGGTCGCAGGCGTAGTCGCGCTGGCCGCAGGCGCCGGGGTGGCGTTGGCGGCCGGAGTGGCTGGCTTGCTTTCGGCCGGTTTGGCTGGCGCTTTGACAGGCGCCGGTTTCGCGGCTGGCTTGGCTGCCGGTTTCACCGCAGACCTGGTTGCTGCTGGCTTGGCCGGGGCCTTGGTGGCGGCGGTCTTCGCAGGTGCCTTGGCAGCAGCCGGTTTGGCCGCAGGCTTGGTGGCAGGTTTTGCGGCGGCAGTCTTCGCAGGTGCCTTGGCGGCAGCCGATTTGGCCGTGGGCTTGGCGGCAGGATTCGCGGCGGCAGTCTTCGCAGGTGCCTTGGCGGCGGCCGGTTTGGCTGCGGGCTTGACGGCAGGTTTCGAAGTGGCGGCCTTCGCAGGTGCCTTGGCGGCAACCGGTTTGGCTGCGGGCTTGGCGGCAGGTTTCGAAGTGGTGGTCTTCGCAGGTGCCTTGGCGGCAACCGGTTTGGCTGCGGGCTTGGCGGCAGGTCTCGCGGCGGCAGCCTTCGCAGGTGCCTTGGCAGTAGCAGGTTTGGCCGCAGGCTTGGCGGCAGGTCTCGCGGCGGCAGCCTTCGCCGGCGCTTTGGTAGCAGCAGGCTTGGCCGCGGCTTTCGGTGCCGTCGTACGCGAGTCCAGAGCCTTGGCGGCCGCCTCGCGCACCTTGCCGACGCCCTGTGCCAGCTTCAGGCTTTCCTGGGCATCACGCTTGAGTTGCTGGATATAAGTGCGGGTCTGAGTCTGGCGATCCTTGAGAGAATCGAGCAAGTCTTCAAGTTCGCCAGCAGCTTTTTGAGCCTTGCCTTGTGCCTTGGCTTTACCGGCCTTGGCGGCATCCTGCGCCTTCAGACGAGCATTGTGGAGTTTTTCCTGGGCCTTGCCACGTTGTTTTTCCAACTTGGCCAACAGTTTCTCGGCATCCGCCAGCGCTTGGGAGCAGGCATCTTCCAAATGTTCGAGCAGGCTGCCCGAAAGTTGCTGGAGCAGGTGCAACGGCGTACTTACTGGCTTCTTTTTGGCCGACATGGTTTACCTCCTGGCTGACGAGAGTGCGGCTCATACTATGCTTCTGCTGCTACCGCCGCTAGGGCATGTTGACCGTCTCGGTAGCGCCGCGTTGCATGCCTGGGCAAAGTTGTTGTCTTGCAGCTGGAAACAAGTGTAGTTGCCCATTAGTGCAGTGCCGATATTTACACATCCCTGGCCAACAACGCTGGCATACTTCGCGCTCATTGCCGCAGGAGACCTCCATGCCTCGTTATCTGATTCTCGGCCTGTGCCTGGTATCGCCGCTCTCCCTGGCCAATGCCGAGGCCGCCCCCGCCAACGACAGCGACCTGGCCTACAGCCTGGGCGCCAGCCTCGGTGAACGGCTGCGTCAGGAAGTACCCGGCCTGCAGCTCGACGCCCTGGTCGAAGGGCTGCGCCAGGCCTACCAGGGCGAGCCGCCACGGATTGCCAAGTCACGCATGCAGGCCATCCTTGAACAGCACGAAACCCAAGCCAACGCCGCCGCCGAGCAAGCCCAGGTGGACAAGCTGGTGGAGGCCGAAAAACGCTTTATCGCGGGTGAGCGGGCCAAGACCGGAGTACGTGAGTTGCCCGAGGGTATTCTCTACAGCGAACTGGCCAGCGGCAGCGGTGCGCAGCCCAAGGCCAATGGCCGCGTTCAAGTACGGTATGTGGGCAAGCTTCCGGATGGCACGGTGTTCGACCAGAACCTTCAACCGCAGTGGTTCAAGCTGGACTCGGTGATCGAGGGCTGGCAGGTGGCGCTGCCACGGATGAAAGCGGGAGCAAAATGGCGCCTGGTGATCCCGTCGGCGCAAGCCTACGGCGCCGACGGTGCGGGTGACCTGATCGCACCCTATACCCCACTGGTATTCGAGATCGAACTGCTGGACGTGGCTGACTGAATCAGGCCTGCACCGCGTCTTCTTGCTTGTGGGCGTTGTGCAACACCTCGATCAGGCAATCCTCCAGCTCGAAACGCTCGTGCAACAGGCCGCCGAGTTTGGCCAGTTTCTCGGCAAAGCGCTCGGTATCCCTGCACTCACCTTTCTCGCAATGATCATTGAAAGCCAGGGCGATCTGGGTGCTGTCATCAATGCGTGGGTTGATCTGCTTTGCCAGCTCCAAGGCACCGGTATCACCAAATGCCTTGGCTTCACTGACCAATTGCTCGCTGACTTCGAAGTGCCAGGCCGAGACATAGTCAACCAGCACCGCGCAGAAATCGCGGTTCTTGTCTTTGTCGGCAAACGCCGGCTTGGCATCGCGCAGGGCGCGGAAGGCTTGCACCAACTCCTGGCGCTCCTCCAGCCACCGATCGATCAGCTTGTGAACACCGCCCCAGCGTTCCTGGGCGTTCTGGCAACTATCGAGCATGGCGATCTCTTCCCTTCTGGGTAGATGCCGCTGCACCTCGCGACACAACACCGTGGCACAAAGGTGACATCAGCAAACGGCATCGAGCAGTTGTATTTTCGGTATGCGTGCTGGGAGATTATTCCCGCGCGACCTGCCCATCAAGGTACGCAGCAGACAAAGTTCATACAAGCGTTTAATCCCTCCGCCAGCCACCGCTGGTCGCGCAATCCCCGGCTCGTTGCGCTGGATCAAGCCAACGTGCCGCGGCGCAATCGATACACCACTAGCCACGACAGCGGTTGCGCGGCAAGTAACAGAAACGCCAGCAGGCTCCATTCAGGTAAGGTCAGGTCGAGAAAGCTCCAGTTGACTGACACACATTCCGGGGTACCCATCAGGAACGTTCGCAATATCTCGGCCCAAGGGCGTTCCATCAGATGCGCCAGCGGCAGATGGCAACCACTGACCGGCAACGGTTCGGCCTGTAACCAGACATGTCGGCTGGCCAGCAAAGCGCCAGCAACCGAGAACCCCAAGGCCAGCCACGCATGCACGCGCTGATGCCTGGCGTGGACGACTGCAGCCAGGCAGACCAGTGCATAGAGCCCCAGCATCAGCCGCTGGCTGAAGCACAGCGCGCAAGGGTCGAGGCCGACCAAGTTCTCGAGGCGAAACGACGCCACCAGCACAGAGACGGCGGCCAGGAAGGCGGGAAAGAAAAAGCTGCGCAGGCAGGCCAGCGACATGGGCGAAGGTGATCCGAAAAGAGGAGATGTGGTTTGAAACGGTAGAGGAAAGGAGCGCTTTGTATCAAGTCGCTACAGCACAGACAAGTCGCTGAATGGATAGGGAATCATTTTCACAGAAAGTGGGAATGTTCTGACGCGAACGAAGGAAAAATCAGCGCCTTCCAGTTGCACATCTCACGCCGGGAGCGAGCCTGTCAGCGAGCGCCGCTGCCAGGCACAACCCACAAGGCCAAGGTATTCTGCACGGAACGAATCCAGGCCTGCCTTCAGGCCCGAACCCCTTCCGGCAACGGCAATGCCAGCAAACGTTCATCCAGCAGCCCCAAGCCCTCCTGGAACAACTGGTTGCTGCGCTCGGTCTCGCCCAGCCCGGCCAACAGCCGCGCCAGCTCAGCGCAAGCCTCTGGATTACGCTCCATGCGCAGACTGCTCTCCAGGTAATCCCGGGCCTTGCCCCACAGACGATTCTGCAGGCTCAGCCGGCCCAAGGTAAGCAACAGACTCGGGTCCTGAGGATGCTCCTTCAGCCAACCTTCGGCCGTTTGCAGCTGGCGGGCGGGATCATCACCGCGCACCAGCCCATACAAACGTGCCAGATGGCTTTCATAGCCGCGCTTGAGCGCGCTGCGCAATACCTGCTCGGCCTCACCCTGTGCACCAACCTGGCGCAACTGCTCGGCATAGGCCGAAACCAGTTGCGGCTCCTGACGTTGGGCGTTGGTCAACTGCTGCCAGGCACGCTCGAGCGCTTGGCGAGCAGTCTGCGGATCCTCGCCCCGAGTGCTCGCCAAGCCCAGGTTCTGGCCCCACGCACGCTGCTCCAGACCGGCGAGCTCGTTGGCCGGCAGCACCTTGTGCTTGCGCAAATCCGGCAACAGCCGAATCAGCGCCGACCAGTCCCCACGCTCCAGGTGCAGGCGATGCAGCAGGCGCAGCACCTGCGCATTGTGCGGGTGGCGCTCCTGCATAGCCTGCAGGGCCTCCAGCGCGCCTTCATTCTCGCCACGGTCCATTTGCAACTGGGCATGTGTCAGTGCAACGGCTAGCTCAGCCTGGGGCTGGCGTTCCAGGGCCCGTTCGAGCAATTGATCACGCTCCTCCACCTTGCCCAACTCATTGGCCGCGCGAGCGGCGCCGAGGTAGTAGAGCAATGGCTGGCGATCGGATTCTGCGGCACGCTGCAGATGGCGCTGAGCACTCGCCCAGCGTCCCTCGGCCAGGTCCAGTTGCCCCTGCTCGACAGCGATGCGTTTGCGACGGTTACGGTTGCGCCGTGACCAAGGGTTGACCACCCCGGAGGACGTCAGCACAAGCCCGACGAGGTAACGCACCAGCAGCAGCGAGAGAACAATCCCGACCAGCGCGCCAATCGCCGCCCACAGCCCCGACTGGTAGCGGAAGCTACCGTAGGCAATCAGCACGTAGCCGCTGTGCTTGGCAATCGCGATACCCAGCGCCGCGGCGATGACGATCGCCAGCACTGCCAGCAGGTAGACGCGCTTCATGGCTTGGCCCCCTCGTCGACTGGCAGGTGGCGGCGCTGGATGTAGGCCTGCACCGCTGCCAGGCTTTCGCTCAGGTCAGGGGTGACCACCGACACCGGCTGTTCGGCCAGTTGATTGAGACTGTCGAGCATCGCCTTGCTCTGCGGGTTGTCCGGGTTGAAGTTGGCCAGCAACACGCTGCGCGCATCGTCCAAAGCCTGGGTGTAGACCTTGGCTTCGCCATTGAGAGCTGCCCATTGGGCCTGCTCGATGGTCAGGCTCAAGGCCAGCCGCAGCTGGTTGAGCGACTGGCCGGACAGCAATGGCCGGACGTTATCGTCGGCATTGAACTCGATCTGGAAATACTTGGAGATCTCCGCCCACCATTGCGACCAGCGGCTGGCGCCGTCGCCATCGGCCGTCAGAGCGCCCATGGCATCGGCCTGGCTGTCGAACTCCGGCGACTGGGCGCTGAGCTGCTGGACCAGCTCGCGCTGCGCGGCAAGCTTGAGGAACAGACCGGTACGGTCCGGCTGCTGGGTACTGGACAGCGTCGCCAGGCTGCGTGCCAACTGCTCGCGGGCAGCGAAAGCGCCTGGGTCGCTCTGCTCACGAAGAATCTCATCGGCGCCCTCGACCAACGCCTTGGCGCTGGTAATGTCCTGCAATGCAGAGAGGCGCAAGGTCGCCAGCCGCAGCAAGTGCTCAGCCTCGGCCAGACGCCACTCCTTGCGGCTTTCGCCCAGTACCGTCTCCAGGCGCTGGCTCAGGCGTTGCTGGTCGCCCTGCAGTTGCGCCACAAGGCGACGACGGTCCTCCAGTTCACTGGCTGCTGGCAGGCTGGCCAGTTGGGCGCTGAGCTGCTGCTCCCGCTGCTGCAGTGCATCGGCACGCTGATTCAGGGCTTGCAGGTGTTCGCCCTGCCCCTGCTCGCTGCCTTGCAGTTGGCGAACCTGCCAGACGCCCCAGCCGCCGACCGCGACGCCAGCGGCGCCCAGCAGCAGCGCCAGCAGCGCCAAGCCGTTGCCGGAGCGTCGGGCGGGCTTGGCGGTGGTAGGTTCCGGCGCTTCGAGCGCCGAGGGTTGTTCGGTGTTGGACAAGACAGTTTCGCTCACGTATCCATCCTTTGCATGGTGGCGCATCGCTTTCTAGCTTAGCGCCTTAAGGGGCAGGCGCAGCGGTACGCTGCACGGCTGCCAGCAAGGCCGTGGCGCTCGCGCCACGACAATCCACAATATCCAGCGCCCCGAGTGCACGGGCTTGTTCGGCTACCCGTGGGCTGGGCACGAACAACGGCAATCGAGAAAACCGCGGCCAGTCCGCACCCGCCAGTCGATGCAAGTGTTCAAGACCCTGCCCACTGCTGACCACCAGGCCATTGAGGCGTTCCCCATCGATGCTTCGAGCGAGGGTTCCGGTAGGGTAGTCGGGCAGGCAGCGGCGATACAATTCCAGATAATCGACACTAGCACCTTGCTCGGCAAGACGCTCTGCCAACAGTTCACGACCTCCGAGGCCGCGCACGATCAGTACGCGAGGCCTCGCTGACGCGGCAATAGCCTCGCGCAAGGCGGGCAGCCCGAGCAAGGCCTCGCTGTCGTCACCGGCCTCTGGAAAGACCACTTGCAGCCCATGCTCCTGAAGAATTCGCGCCGTCGCCTCACCTACTGTGAACCAACCTGCGCAAGGCGGCGTCACTCCCGCCTGGGCGAGCTGGTCCAGCAGCAGGCGGGCCGCCGGCTTGCTGACCACGATGATGGCCTGAACCTCGGCGATCGTCCGCAGGTGCTGCATCTGCAACGGCTCCGGCGCGAGTGCCTCGATAACCAGCAACGGCAGGCTGGCACTGGCAATACCCGCGTCGGCCAGCGTCTGCGCCAGTGCCGCACAGTCCTCTTCAGGGCGGGTCAGCAGCAGGCGCCAGGGGCTCACGGGTGGCCGGCCTCGCCGTAGACTTCCTTGAGGATCGCCTCGGCGCCCTGCCCCAACAGGTCTTCGGCGACCTGTACGCCCAGGGCCTCGGCATCCACGCGCGCAGCGCGGGCTTCGGCCACCAGCAAGGTGCCACCGGAGGGCTGGCCAACCAGGCCACGCAGCCACAGCTGTTCGCCTTCAAGCACCGCATAGCAGGCGATCGGCACCTGGCAGCCACCATTGAGGCGCTTGTTCAGGGAACGCTCGGCCACCACCCGGTCAGCGGTGTCGGCATGGTGCAGCGGCGCCAGCAGGGCATGAATCTCGGTATCGGCGCTACGGCATTCGATCCCCACCGCACCCTGGCCACCAGCCGGCAGGCTGTCATCGACACTGATGGAGGCGGAAATGCGGTCCTCGAAGCCGAGGCGGATCAGGCCGGCAGCGGCAAGGATGATGGCGTCGTATTCGCCGGCATCGAGCTTGGCCAGGCGGGTATTGACGTTGCCGCGCAGGAAGCGGATCTGAAGGTCGGGCCGACGCGCCAGCAATTGCGCCTGGCGACGCAGGCTCGAAGTGCCGACGACACTGCCGGCCGGCAGGGCTTCGAGATTTGCGAAGGTGTTGGAAACAAAGGCATCGCGCGGGTCTTCACGTTCACAGATGCAGTACAGGCCCAGGCCTTCAGGGAAGTCCATGGGCACGTCTTTCATCGAATGCACGGCGATGTCGGCTTCGTTGTCGAGCAGCGCGGTTTCCAGCTCCTTGACGAACAGGCCCTTGCCGCCGATCTTCGCCAGCGGCGCGTCGAGCAGCTTGTCGCCACGGCTGACCATGGGCACCAGGGTCACGACGAGGCCTGGGTGCGCCTGTTCCAGGCAGGCTTTGACATATTCGGCCTGCCACAGGGCCAAGGCACTTTTACGGGTGGCAATGCGGATTTCGCGAGTGGACATGAAACGCCCCGAACCAGAGAAATGCCGCCGATGATAACAGCTCCTCCGGGCGTGCCCGCAGATTCAGATCAGCAAAGCGCCACGCGGGAGCGGGCTTGATCCGCGATCGCGATGGCGGGCATTACACCTCATCGCGGGGCAAGTCGGGTCGCCGCATCGCCGCTCCCACGCAATCAAAGGGTTTCAGTGCAAGGACTGCATCATCTTGCGCACCCCGGCCACATGCCGCCGGCTGACGGTCAGGGCATCGCCCTCGAGCCCCTTCAGATAGAGCTGGAAATGCCCCAGCGGCGTGCGCTGCAGCCGTTCGATGCGCTCACGGGCAACCAGCGCGTTGCGGTGAATACGCACGAAACGCTCGCCGAACTCGTCTTCCAAGGCCTTGAGCGGCTCGTCGAGCAGCACTTCGCCTGCCTCGTGGCGCAAGGTCACGTATTTGTGATCTGCGATGAAATAAATGACCTGCGGAATCGGGATCAGCTCGATGCCCTTGCGGGTACGGGCACTGATGTGGCTGCGCGGCCCGCCGCCGGCGTCACCCGCTGGGCGAGTCAGCGCGGCCAGTTGCGCGCGGTTGGGCTTTTCGGCCCGGCGCAGCGCGTCACGCAACGCCGGGAGTTGGATGGGCTTCTCGACATGGCTCAAGGTGCTGTCCTTGAACGCTTCGCTGCCGTATTCGTCGTCGCCGGTGCAAAACACCACCGCAGGCGGCGATTCGCGCTCGCACAGGCGGGCCGCGACCTGCAGGCCATCAAGGCCAGGCATGCCGATGTCCAGCACCACCACGTCTGGCTTGAGGCTTTCGATCAGGGTCAGGGCCTCCTCGCCGTTGGTGGCGCTGGGCTCCATCACGGTGTAACCCTCCAGCTCGCCAAGCAGCCGGCTCAAGCGCTCGCGCGCCTGGGGTTCATCATCAACGATCAGGACATTCATAATTGCGCTGGATTCCTGAGTGAGTCTCGCACGGGTATAGCGTAGACAAATGTGGGCGACCGAAACGCGGTCACGCTACAGACCGGTGCGAAGGCCAAAGATTCACTGGCCTGGCAGATTTGCCGCCAGCCCTTTGTCCAACTGTAGACGCTCCGTGGAACGCTGCCGTTCAATCGTTGAATATGCCGCACCCCCAGGTTACCGGGTGATTCTCACGACCAGCGCCCTGCGGCGGCGGACGCAACCCTGCTATGATCGGCGCCACTTTTCCGTTCACGCCTTCAACGAGTGAATCCATGAGCACCGACAAGACCAATCAGTCCTGGGGCGGCCGCTTCAGTGAGCCCGTCGACGCCTTCGTCGCCCGCTTCACCGCCTCGGTCGATTTCGACAAGCGCCTTTACCGTCACGACATCATGGGTTCGATCGCCCACGCCACCATGCTGGCGCAGGTCGGCGTACTCAGCGACGCCGAGCGCGACACCATCATCGATGGCCTGAAGACCATCCAGGGTGAGATCGAGGCCGGCACCTTCGATTGGCGCGTCGACCTGGAAGACGTGCACATGAACATCGAGGCGCGCCTGACCGATCGCATCGGCATCACCGGCAAGAAGCTCCACACCGGTCGCAGCCGCAACGACCAGGTGGCCACCGACATCCGCCTGTGGCTGCGTGACGAGATCGACCTGATCCTGGCCGAGATCACCCGCCTGCAAAAGGGCCTGCTGGAACAGGCCGAGCGTGAAGCCGAGACCATCATGCCCGGCTTCACCCACCTGCAGACCGCACAGCCGGTGACCTTCGGCCACCACCTGCTGGCCTGGTTCGAAATGCTCAGCCGCGACTACGAGCGCCTGGTCGACTGCCGCAAGCGCGCCAACCGCATGCCCCTGGGCAGCGCCGCGCTGGCCGGCACCACCTACCCGATCGACCGCGAGCTGACCTGCAAGCTGCTGGGCTTCGAGGCCGTGGCCGGTAACTCGCTGGACGGCGTCTCGGACCGCGACTTCGCCATCGAATTCTGTGCCGCCGCCAGCATCGCCATGATGCACCTGTCGCGCTTCTCCGAAGAGCTGGTGCTGTGGACCAGCGCGCAATTCCAGTTCATCGACTTGCCTGATCGCTTCTGCACCGGCAGCTCGATCATGCCGCAGAAGAAGAACCCCGACGTACCGGAGCTGGTGCGTGGCAAGAGCGGCCGCGTGTTCGGCGCCCTTACCGGCCTGCTGACCCTGATGAAAGGCCAGCCGCTGGCCTACAACAAGGACAACCAGGAGGATAAAGAGCCGCTGTTCGACGCCGCCGACACCCTGCGCGACTCGCTGCGCGCCTTCGCCGACATGATCCCGGCGATCAAGCCCAAGCACGCGATCATGCGCGAGGCGGCCCTGCGCGGCTTCTCCACCGCCACGGACCTCGCCGACTACCTGGTGCGCCGCGGCCTGCCGTTCCGTGACTGCCACGAAATCGTCGGCCACGCGGTGAAACATGGCGTCGACACTGGCAAGGACCTGGCCGAGATGAGCCTGGAAGAGCTGCGCCAGTTCAGCGACCAGATCGAGCAGGACGTGTTTGCCGTGCTGACCCTGGAAGGTTCGGTCAACGCCCGCAACCATATCGGCGGCACCGCGCCGGCGCAGGTGCGCGCGGCCGTGGTGCGCGGCAAGGCCTTGCTGGCTTCGCGCTAAGCGCTTCTGCCAGATCAATCGCGGGGCAAGGCCGCTCCCACGCCGCCTGTGCAAGGAGACGTGGGAGCGGCCTTGCCCCGTGATCGTTTCCGGCCTTAGCGCTTGCCGCTTTTGACCATTTCGAGGAACGCCGGCATCGCCGCATCCTTGTCCGCCACGATCCGCGCCATGTGCGGGTTCTCACCCAACAACTGCAACAGCGCCTTCGCTTCCGGGAAATCCGCCAGGAAGTCGATGCTCAGCACCTTCTTGCCCACCGCACAGGCCAGGTCGACCGAGAAACAGAACATCAGGTCGGCGATGGTCAGCTGCTCACCGGCCGCATAAGGCGCAAACTTGCCATTGCGCTTGAGAGTGGCAAAACCCGCCAGCAGGTCGGCCCGCGCCCGCTCCTTGATCAGCGGCTCCACCGCCGCGCCGAAAAACGCCTCGGCATAGCAGGTACGCGCCGGCAACTCGATATACAGCTCGATTTCCCGCAGCAGCTCGCGCACCTTGGCCTGCCCGAAGGCATCGGCCGGCAGCAGCGCCTTGCCCGGCTGGGTCTGCTCGATGTAGTCGAGGATGACCCCGGTCTCGCTGATGAAACCGTGCTCGGTCTGCAGCACTGGCACCTTGCCACGGGGGCTGATGGCCAGGGCTTGAGGCAACTGGCCGCCGAAGAACGGCACCTCTTCGAAGGGCACGCCTTTCTCCAGCAAGGCCAGCTTGACCATGTTGTAGTAGTTGCTGACCGCGAATCCATGAAGCTTGAGCATTGAGACAGCCTCCAAGGCCGTATGGGGTTGGCCCGGCTGTTATAGCTCCCTTGCCCACCCTTGGCCAGTGCCATGCCCGGCGCTGATGGCCGGGCATTGCCAGCGCAAGCGTGGCACACTGTGTGCCTCACCACAGGAGCACCGCCATGAGCGAACCCCAAGACATCGACAACAATGATGAAGAAGACTTCGCCGAGGCCACCCTGACCCAGGCGATCGAGAACCAGATCGAAAGCGGCGAGCCGCCAGCCGCCAAGGCCACCTTCAACAAGCTGACCCTGGTCGGCTACGAGCGTGAAGACATCCTCAACCTCATGGCCCACGTGCTGGCCATCGAGATCGACGCCATGCTCGACGAAGATCGCCCGTTCGATACCGAGTGGTACGAAACCGCCCTGCGCGCCCTGCCGGAGCTGCCACCTGAGGCGGATCAAGGCGGCATCGAATAAGCCTGACTACACTCCTGACTTCCATCCTTGTCTCGAAGTCAGGAGTTGCCCATGCCTTTTACCCCAGAACTGATCGCCGAACTGGAAGTCCTTTCCCAGTTCAACCTGGACAACCACCAGGAAGGCATCAAGGTCAGCAGCGACGCCTCCCCCGCCCTGGTCGCCGCCGCCAAGCGCCTGCATGACAAAGGGCTCACCGACCAACCCGATGGTGGTTACCTGACCAGCCTCGGTATCGATGCCGCTGAAAGCGTCCGGCTTTTGCTGACCATCCTCAAATCAAAATCCGCCCAGCCGGCCTGAACCCCTGCTCCCGCTCCTGCAACTCGGCAGACCTGCAGGAGCGGGCTTAACCATCGATGGCTTGCACAGGCGTTGCAAATCTGACGTCAAAAAGCCAGCAACCCCTTATCCGACCGCGCCACTCAGGCTAAACTCGCCAGTGCTTCCCCCGGCCTGCCTGAGCGCGCAATGAACCACCCCCACGAAATCCGCCCCGACCTGGAACAAGGCATCGACCGCAAGGAGCTGGCCAAGCTGCGCGCGCGCTTCCTGAAGATCAACCAGGGCCGCCTGGCACGGGCGATGGAAGGGTTATCCACACGCCAGCAGCAGGTCCTCACGCTGCTGCCGCTGTTCTTCCACGTCAATCATCCGCTGCTGCCAGGCTATGTTTCCGGCACCACCCCCGCAGGGGTCTCCGGTTTCGAGCCCGACGACGAGCTGCTCGCCGAAGCCCAGCGCCTGACCCGCTCGTTCACCTACAAGCCACGCCACGGCAAGCCGCCGCAGCCGATCCACGGCCTGTTCCTGATGGGCAGCCTCGGCACGCTGGCCCAGGCCGAGCAGAGCGACATGGACCTGTGGGTGTGCCATGCACCGGACCTGGACGAGCAGGCCGTGGCCGACCTGCGACGCAAGTGCCAGTTGCTCGAAACCTGGGCGGCCAGCCAGGGCGCCGAAGCACACTTCTTCCTGATCGAACCCCGGGGCTTCGTCCAGGGCGAGCGTGACAGCCAGCTCAGCTCCGACGACTGCGGCACCACCCAGCATTACCTGCTGCTCGACGAGTTCTACCGCACCGCCATCTGGCTGGCCGGGCGCACGCCACTGTGGTGGCTGGTGCCGGTCTACCAGGAGCACAACTACCGCGACTACACCCAGACCCTGCTGTCCAAGCGCTTCATCCGTGCCCAGGACGACCTCGACCTCGGCCACCTGGCGCATATCCCGTCGGGCGAGTTCGTCGGCGCCGGGCTGTGGCAGCTGTTCAAGGGCATCGACTCACCCTACAAGTCGCTGCTCAAGCTGCTGCTCACCGAGGCCTACGCCAGCGAACACCCGCAGGTGCGCTGCCTGAGCCTGGACTACAAGCAGGCCGTGTTCGCCAACCAGCTGGACCTGGATGAGCTCGACCCCTATGTGATGGTCTACCGCCGTATCGAGCGTTACCTGCTCCTGCGTGGCGAGCCGGCACGCCTGGAGCTGGTACGGCGCAGCCTGTATCTGAAGGTGAACAAGAAACTCGGCGACCTGGGTCGCAGCCGCAGCGGGGGCTGGCAGCGCCAATTGTTGGGGCGCCTGACCGAGGAATGGGGCTGGGACGAACGCCAACTGGCGCTGCTCGACAGCCGCAGCCAGTGGAAAGTACGCCAGGTGGCCGTCGAGCGCCGCGAACTGGTGGCCGAGCTGAACCACAGCTATCGCTTCCTGACCCAGTTTGCCCGCCAGCAGAACGCCAACAGCCGGGCCGACCAGCGTGACCTCAATGTGCTTGGCCGCCGCCTCTACGCCGCCTTCGAGCGCCGTGCCGGCAAGATCGAGGTGATCAACCCGGGCATCGCTCCGGACCTGGCCGAGGACACCCTCACCTTGGTGCAATCACCCAACCGCAAGGAACCGGGCACACACCACTGGGGGCTGTACAACGGCAATCTGGGCGTACACGAGTGGGAGCACTTCAGCCCGATCAAGCGCTGCCGCGAACTGCTCGAACTGCTCACCTGGGCCCACCGCAATGGCGTGATCGACAGCAGTACGCGCCTGGCCTTGCACCCGGGCGCCAGCGACCTGAGCGAGTTCGAGCTGTTCAACCTTATCGGCAGCCTGCAGCAGAGCATCCCCCTGCCTCTGGAGACAGTCAGCGAGGTGCGCCTGCTGCAGCCGAGCGTGGCCGACGAGATCCTGCTGCTGGTGAATGTCGGCGTCGACCCGCTGCGCCATCACCGCGACCTGAACATCCTGATGACCACCGAGCGCACCGACTCGCTCAGCTACGCCGGGGTGCGCGAGAACCTGGTACTGACCCTCGACCAGATCACCCTCAACAGCTGGAACGAGGTGCTGGTCCAGCGCTACGACGGCGAGCATGCGCTGGTGCGCTGCCTGCGCGACTTCCTTAACAGCCTGGGCCAGCGCAGCCATCGCCCGCGGGTGCGGGTGCGCTGCTATTGCCACAACCGCGCCCAAGCCATCAGCCAGCGGGTCGAGGAGATTTTCGACACCGTGCAACTGCTGCTCGACCAAGGCCTGAATCACCGTTATTTGCTACAGGTGGCCCAGCACACCCACATCCTCGACTTGCAGCCCGGGCAGGTCACCTTGGCCAGCCTAGCCGACCACGACGCCGTGCTGGCGGCGCTCGGCGAGGAGCGCAGCAGCTACAGCCCATTGCACCTGGACACCCACGCCCTGCAGGACCACGACCTGCCACTGGTCCTGGCCCAGGGCCAACCCGGCTGCATCCAGGTGTTCTACCGTCTGCTCGAAGGCTGGGCCGACCTGTACGTGCTCGACGAGCACAACGCGCTCTGGCAGCAGCGGCTGCCGCAACAGGACGAGCCGCACCTGCTGCTGCCATTGCAGCGCTTCCTGCAAGCGATGGTGATGCGCCGCGATGCCCTGCTGCCCTTGGACAGCCTGCAACAAGCATCGCTGGACATCCTCTACTACCAGTTGCTGCCATCCGGTCCAGGCAAGGCGCGCAGCCTGGAACCCAGGCCGGCACCCGCGGACAGCCAGAACCAGGCCTGTTTCGAGGTCCAGGCGATCCTCCAGGCCGGCACGGGCGATGAGGTGCACGTCACCCTTTACTGCGACCAGCAGGAGTTTTCCGAACTGGAGCATGGCGACCAGCTGTATGCCGTGGTCGCGCGACAGATCCTGCGCCAGCGTCGCGGCAGCGGCAGTTACCGCTGCTACATCACCGACCTCGACCTGTCCGAACTGCTGGAGGACGAGCAAGGGTCCACCAGCCTCTGCCTACGCTACAAACGCGAACTGGAACAGGCACTCAACGATGGGCTGCAACAGCTGCAGGCGCGGCTGGAGCCCTGATCAACTCAGAGATCGAAGTCCCCTGCCGCTTCCGGCTGGTACTCGACTGCCAGCAGCTCGAGCTTGAGCGTCTTGCCGCCCGGCGCCGGCCAGTCGATCTGGTCACCCACCGACAGGCCCAGCAATGCGCAGCCGATCGGCGCAAGGATCGAGACGTTGCCTTCAGGACCCGCGTCCTTCGGATACACCAGGGTCAGGTGGTAATCCTTGCCACTGGCGATCTCGCGGCAGTGCACGCGAGAGTTCATGGTCACCACGCCGGCCGGGACTTCCTCGTGACCCACCACTTTCTCGGCGCGGTCCAGCTCGTCCTGCAGGGCGAGCATACCCGGGGTGCTTTCATCGAGGCTGTCGAGCAGGCGCTCGAGACGCTGCACGTCCAGTCGGGTGAGGATGAGGGAAGGCTTGGTGCTCATGATCCAGTCAGACTCCTTTGAACAGGCAATTTACTAAAGGCAGATAAAGCAAAACCCCGCCCAAGGGCGGGGTTTGTGAAATGCTTGGCGTCACCGACGCAGACCCTGACACTACCACAGCGGGGCAAATACTCAAGCCCACACCGCCGTTGTGGCTATGCCTGGCCCCCCGCTTTCAGGGCCAGCGCCTCGCGGCAGATCTGCCGGCGCCGCTCGTCATCGGCCGCACGCCACTCGCGGATATGCTCGACGTGGCGGTGGCAACCGGTGCACACCTTGCGCTCATCCAGCCGACATATGCTGATACAAGGTGACGGCACCGCCGGACTTACATTGCTGTAGAGCGGCTTGGGGGGCCTGGGCTGTTCGCTCATTTCAAATCTCGTCGAAGTCCAGCTTCTCGCCGGCCCGCTCCCAGACGATGCGCTCGAGCATCTCGCCGAGCAGCTCTTCGCTCTTCTCACACACCCACTTGCCGCTCTCTTGGTCATAGTCGAAGTGGAAACCACCGGACTTGTCCGCCAGCCACAGTTGGCGCAGCGGCTCCTGGCGGCTGAAGATCAGCTGGCTGCCATTGTCGAACTTGATGGTCAGGACGCCGGCGGAATTTTCCATGTCCAGGTCCATGCCGCTTTCATCGAACAGGTCTTCCAGGGCCTGTTGGGTCGCGTCGACCAGGTCGTGGAAACGCGCTTCGCTCAAACTCATTGCAGGGACCTCGAAAAATGGCTGTACACACGCAAGCCGGGCACGATAAGGGCGAAAGCTTCAAGCTACAAGCTAATAGCTGCAAGAAAAAGCCGCATGTCCTTCGGTCGCCTACGCCCGCCGAGCGGGGGCACCCCTTGCATAGGCAATCAGGTGGTCGCTCGGTATACTCGGCCGCAATACTGCATATTTCCAAGGATTTCACCCATGAAACGCCTGATTTCCTCCCTCGCGGCAGTGGTCGCGGTTGCTTGCCTGGTTTCGGCCTGCGGTCAGAAAGGCCCCCTGTACCTGCCGGAAGACGGCAAGGACGGCAAAGGCCCGCGCAAGTCGCACCAGCATGCCAAGCCTGTCCAGCCTCAGCCAGTGCTGGAGCAGCAGCAAGAGCAGCCTGAAGAGTCGCCCGCGCAGTAAGGAAATCCCATGGATGCATTCAACTACCGCGGCGGCGAGCTGTTCGCGGAAGGGGTGGCCCTGTCGGCGATCGCCGAACGCTTCGGAACGCCCACCTACGTGTACTCGCGTGCCCATATCGAGGCGCAGTACCGCAGCTACACCGATGCCTTGCACGGGGTGGATCACCTGGTCTGCTTCGCGGTCAAGGCCAACTCCAACCTGGGCGTGCTGAACCTGCTGGCGCGCCTGGGCGCGGGCTTCGACATCGTCTCCGGCGGTGAACTGGAACGCGTGCTGGCCGCCGGCGGCCGCGCCGATCGCGTGGTGTTCTCCGGGGTCGGCAAGACCCGTGAAGACATGCGCCGCGCCCTGGAAGTGGGGGTGTACTGCTTCAACGTCGAGTCCACCGACGAGCTCGAGCGCCTGCAAATGGTGGCCGCCGAGATGGGCAAGGTCGCGCCGGTGTCGCTACGCGTGAACCCGGACGTCGACGCCGGCACCCACCCGTACATCTCCACGGGCCTCAAGGAAAACAAGTTCGGCATCGCCATAGCCGACGCCGAGGCCATCTACGTGCGCGCCGCGCAGTTGCCGAACCTCGACGTGGTCGGCGTCGACTGCCATATCGGCTCGCAGCTGACCACCGTCGAGCCGTTCCTCGATGCCCTCGACCGCCTGCTGGTGTTGGTCGACCGCCTGGCCGAGTGCGGCATCCACCTGCGTCACCTCGACCTGGGTGGCGGTGTCGGCGTGCGCTATCGCGACGAGCAGCCCCCGGAGCTGGCCGACTACATCAAGGCCATCCGCGAGCGCGTCGGCAGCCGCGACCTGGCCCTGGTGTTCGAGCCGGGCCGCTACATCGTCGCCAATGGCGGCGTGCTGCTGACCCGCGTGGAATACCTCAAGCACACCGAGCACAAAGACTTCGCCATCATCGACGCGGCCATGAACGACCTGATCCGCCCGGCCCTTTACCAGGCCTGGATGGACGTCAGCGCGGTCAAGCCCCGCGAAGGTCAAGGCCGGGCCTACGATCTGGTCGGCCCTATCTGCGAGACCGGCGACTTCCTGGGCAAGGACCGCGTGCTGGACCTGACCGAGGGCGACCTGCTGGCCGTGCGCTCCGCGGGCGCCTATGGTTTCGTCATGAGCTCCAACTACAACACCCGTGGCCGCTGCGCCGAAGTGCTGGTCGATGGCGACCAGGCCTTCGAAGTGCGTCGCCGCGAGACCGTCACCGAACTGTTCGCCGGCGAAAGCCTGCTGCCGGAGTGAACCCATGCTGCTGCGTTTTACCAAGATGCACGGGCTGGGCAACGACTTCATGGTCCTCGACCTGGTCAGCCAGCACGCACACATCCAACCCAAGCACGCCAAGCAATGGGGTGACCGCAACACCGGCATCGGCTTCGACCAGCTGCTGATCGTCGAGGCGCCGAACAACCCGGATGTCGACTTCCGCTACCGTATCTTCAACGCCGACGGCTCCGAGGTCGAACAGTGCGGCAACGGCGCGCGCTGCTTCGCCCGTTTCGTCCTGGACAAGCGCCTGACCGCGAAGAAGCGCATTCGCGTCGAGACCAAGGGCGGCATCATCGTCCTCGATGTGCGCAACGACGGGCAGATCTGCGTCGACATGGGCCCACCGCGCTTCACGCCGGCCGAGGTCCCGTTCATCGCCGATGAGCAGGCGACCAGCTATGCACTCGAAATCGACGGACAGGTGCACCAGATCGCCGCGGTGTCCATGGGCAACCCGCATTCGGTGCTGCGCGTGGACGATGTGCGCAGCGCGCCGGTCCATGAGCTGGGCCCGAAGATCGAGCATCACCCGCGCTTCCCGCAGCGGGTCAATGCCGGCTTCATCCAGGTAGTCGACCGCCACCGCGCCAACCTGCGCGTATGGGAGCGTGGCGCGGGCGAGACCCAGGCATGCGGCACAGGCGCCTGCGCCGCCGCCGTGGCGGCGATCAGCCAAGGCTGGATGGACTCACCGGTAACCATCGACCTGCCGGGCGGGCGCCTGAGCATCGAGTGGGCCGGCCCCGGCAAACCGGTGCTGATGACCGGCCCCGCCGTTCGTGTGTTCGAAGGACAAGTTCGTCTCTAAGCGAGTATCCGCCATGACCGACCAGCCCAAAGTTGCACCCTCGCCAGCCAGTGAGCTCGATGCCGGAGCGGTGGTCGCCTATCTGCGCGCCCACCCGACCTTCTTCGCCGAGCATGACGAGCTGCTGGTCGAACAGCGCATTCCTCACCAGCGCGGCGACAGCGTGTCGCTGGTGGAGCGCCAGCTCAAGCTGCTGCGCGACCGCAACATCGAGATGCGCCATCGCCTTTCCCAGCTGATGGACGTGGCGCGCGACAACGACCGGCTGTTTGACAAGACCCGCCGGCTGATCCTCGACCTGCTCGACGCCAGCACCCTGGAAGAGGTGGTGATGGCGGTCGAGGACAGCCTGCGCCAGGAGTTCCAGGTACCCTTCGTCAGCCTGATCCTGTTCGGCGAGAACGCGGCGCCCGTGGGACGCTGGGTTTCCGGGGCCGAGGCGCAACAGGCCATCGGCGGCCTGATCGGCGGCGGCAAGACCATCAGCGGCAGCCTGCGCGAGCACGAGCTGGCGTTCCTGTTCGGCAACGATCAGCACAAGGAAGTCGGCTCCAGCGCCGTGGCCACCCTGGAGTACCAGGGCCTGCATGGCGTGCTGGCAATCGGCAGCCGCGACCCGCAGCACTACAAAAGCAGCGTCGGCACCCTGTTCCTCAGCTACATCGCCGAAGTGCTCGGCCGTGTGGTGCCGCGCTTCACCCAGACACTGCGCTCGGTGCGCTGATGGAACGCCAGCTGGAGGCTTATTGCGCACACCTGCGCAATGAGCGCCAGGTATCCGAGCACACCCTGCTGGCCTACCGCCGTGACCTCGAGAAGGTCATCGAATTCTGTAACGCCCAGGGCATCACCGGCTGGGCGGCCCTGCAGGTCCAGCAACTGCGTCAGCTCGTTGCCCGCCAGCACCATCACGGCCAGTCCTCGCGCAGCCTGGCGCGCCTGCTCTCGGCGGTGCGCGGGCTGTACCGCTACCTCAACCGCGAAGGCCATTGCCAGCACGACCCGGCCAATGGCCTGGCGCCACCCAAGGGTGAGCGGCGACTGCCCAAGGTGCTGGACACCGACCGCGCCCTGCAGTTGCTCGATGGCGGCGTCGACGACGAATTCATTGCCCGCCGTGACCAGGCGATCCTTGAACTGTTCTACTCGTCCGGCCTGCGCCTGTCGGAGCTGACCGGGCTCGACCTCGAACACCTGGACCTGGCCGCAGGGCTGGTCCAGGTGCAAGGCAAGGGCGGCAAGAGCCGCGTGTTGCCGGTCGGGCGCAAGGCCGGCGAGGCGATGCAGGCGTGGCTCAAGCTGCGCGGCATCGCCGGCCCGCGAGACTCTGCGGTGTTCATCAGCCGCCAGGGCAAGCGCCTCGGCCCCCGGGCCATCCAGCTGCGAGTCAAGGCCGCAGGCGAGCGCGAGCTCGGCCAGCACCTGCACCCGCACATGCTTCGGCATTCCTTCGCCAGCCACCTGCTGGAATCGTCCCAGGACCTGCGTGCGGTGCAGGAGATGCTCGGCCACGCCGACATCAGCACCACGCAGATCTACACCCACCTGGACTTCCAGCACCTGGCCGCGGTGTACGACAGCGCCCACCCTCGGGCCAAACGCAGCAAGGACACGGACTCATGAGCATCAAGCTGATCACCTTCGACCTGGACGACACCCTCTGGGATACCGCACCGGTCATCGCCAGCGCCGAAGTCGTCCTGCGCGACTGGCTCGAAGCCAACGCGCCGATTCTCGGTAGCGTGCCGGTCGAGCACCTGTTCGCCATCCGCGAGCGCCTGGTACAGGCCGAGCCGGGCCTCAAGCACCGCATAAGCGCCCTGCGCCGGCGGGTGCTGTTCCATGCCCTGGAAGAGGTCGGCTACAGCGAGAAACACGCCCAGGAACTGGCCAACGAAGGTTTCGAGGTGTTCCTGCATGCGCGGCACCAAGTGGAGGTGTTCCCAGAGGTGCAGCCGGTGCTGGAGATCCTGCGCCATCACTACACCCTCGGCGTGGTCACCAACGGCAATGCCGACGTGCGCAGGCTCGGCCTGGCGGACTACTTCCGCTTCGCCCTGTGCGCCGAGGACCTGGGTATCGGCAAGCCGGACCCGGCACCGTTCCTCGAAGCGCTGAAGCGCGGCGAGGTGGACGCAGGGGCGGCGGTGCACGTCGGCGACCATCCGGGCGATGACATCGCCGGCGCCCAGCGCGCCGGGCTGCGGGCGGTGTGGTTCAACCCGCAGCACAAGCCCTGGAGCGGCGAACAGGCGCCGGATGCGGAGATTCAGCGGCTGTCGCAGTTGCCCGACGTGCTGTCGCGCTGGCGCTGACTTACAGACGGCGCCCACAAAAAAGCCCGCAGCGACGGCGGGCTTCTTTGCGTTCAGCCACTCAGATAGGGCGGCTGCCGTACTTGTTGTCCGGCTTCTTGGGCGGATCGGCGACCACGTTGGCCTCCACTTCCTGCACCTTGCCGCCGCGCGAAAGGAACTCTTCCATCGCCTTGGCCAGCGCGTCGCGCTCTTTCTGCTTGGCTTCCATGCTCGGCATCTCGTCTACCGAGACAGCCGCCTTGGACTTGCCCTTGGCAGCGGGTGCCGGGCTGCTGTCGTCATCGCCGGCATCTTCCGCGCCATCGTCGGCCGCAGCTTCCAGGCCATCATCAGCCTCGTCTTCGTCGCCTACTTCGAGGTCATCATTTTCCAGATCGTCGTCGCTCATGTTCTACCTCATGACTTGCGAAAAGCAGGTTAGTTATAGACCGGTGCAGCCGTAGACCGGCAGCCACCAGTGAAAATTCAACTGGCCGTGGATTGGCCACTGCCCTGGGTGTCCACCCCCTCATGGGGGGCCTGGCACCCTGCAGGCCTTGCTCCTGGCAAGGCCCGACAAAATTTTTTGAACCCTTGCTGGCCACAGGCTATTGGCAAGCCTAGCAAAGGGTAGCGAAGTGTGTGGACTACTCGTCCGGCCCCTTCGGCGCGCATTCTAGCGCGCTCGCAGAAAAAGCAAAGCACCAGAAACGCCCAATGACTTGTAAGTTTTCTACCTACGTCGCGATCAGGACAGAGAAACCGTTTGCCCGGCGCGAATCGGCAAACTACAGGCAAAAAAATGCCCGGCGAACCGGGCAAGTTTTCCAGCGTGGCGGTTACAGGTTGTAGCCGCGCTCGTTGTGCTGAGCCAGGTCGAGGCCGACCGACTCTTCTTCTTCGCTGACCCGCAGCCCCATGACCAGGTCCAGGACCTTGAGGATCACGTAGGTGACGATGGCGGTGTAGACCACGGTGAAGATCACACCCTTGGCCTGGATCCAGAACTGCGCGGCGATGTCGGTTACCGCACCGAAGCCGCCCAGGGCAGGCGCCGCGAACACACCGGTGAGCAGGGCGCCGATGATCCCGCCGATACCGTGCACGCCGAAGGCGTCGAGGGAGTCGTCATAGCCCAGCTTGCGCTTGAGGCTGGTGGCGCAGAAGTAGCAGACCACGCCAGACACCAGGCCGATCACCAGGGCGCCCATCGGGCCGACGGTACCCGCGGCCGGGGTGATGGCGACCAGGCCGGCGACCACGCCCGAGGCGATGCCCAGTGCGCTTGGCTTGCCGTGGAAGATCCACTCGGCGAACATCCAGCCCAGGGCGGCGGCGGCGGTGGCGATCTGGGTCACCAGCATGGCCATCCCGGCAGTGCCGTTGGCCGCGGCGGCGGAACCGGCGTTGAAGCCGAACCAGCCGATCCACAGCATGGCCGCGCCCATCAGGGTGTAGCCCAGGTTGTGCGGGGCCATCGGCGTGGTCGGGTAGCCCTTGCGCTTGCCCAGCACCAGGCAGCAGACCAGGCCGGCGATACCGGCGTTGATGTGCACCACGGTGCCGCCGGCGAAGTCCAGCACGCCCCAGTCCCACATCAGCGCACCGTCACCGCTCCAGACCATGTGCGCGATCGGCGCATAGACCAAGGTGAACCAGACGCCCATGAAGATCAGCATCGCCGAGAACTTCATGCGTTCTGCGAATGCTCCGACGATCAGTGCCGGTGTGATGATGGCGAAAGTCATCTGGAAGGTGATGAACACGGCCTCAGGGAACAACGCGGTGGCCGAGGTCAGGCCCGACGGCGTGACGCCGCTGAGGAAGGCCTTGGAGAAGCCGCCGATGAAGGAATTGAAGTTGAGCACGCCCTTTTCCATACCGGTGGTATCGAAAGCCAGGCTGTAGCCATAGATGACCCAGAGGATGCTGATCAGGCCGGTGATGGCGAAGCACTGCATCATCACCGACAGCACGTTCTTCGAACGCACCATGCCGCCGTAGAACAGCGCCAGGCCCGGAATAGTCATGAACAGGACCAGTGCCGTCGAGGTGAGCATCCAGGCGGTGTCGCCGGAGTTCAGCACGGGGGCGGCAGTTTCCTCTGCCAGGGCCAGCCCTGGCATTACGAGGGACAATAGGGCTCCTAGCCCTGCGATCTTACGCAGAGTCATGTTGTTTTCTCCTGGGGCGTTGGGTTTGGTGAGGCTTTGCTTGGCGCTTAGATCGCGTCGGTATCGGTTTCGCCGGTACGGATGCGGATCGCCTGCTCCAGATTGACCACGAAGATCTTGCCGTCGCCGATCTTGCCGGTGTTAGCTGCCTTGGTGATGGCTTCAATTACCCGATCGAGGTCCTTGTCGTCGATGGCGACATCGATCTTCACCTTGGGCAGGAAATCGACCACGTATTCAGCACCGCGATACAGCTCGGTGTGACCCTTCTGCCGGCCGAAACCTTTGACCTCGGTCACGGTGATGCCCTGCACGCCGATTTCCGACAGCGACTCGCGCACGTCGTCCAGCTTGAACGGCTTGATGATGGCAGTGACTAGCTTCATGAAACTCTCTCCCGATTTGATGGACTTGCCCCAGGAAAACAAACCCGTCTCAAGTCTAAGCGCAGCGCCTGGCTTTGTAACGCGTCGTCGGCTCCATTCTCCCCGCCGACACACGATCCGCCTGTGACGAAGGACCTTGCGGCTCCGCCTGCGCACTGCCTGGTCACAAGGGACTGCATCAGTGCATGGCTCCCTCGGGTCTTTGCAGAAACCTTGCCAGTTCGAACAACGATCGGGAAAACAGGGAGTTGCGCGAATCGGTAGGGATTGGCCAGTTGCCAGCAGCGACAAAGTGCACAAAATCGGTGCGCGACTTTTGGCCGCCCTGCGCGAAAAGCGTGCAGGGCAAGCGGGCAAAAGCCCCGTGCTACACTGCTGCCCTTTCAGTGATCAGCGGATACCAGACATGCTCGCGCCCAAAGCCTTCCTCGATGCCCTGAGCGACCAGGCCTCGCGCCTGTTCAGCGGCGACACCGCCGCGCCCCGCGCCGAACTGGAAAGCCAGTTCAAGGTGCTGATGCAGGGTGCCTTCAGCAAGCTCGACCTGGTCAGCCGCGAGGAGTTCGACAGCCAGATGGTGGTACTGGCCCGCACCCGCGCGCGCCTCGAAGCCCTCGAGCAGCAATTCGCCGAGCTGGAAGCCAGGATGGCGCCGTCCGCCAAGGAATAACGATCGATACACGGAGTGTTTGCCATGAAAGTCAGTGCCCGCAATGTATTCGAAGGTACCGTCAGCGCCGTCCAGCCTGGCGCGGTGAATGCCGAGGTCGAGCTGACCCTCGGCGGCGGCGAGAAACTGGTGGCGGTGGTCACCATGGCCAGCCTGCACAACCTCAACATCAACGTCGGCAAGCAGGCCGTGGCGCTGGTCAAGGCACCGTGGGTGGTGCTGATGACCGATGCCGCTGGCTACAGGCTGTCGGCGCGCAACAGCCTCGAAGGCGAAGTGCTGCGGGTCGGCGACGGCGCGGTGAATGCCGAGGTGGTGCTGAAGCTGTCCGGCGGCACCGAGGTGTATGCCATCGTCACCCGTGAAGCGGTGCAGGAACTTGGCCTGAAGCCGGGTGTGAAGGCCACCGCGCTGATCAAGGCCTCGCACATCATCCTGGGCGCCAAGCCCTGATCGAATGCCCCTTCTACCTTGCCCAGGTAGAAGCGGGATTACCTCGCGATGCTAATCGCGCGGCACACTGGATTAATTCCCCTCTCAGCAGATGAAACTTGTTTAAGTTACGTCTTCCCGGTTGACTTCCCCGCTATGCTTTGCATAAAGTTCACCCGCCCCGAAAAGCGGGCCTTTATTTCAACTCACGAAGAATTCAATGGACACAGTATCTAGTCGCTGTCTGGCAGCCGTTGGCCGCCAGGCACTTGAACCGGAACTCCGGGCCCGCCCCTAGGTCGGGCAAGCCGCGCCAGAGCCTGATGCTCCGCCGTAGCTTGCCGCCCCGGGTGCCCGCCCGGTCGGAGGCAAGCTCATGAACCTCGATATAGCTACCCCTCGCCTGCGCGCCTTTGCGCACAAGGCCCCGTACCGTACTGTTCGCGGCTGGGGCTTGTCCTCACCCCTGAAACCGCCCAGTCGATAGCGCGCCCGTTACCGCCTGCAGTGACGCGCGCGATGCTGTCCGTTCGCTGAACTGACGCCATTTAAATCGTCAGAAACTTCCGAACTTTAAGTAATTAAAGTTCATTGGATTTCTATTGCCCGCCACTTAACAAATGGAATTAACCGACCATGGAATCAGCCAGTAGAAAGTTCGCTGCCGATCTTATTTCCGGCATTCGCCAGCGAACACGTAAACGTCGGAAAAACCACGTTTTTCATTGTTTGAATCATTGCGACACGGGACACGTTCACTCACCTTCCCCACCGTGAGTCAACTGTGTGTCGTGCCGCCTCCTGCGGCAGGAGCACAGCCAAATGACCGTAAAAGACCGCAACACCCGCAGCAAAGCCGGCGAAGACACCCGCCTGTCCATGCGCGCCGCCCGCGAGGCACGCAACGGCCTGGCCGTGACCCTGGCCAACCTCGATGCCAGCGAACTGGGCCTGACCGAGCACGAAGCCGCCAAGCGCCTGCAGCGCGACGGCGCCAACCAAGTCGCCCATGACAAGCCGCAACCGGCCCTGGTGCAATTGCTCAAGGCCTTGCACAACCCCTTCATCTACGTGCTGCTCACCCTCGCCGGCATCAGCTTCGTCACCGACTACTGGCTGCCGGTACGCGCAGGCGACATGGAAGAAGCGGACCTGACCAAGGTCATCATCATCATGGCCATGGTCAGCCTCAGCAGCCTGCTGCGCTTCTGGCAGGAGTACCGTTCGGGCAAGGCCGCTGACGCCCTCAAGGCCATGGTCCGCACCACCGCCACCGTGCTGCGCCGCGAGCGCCACGACCAGCCGGCGCACCTGCGCGAAGTGCCGATGAACGAGCTGGTGGCCGGCGATATCGTGCAATTGGCGGCCGGCGACATGATCCCCGCCGATATCCGCCTGATCGAGTCCCGCGACCTGTTCATCAGCCAGGCGGTACTGACCGGCGAGGCGCTGCCGGTGGAGAAGTACGACACCCTCGGCAACGTCGCGCAGAAGTCCGCCGGAGGCAGCGCCAGCGATGAAAGCGGCCTGCTCGACCTGCCCAACATCGGCTTCATGGGCACCAACGTGGTGAGCGGCCGCGCCCGCGCGGTGGTGGTGGCCACCGGCAAGCGCACCTACTTCGGTTCGCTGGCCAAGGCCATCGTCGGCTCGCGCAGCCAGACCGCCTTCGACCGTGGCGTGAACAGCGTCAGTCGCCTGTTGATCCGCTTCATGCTGGTGATGGTGCCGGTGGTGTTCATGCTCAACGGCGTGGTCAAGGGTGACTGGAGCGATGCCTTCCTGTTCGCCCTGGCCGTTGCGGTGGGCCTGACCCCGGAGATGCTGCCGATGATCGTCAGCGCCAACCTGGCCAAAGGCGCCGTGGCCATGGCCCGGCGCAAGGTGGTAGTCAAGCGCCTGAACGCCATCCAGAACTTCGGGTCGATGGATGTCCTGTGCACCGACAAGACCGGTACCTTGACCCAGGACCGCATCATCCTCGAACACCACGTCGACCCCAGCGGCCACAAGGACGCGCGGCTGTTGGAGCTGGCCTGGCTCAACAGCCACCACCAGAGCGGCGTGAAAAACCTGATGGACCAGGCCGTGCTGCGCTTTGCCGGCGAAAACCAGGGCTTCCAACCGCCCTATGCCTACGCCAAGGTCGACGAACTGCCCTTCGACTTCATCCGCCGTCGCCTGTCGGTGATCGTCAAGGATGCCCTGGGCGATCACCTGCTGGTGAGCAAGGGCGCCGTCGAGGAAATGCTGGCTATCGCCACCCATGTGGAAGAAGGCGGCCAGCGGGTCACTCTGGATGCCGGGCGACGCCAGCAACTGCTGGCCACCGCCAGCAGCTACAACCAGGAGGGTTTCCGCGTGCTGCTGGTCGGCACCCGGGACATCCCAGCTGCCGACGGCAAGCCTCAGTACCACACCGATGACGAACGCGAGCTGGTGATCCGTGGTTTTCTGACCTTCCTCGACCCGCCCAAGGAAACCGCCGGCCCGGCCATCGCCGCCCTGCGTGAAATGGGCGTGAAGGTGAAGGTGCTGACCGGCGACAACCCTGTGGTCACCTGCAAGGTCTGCCGCGAAGTGGGCCTGGAGCCCGGCCAACCACTGCTCGGTCAGGACATCGAACGCCTGGACGACACCCAGCTCAAGGCCCTGGTCGAAGAGCGCACGGTGTTCGCCAAGCTCACTCCGCTGCAGAAGTCGCGGGTACTCAAGGCACTGCAAGCCAATGGCCACACCGTGGGCTTCCTCGGTGACGGCATCAACGACGCCCCGGCGTTGCGCGATGCCGACGTGGGCATCTCAGTGGACAGCGGCACCGACATCGCCAGGGAATCGGCCGACATCATCCTCCTGGAAAAGAGCCTGCTGGTGCTGGAGGAAGGCGTGCTCAAGGGCCGCGAAACCTTCGGCAACATCATGAAGTACCTGTGCATGACCGCCAGTTCGAACTTCGGCAACGTGTTCTCGGTGCTGGTGGCCAGCGCGTTCATCCCGTTCATGCCAATGCTGGCGATCCACCTGCTGCTGCAGAACCTGATGTACGACTTTTCCCAACTGTCGCTGCCGTGGGATCGCATGGACAAGGAATTCCTGGCCGAGCCACGCAAGTGGGATGCGCGCAACATCGGTCGCTTCATGCTGTGGATCGGCCCAACCTCGTCGATTTTCGACATCACCACCTTTGCCCTGATGTGGTACGTGTTCGCCGCCAACAGCGTGGAAATGCAGGCGTTGTTCCAGTCCGGCTGGTTCATCGAGGGGTTGCTGTCGCAGACCTTGGTGGTGCACATGCTGCGCACGCGCAAGGTGCCGTTCTTCCAGAGTACCGCGGCGCTGCCGGTGATCCTGGCCACCGGCCTGGTGATGTGCCTGGGCATCTACATCCCGTTCTCGCCACTGGGGGCGATGGTCGGGCTGGTGCCGCTGCCGTGGGAATACTTCCCATGGCTGGCCGCTACCCTGCTCGGCTACTGCCTGGTGGCCCAGGGCATGAAGACCCTGTACATCCGCCGCTTCGGCCAGTGGTTCTGAGGGGGTGGGCATGCGCGTACTGATCTGCGCGGGGCGCAACTACGCCGACAACCAACGCTGCCGCCAGGCGCTGGACGCCCTCCAGCGCCAGCAACCAATCCAGGTGCTGATCCACGGCGGCAGCCAGCATCTGGGCGGCGAAATCGAAGGCTGGGCCCGCGAACAGGGCGCCGACATAGTGCGCTACCCGCCCAATTGGCAACTCCACGGCAAGTTGGCCGAGCGCCTGCGCAACCTCTTTATGTTGCGCGACAGTCGGCCCGACCTGGTGCTGGCGCTGCCGGGCGGTGATGATACCGAGGAGTTGCTGGCGCGGGCGCGGGGTTCGGGGATTCCGGTGATCTGCGCCAGGCAGCCACGCACGACGGGCGCCCACAGACTTGGGGGGCAGGCCGGACAAAATTCGACGCACTCTTCTCGTCCACTTGCACAAGAGCACCACTAAGCTTTGCCAGGCCGCAGGACGCGGCCATCACCTGCAAACACGGAGTGTCAATGTCCCTCGCCCTCGTCCACAGCCGCGCCCAGGTCGGGGTGCAGGCTCCGGCTGTCAGCGTCGAAACCCACCTGGCCAACGGCCTGCCCACGCTCACGCTGGTCGGTCTGCCAGAAACCACGGTCAAGGAGAGCAAGGATCGAGTCCGCAGCGCCATCGTCAACTCTGGCCTGGACTATCCGGCACGGCGCATCACCCAGAGCCTCGCCCCAGCCGACCTGCCCAAGGACGGTGGCCGCTACGACTTGGCCATCGCGCTGGGTATCCTGGCCGCCAATGGCCAGGTACCGGTTGCCGCCCTCGACGGCATTGAATGCCTGGGGGAACTGGCGCTGTCGGGTACGCTGCGCCCGGTGCAGGGTGTACTGCCTGCGGCATTGGCGGCGCGAGACGCGGGTCGGGCGCTGGTAGTACCCAGGGAGAATGCCGAGGAAGCCAGCCTGGCCAACGGCCTGGTGGTGTACGCGGTGGGGAGTCTGCGAGAACTGGCAGCCCACCTGAATGCTCAACCGGCAATGTCACCCTACGTGGCGAAAGGCCTGTTACTGGAGCAACGCCCCTACCCGGACCTCAGCGAAGTTCAAGGCCAGATCGCTGCCAAGCGGGCGCTGTTGGTCGCCGCAGCTGGTGCCCACAACCTGCTGCTCTCCGGCCCGCCGGGCACCGGCAAGACCCTGCTCGCCAGCCGCCTGCCCGGGCTGCTGCCGCCGCTGGACGAGCGCGAGGCGCTGGAGGTGGCGGCGATCCGCTCGGTCAGTGGCCAAGCACCGCTCGATTGCTGGCCACAGCGGCCGTTTCGCCATCCCCACCACTCGGCCTCCGGCCCGGCGCTGGTGGGTGGTGGCAGCCGACCGCAACCCGGCGAGATCACCCTGGCGCACCATGGCGTGCTGTTCCTCGATGAGCTGCCCGAATTTGAACGACGTGTGCTGGAGGTGCTGCGCGAGCCGCTGGAGTCTGGCGAGATCGTGGTAGCTCGGGCCAAGGACCGGGTACGCTTCCCGGCGCGCTTTCAACTGGTGGCAGCCATGAACCCGTGTCCTTGCGGCTATCTGGGTGACCCGACCGGCCGTTGCCGGTGCAGCAGCGAGCAGATCCAGCGCTACCGCAACAAGTTGTCCGGCCCCCTGCTCGACCGCATCGACCTGCACCTGACAGTGGCCCGGGAAAGTACCGTGCTGACCCACCAGCCCAGCGGGGAGACCAGCGCCAGTGTTGGCCAGCGGGTGGCCGAGGCACGGGAGCTGCAACAGCGCCGGCAGGGCTGCGCCAATGCCTTCCTCGATCTCAAGGGGCTGCGCCGGCATTGCCCGCTGGAGCCGGTCGACCAGGCCTGGCTGGAGCAGGCCTGCGAACGGCTGACGCTGTCGTTACGGGCAGCACACCGGCTGTTGAAGGTGGCCCGCACCCTGGCGGACCTGGAGTGCGCGCAATCCATTGCCAGGTCGCACCTGGCGGAGGCGCTGCAGTACCGGCCCAGCGCCTGATCTATTACGGCGGCTTCCGCGCAATCACCCGCTGCATCATGGCTGAGCTCCTTCGACAGACCCAGTCAATCGATCTCATAGCGGAAATATATTTTGCGCACTAAATATTTGCGCGCAATATCACCTCAAGCAGTAAGCAGTCGCCAACCCCACTCAGCAGAACCCGGAGAACGATCATGACCCTTCGCAAAGCCTTCGCCGTCACCGTCACCACCCTGGCCCTCGGCACCAGCGTCAGCAGCTTCGCCAGCGAAGCCACCTCGTACCACTATGGCATGGACCTGGACATCGCCAAGGTCGTCAGCGTCGATGCCCCCACCAGCACCCAAGGTCAGACCAGCACCGCCACCTTGACCTACCGCGACAGCAGCGGCCAGCTGCGCGCCGTGAGTTACGTGCAACCCACCGTCCTTGCCAATCAGAACTGAGCCGCGGCTCGCCCACCAAAGGAGCTACAACATGAAACTGTCCCACACCCTGACCGCCGGCCTGCTGGCCCTTGCCGTGAACAGCGCCTTCGCCGCCGGCAGCCCCGGTGTCGAACACACCACCCAGGGTTTCCTCGATGCCCTGGCCGCCGGTGGCGGCAAGCCGCTGGAGACCCTGGCGCCCAAGGATGCCCGTGCGGTGCTCAGCGGAGCCCAAGCCGGCGTAAAGGTCAATGTGTCGGAGATACGCGTCGAACGCCGGACCATCCAGGCCGGTGGCCAGCCACTGGAGATCCGTGTGGTTCGGCCCGCAGGGGCCAAGGGCGAATTGCCGGTATTCATGTTCTTCCACGGTGGCGGTTGGGTGCTGGGTGACTACCCTACCCACGAACGCCTGATCCGTGACCTTGTGGTGGGCTCCGGTGCTGCGGCAGTGTATGTCGACTATACGCCGTCCCCCGAAGCGAAGTTCCCCACCGCGATCAACCAGGCTTACGCGGCCACCCGCTGGGTTGCCGAGCATGGCAAGGAGATCGGCGTGGACGGTAGCCGCCTGGCGGTTGCCGGCAACAGCGTCGGCGGCAACATGGCCGCGGTGGTGGCACTGAAGGCCAAGGAGGCCGGCACGCCGAAGCTGCGCTTCCAGGCACTGCTGTGGCCGGTGACCGACGCCAACTTCAACAATGCGTCCTACAACCAGTTCGCCGAAGGACACTTCCTGACCCGCAACATGATGCAGTGGTTCTGGAACAGCTATATCACCGACCCGCGCCAGCGCGACGACATCCACGCCTCGCCGCTGCGCGCCAGCGTGGAGCAATTGAAGGGCCTGCCGCCGGCCCTGGTGCAAACCGCCGAAATGGACGTGCTGCGCGACGAAGGCGAAGCCTATGCCCGGAAACTGGACGCCGCCGGAGTGCCGGTGACCGCCGTGCGATACAACGGCATGATCCATGACTATGGCCTGCTCAATGTACTGAGCAGCGTGCCTAGTGTGCGCAGTGCCATGGACCAGGCGGCACAGGCCTTGAAAACCCATCTGCAATAACGGGTCGATCGCCTCCGCGGGGCAAGCCCGCTCCCACGCAGACATCACACCTGTGGGCGCGCTTGTCCCGCGACTGATTCAGCAAAGGTCCGACATTCAGAACGCTGCTTCCTGTAACCCCAGGATTGTCCTGTATCCCTTGTCCGCCGAAAATGCCCGCCTCTTTCATCGATGGCATAAGCTGTTGCATCAAGCGCTGCCGCATGCAGTTCAAGGAGTCCGAGCGATGCCACACGAAGGCAGCCTTCTACAAACCGCCGTCATTTTCCTCCTCGCCGCCGTGGTCGCCGTGCCACTGGCCAAGCGCCTGCAACTGGGCGCCGTGCTCGGCTACCTGTTGGCCGGCGTGGCCATCGGCCCGCAGGCCCTGGGACTGATCCGTGACACCGAGAGCGTCGCGCACATCTCCGAGCTGGGTGTGGTGTTGCTGCTGTTCATCATCGGCCTGGAGCTTTCACCACGACGCTTGTGGCTGATGCGCAAATCGGTGTTCGGCGTCGGCACCGCTCAGGTCGTGCTGACCGGCGCGGTACTTGGCGCCATCGCCCTGTTCGGCTTCAGCCAGAGCCTGCCGGCGGCCATCGTGCTCGGCCTGGGTTTGGCGCTGTCATCCACCGCACTGGGCCTGCAGAGCCTGGCCGAGAGCAAGCAGCTCAATGCGCCCCACGGTCGGCTGGCCTTCGCCATCCTGCTGTTCCAGGACATTGCCGCAATCCCGTTGATCGCCCTGGTGCCGCTGCTGGCCGCCAGCGGCCCCGACACCAGCCACGGCGACAGCATCGAACATGGCCTGAAGGTGTTCGCCAGCATCGCCATCGTCATCGTCGGCGGCCGCTATCTGCTGCGTCCGTTGTTCCGTATCGTCGCCCGCACCGGTTTGCCGGAAGTCTCCACAGCCACCGCGCTTCTGGTGGTAATCGGCACCGCTTGGCTGATGGAGGAAGCCGGCGTGTCCATGGCTCTGGGCGCCTTCCTCGCCGGCCTGCTGCTGGCCGACTCCGAATACCGCCATGAGCTGGAGTCGCAGATCGAGCCGTTCAAAGGCCTGCTGCTGGGCCTGTTCTTCATCAGCGTCGGCATGGGCGCCAACCTGCGCCTGCTGCTGGAAATGCCGCTGGTGTTGCTGGGCCTGACCCTGTTGTTGATCGGCGTGAAGCTGGCGTTGCTGATAGGCGTCGGCCGCCTGGCCGGTGGCCTGAACAGCGCCAGCGCCCTGCGCCTGGGCATGGTACTGGCCGCCGGCGGCGAGTTCGCCTTCGTGGTGTTCAAGCTGGGCAAGGACCAGGGCCTGCTCGACACCCAGACCTACGACCTGCTGTTGATGACCATCACCCTGTCGATGGCGCTAACGCCACTGCTGATGCTCGGCTGCGCCCGCGCCCTGAAGCGCCCGCAGGCGGCCCGCGAGGTGCCCGAGCAGTACAAGGCCATCGACGCGGGCACCCCGCGCGTGGTGATCGCCGGCATGGGCCGCATGGGCCAGATCGTCGCGCGCATCCTGCGGGCGCAGAAGATCCCGTTCATTGCCTTGGAGACCTCGGTCGACGCCATCGAAATGACTCGCATGTTCGAACAGGTGCCAGTGTTCTATGGCGACCCGCTGCGCCCCGAAGTGCTGCACGCGGCCAAGGTTGGCGAGGCGGAGTATTTCATCATCACCATTGATGATCCCGAGGTGGCCATTCACACCGCGGAGCGGGCCAAGCGCCTGTATCCGCACCTGAAAGTGATCGCCCGGGCACGCAACCGCCAGCACGTGCACAAGCTGATTGACGTGGGTGCCGACCCGATTCGCGAGACGTTCTATTCCAGCCTGGAGATGAGCCGGCGCGCGTTGATCGGGCTGGGGCTCACCGAAGCGCAGGCGACAGACCGCATCGCCCGGTTCACCGAGCATGATGAGCAGGTCCTGGAGGCCCAGGGGCAGGTACGCGACGACCGGGCCAAGGTGATGCAGACGGCCAAGGAGGCGCGGGTGGAGCTGGAGCGGTTGTTCGCCTCGGATGATGTCTGATGAAGCCGGCTAGGGCCCGTTGTGGGCCCGCTGCATCGGATCGAGATGGTGCGCTACAGATGTGTGTAAGCTTGACGGCGAGGGGCTGTGTAGCAGCCCCAGTCAGTAATCACGCCGCCGCAGGTTCAAATGCATCTTTGCGCCGTGTCAGCAGCACCAACCCCGCCGCTCCCGCTGCCATCAGCAACGGCAACGCGTGCCCGCTGATCCACTGGCTCCCCGCCCCGGCCAGCAACGGCCCGAGCAGGCAACCGATACCCCACAGCTGCGCCACGTGAGCATTGGCCCGCACCAGTTCGTCATCCCGATAGCGCTCGCCGATCAGCACCAGTGACAATGTGAACAAGCCGCCCGCGCTGGCACCGAACAGGACCCACAGCGGCCAGATCGCCGGGTTATGCAGCAGCACTGGAATCACCAGGCTTGAGACCAGCAAGGTCAGTGCACAGCCGCTGAACAGCGTTCGCCGTGACATGCGATCGGCCAAGGCGCCAATCGGTAATTGCAGCACCGCATCACCCACCACCACAGTGCTGACCATGAACAACGCCACCTCCGTGGTGAACCCTTGCTGCAGGCAGTAGACCGGCAGTAGCGTCAGGATCATCGCCTCGAATGCCGCAAACAGCGCGATCGCCCAGGCGATCACCGGCAGACGCCGACAAAAGCCGAACAGATCGGCGAAGGTCACGCTGCACGCCTCAGTGGTCGGTGCACCGCCGCGCCCCAGCAGAATCAGCGGTGCAACCAGCAACAAGCCGCTCGCCGCCCAGAAGCCGAAATCATCGTCAGAGCCCAGAAAACCTAGAACCAACGGGCCGGCCAACTGGCTAAGTGCATAGCTGCTGCCATACAGCGCTACCAACCGGCCACGCCACTGTTCGACCACCAACTGGTTGATCCAGCTCTCACCAAGGATGAACACCACCGTCAGCGACATACCGATCATCAAGCGCAGTACCAGCCACAGGGCATAACTGGGCAGCAGCGCCACCAGGCTGATCGACAGCGCCCCACCCCACAGGCACAGACGCATGGCCATGGGTACGCCGACCCAACCGGCAAGGCGGCTGGCCAGGCTGGCACCGACCAGCACACCTAGGGCCGGCATCGCCGCCATCACGCCGATGGCGAATCCACCGTAGCCCCAACCCTCCAGGCGCAGGGACACCAGCGGCATACTCACGCCGAGCGCAAGCCCGACACTGAGCACCGACGCCAGGACGGCAAAGTAGGTTCCCCAACGCATAGCGGCCTCCGGGTAAGAATTCTGGCAAAAAGCATCGCGGGGCAAGCCCGCTCCCACTACTCATGTGGGAGCGGGCTTGCCCCGCGAAAAAAGGCGCTACCCGATTACAGCTTGATCCAGGTCGCCTTCAGCTCGGTGTACTTATCCAGCGCGTGCAGCGACTTGTCACGGCCGTTGCCCGACTGCTTGAAGCCACCGAACGGCGCGGTCATGTCGCCACCGTCGTACTGGTTGACCCAGACACTGCCGGCGCGCACGGCGCGGGCGGTCTTGTGCGCCTTGGAAATGTCCGAGGTCCAGATGCCCGCCGCCAGGCCGTATGGCGTGTCGTTGGCGATGGCCACGGCCTCTTCGGCGGTGTCGAAGGTGATCACCGACAGTACCGGGCCGAAGATCTCTTCCTTGGCGATCTTCATCGCATTGGTCACGCCGTCGAAGATAGTCGGCTCGACGTAGGTGCCACCGGTCTCTTCGAGGATGCGCTTGCCACCAGCCAGCAGCTTGGCGCCATCCTGGTGACCGGCCTCGATGTAGGACAGCACGGTGTTCATCTGCTGGGTGTCGACCAGGGCACCGACGGTGGTTGCCGGGTCCAGCGGGTTGCCCGGTTTCCAGGCCTTGAGGGCCTCGACCACCATGGGCAGGAACTTGTCCTTGATCGAGCGCTCGACCAACAGGCGCGAACCTGCGGTGCAGACTTCGCCCTGGTTGAAAGCGATGGCGCTGGCGGCGGCCTCAGCGGCGGCCTGCAGGTCAGGGGCGTCGGCGAAGACGATGTTCGGGCTCTTGCCACCGGCTTCCAGCCACACGCGCTTCATGTTCGACTCACCGGCATAGACCATCAGCTGCTTGGCGATCTTGGTCGAACCGGTGAACACCAGGGTGTCGACGTCCATGTGCAGGGCCAGGGCCTTGCCCACGGTGTGTCCGTAGCCTGGCAGCACGTTCAGCACGCCAGCCGGAATACCGGCCTCGATGGCCAGCTGGGCGATGCGGATTGCGGTCAGCGGCGATTTTTCGGACGGTTTGAGCACGATGGAGTTGCCGGTGGCCAGGGCTGGGCCCAGCTTCCAGCACGCCATCAGCAGCGGGAAGTTCCACGGCACGATGGCACCGACCACACCCACGGGCTCGCGGGTCACCAGGCCCAGTTGGTCGTGCGGGGTCGGGGCGACTTCGTCGTAGACTTTGTCGATGGCTTCGGCAGTCCAGTGGATGGCCTGCGCCGCGCCCGGAATGTCGATGGTGGAGGAGTCACCGATCGGCTTGCCCATGTCGAGGGTTTCGAGCAGGGCCAGTTCCTCGACGTTCTTGCGCAGCAAGTCGGCGAAGCGGATCAGCTTGGCCTTGCGCTTGGCCGGGGCCAGGCGCGACCAAGCGCCGGATTCGAACACGGCGCGGGCGTTGTCGACAGCGCGGTTGGCGTCGGCCAGGTCGCAGCTGGCGACCTTGGCCAGGAAGCGTCCGTCCACCGGGCTCAGGCAGTCGAAGGTTTCACCGGATGCGGCATCGGTGTATTCGCCGTTGATGAAGGCGCGGCCTTCGATCTTCAGTTGCTGGGCACGCTGTTCCCAGTCCGCACGAGTCAGGGTGGTCATAGGAAACTCCTCTCTTGTTAAGGTGCAACGCCGCACTGAGGACTCACGGGCGCTGTCAGAAATTCTGGCCGGGTGACGACGCACACGGGCACCTGCCACCCTAAACCAGGGCGGGGAAACTATCAATATATTTGACACCAACGGCTCAAATGCCTACTGATGTTCATTTTATTAAACAACGACAGGGTAACCACCATGAGTATCACCAGCATCGTCGACTTTGCCCAAGTTCTGACCGAAGCCGAACGCTACCGTCCGGCAGCGGAGAAAATCCTCAAGGGCGAGCCTGACCAGGCTGTCTACAACCACTACACCAGCCCGTGCGGGCAGTTCGCTGCGGGCGTCTGGGAAGGCGAGGTGGGCCAGTGGACGGTGAACTACACCGAGCACGAGTACTGCGAGATCGTCCAGGGTGTGTCGGTGCTGCGCGACCAGGACGGCGGCGCCAAGACCTTGCGTGCCGGCGATCGCTTTGTGATCCCCGCAGGCTTCAAGGGCACCTGGGAAGTGCTGGAGCCGTGCCGCAAGATCTATGTGATGTTCGAGCAGAAATGAACCCAATCGCGGGGCCCGGCTTCATGCAGGCCCCGCGATGACTTTGCTGGAGACATAAAAAAACCCGCCACCTTGCGGTTGCGGGTTTTTCAGGTTGCCGATCAATTACTTGATCTTGGCTTCCTTGTACACCACGTGCTTGCGGACGACCGGATCGTACTTCTTGATCTCGATCTTGTCCGGAGTGGTGCGCTTGTTCTTGTCGGTGGTGTAGAAGTGGCCGGTACCGGCACTCGAAACCAGACGGATCAATTCACGCATGATGTTCTCCTTTAAACCTTGGCGCCAGCGCGACGGATGTCGACCAGAACGGCATCGATGCCGCGCTTGTCGATGATACGCATGCCTTTGGCGGAAACGCGCAGACGCACGAAGCGCTTCTCGGACTCAACCCAGAAACGGTGGTGCTGCAGGTTCGGCAGGAAACGACGACGGGTTTTGTTGTTTGCGTGGGAAATATTGTTCCCAGTTACCGGACCCTTACCGGTAACTTGACAGACTCTCGACATGCCTCAGCCCTCTAAAACCACATGCCCAACCCGGCATGGGTTGGCCGCTTAATCTCTCAGTCAATGGCGCCAAGGCGCCGTGTTCCCGGGGGTCTTATCGGCCGGGTGCGCTTACGCGACAGACCGAGCCCCTAGAAAAGAGCGCTGCTTTATACCAGAAAGACTCCGCCACAACAACAGAATATGAGAGTTCCGGTCGGGCCGAGCGCGCCTGGGCAGCATAACGACTGGGGCGGCAAGCTGTCGACCGCCCGTCGCCGAATTAATGCGAAAGGGTGTGGTCATTTGCCCATGCCCGCACTAGGGTAGGACATTTCCTCAATTTCCAGACTGCACCGGCAGATGGGCCACCGACCAGCCAAGGAGTCACCATGCGTGCCGCCGCCCTTTCCCTCCTGTTCACCACCCTGTGCGCCACGGGCCTTGCCCAGGCCGCAGCGCTGTCGGTGTGCACCGAAGCCAGCCCCGAAGGCTTCGACGTGGTGCAGTACAACTCGCTGACCACTACCAACGCCTCGGCCGACGTGCTGATGAACCGCCTGGTCGAGTTCGATGCCGCCGAGGGCAAGGTGGTGCCAAGCCTGGCGCAAAGCTGGACGGTGTCGCCTGACGGCCTGGTCTACGACTTCAAGCTGCGCCCGGACGTGAAGTTTCACACCACCGCTTACTTCAAGCCGACCCGCGAACTGAACGCCGACGACGTCCTGTTCAGCTTCCAACGCATGCTTTATCCGGCCCACCCCTGGCACAAGACCGCCCCGGGCGGCTACCCGCATGCCCAATCTCTGCAACTGGGCAGCTTGATCAAGGCCATCGACGCACCCGAGCCGCACACCGTGCGCTTCACCCTGACCCACGCCGACGCCACTTTCCTGGCCACCCTGAGCATGGGTTTTGCCTCGATCTACTCCGCCGAATATGCCGACAAGCTGCTCAAGGCCGGCACCCCCGAGAAACTCAACAACCAGCCAGTGGGCACCGGCCCGTTCGTCTTCCAGCGTTTCCAGAAAGACGCCGTGGTGCGCTACCGCGCCAACCCTGACTATTTCGCCGGCAAGCCGTCGGTCGACCCGCTGATCTACGCCATCACCCCGGACGCCAACGTCCGCCTGCAAAAGATCAGGCGCGGCGAATGCCAGGTGGCCCTGTCGCCCAAGCCGCTGGACATCGCCGAGGCCGGCAAGGACGGCAACCTCAAGGTCGCCACCACCCCGGCATTCATGACCGCCTTCGTCGCCATCAACAGCCAGCACCCGCCACTGGACAAGCCTGAAGTGCGCCAGGCCATCAACCTGGCCTTCGACAAGCCGGCCTACCTCAAGGCCGTGTTCGAAGATACCGCCACTGCCGCCAACGGTCCTTATCCGCCGAATACCTGGAGCTATGCCAAGGACCTGCCCGGCTACACACTCGATCACAAGAAAGCCAAGGCATTGCTGGCCAAGGCCGGCCTGGGCAAGGGTTTCGAGACCACCATCTGGACCCGCCCGTCGGGCAGCCTGCTCAACCCCAACCCCAGCCTGGGCGCACAGATGCTGCAGGCCGACCTTGCGAAAATCGGCATCAAGGCCGAGATCCGCACCATCGAGTGGGGCGAGCTGATCCGCCGCGCCAAGGCCGGCGAGCACGACCTGCTGTTCATGGGCTGGGCCGGAGACAACGGCGACCCGGACAACTTCCTCAGCCCGCAGTTTGCCTGCGCCGCGGTCAAGTCCGGGACCAACTTCGCGCGTTTCTGCGACAACCGCCTGGACCAGCTGATCAACGCCGGCCGCACCACCAACGACCAGAGCGTGCGCAGCCGCCTGTACCAGCAGGCTCAGACGCTGATCCAGCAGCAGGCGCTGTGGCTGCCGCTGGCGCATCCGACTGCGGCAGCGTTGCTGCGCCAGGACGTACAGGGTTACCAGGTGAGCCCGTTCGGGCGGCAGGATTTCAGCAAGGTCTCAGTCAACCGCTGACGCCCAATCACGAGGCAAGCCCACAGTCATTGGACAGCGGGCTTGCCCCGCGCTGCCTAACCGGCCAGCCATCCATGCTCGACCATCGACAAAGGCTCGCCATCACCCACGATGACATGGTCCATCACCCGCACATCGATCAGCGCCAGCGAGCGCTTGAGCATCAGCGTCAAGTGCACGTCATCCTGACTCGGCTCGCATATGCCCGACGGATGGTTATGGCAAAGGATCAGGGCCGCCGCGTTGTGCAGCAATGAGCGCCGAACGACCTCGCGGGGGTAGATACTCGCGCGGTCTATGGTGCCACGGAACAGTATCTCGAACGCCAGCGGCCGATGTTTGGTGTCCAGGAACAGGCAGCCGAACACCTCGCTGGACTCGTGCCGCAGCATGGACTTGAGATAGCGCCTCACCGAGGCCGGGCTCTCCAGAACCGACGCACGCTCGATGTGCTCGTCCAGGTAGCGCCTGCCTATTTCCAGCAATGCCTGCAACTGCGCATACCGCACCGGCCCCAGGCCAGGCTCGCGCAGCACCATGGCCCGATCCGCCTCGAGGAACTGGCGCAGCCCGCCGAACTTTGCCAGCAACCCACGCGCCAGGTCGAGCACATTGCGCCCGGCAACCCCAGACCCCAGCAGAACCGCCAGCAATTCCGCATCCGACAGGATCCCCGCGCCACGCTGCAACAACTTCTCCCTCGGCCGTTCTTCAGCCGGCCACTCCCTCATGTTCATTTCCCCTCCTCGCCTGCCACTACGGCCCCTTTGGGCGCTGTGTTAATCTAGTTCGCTTCGAAAATGCGACGATCTGCCGCAGGCAGCTGTCGTCGCCACCCGCTTTCACTGGAATAAGGCAAGGCCTATGCAGCGGTTGTATCGCAAGCGCATCGTTCTCGGCGTGGGTGGCGGCATCGCCGCCTACAAGAGCGCCGAGCTGATTCGCCGACTCCTGGAACACGGCGCGCAGGTGCGCGTGGTCATGACCCGTGGTGGCGCCGAGTTCATCACCCCGCTCACGCTGCAGGCGCTGTCCGGCCACCCGGTGCACATGGACCTGCTCGACCCCGCGGCCGAAGCGGCCATGGGCCATATCGAGCTGGCCAAATGGGCCGACCTGGTGCTGATCGCCCCGGCCACCGCCGACCTGATGGCGCGCATGGCCCAGGGCATGGCCGACGACCTGCTGACCACCCTGGTGCTGGCCACCGACGCCACCGTTGCCGTCGCCCCGGCGATGAACCAGGCCATGTGGCGCGACCCGGCGACCCAGGCCAACCTCGAGCTGCTCAAGAGCCGCGGCATCCAGGTATTCGGCCCGGCTTCCGGCAGCCAGGCCTGTGGCGACGTGGGCCTGGGTCGCATGCTCGAAGCCACCGACCTGGCGTGGTGCGCCGCCGAAAGCTTCAAGCGCCAGGCCCTGACCGGCAAGCACGTGCTGATCACCGCCGGCCCCACCCAAGAGAACATCGACCCGGTGCGCTACATCACCAACCATAGTTCAGGGAAGATGGGCTTCGCCCTGGCCGAGGCCGCCGCCGAAGCCGGAGCTCGGGTTACCCTCGTCACCGGTCCTGTGCACCTGCAGACCCCCGACCGGGTCAGTCGCATCGACGTGGTCAGCGCGCGGGACATGCTCGCGGCCTGCGAAGCAGCCATGCCGTGCGACCTGTTTATCGCCTCGGCTGCGGTCGCGGACTACCGCCCGGAGGTCGTCGCCCCTCAGAAGCTTAAGAAGGATCCCACCACCGGCGACGGCATGCTGCTGCAGATGGTGCGCAATCCCGATATCCTTGCGACCATTGCCGGTCGCGCCGACCGCCCGTTCAGCGTCGGCTTCGCCGCCGAGACCGAGCACCTGCTCGACTACGCCACGCGCAAGCTCAAGGACAAGAACCTCGACCTGATCGTCGCCAATGATGTGGCCAACCCCAGCATCGGCTTCAACAGCGAGGAAAATGCCCTGACCGTGATAGACCGGCAGCAGCATCAAACCCTTTTCGCGCAGACCAGCAAAGGCAAGATTGCCCGCCAGTTGGTCGCCTTCATCGCCGAACGGCTCAACCAGGTTCAATAAGTTACATGCACGCTCTTCAAGCCAAGATCCTCGACCCACGCCTAGGCACCGAATTCCCCCTGCCGCAGTACGCCACCCCCGGTTCCGCCGGGCTGGACCTGCGTGCCCTGCTCAAGGAGGACACCGTCCTCGAACCGGGCCAGACCCTGCTGATCCCCACCGGCCTGTCGGTGTACATCGGCGACCCGGGCCTGGCGGCCATGATCCTGCCGCGCTCGGGCCTGGGCCATAAGCACGGCATCGTGCTGGGCAACCTGGTTGGCCTGATCGACTCCGACTACCAGGGCGAGCTGATGGTGTCCTGCTGGAACCGTGGTAACACGCCGTTCACCATCACCGTCGGCGAGCGCATTGCGCAACTGATCCTGGTGCCGGTGGTGCAGGCGCACTTCGATATCGTCGAGCAGTTCGACGAAACCCAGCGTGGCGCCGGCGGCTTCGGCCATTCGGGCACCCGCTGAGCCAACGACAGACCGTTGGGCCATGGATGGCGAACTCTGCGGCGAAACCACCGTCCAAGCGTTCAGTTTGTGCCTGCCCAGAAGCCTTTGAATACTTGGAGTCCCCAGAGATGAACGACATGGCCCAGCTGGTCCCCGCACTGCCCGACAGCATCTTCCGCGCCTATGACATCCGCGGCGTGGTCGGCAAGACCCTGCATGCCGAGACCGCCTACTGGATCGGTCGCGCCATCGGCGCCCAGACCCTCGCCCAGGGCGAGCCACAGATCTCGGTCGGCCGTGACGGCCGCCTGTCCGGCCCGATGCTGGTCGAGCAACTGATCAAAGGCCTGGCCGACGCCGGTTGCCAGGTCAGCGATGTCGGCCTGGTGCCGACCCCAGCGCTGTACTACGCCGCCAACGTGCTGGCTGGCAAGTCGGGGGTGATGCTCACCGGCAGCCACAACCCGTCGGACTACAACGGTTTCAAGATCGTCATCGCCGGCGACACTCTCGCCAACGAGCAAATCCAGGCCTTGCTGACGCGTTTGAAGAGCAACGACCTGTCCCGCGGCGAAGGCCGCGTGGAAAAGGTCGAGATCCTTGATCGCTACTTCCAGCAGATCGTCGCCGACGTGAAACTGGCCAAGCGCCTGAAGGTGGTGGTCGACTGCGGCAACGGCGCCGCCGGCGTGGTCGCTCCGCAACTGATCGAAGCGCTGGGCTGCGACGTCATCCCGCTGTTCTGCGAAGTCGACGGCAACTTCCCCAACCACCACCCGGATCCGGGCAAGCCCGAGAACCTGGAAGACCTGATCGCCAAGGTGAAAGAGACCGGCGCCGATATCGGCCTGGCCTTCGACGGCGACGGTGACCGCGTGGGTGTGGTGACCAACACTGGCAGCATCGTCTACCCCGACCGCCTGCTGATGCTGTTCGCCCAGGACGTTCTATCGCGTAACCCGGGCGCCGAGATCATCTTCGACGTCAAATGCACGCGCCGCCTGACACCGCTGATCGAACAGCACGGTGGCCGTGCCTTGATGTGGAAGACCGGCCACTCGCTGATCAAGAAGAAGATGAAACAGACCGGCTCGCTGCTGGCTGGCGAGATGAGCGGGCACATCTTCATCAAGGAACGCTGGTACGGTTTTGACGACGGCATCTACAGCGCCGCGCGCCTGCTGGAGATCCTCAGCAAGGCCGGGCAGAACGCCGAACGCCTGTTCGCCGCGTTCCCAAATGATATTTCCACGCCGGAAATCAACATTGATGTGACCGACGAGGGTAAATTCAGCATCATTGATGCACTGCAACGCGACGCCGACTGGGGCGAAGCCAGCCTGACCACCATCGACGGTGTGCGGGTCGACTATCCCCACGGCTGGGGCCTGGTTCGCGCCTCCAACACCACACCGGTGCTGGTGCTGCGCTTCGAGGCCGACAGCGCCGCAGAACTCGACCGAATCAAGGCTGTATTCCGCACGCAGTTGCTGCGGGTCCAACCAGGCCTGCAACTGCCGTTCTGACGACTATCCGTTCCTTACCTGGAGCCCTGCATGACCCTCGATCGCGATGCCGCTTCCCATGTAGCCGAGGTTTTGTCCGAAGCACTGCCTTACATCCGCCGCTTCGTCGGCAAGACCCTGGTGATCAAGTACGGCGGCAACGCGATGGAGAGTGAGGAGCTCAAGACCGGCTTCGCCCGTGACATCGTGCTGATGAAGGCTGTAGGCATCAACCCGGTGGTGGTTCACGGTGGCGGCCCGCAGATCGGCGACCTGCTCAAGCGCCTGTCGATCGACAGCCACTTCATCGATGGCATGCGCGTCACCGACGCGGCGACCATGGACGTGGTGGAGATGGTCCTGGGCGGCCAGGTGAACAAGGACATCGTCAACCTGATCAACCGCCACGGCGGCAGCGCCATCGGCCTGACCGGCAAGGATGCTGAGCTGATCCGCGCCAAGAAGCTCACCGTCACCCGCCAGACCCCGGAAATGACCACCCCGGAAATCATCGACATCGGCCATGTCGGCGAGGTCGTCAGCGTCAACACCGACCTGCTGAACATGCTGGTCAAGGGTGACTTCATTCCGGTGATCGCGCCGATCGGCGTGGGTGCCAACGGCGAGTCGTACAACATCAACGCCGACCTGGTAGCCGGCAAGGTGGCCGAGGCGCTGAAGGCCGAGAAGCTGATGCTGCTGACCAACATCGCCGGCCTGATGGACAAGCAGGGCGAGGTCCTCACCGGGCTGAGCACCGAGCAGGTCAACGAGTTGATCGCCGACGGCACCATCTACGGTGGCATGCTGCCGAAGATCAAGTGCGCGCTGGATGCCGTCCAGGGCGGCGTGAACAGCTCGCACATCATCGACGGCCGCGTGCCGAATGCCGTGCTGCTGGAGATTTTCACCGACAGCGGCGTGGGCACGCTGATCAGCAACCGCAAGCCACGCTGATTCAACCAGCCCACTGCTATGCAAGCCCGCCCCCCACGCAGATGGAGGGTACGGGCTTGTAGCGCGATAAGACGAGCACTGCCCAGAACAGCCCCACAGCAGTGTCGGACGGGTACTACAACATCTGCTTTCATCGGCTGATTAGCATGGAGACTTCCCACACACAGGAGATCCAGCGATGAAAAAAGACGAGGTTCCCTACGGCAGCGATGTTTCCGCAGGTAGCTACGAGTGTGCCGACTGCGGCTACGAGTACTCCAATCAGGGTAAGAAGTCACTACCGCCTTGCCCCGATTTCGACACCATCTCCCACCCGAAGCGGGCCTGGAAGATCCTGACTGGTGTCGGCGACGCCGTGCAGGACCCCTACCCCAACGGCCGTTGAAACACCGGCATGAAAAAGGCGACCTCAGGGTCGCCTTTTCCGTTGCCGTGTGCGCGTCAGATACCGTACTGGGCGCGGTAGGCTTCGACCGCCGGCAGGTGTTGCTTGAGCTGCGGATCGTCAGCCAGGAATTCCAGTACCTGGGTCAGCGAGACGATGCTCACGACCGGGATACCGAAGTCGCGCTCGACCTCCTGGATCGCCGACAGCTCGCCATTGCCGCGCTCTTCGCGGTTCAGCGCGATCAGCACGCCAGCAGCCTTGGCCTGCTGGGCGTTGATGATCTGCATCACTTCGCGGATGGCAGTGCCGGCGGTGATCACGTCGTCGATGATCAGCACGTCGCCGGCCAGCGGGGCGCCGACCAGGTTGCCGCCCTCGCCGTGGTCCTTGGCTTCCTTGCGGTTGAAGCACCATGGCACGTCGAGCTGGTGCTGGTCAGCCAACGCCACCGCCGTGGTGGCTGCCAGCGGAATGCCCTTGTACGCCGGGCCGAACAGCACGTCGAAGGAGATCTTGCTGTCGACGATGGCCGCCGCGTAGCAACGCCCCAGCTGCGCCAGGGCGGACCCGGTGTTGAACAGACCGGCATTGAAGAAGTACGGGCTGGTACGCCCCGATTTCAGGGTGAACTCACCGAAGCGCAGAACGCCGCGATCGATGGCAAAACGGATGAAGTCGCGCTGATACGGCTGCATGAAAGGTCCCGGACACCACGGATTTAGCTAAATGTGTTGAGCTCGGGTATCATACACGCACGAGATTTTTGGGGCCATTTATGCGGATCATCAGTGTGAACGTAAATGGCATTCAGGCTGCGGCCGAGCGTGGATTGCTCAGCTGGTTGCAAGCCCAGAATGCCGACGTCATCTGCCTTCAGGATACCCGCGCCTCGGCCTTTGAACTCGACGACCCAGCTTTCCAGCTCGATGGCTATTTCCTTTACGCCTGCGACGCGGAGGTGCCCACCCAAGGTGGCGTGGCACTTTACTCGCGCATGCAGCCCAAGGCAGTCATCACCGGCCTGGGCTTCGAGACAGCCGACCGCTACGGGCGTTATCTGCAAGCAGATTTCGACAAAGTCAGTATTGCCAGCCTGTTGCTGCCTTCGGGCATGAACGGCGACGAGGACTTGAACCAGAAATTCAAGTTGATGGACGACTTCGCCAAGTACCTGGACAAGCAGCGCCGCAAGCGTCGCGAGTACATTTACTGCGGTTCGTTCTACGTGGCGCAGCAGAAGCTAGACATCAAGAACTGGCGTGACAGCCAGCAGTCGCCGGGCTTCCTGCCGCCCGAGCGCGCCTGGATGGACGCCATCGTCGGCGACATGGGCTATGTCGATGCCCTGCGCGAAGTCAGCCGTGAAGGCGACCAGTACAGCTGGTGGCCGGACAACGAGCAGGCCGAGATGCTCAACCTGGGTTACCGGTTCGACTACCAGATCCTTACCCCAGGCCTGCGCCGCTTCGTGCGCAACGCTCGCCTGCCGCGCCAGCCGCGCTTCTCCCAGCACGCGCCGCTGATCGTGGACTATGACTGGACGCTGACCATCTGAGGATGGCACGCACAAAAAAGCCGACCATCAGGTCGGCTTTTTTGTGTCTATCTGATCGGCCGCCAGATGAAGGGATAGCGATATGGCTGCCCTTCATTGGTCTTGACCGCTGCCAGGATGATCAGGATCAGCACCGCCACCATCAGCACGGCGAACAGCAGGATGCCGATGAACACGAACATCAGCAGGAAGCAGACGAAACCGGCGATGGTCACGCTGATCTGGAAGTTCAGCGCCTCCTTGCCCTGGGCATCGATGAACGGGTCCTGCTCGCGCTTGAGGTGCCACAGCACCAACGGGCCCAGCAAATGCCCAAGGGGCAGCACCAGCCCCAATAATGCCGAGAGGTGGCAGAACATCGCCCATTGCCGGACATCGGCGCTGGGCGGGGTGATCGGCAGATCCGAGTCGTTCATATCCCTCACCTCCCTGGTGTCTGCTCAGTCGGCCAGCGCCGCCTTCTGCAGTTCGAAGATTTCGTCCATGCCTTTCTGCGCCAGCGCCAGCATGGCGTTGAAGTCGTCAGGCTGGAACGGCGCGCCCTCGGCGGTGCCCTGCACCTCGATGAAACCACCGGCGCTGGTCATGACCACGTTCAGGTCGGTCTCGGCGGCGGAGTCCTCGAGGTAGTCGAGGTCGAGCACGGCCTCGCCCTGGTACATGCCCACCGATACCGCAGCGATCATGTGCTTGAGCGGGTTGCCACCCTTGAGACCGCCACGTTTCTTGATCACCGCCAGGGCGTCGCACAGAGCGACCATGGCGCCGGTGATCGAGGCAGTGCGGGTGCCGCCGTCGGCCTGGATCACGTCGCAGTCGACGTACAGGGTGATGTCGCCGAGCTTGCTCATGTCCAGCGCGGCGCGCAGGGAGCGGCCAATCAGGCGCTGGATCTCGAGGGTGCGGCCGCCTTGCTTGCCACGGCTGGCCTCGCGTTGGTTACGCTCGCCGGTGGAGCGCGGCAGCATGCCGTACTCGGCGGTCAGCCAACCTTGGCCCTGGCCTTTGAGGAAGCGGGGAACACCGTTCTCGACGCTGACCGTGCAGATGACCTTGGTGTCACCGAACTCGACCAGAACCGATCCTTCGGCGTGCTTGGTGTAGTTGCGAGTAATGCGGATCGAGCGGAGCTGATCGGCGGCGCGACCACTTGGACGTTTCATCTGGAATACCTGTACGGGGACTTTGAATCTGCCGAGCATTATAGAGCCCGACACCCGACGAAGGCACGCCTGTCGTCGCGCTCGCGCAGCCTGTCGTGTTTTCCGACAGGTTTAGGGGCGACCGTTAGCATGGCTGGATTGGGCGCCCGCGCCGCACTGCGCTACAATCCTGCGCCTTGCAGCCGACAGGCTCCCCGTCCACCTGAATACGCGAGGTACTCCCCATGGTGCATAGCATGACCGCTTTTGCTCGTGTCGAGCGCGCTGGCAGCCAAGGCACCCTGGTCTGGGAGCTGCGCTCGGTCAACCACCGCTATCTCGAACCCCACCTGCGCCTGCCCGAGGCCCTGCGCGACCTCGAGGGCGCCGTACGCGAAGGCCTGCGCCAAGGCCTCTCGCGCGGCAAGGTCGAGTGCACCCTGCGCCTTAGCGAGGACAGCACCGGCAAGCCACTGCAGGTCGATCGCGAACGTGCCGCGCAACTGGTGGCCGCCGCCGAAACCGTCGCCAGCCTGATCAAGCAACCGGCACCGCTCAACCCGCTGGAAGTACTGGCCTGGCCGGGCGTGCTGGTGGCCGACGCCACCGATCCGCAAGCGCTCAATGCCGAAGCCATCGCACTGTTCGACGAAGCCCTGACCGAACTCAAGGCCGGCCGCCAACGCGAAGGCGCCGAACTGGCCCGGCTGATCAACGAGCGCCTGGACAGCATGGCCGGCGAAGTCGCCACCCTGCGCACCCTGGTGCCGCAGATGCTGGCCGCGCAACGGCAGAAGGTCCTCGATCGCTTCGGCGATATGAAGGCCGAGCTCGACCCGCAGCGCCTGGAGCAGGAAATGGTCCTGCTGGCGCAGAAGAGCGACGTCGCCGAAGAGCTGGACCGCCTCAGCACCCACGTCACCGAAGTGCGCCGTGTGCTCAAGTCGGGCGGCGCCGCTGGCCGGCGCCTGGACTTCCTGATGCAGGAGCTCAACCGCGAAGCCAACACCCTTGGCTCCAAGGCATTCGACCCACGCAGCACGCAGGCGGCAGTCAACCTGAAGGTGCTGATCGAACAGATGCGTGAACAAGTACAGAACATCGAGTAAGGCCACCCCTACCATGAACCACAGCAGCGGCACCCTCTACATCGTCTCGGCCCCGTCCGGCGCCGGCAAGACCAGCCTGGTTACTGCCCTGATCAAGGACGACGAGCGCGTCCGCGTCTCGGTCTCCCACACAACCCGTGCCATGCGCCCGGGCGAGGAACACGGGGTCAACTATCACTTCGTGGTCCACGAAGAGTTCAAGGCACTGATCGCCCAGGGCGATTTCCTCGAGCACGCCGAAGTGTTCGGCAACTTCTACGGCACTTCGCGCAGCGCCCTGCAGGAAACCCTCGACCAGGGCTACGACCTGATCCTGGAGATCGACTGGCAAGGTGCCCAGCAGGTGCGCAAGCTGATGCCCGAGGCGCGTTCGATCTTCATCCTGCCGCCAAGCCAGGAGGCCCTGCGCCAACGCCTGGACGGCCGTGGCCAGGACAGCGAGGAAATCATCGCCGGACGCATGAAGGAAGCGGTCAGCGAGATGGTGCACTACGACGAATATGAGTACGTCATCATCAACGATGACTTCGCGGTGGCACTGGAAGAAATGAAGGCAGTGTTCGCATCGAACCGTCTGCTGCTGAAAAAACAGCAACAGCGCCATGGAGCACTGCTGAAACAACTGGTCGGCTGAAAAAGCATCGCGGGGCAATCCCGCCGCCACGCGTTTGGCGTGGCGGCGGGATTGCCCCGCGATGATTCCGACTGGTTTATTCCTGCAACTGCAACGTCGCCTGCTGACGCAGGGTAGCCCCCAGGAAGTACGCTGGCGCACGCAGCCGCGACAGCAGCATCAGCACGATACCCAGCGCCGAGATGATCGCCGCGATCACGAATACCAGCCCCAGCCCACCCACATGCGAGCCGCTGCCGAAGTCTGGCGAGGCGCTGTCGATCGCCGTGCGCAGGAAGATCACCGACAGGATCAGGCCACCCACCAGCGGGCACACGCCGCGCATGAAGAAGTGGCGCACGCTGTCGAACAGGCTGCGGCGGAAGTACCACACGCAGGCGAAGGCCGTCAGCGAGTAGTAGAAGCAGATCATCATGCCCAGGGCGGTGATGGTATCGGCCAGCACGTTCTCGCTGAGGGTACGCATGGTCACGTAGAACAGGCCCGCGGCAATACCGGCACAGATCGTCGCGTAGCGCGGCGTCTGCGAACGCGGGCACACCGTGGCGAAGCGTTGCGGCACAGCGCCGTAGTAACCCATGGCGAGCAGGGTGCGCGCTGGCGAGACGAAGGTCGATTGCAGCGAGGCGGCGGTGCTGGCCAGCACCGCGATGGACATCAGAATCGCCAGCGGGCCCATGACCGGCCCGGCCAGGTGGGCGAACACGTTCTCCTGGATGCGCGGATTGTTCAGGCCCAAGCCATGCTCGCTGATCCCGGCAAACTGGAGGGTGGCGATGGCGGTGAGCAGGTACAGGCCGAGGATCAGCAGCACGGTCCAGGTCGCCGCCTTGCCCGGCACTTCGTCGCTGCCGATCGACTCTTCGCTGACGGTCAGGCACACGTCCCAGCCCCAGAAAATGAAGATCGACAGCGACAGGCCTGCGGCAAAGGCCGAGAACGACTCGACACCGAACGGGTTGAACCAGGCCAGGTCGAACGCCAGCGGCGGCGGCGCGGTGGTCTCGCCGAACGCGGCAAAGGCGAAGCCGATCAGGACCAGCAACTGCAAGGCCACCAGACCGTACTGCACCGTCATGGTGGTGGCCATGCCGCGACAGCAGATCCACACTGCCAGGGCGATGAACACGCAACAGGTGGTGACGTTGATCAACAGGTTGTCCGCCAGCGCGGCCAGCTCCTGGTTGCCGGTGATCTGCGCCAGGAACAAGTAGAAGAAGTCCACCGCCACCCCTGCCAGGTTGGACAGCACGATGGTGGTGGCCACCACCAGCCCCCAGCCGCCAATCCAGCCGATCATCGGGCCGAAGGCCCGGGCCGACCAAGTGAAGGACGTGCCGCTGTCGGGCTCCGCCGAGTTCAGCTCGCGGTAGCCCAGGGCGACCAGCAGCATCGGCAGGAAGCCGACGATGAACACCGCCGGCAAGTGGGCGCCGACTTCACGCACGGTCGGGCCGAGCGCGCCAGTCAGAGTATAGACCGGTGCAATGGTGGAAATGCCCAGCACGACGCTGGCCAGCAGGCCGAGGCGGCCCTTGGCCAGGCCCTTGCTGCGCTGGGTGTTGCCCGAGTCGGCCGCCACGTCGGGTGGGCGGCCGGCTTCTGTGTAATCGCTCATGAGTATTTGCCGTAACTATTGGAATTGTTTTCACAGGCCCCCGTAGAGGGCCCGCTTCCACTCATTGAAAGCTCACTGCCGGGGTGGGTCATCCGAGACTACCGGGTGACGTCAGAGGGTCTTCTGGCGCACACCCTCCCGTGCAGCATGGGCAATGCAGGCCTCGCGGAACGCCTCGAACAGGCGCAGCGAAACCGGGTTTTCGGCGAAACGCCATTCAGGGTGCCACTGCACGCCGAGTACAAAGCCCGGCGCATCAGGCATCGACACCGCTTCAATAAGGCCATCCGGGGCCCGTGCCTCGACGCGCAGGCCCGGGGCCAGGCGGTCGATACCCTGGCTGTGCAGCGAGTTGACCTCGAACCGCGCAGCCAGGCCCAGGCGCTCGAACATCCCACCCGGCTGTATGCCGACGGGGTGACGAGGGCCGTATTGCACCTCCAGGGGTGCGTCCTCAGGTTCGCGGTGGTCCAGGTAGCCGGGCAATTCCTGCACCCGTTGGTGCAGGCTGCCACCGAGGGCCACGTTCAGTTCCTGGAATCCACGGCAGATGCAGAGCACCGGCACACCCGCGGCAATGGCCGCCTGCAGCAGCGGCAAGGTCAGGCGGTCACGTGCAAGATCGTGCCGGGTGCCTTCCGCGCTGGGCGCGCCATTGTAATGATGCGGCTCGACATTTGAAGGCGAACCGGTAAAAAGAATGCCATCGAGCCTGGCCAGCAGCGCCTGCGTGTCGCTGCCGCCGTCACGGGCCGGCAGGATCAGCGGCAGCCCGGCAAAGCCCGCGGCCTCGACATACTTGTCGCCCACCGTGTGCGACGAGTTCTTCCCCACCTGCTGGCGGCAGGCGCTGACACCGATCAAGGGGACCGCAATTGCGCTCATGGGCTTACACCGTGTGCAGGTACCAGTTGTACTCGAGGTCGGAGATCGACACTTCGAACTCGGCCAGCTCGCTCTCCTTGCAGGCCACGAAAATGTCGATGTAGTCCGGGCTGATGTATTGGTTGAGGACTTCACTGTCATCCAGCGCGCGCAGGGCATCGCGCAGGTTGTTCGGCAGGCTCTGCTCCAACTGCTCGTACGAGTTGCCTTCGATCGGCGCGTCCGGCTCGACCTTGTTGGTCAGGCCGTGGTGAATGCCGGCGAGGATCGCCGCAAGCATCAGATACGGGTTGGCGTCGGCGCCAGCCACGCGGTGTTCGATGCGCACGTTCTCGCTGCTGTCGGTCGGCACGCGGACGGCCACGGTGCGGTTGTCCAGGCCCCAGCTCGGCGCGTTGGGCACGTAGAACTGGGCACCGAAGCGACGGTACGAGTTGATGTTCGGGCAGAGGAACGCCATCGATGCCGGCATGGTTTCCAGCACACCGCCGACGGCATGGCGCAGGGTGTCGCTTTGCAGCGGATCCTCATTGGCGAAGATGTTCTTGCCGGTTTTCTTGTCCAGCAACGAAATGTGCACGTGCAGGCCGTTGCCGGCCTGGCCCGGATAGGGCTTGGCCATGAAGGTGGAATCCATCTCATGGTCGTAGGCGACGTTCTTGATCAGGCGCTTGAGCAGGATCGCGTAGTCACAGGCCTTCAGCGGGTCGGCGACGTGGTGCAGGTTCACCTCGAATTGCGCCGGGGCGCTTTCCTTGACGATGGCATCAGCCGGAAGGCCCTGCTCCTTGGCGGCTTCGAGCATGTCCTGAAGGCAGTCGGCGTACTCATCGAGGTCGTCGATCAGGTACACCTGGGTCGACTGCGGGCGCTTGCCCGAAATCGGCGAGCGCGGCGGTTGCGGGCGACCGTTGAGGTTGTCCTGGTCGATCAGGTAGAACTCCAGCTCGAACGCGGCGCAGATATCCAGGCCCAAGTCGTCGAACTTGCTCACCACCTGGCGCAGCACTTCCCGCGGGTCGGCAAAGAACGGCGCGCCGTCCAGCTCATGCATGGTCATCAGCAGCTGGGCGGTGGGGCGTTTCTGCCAGGGTTCGTCGCACAGCGTGCCAGGAATCGGCAGACAGATGCGGTCGGCGTCACCGATATCCAGGCCCAGCCCGGTGCTTTCGACGGTCGAGCCGTTGATATCCAGGGCAAACAGCGATGCCGGCAGGTTGATGCCCTTCTCGTACACCTTGTGCAGGCTGGCGCGCTCGATGCGCTTGCCGCGCACCACGCCGTTCATGTCGGAGATCAGCAGGTCGACGTACTGGGTATCCGGATGGGCATCCAGGAATTCATTCATCTCGCGGGAAGAACTGGCGCACGGGGAGACCGACGTCATGGCTGTACATCCTTTGATTCGGAGCGGCGATGTGGGAACTGCGGATGACGCCTTGGAGGGCGACGATGGTGCTGCTGTTGTTCTTTTCACTGGCCCATCGTTGGGGGCTGGTTGCCGACCGGCTGCATTGATTCCCGGGGGCCGTTCCACTATAAAATGGCCAAAACGCAACAGACATTGGCATTTTGGCAAGCAGAGCGTGCACCGATGCAATATCAGATCAACCATGCGGACCTTTCCCTGGTCCTGGCACTGGAGCGCGGCCGCTCGCTGGCCAAGGCAGCCGAACTGCTCAAGGTCGACGTTTCGACGGTGTTCCGCTCGATCCGCCGGCTGGAGTCGGCGCTGGGCACCGCCTTGTTCGTCAAGAGCCGTAAAGGCTACCTGCCCACCGACACCGCCCAGGCCCTGGCCGAGCAGGCCGAGCGCGCCGAGCAGGCCCTGGACGCGGCGCGCATCGCCCTGACCAGCGGCGAACAGGTGGTCAGCGGCACCGTGCGCCTGACCTGCACCGAGGCCGTGCTGCACAGCCTGCTGCTGCCGGCGCTGGCCGAGTTCATGCCCAACTATCCGGCGTTGTCGCTGGAGATGGGTACCTCCAACACCTTCGCCAACCTCAGCCGCCGCGATGCCGACATCGCCCTGCGCCTGACCAACACGCCGCCGGAGCACCTTGTCGGGCGCTGCCTGGGGTCGACCTCCTATGTGGTCTGCGGCCAGCCGGCGCTGCGCGAGCGGCTGCAGGAGGCCCCCCTGAGCGTGCCCTGGATCGCCCCCGACGATTCCATGCAGGACCACGCCACCGTGGTCTGGCGTAACCAGCATCATCCCGGCCTGATCCCGCGCTACCAGTGCAGCGGCATGTCGACCATCGCCCAACTGGTGACCACCGGCCTGGGCGTGGCGGCACTGCCCGACTACATGGTCCACGACCTGCCCGGCGTCGAGGCACTGAGCGGCCCGCTGCCCGGCTGCGACACCCAGTTATGGCTGCTGACGCGGCCCGATTGCCGTGCCCTGCGCTCGGTGCAGACGCTGTTCGAGGAGCTGACCCCGCGCCTGCGCGACGCGATGTTGCGTTAACGCGTCAAGGGCGGTTGTGCCGGCAAGGGACAGCACGCTATTGTCGGGCATCGGCGGTTGGCTCCAGTTGTCTGGATCGGCCCTATCGCTGGGCAAGCCCGCTCCCACGTTGCCCGACTCGGGAACACATGCATGGGAGCGGGCTTGCCCCGCGATACAGGCGACACAGGTACACCCGACAAAACAGCCCTTCCCTATTGGCTGGTGATTTTTTAAACTATCTAGTCCGCCTGCCCATTCTGGGCTGCACGCCTAACCGCATTTGCTACTGAGGAAGACCATGGCCCGCGTAACTGTTGAAGACTGCCTGGAACACGTGGATAACCGCTTTGAGCTGGTCATGCTCTCGACCAAGCGCGCCCGCCAGCTGGCTACCGGCGGCAAAGAGCCCCGCGTTGCGTGGGAAAACGACAAGCCGACCGTCGTCGCCCTGCGTGAAATCGCCGAAGGCATCGTCACGCCAGAGTTCATCGCCGCCGAAGAGATCGTCACCGAGGATCCGGTATTCGCCGCGTTCGAGGACGAGAACAACGAGGCCGTCTAATTGATGCCCAGTCGACACCGTGCGGCGCAAGGCCCTCTTCTACTGCAAGAGGTGAAACCATGCCGGGTATAGAAGCCCTCGCCGAACGGCTGTCGACCTATCTGGGCCCCGAACAGGTCAATCTGGTTCGCCGGGCCTACTTCTACGCCGAGCAGGCCCACGATGGCCAGCGCCGCCGCAGCGGCGAGCCCTACGTGACCCATCCGCTGGCAGTGGCCAGCATCCTTGCCGACATGCACATGGACCACCAGAGCCTGATGGCCGCCATGCTGCACGATGTGATCGAAGACACCGGCATCGCCAAGGAAGCCTTGAGCCAGCAATTCGGCGAGACCGTCGCCGAGCTGGTCGACGGGGTCAGCAAGCTGACCCAGATGAACTTCGAGACCAAGGCCGAGGCGCAGGCCGAGAACTTCCAGAAGATGGCCATGGCCATGGCCCGCGATATCCGCGTGATCCTGGTCAAGCTGGCCGACCGCCTGCACAACATGCGCACCCTGGAAGTGCTCTCCGGCGAAAAACGCCGGCGCATCGCCAAGGAAACCCTCGAGATCTACGCCCCCATCGCCAATCGTCTGGGCATGCACACCGTGCGCGTGGAGTTCGAGGACCTCGGCTTCAAGGCCATGCACCCGATGCGTTCGTCGCTGATCCACCGGGCAGTGAAGGCCGCGCGCGGCAACCGCAAGGAGATCGTCGCCAAGATCGAGACCTCGCTGGCCAACTGCCTGGCCGCCGACGGCATCGAAGGCGAGGTCAGCGGCCGACAGAAACACCTCTATGGCATCTACAAGAAGATGCGCGGCAAGCGCCGCGCCTTCACCGAGATCATGGACGTGTACGCCTTCCGCATCATCGTCGACAAGGTCGACACCTGCTACCGCGTGCTCGGTGCCGTGCACAACCTGTACAAGCCGCTGCCGGGCCGCTTCAAGGACTACATCGCGATCCCCAAGGCCAACGGCTACCAGTCGTTGCACACCACGCTGTTCGGCATGCACGGCGTGCCCATCGAAATCCAGATCCGCACCCGCGAAATGGAAGAGATGGCCAACAACGGCATCGCCGCGCACTGGCTGTACAAGTCCAACGAGGAAGAGCAGCCAAAAGGCAGTCATGCCCGCGCCCGCCAATGGGTCAAGGGCATCCTCGAGCTGCAGCAGCGCGCCGGCAACTCGCTGGAATTCATCGAGAGCGTGAAGATCGACCTGTTCCCGGACGAGGTCTACGTCTTCACCCCGAAAGGCCGGATCATGGAGCTGCCCAAGGGCTCCACCGCCGTCGACTTCGCCTACGCGGTACACACCGACGTCGGCAACAGCTGCATCGCCTGCCGCATCAACCGCCGCCTGGCACCGCTGTCCGAGCCACTGCAGAGCGGCTCCACCGTCGAGATCGTCAGCGCACCGGGGGCCCGGCCGAACCCGGCCTGGCTCAACTTCGTGGTCACCGGCAAGGCGCGCACGCATATCCGCCACGCCCTCAAGCAGCAGCGCCGCTCCGAGTCCATCAGCCTTGGCGAGCGCTTGCTGAACAAAGTGCTGACCGGCTTCGACAGCAGCCTTGAGAAGATCCCGCAGGAGCGCGTCCAGGCGATCCTCACCGAGTACCGCCTGGAGCTGGTCGAAGACCTGCTCGAAGACATCGGCCTGGGCAACCGCATGGCCTACGTGGTCGCCCGCCGCCTGCTGTCCGCCGAAGGCGAACAGCTGCCGGCCCCGGAAGGCCCGCTGGCGATCCGCGGCACCGAGGGCCTGGTGCTCAGCTACGCCAAGTGCTGCACGCCGATCCCGGGCGACCCGATCGTCGGCCACCTGTCGGCCGGCAAGGGCATGGTCGTGCACCTGGAAGACTGCCGCAACATCAGTGAAGTCCGACATAACCCGGAGAAGTGCCTGCAGCTCTCCTGGGCCAAGGACATCACCGGCGAGTTCAACGTCGAGCTGCGCGTCGAGCTGGAGCACCAGCGCGGCCTGATCGCCCTACTGGCCAGCAGCGTCAACGCCGCCGACGGCAACATCGAGAAAATCAGCATGGACGAACGCGACGGCCGTATCAGCGTGGTCCAACTGGTGGTCAGCGTGCACGACCGCGTGCACCTGGCCCGTGTGATCAAGAAGCTGCGCACCTTGACCGGCGTGGTCCGCATCACCCGGATGCGTGCGTAGTCCGCCAACCGCAAGGAGTCATCATGAGCAAGACCGTCATCACCAGCGACAAGGCACCAGCCGCCATCGGCACTTACTCGCAAGCGATCAAGGCCGGCAACACCGTGTACATGTCGGGGCAGATCCCGCTCGACCCGAAAACCATGGAACTGGTCGAGGGCTTCGAAGCCCAGACCGTCCAGGTGTTCGAGAACCTGAAGTCGGTGGCCGAAGCCGCTGGCGGTTCGTTCAAGGACATCGTCAAGCTGAACATCTTCCTCACCGACCTGAGCCACTTCGCCAAGGTCAACGAGATCATGGGCCGCTACTTCGAGCAGCCCTACCCGGCCCGCGCCGCCATCGGCGTGGCTGCCCTGCCCAAGGGCGCCCAGGTCGAGATGGACGCCATCCTGGTTCTCGAGTAATACCCCGGTGACGGGTCAAGGCCCGTCACCCCCCTCCTGCCTCAAGGTTTTCACCATGCGCCACGCATTGCCTCTCACGCTGGCAGCCCTGCTCCTGGGCGGCTGCGCCAGCCACAAGCCTGAAGATTTCAACGGCACCTGGATCAACCAGGCCGCCATCGACGCCGCCAGCAAAGGCACCAGCCTGCGCCAGGCCCTGGACGCGAAGGGTCCGGTGTTCGAGTGGAAGATCGACGTCAAGAACCAGCAGGCCAGCTTCAGCAATGGCTTCGAGGCCGCCGACGGGCGCCTGAGCGCCAACGAGAAGGACTGGCAGGTCAACTTCGAAGGCGACCTGACCGAACAACTCAAGCTCAATGGCGACGAACTGGTGACTATCGACCCCTCCGGCCATCAGCAGACGTTCGTGCGCAGCAAGGCGCCAGAAGGCGCTGCGCTGGGCGGCAGTTTCGAGAAGGCGCTGTACCAGCAATACCTGGGCGGTGACTGGAAGATCGTCGAGGGCCAGGGCAAGGGCGGGTTAGTACGCTTCAGCGATACCGGCAATGTCACCGGCCTGCCCGGCCCGGACCGCTTTGCCCTGTGCCTGGCGGGTGACTGCGCGACCATGGGCGATGGCAACGACAGCCTGTGGCTGGAGCGCAACCAGCGTGGCGCGCCGTGGATCTTCAAGCGCGACGGCGACACCCTGGAGATCTTCCAGGCGGTGAACCGCGCCCAGCCGGACGAAATGCCGCAACTGACTGCCGGCGCCCGGCAGTGGGTGCTGGAAAAGGATTAGCCATCATCGCGGCGGCCCGACTGGCCCCGCGATAGAGCCAGATCTCTCAACCACGCCCTTGCAGAATGGCCGCATAGCCTTCTTTATAGCTCGGATACTGCGGCGCCCAGCCCAGTGCCCGAGCCCGCGCATTGCTGCAGCGCTTGCTGCCGGTACGCCGCACCCGCTGCTCGTCCGACCACTCGGTGACCCCCAGGTACTCGCGCAGCCAGCCCACCACCTCGGCCAGCGGCGCCGGATCGTCATCGACACCGATGTAGCAATCGTCCAACGCCACACCCCGGGCATCGGCCTGCAGCAGGTGCGCCAGCAAACCAGCGGCATCCTCGGCGTGAATGCGGTTGCCGTACAACGGCGGCTCCTCGGCCACTCGGTAGCCTCGACGTACCTGGCTCAGCAGCCACTCACGTCCAGGCCCATAGATCCCGGTCAAGCGCACGATGCTCGCGGGAATGCCACTGCCCAACGCCAGGCGCTCCGCTTCGAGCATCACCTTGCCCGAATACCCCTCGGGTGCGGTGGCTGCGCTCTCGTCGATCCACTCACCATCCTGTTGTGCATAGACACTGCTGCTGGAGACGAACAGCAGGCGACGCGGCCGCTGACCCTTGGTTTTCAACCAATCGAGCACATGGCGCAAACCATCGACATAGGCGGCCTGGTAGCCCGCTTCGTCATGCTGGCTGGCCGCCACGCAGTACACCAGGTAGTCCGGCGCGCGTGCGGGCCACGCTTCCGGCAGGCGCGGGTTCGACAGGTCAGCGGCAACGGGCCGCACCCCTTCGGGCAGGTCCCGCACCGACCGGCGCAGGCCATCGACCTGCCACCCATGGGCGAGCAACTGTCGGGCCAGACGGCCTCCCACATCGCCGCAGCCGACGATCAACGCTCTCAGGTCCGACATCATGAAACTCCAAATCCAAAGGTTCACGCTAACCGGATTTAGCGATCGGCGGCTAGACAAAGGTTAAAAAAAGCGCTCTCCATTCTTTTGTTAACAAGAATTACTTGCAATAATGGCGGCCCTGTCTGTTCTCGGCCTGCTTCGAGGCCTTGAAGAACTCAACCCATTTCTCTTCATCAGGTCCGGCCAGCATGACACGTACTCAATCTTCCGCTTCGCCAACCCCGTCGCGCGCCTGGCGCGCCATTGCCGCGCTGATGTTCAGCCTGGTACTGGCCCCCGTGGCCATGGCCGATGAGCCCGCCGCCACTGCCGCCGCACCGGCAGCCGCCAGCGCCACGGCCGCGCCTGCCGCCGAAGGCCAGGCACCGGTAGCTGCGCCAACCGACGCGCCTGCCGACACCAACGCCCCAGTGGATGGCCAGGCACCGGCAGACGAGAACGTGCAGGCGATGGTCGAAGACACCTCGCTGGGCATGGCCCACGACCTGTCCCCATGGGGCATGTACAAGAACGCCGACGTGGTGGTGAAGGCCGTGATGATCGGCCTGGCCATCGCCTCGATCATCACCTGGACCATCTGGATCGCCAAAGGCTTCGAGCTGATGGGCGCCAAGCGCCGCCTGCGTGGCGAGATCGCTGCCCTGAAACGCTCGGTGAGCCTGAAAGAGGCCAGCGAGGTGTCTAACAAGGAAGGCACCCTGGCCCACACCCTGGTGCATGACGCCCTCGAAGAGATGCGCCTGTCGGCCAACGCTCGCGAGAAGGAAGGCATCAAGGAACGCGTCAGCTTCCGCCTGGAGCGCCTGGTGGCCGCCAGCGGTCGCACCATGAGCAGCGGCACCGGCGTGCTGGCCACCATCGGCTCCACCGCCCCGTTCGTCGGTCTGTTCGGTACCGTGTGGGGCATCATGAACAGCTTCATCGGCATCGCCAAGACCCAGACCACCAACCTCGCCGTGGTCGCCCCTGGCATCGCCGAGGCCCTGCTGGCCACCGCCCTGGGCCTGGTTGCCGCAATTCCGGCCGTGGTCATCTACAACGTCTTCGCCCGCTCTATCGCCGGCTACAAGGCACAGGTGTCCGATGCCTCCGCCCAGGTACTGCTGCTGGTCAGCCGTGATCTGGACCACCAGGGTGGCGAACGCGTCGCCCCGCACATGGTGAAAGTGGGGTAAACCATGGGCCTGCATCTCAACGAAGGTGGCGACGACCTCGCCGAGAACCACGAAATCAACGTCACGCCGTTCATCGACGTGATGCTGGTGCTGCTGATCATCTTCATGGTCGCGGCGCCCTTGGCCACTGTCGACATCAAGGTCGACCTGCCCGCCTCGACCGCCAAGCCGGCGCCGAGGCCCGAGAAGCCGGTGTTCGTCAGCGTCAAGGCCGACAAGAAGCTCTACCTCGGCGACGACGAGGTGGCCCAGCGCGACCAGCTTGGCGCCATGCTCGACGCCAAGACCAAGGGCGACAAGGAAACCACCATCTTCTTCCAGGCTGACAAGGGCGTCGACTACGGCGACCTGATGGAAGTGATGAACACCATGCGTGCCGCCGGTTACCTCAAGGTCGGCCTGGTCGGACTCGAGACGGCAGCCAAGAAATGACGAAAACGCGCTCAAACCTGGCGCGCTACGGTGGCAGCCTGGCGATCGTGCTGGGTGTGCACGCGGTCGCCGTGCTGCTGACGCTCAACTGGTCGGTGCCCCAGGCCCTCGAGTTGCCGCCGGCAGCGATGATGGTCGAGCTGGCCCCACTGCCAGAGCCCGCGCCACCGCCTCCGCCCAAGGCCGCCCCGAAACCGCCGACGCCGATCGAGGAACCACCGCTGCCCAAGCTGGCAGAGGCGCCGAAGCCGAAGATCGCCATCCCCAAGCCGCCCAAGCCCAAGGCCAAGCCACAGCCGCCCAAGCCTGAGAAAAAACTGGAGCCGCCAAAGGACGAACCGCCGGCCAAGGACGATGTGGCGGATACACCGCCCAGCAACACGCCACCGCAGAAGTCGGCGGCGCCGCAGCCAAGCATCGCGTCCAACAGCAATGCCCTGCCGAGCTGGCAGAGTGATCTGTTGCGCCACCTGGCCAAGTACAAGAAGTACCCCGAGGACGCTCGCCGCCGTGGGTTGCAGGGCATCAACCGCCTGCGCTTCGTGGTCGACGCCGAAGGCAAGGTAGTGTCGTACACGCTGGCCGGTGGTTCGGGTAGCGCGGCGCTGGACCGGGCCACGCTGGAGATGATCCGCCGTGCCGGCACGGTACCCAAGCCTCCGGCGGAGCTGCTGAACAATGGCACGATCGAAGTGGTTGCGCCGTTCGTCTACTCACTGGACCGACGCTGACGTTTTTGTTTCTGTCACAAAACGGCAAGTCTGATAACGTGCGTCTATCGATTGCAGCCGCTATGCTGGGGCCGCAACTTCATGGACGCACGTTATGACCCTCACCGAACTTCGCTACATCGTCACCCTCGCGCAAGAGCAGCACTTTGGCCACGCGGCCGAGCGTTGCCACGTCAGCCAACCGACCCTTTCGGTGGGCGTGAAGAAGCTCGAGGACGAACTCGGCGTGCTGATCTTCGAGCGCAGCAAGAGCGCGGTGCGCCTCACGCCGGTCGGGGAGAGCATCGTCGCCCAGGCGCAGAAGGTGCTGGAACAGGCCCAGGGCATCCGCGAACTGGCCCAAGCCGGCAAGAACCAGCTGACAGCACCGCTCAAGGTCGGGGCCATCTATACCGTCGGCCCCTATCTCTTCCCGCATCTGATCCCGCAACTGCACCGCGTGGCGCCGCAGATGCCGCTGTACATCGAAGAGAACTTCACCCATGTACTGCGCGAGAAGCTGCGCAATGGCGAACTGGACGCGGTGATCATCGCCCTGCCGTTCAACGAGGCCGACGTGCTGACCCTGCCGCTGTACGACGAACCGTTCTGCGCGCTGATGCCGGCCGACCACCCCTGGACCGCCAAGGACACCATCGACACCGCCATGCTCAACGACAAGAGCCTGCTGCTGTTGGGCGAGGGTCACTGTTTCCGCGATCAGGTGCTTGAAGCCTGCCCGACCCTGAACAAGGGCAGCGAAGCCTCCAAGCACACCACGGTCGAATCCAGCTCGCTGGAAACCATCCGCCACATGGTCGCTTCTGGCCTGGGCGTGTCGATCCTGCCGCTATCGGCAGTGCACAGCCATCATTACGCGCCGGGCGTCATCGAAGTTCGCCCGCTGACCGCGCCCGCGCCGTTCCGCACCGTGGCCATCGCCTGGCGCGCCAGCTTCCCGCGGCCGAAGGCCATCGAGATCCTCGCCGACTCGATCCGCCTCTGCTCGGTGGCCAAGCCAACCGTGGACCAACCGGCCTGAGCCCATGACCGAGCTGTCGAACGTCCCGGTCACCACGCTCAAGGGTGTTGGTGAAGCCATGGCAGAGAAACTCGCCAAGGTCGGTCTGGAGAACCTGCAGGATCTGCTGTTCCACCTGCCGTTGCGCTACCAGGACCGCACCCGCGTGGTACCTATCGGCCAACTGCGGCCGGGCCAGGACGCGGTGATCGAAGGCGTGGTCAGCGGAGCTGACGTGACCATGGGCAAGCGCCGCAGCCTGGTGGTGCGCCTAGGTGACGGCAGCGGCACGCTGAGCCTGCGCTTCTACCATTTCAGCAATGCGCAAAAGGAGGGCCTCAAGCGTGGCACACATCTGCGTTGCTATGGTGAAGCGCGTCCCGGCGCCTCGGGGCTGGAAATCTACCACCCGGAATACCGGGCGCTGAACGGTGATGAGGCACCACCGCCGGTCGAACAGACGCTGACGCCGATTTACCCGACCACCGAAGGCCTCACCCAGCAACGCCTGCGCCTGTTGTGCCAGCAGAGCCTTGGCATGCTCGGCCCGCGCAGCCTGCCCGACTGGCTGCCTGAGCAACTGGCCCGCGACTACAAGCTGGCGCCATTGAGCGATGCCATTCGCTACCTGCACAACCCGCCGGCCGATGCCGATCTGGACGAGCTTGCCGAGGGCCATCACTGGGCGCAGCACCGCCTGGCCTTCGAGGAACTGCTGACCCATCAGCTCTCCCAGCAGCGCCTGCGGGAAAGCCAGCGCAGCCTGCGTGCGCCGGTGCTGCCCAAGGCCACCCGCCTGCCGGCCCAGTACCTGGCCAACCTCGGCTTCAACCCGACCGGTGCCCAGCAGCGCGTCGGCAACGAAATCGCCTACGACCTCAGCCAACCCGAACCAATGATGCGCCTGGTACAGGGTGACGTGGGGGCCGGCAAGACCGTGGTCGCCGCGCTAGCGGCGCTGCAGGCCCTGGAGGCCGGATACCAGGTGGCGCTGATGGCCCCCACCGAGATTCTCGCCGAGCAGCATTTCATCACCTTCAAACGCTGGCTGGAGCCGTTGGGTATCGAAGTCGCCTGGCTGGCCGGCAAGCTGAAGGGCAAGGCCCGCGCCAGCGCCTTGGAACAGATCGCCAATGGCGCGCCGATGGTGGTCGGTACCCATGCGCTGTTCCAGGACGAGGTGCAATTCAAGCACCTGGCCCTGGCGATCATCGACGAACAACACCGCTTCGGCGTGCAGCAGCGCCTGGCCCTGCGCAAGAAAGGCGTCATGGGCCAGCTATGCCCGCACCAGTTGATCATGACCGCCACCCCGATCCCACGCACCCTGGCCATGAGCGCCTACGCCGACCTGGACACCTCGGTCCTCGACGAATTGCCGCCCGGTCGTACACCGGTGAATACCGTGCTGGTCGCCGACAGCCGTCGTTTCGAGGTGGTCGAGCGGGTTCGCGCCGCCTGTGCCGAAGGCCGCCAGGCCTACTGGGTGTGCACCCTGATCGAAGAATCCGAGGAGCTGACCTGCCAGGCCGCCGAAAGCACCTTCGAAGAGCTGGGCAGCGCCCTGGGCGAGCTGCGCGTTGGGCTGATCCACGGACGCATGAAGCCTGCGGAAAAAGCGGCGGTGATGGCTGAGTTCAAGGCCGGCGAGCTGCAACTGCTGGTCGCTACCACAGTGATCGAGGTCGGCGTCGACGTGCCCAATGCCAGCCTGATGATCATCGAGAACCCCGAGCGCCTGGGCCTGGCCCAACTGCACCAGTTGCGCGGCCGAGTCGGTAGGGGCAGCGCGGTGAGCCACTGCGTGCTGCTCTATCATCCACCGCTGTCGCAGATCGGTCGAGAGCGGCTGGGCATCATGCGGGAAACCAACGACGGATTCGTCATCGCTGAGAAGGACCTGGAGTTGCGCGGCCCCGGCGAGATGCTCGGGACTCGCCAGACCGGCCTCCTACAGTTCAAGGTCGCCGACCTGATGCGCGACGCCGACTTGTTGCCGGCCGTACGTGACGCTGCCCAGGCCCTGTTGGCGCACTGGCCGGGCCACGTCAGCCCGCTACTCGACCGCTGGTTGCGCCACGGCCAACAATATGGCCAGGTGTGACGCCCGTCCCATTATGGATCCAGCTTGGCGGCCAGGCTGGTTATACTTCGCGTTTACAGAAATGATTGGATACAGGCCATGACTGAAGTTGCCCTGGATACCGCAACCCTACACGCACCGTCTGTCATCCGGCTGTTGCTCGACAAGCTCGGCGTCAGCTTCCGCGAGGTGCCCGAGCACCCGGGGCTGCCGGCCAACTCGCGCGTACAGGCCGTGCTGCTCGATGACGAGATCGGTGCCTTGATGGTGCTGTTCCCGCAAAGCCAGTTGCTGGACCTCAAGCGCCTCGAGGAACTGACCGGACGCAAGCTCAAGGCCGTGCCGCTGGAGCGCTTGAAGCAGATGCTCGACAAGCATCACCTCAAGACCCTGCCCGCCATTCCCGCGCTGACCAGCTCGCCGTGCCAGTACGAAAAGAGCCTGCTCGACAACGAAACCCTGCTGATCCAGTCCGGTGAAGCCGGGCTGCTCCTGGAAATCGGCCGGACGGCTTTCAAGAAGATGCTGGTCAAGGCCAGTGCCAGCACCTTCGGCCAGCCGATCAGCGATATTCGCCTCAGTTTCGATCAGTTGGACGGTCCTCCCAAGGAAGTCATTCGCGCAGTCCAGGCCTTCACCGCCCGGCGCATCCAGCAGCGCCTGGAGCAGACCATCGAGATTCCGCCGCTGGCCGACACCGCGCAGAAGATCATCAAGCTGCGTGTCGACCCCAATGCCAGCATCGATGACATCACCGGCGTGGTCGAAACCGACCCGGCCTTGGCTGCGCAAGTCGTCAGCTGGGCGGCATCGCCCTACTACGCGTCACCCGGCAAGATCCGCTCGGTGGAAGACGCCATCGTGCGGGTACTGGGCTTCGACCTGGTGATCAACCTGGCCTTGGGCCTGGCCCTGGGCAAGACCCTGAGCCTGCCCAAGGACCACCCGCAACAGGCCACGCCGTACTGGCAGCAGTCGATCTATACCGCTGCCGTGATCGAGGGCCTGACCCGTGCCATGCCGCGCGCCGAACGCCCGGAAGCAGGCCTGACCTACCTGGCCGGGCTGCTGCACAACTTCGGCTACCTGCTGCTGGCCCACGTCTTCCCCCCGCATTTCTCGCTGATCTGCCGTCATCTGGAGGTCAACCCACACCTGTGCCACAGCTATGTGGAGCAGCACTTGCTGGGGATCAGCCGTGAACAGATCGGTGCCTGGCTGATGAAGCTATGGGACATGCCCGATGAACTGTCCACAGCCCTGCGCTTCCAGCACGATCCGGCGTACGACGGCGATTATGCGGCGTTCCCCAACCTGGTGTGCCTGGCGACGCGCCTGCTGCGCGCCCGGGGGATTGGCTCGGGGCCGAAGGACGAGATCCCGGATGCCCTGCTCGAGCGCCTGGGGCTGACCCGGGACAAGGCGGAAGAGGTGGTGAACAAGGTGCTGGAGGCCGAGGCATTGCTACGCGAGCTGGCGTCGCAGTTCCACCCGCCGCATTCGCATTAAGGCCGCCCCGTAGGAGCGGCTTCAGCCGCGATCACCCGCGAAGCGGGTGCCAGAAACCGCGGTGCCTGCATCGCGGCTAAAGCCGCTACTACGCTTTCTTCTTCGGTTTCAGGTACTTCATCAAGCCCTGAAACCAGATCACCAGCGCCGGATTGCCCTTGATCTGGATGTTCTTCTCCTGAATCCCCTGCATGAAAGCCAGCTGCTTGTTACCGGCTTGCAGCGTGGCAAAGCCGTACGCGGCATCCTTGAAGGCAATGGCGAACGCCGGCTGCGGGTGCAGGCCGCCCTTGCTGCTGATGCGCAGGTCCTTGACGATGAAGTGCCGGGCAACCTTGCCGTCGAGCGTCTGCATCTGGAAGACCAGGTCCTTGTCCTGCAGCTGCTGCTGGAACGCCGGGTTGTTGCGGCTGGCCTTGGCCATCAGCAAGCCCATGGCCCAGAGAAGAAAACGAAACTTCATCAACGCGCCTCGAGTGAAAAATGACTGAGTCGCGCAGTTTATCCGTTTATCGCCCTGTTTATGCAAGTTCGCCGCATTTGCTTACCAGAAACACAACGGGCGCCTTAAGGCGCCCGTCTCGATGGCTTGTCGATCACTTTTTCTTGGCAGGCTTGGCCGGTGCGTTGACGCTGTCACGCAGGCCCTTGCCCGGTTTGAAGGCGACAGTGTTGCTGGCCTTGATCTTAACCGGCTCGCCGGTCTGCGGGTTCTTGCCGGTGCGAGCGCCGCGGTGGCGTTTTTCGAAGGTGCCGAAGCCGACCAGGGTGACGGTGTCCTTGTCGAGTGCGCCGGTGATGCTGTCGAGAATCGCGTTCAGGACAATATTGGCCTTTTCCTTGGTCAGGTCGGCCTTTTCGGCGATGACGGCGGCGAGTTCTGGTTTACGCATAGTGAAGCCTCTTTGACGGGATTTCTTGTTGTTATGCCGTGCTGCCGAAGGAAGCAGCGTTCAAGGCACCGCAGGCTCTAGGCTGCGGTAGACGCCAGTGAGGATGGCACGCCGACCGGGGCCGCGCCAGTATCTGGGCGGCCATTGTCGTGGCAAGAACAGGATAATTACGACAGAACGCCCGCCATTTACGCCATCAAGGGTGGCAACTGGCGATTCAACGCCAGTTTCTCCATGACCGCGCCGCCGGTCAGGGCGTAGCCCAGCAGTTGGCCATCGGAGCCATGGCAGAGCACTTTCAGGTCGCCACCGCTGCCTTCCACCACCCAAGTGCCCTCGTAGCCTGCCGGCACCGGGGACACCACCAGCGGGCAGGCCGGCGTCTTCACGGTGACCGGCATCGGGCCATAGGCCACTGCGGTCGGGTTGCCGGCCAAGGTCTGGGCCAGGGCGCGGGCGCAGGTCATCAAGGGCATGACGTAAAGCAGGTTGATACCATCGACCTCGGCGCAGTCGCCCAGGGCGAAGATGTTGGCGTGAGAGGTGCGCAGCTGGCGATCCACCACCACCCCGCGGTTGACCTGCAGGCCCGCTGCCGCCGCCAGGTCGGTGCGCGGCCGCAGGCCGATCGCAGACACCACCAGGTCGCAAGGGATGACGCTGCCGTCGGACAAGTGCGCCTCCACAGCCTCCCCAAAACGTTGCAGGCGGGTCAGCACCGGGCCGAGATGGAAACGCACGCCCAACCCTTCAAGGCCTGCCTGCACGGCAGCGGCCGCCGCCGGGTGCAGCAAGGTCGGCATGACCTGTTCGCACGGCGCCACGACCTCGCACTGCAGGCCGCCCAAGGTGAGGTCGTTGGCGAATTCGCAGCCGATCAGGCCGGCGCCGAGGATCAGCACCCGTTGCTTGCCTGCGGCGGCGACACGAAATCGTGCGTAGTCCTCAAGGTCGTTGATCGGGAAGACCAGCTCGCCCGCATCGCCTTCCACGGGCACCTGCACAGTCTGCGCACCCCAGGCCAGTACCAGGTCGCGGTATTCCACCGCTTCCTCGCCGATCCACAGGCGCTTGTGGCCGGGGTCGATACCGCTGATGCGGGTATGGGTGCGGATCTCGGCCTTGAGCTGCTCGGCCATGGCGCCCGGTTCGGCCATGCACAGGCCGTCGGCGTCCTTCTGCTTGGCAAAGCCGGTGGACAGCATCGGCTTGGAATAGGAGCGACCGTCGTCGGCGGTGATCAGCAGCAGCGGCGTGTCGCCGTCCAGCTTGCGAAACTCTCGCGCCAGGTTGTAACCGGCAAGGCCGGTACCAATGATCACCACGGGGGACGTCATGTCGTGCGTTCCTTGTTCAAGCCAGGGTTGCGATCAGCCAATGGCGATCATTTCGAAGTCACTCTTGCCTACGCCACAATCAGGGCACAGCCAGTCTTCCGGCACGTCTTCCCAGCGGGTGCCGGGGGCGATGCCGTCGTCCGGCCAACCATCGGCTTCGTCGTAGATCAAGCCACAGACAATACATTGCCACTTCTTCATCGGATGCTGTTCCTCGGTCAGGCTCATTGGTGCGTTGCAACTGGTGACCGGGTCGTGGGGCACGCCCGCGCCTGCAAGTGACCACCGTGCAATCTCTGGTCGGCTTTTGTACTGGGCCTGCTGGCAGTATGCAAGCCAGGACGGCAATCATGCTAAGCTCGCCGCCTCTCTGGCCTGTATCAAGCATACCGACGTGCCGTACGAAACCCCGCAAGCAGCCGCTGTCGCGTGGCTGGCGTATCCGCAACTGGCGCCCCTGCCCGACCAGCCGACCCTGGACTGGTTGTTCGACGAAGGCTCCCTGACCCGTCGCCTGACCGGTCTTTCCCATGACCACTTCAGCGTCACCCCTTTGTTCGAGGGCTGGCAGCCACTACGTGACGATGAATGCGCCGCGTTGGGCCTGCGGCCTGGCGCGCAGGGCTGGGTGCGCGAGGTCTACCTGCGCGGCCATGGCCAGCCGTGGGTATTCGCCCGCAGCGTCGCCAGCCGCACAGCGCTGGAGCGCGGGGGGCTCGACCTGGAGACCCTGGGCAGCCGCTCGCTGGGCGAGCTACTGTTCTGCGACCAGGCGTTCGTCCGCCACCCTATCGAAGTGTGCAGTTATCCACAGGACTGGCTGCCCGTAGAGGTCACCAGCTCCGGGCTGTGGGGAAGGCGCTCGCGCTTCGAACGCGCCGGCCTCGACCTGCTGGTGGCCGAGGTGTTCCTGCCCGCCCTGTGGCACGCGGCCACGGAGGAAAACCGCTGATGTACATGCAACTGCTCAAGTCTCTCAACCGCCTGCACCCGCGCGCCTGGGACTTTGTCCAGCTGAGCCGCATGGACCGCCCCATCGGCATCTACCTGCTGCTGTGGCCGACGCTGTCGGCGGTGTGGATTGCCGGCAACGGCTCGCCGACCCTGGCCAACGTTCTGATCTTCGGCCTCGGCGTGGTGCTGATGCGTGCCGCCGGCTGCTGCATCAACGATTTCGCCGACCGCAAGGTGGACGGCCACGTCAAGCGCACCGCCGACCGGCCACTGGCCAGCGGCCGGGTGAAGCCCCGCGAAGCGCTGGTGCTGTTCGCCCTGCTGGTGGGAGTGAGCTTCCTGCTGGTGCTGTGCACCAACGCCACCACGGTTTGGCTGTCGTTCGGCGCGGTCGCCCTGGCCTTCTGCTACCCGTTCATGAAGCGCTACACCTACTACCCGCAGGTGGTGCTGGGCGCGGCGTATTCCTGGGGTATCCCGATGGCTTTCACCGCCGCGGGTGGCGAGCTGCCGGCCAGCGCCTGGCTGCTGTACATCGCCAACCTGCTGTGGACGGTGGGGTATGACACCTACTACGCCATGGTCGACCGTGACGACGACCTGAAGATCGGCGTGAAATCCACCGCCATCCTCTTCGGCGAGGCCGACCGGGTGATCATCCTGAGCCTGCAGCTGCTGTCGCTGGGCTGCCTGCTCCTGGCGGGCAACCGCTTCGAGCTGGGCGGCTGGTTCCACCTGGGGCTGCTGGCGGCGGCGATATGCTTCGCCTGGGAGTTCTGGTCGACGCGCAAGCTGGACCGCGAGTCGTGCTTCAAGGCGTTCCTGCACAACCACTGGGCGGGGTTGTTGATCTTCATTGGTGTGGTGCTGGACTACGCGCTGCGCTGACATTGCGCAGGCCAATGGTGGGAGCGGCGGTGCGGCGCTCCCACGCCAGGTGCATCAAGGCTTGGCGACGTGCCAGACATCCTTCATGCCATCACCGGTGGTATCCCCGGCCTTCTTGTCCTTGACGAAGGTGTACAGCGGCTTGCCGTCATAGGCCCACTGCATCGAGCCATCGTCGCGGGTGACGTGAGTCCACTTGTCCTTCGGCGCCTCGTCGTCCTTCTTCACCATCAACGGCGGCCAGTTCTTGGCGCACTCGCCATTGCACATGGACTTGCCACCAGCGTCCTTGTCAAAGGTGTACAGCGTCATGCCATCGTGGTCGACCCACATGCCATCCTTCTCCATGGCGTGATGAGCCGACGCCACCCCCGGCACTGCCAGCGCAGCGCAAAGGGCCATCCAGCTCAGCGTATGTCGTGTCATTGGAATCACCATTGTTCAGGGGTGGATTGAATGTTCGCGGCCACTTTTAGCCTAGTCCAGTCACGCAATGTCGCCAGAACCGCCCACGCCCTGTCACACAGCTGCAATAATTCCGTTATCTAATGCGGGCCAAGACATCGTTCCTGGGAGAGGTAATTGAGCATGGTTGGCAGAAACATTCTGATCGTCGACGACGAAGCGCCTATCCGCGAGATGATCGCCGTTGCATTGGAAATGGCCGGCTATGACTGCCTCGAGGCCGAGAACTCGCAACAGGCCCACGCCATCATCGTCGACCGCAAGCCGGACCTGATCCTGCTCGACTGGATGCTGCCGGGCACCTCCGGCATCGAACTGGCCCGCCGCCTCAAGCGCGACGAGCTGACCGGCGACATCCCGATCATCATGCTCACCGCCAAGGGTGAAGAGGACAACAAGATCCAGGGCCTGGAAGTCGGCGCCGACGACTACATCACCAAGCCGTTCTCGCCCCGTGAACTGGTGGCGCGCCTCAAGGCCGTGCTGCGCCGCACCGGCCCAAGCGACAGCGAAGCGCCGATCGAAGTCGGCGGCCTGCTGCTAGACCCGATCAGCCACCGCGTGACCATCGACGGCAAGCCGGCCGAGATGGGCCCCACCGAGTACCGCCTGCTGCAGTTCTTCATGACTCACCAGGAGCGCGCCTACACCCGCGGCCAGTTGCTCGACCAGGTCTGGGGCGGCAACGTCTATGTCGAGGAGCGCACCGTCGACGTGCACATCCGCCGCCTGCGCAAGGCACTGGGTGAAGCCTACGAAAATCTGGTACAAACCGTCCGCGGCACTGGCTATCGCTTCTCGACCAAAAGCTGATCGAAGCCCAAGCGCCCGCTGTACAAGGACTGTCAATTGAACCAGAACTGGCACGCGACCCTGATTCGCCACATGCTCCTGCTGATCACCGTCTGCCTGATCGGCGGGCTGGTCAGCGGGTACTATGGCTGGAGCCTGGCCATCGGCCTGGCCTTCTACCTGGGCTGGACACTGAAGCAGTTGCTGCGCCTGCACGACTGGCTGCGCAATCATCAACCCGATGAGGCGCCACCCGATGGCTACGGCCTGTGGGGCGAAGTGTTCGACAGCATCTATCACCTGCAGCGCCGCGACCAGCGCGTGCGTGGCCGCCTGCAGGCAGTGATCGACCGGGTCCAGGAGTCCACCGCCGCGCTGCGCGATGCGGTGATCATGCTCGACAGCGACGGCAACCTGGAGTGGTGGAACCGCGCCGCCGAGACCCTGCTGGGCTTCAAGACCCCGCAGGACGGCGGCCAGCCGGTGACCAACCTGGTGCGCCACCCGCGCTTCAAGGAGTACTTCGAGTCGGAGAACTACGCCGAACCGCTGGAGATCCCGTCGCCGATCAACGACCGCCTGCGCGTGCAACTGCACCTTACCCGCTACGGCAACAACGAACATCTGATGCTGGTGCGCGACGTGACCCGCATCCACCAGCTGGAACAGATGCGCAAGGACTTCGTCGCCAACGTCTCCCACGAACTGCGCACGCCGCTGACGGTGATCACCGGCTACCTGGAGACGCTGCTGGACAACGTCGAGGACGTGAACCCGCGCTGGAGCCGTGCCTTGCAGCAGATGAGCGCGCAAGGCTCACGCATGCAGACGCTGCTCAACGACCTGTTGCTGTTGGCCAAGCTCGAAGCCACCGATTATCCCTCGGACAACCAGCCGGTGCTGGTCGACACCCTGCTCACCGCCATCAAGAACGACGCCCAGGCCCTGTCCGGCCCGCGCAACCAGCGGATCAGCCTGGAAGCAACGCCTGGCATACGCCTCAAGGGCAGCGAGTCGGAGCTGCGCAGCGCGTTCTCTAACCTGGTGTTCAACGCGGTCAAGTACACCCAGGATGAGGGCACCATTCGCATTCGCTGGTGGGCCGACGACCAGGGCGCGCACCTCAGCGTGCAGGACTCGGGGGTCGGTATCGAGGCCAAGCACCTGCCACGCCTGACCGAACGCTTCTACCGCGTCGACTCCAGCCGCGCCTCCAACACCGGCGGCACCGGGCTGGGCCTGGCGATCGTCAAGCACGTGCTGATGCGCCATCGCGCACGCCTGGAAATCAGCAGCGTGCCGGGGCATGGCAGTACCTTTACCTGCCACTTTGCGCCGGCGCAGTTGGTCACAAATCGAGGATGACCCCGCGCGGGGCAAGCCCGCTCCCACGCTTGCCTCTGCTGGCATGGGAGCGGGCTTGCCCCGCGATGCGGTCAGCGTCCCCTTTGCTTTTGCGGCGCCAGCCGCTACATTGGATCCCCCGTGCCAGCCATCGCTGGCACTTTTTTTCTCCCTTTCAAAGACGGACCCCGTAAAAACCCCATCATGGACCCTTCCCCTGGTATCAGCCTCACCTCGTTGTTCGCCGATTTCGGCATGATCCTTTTCGCCTTGTTCCTGGTGCTGCTCAACGGCTTCTTCGTAGCCGCCGAGTTCGCCATGGTCAAGCTGCGCTCCACCCGCGTCGAGTCCATCGCCGAGCTGCATGGCTGGCGTGGCAGCATCCTGCGCAAGGTGCACAACCAGCTCGACGCCTATCTCTCGGCGTGCCAACTGGGCATCACCCTCGCCTCCCTGGGCCTGGGCTGGGTCGGCGAGCCAGCGTTCGCCCACCTGCTCGAGCCGTTGCTAGCCTATGTCGGCGTGGACAGCCCGGAGCTGGTCAAGGCGATCTCGTTCTTCGTCGCCTTCTTCGTGATCTCCTACCTGCACATCGTTGTCGGCGAGCTGGCACCCAAGTCCTGGGCGATCCGTAAGCCAGAGCTGCTGTCGCTGTGGACCGCCGTGCCGCTGTACCTGTTCTACTGGGCGATGTATCCGGCGATCTACCTGCTCAACGCCAGCGCCAACACTATCCTGCGCATCGCCGGTCAAGGCGAGCCCGGGCCGCACCACGAGCATCACTACAGCCGCGAGGAGCTCAAGCTGATCCTGCACTCCAGCCGTGGCCAGGACCCAAGCGACCAGGGTATGCGCGTGCTGGCCTCGGCCGTGGAGATGGGCGAGCTGGAGGTGGTCGACTGGGCCAACTCCCGCGAGGACATGGTCAGCATCGATGCCCATGCGCCGCTGAAGGAAATCCTCGCCCTGCTGCGCCGTCACAAGTTCAGCCGCTACCCGGTGTATGACGCCGAGCGCGAAGAATTCACCGGCCTGCTGCACATCAAGGACCTGCTGCTGGAGCTCGCAGAGCTCGACCACTTGCCGCAAACCATCGACCTTGCAGACCTCGCCCGCCCGCTGGAGCGGGTGTCCCGGCACATGCCACTGGCCCAGTTGCTGGAGCAGTTCCGCAAGGGCGGCGCGCACTTCGTGCTGGTCGAGGAAGCCGACGGCAAGGTGATCGGCTACCTGACCATGGAAGACGTGCTGGAAGTGCTGGTGGGCGATATCCAGGACGAGCACCGCAAGACCGAGCGCGGCATCCTCGCCTACCAGCCGGGCAAACTGCTGGTGCGCGGCGATACGCCGCTGTTCAAGGTCGAGCGTTTGCTGGGTATCGACCTGGACCACATCGAGGCTGAAACCCTCGCCGGGCTGATCTACGAGACCCTCAAGCGCGTCCCTGAGGAAGAGGAAGTGCTGGAGGTCGAAGGCCTGCGCATCATCATCAAGAAGATGAAAGGGCCGAAGATCGTGCTGGCCAAGGTGCTCAAGCTCGATTGACCCGAGAGCCCGCGCCTACATCCGTGGGTGCGGGCTTGCTCCGCAATGCGTCATGGATTCCCTGCGGTAAAGTCCGGCAAACCACCGATTGGCCGGTCGAACTGATACGGGATCGACTCAAGCGCCAGCCCCACATTGCGCTGCACCACGAAATGCAGGTGCGGCCCGCTGCTGTTGCCGGTGTTGCCCGATTTGGCCAATGGCTGCCCCTGTGCAACCCGCTGCCCCTCGCCCACCACCACCGAACCGCGCATCAGGTGCAGGTAAACGCCCATGGTGCCGTCCGGGTGCAGGATCCTGACGAAATTGCCCGCCGGATTGTTGCCCCGCCCGCTCTGGTTGTTCTCGATCTTCACCACCACCCCACCGCGTGCCGCGATGATCGGCGTGCCTTCGGGCATGGCGATATCCATGGCGTAGCGGCCCTTGGGCCCGAAGTGGCTGAAACGGCCGTTGGGGCCCTGGCTCAGGCGGAACGGCCCGCCCTTCCAGGGGAACGGATAACGGTAGCCCTGCGGGCGCTGGCCCGGGTCGCCCATGGCGTAGCGGAACTTGGTGTCGTACTTGAGGCGAGCCCCTTGGCGAGCCTGTACCACGCTGAGGATCAGGTTCGAGCGTGGCGGCACCAGGCGCCGGACGATGCGCGGGGCGTTACCGCCCTGGGCATTGGCCAGGCGCTCCACACGCAGTTCAACTTCCATCGGCACGAACAGCTCGTTGCGCGCGACAAAACGCACGCCACCGGCGAAATCCTCGGTCTTCAGCCGCACCTGGCCGTCCAGGCGCTCGACCATGGGTTCGCGGAACACGAAAACCTTGGCGCCAACGCGGGGTCGGTCGGAATAGGAAACCACGCCATAGGTATCAGTGGTCTTGTAGATGGTCATGCCCAGGCTCGACGCCGAGGCCGTGAGCAAGGCACAGAACAGCAGCAGTCTGGAGGGCGGCATGATGGTGGCTTTTTGACAGTGGTGTTCTGTCGAAGCCTAGCAGCCGGATTTGAGAGGGATATGACAGTTGGTCGGGATGCTGGAGGTGTAACGTGGGAGGGGGCAAGCCCGCTCCCACTACATCCGCTGCGACGCGGTGCTCAAGTGGCCATCAGGCGCCAGGCGTGAAGTGCTTCTGCGCCGTGCCGCGGGCGATCAGTCGCGACAGGTAGTCGAGTTTCTGCGCATCCTGGTCGACGAACTTGAAGGTCAGCTGCAGCCAGTCGCTCTCAGGCTTGGGCTCCAGCGCCGCAATGGCGTGCAGGTAGCCGTTCAGACGCGCCGTTTCGGCGTTCTCACCTTGCTCCAGGTCCAGCACCGCGCCTTCGAGCACCTGTGGCAGGTTAGTGCCGCGGCGCACCACCAGCAGGGCTTCCTTAAGGCTCAAGGCCTTGATCATGCACGGCTGGGTGCCACTGGACAGGCGCAGTTGGCCTTGGCCACGACCAGTCTGGGCCGCCGCAGCGGCAGTCTTCGGCGTGGGGGCGTTGATCAGAGGCTTGGCCGCCGCTGCCACTGGCGCAGCGGCGGGCGCGGTTACCTTGGCCGCGTCCGGACGACCACCGGTCAGGGCACTGAGCGAATCGTTGGCAAACGCCGAGTTGACCCGCGCCGGCGCGCTGGACATCAGGCTGTCGAGCTTGCCGATCTTGGTCAGCGACTTCTTCACCTTGGTCAGCAGCTGCTCGTTGGTGAACGGCTTGCCGACGAAGTCGGAAACGCCGGCCTGGATGGCCTGGATCACGTTCTCCTTGTCGCCACGGCTGGTCACCATGATGAACTGCATGGTCTTCATCTCTTCCTGCTGACGGCACCAGGTCAGCAGTTCGAGGCCGGACATCTCCGGCATTTCCCAGTCGCACAGGACCAGGTCGAAACGTTCCTTGCTCAGCATGGCCATGGCCTTGCGACCGTTGACCGCGTCCTCGATCACCATGCCGGGGAAGGCATTGCGCAGGCACTTCCTTACCAGGTCGCGGATGAACGGGGCATCATCCACGACCAGCACATTCACTTTACTCATCGATACTCCTCTTGATCCCGGCTAGCATACCGCCGACTGATGGCCATTTGCCAAACCACTGGTCACGCCGGGACTTCTCACACGGTTCGCGGGTGCCTGCTGGTGCTCGACCGCAAACGAAAACGCCCGGCGGTTGCCGGGCGTTCATGCTCGGGAGCAATCCTATTTATCGTCCGGTTCAGCCGGAACATTAGCGATTTCGCCCTCATCGAACGCTTCGCCCTGCACCTCGGCCTTCATGCGCTTGAGGCCCATGTGGCGCACGTCGGTACCACGCACCAGGTAGATCACCAGCTCGGAGATGTTGCGTGCGTGATCGCCGATGCGCTCCAGCGAACGCAGGGCCCAGATCACGCTCAACACGCGGGAGATCGAGCGCGGATCTTCCATCATGTAGGTGACCAGCTCGCGCAGCGCCGTCTTGTACTCGCGGTCGATGGTCTTGTCGTACTGGGCCACCGACAGCGCCAGGTCGGCGTCGAAGCGGGCGAAGGCGTCCAGCGCGTCGCGGACCATGTTGCGCACCTGGTCGCCGATATGGCGCACCTCGACATAACCACGCGGCGACTCGCCTTCCTCGCACAGCTGGATGGCACGGCGGGCGATCTTGGTCGATTCGTCACCGATGCGCTCCAGGTCGATCACCGACTTGGAGATGCTGATGATCAGGCGCAGGTCGGAGGCCGCCGGTTGGCGACGGGCGAGGATGCGCACGCACTCCTCGTCGATGTTGCGCTCCATCTGGTTGATCTGTTCGTCGACCTCGCGCACTTGCTGGGCAAGGCCCGAGTCGGCCTCGATCAGCGCGGTGACGGCGTCGTTCACCTGTTTCTCCACCAGCCCGCCCATGGCCAGCAGGTGGCTGCGCACCTCCTCGAGCTCGGCGTTGAACTGCTGGGAGATGTGGTGGGTAAGGCTTTCTTTGTTGATCATCGTTTGGCTCCGCGAAGCAGCTGCAGGCTTCAAGTCGTTCGTGTCGTTCCCTGGCGTTCCTACCTTGCCGGTCTTAGCCGTAGCGACCGGTGATGTAGTCTTCGGTCTGCTTCTTCGCCGGGTTGGTGAACAGGGTGTCGGTATCACCGAATTCGACCAGTTTGCCCATGTACATGAAGGCGGTGTAGTCCGAAACACGGGCCGCCTGCTGCATGTTGTGGGTCACGATGACGATGGTGTACTTGGATTTCAGTTCGTAGATCAGCTCTTCGACCTTCAGCGTCGAGATCGGGTCCAGTGCCGAGCACGGCTCGTCGAGCAACAGCACTTCCGGCTCAACGGCAATGGTACGGGCGATCACCAGACGCTGCTGCTGGCCACCGGACAGGCCCAGCGCCGACTCGTGCAGGCGGTCCTTGACCTCATCCCACAGGGCCGCGCCCTTCAGCGCCCACTCGACGGCCTCGTCGAGCACGCGCTTCTTGTTGATGCCCTGGATACGCAGGCCGTAGACCACGTTCTCGTAGATGGTCTTGGGGAACGGGTTGGGCTTCTGGAACACCATGCCCACGCGGCGACGCAGCTCGGCCACGTCCTCGCCCTTGCGGTAGATGTTGTTGCCGTACAGGTTGATGGCGCCTTCGACACGGCAGCCGTCGACCAGGTCGTTCATGCGGTTGAAGGTGCGCAGCAGCGTGGACTTGCCGCAGCCGGACGGGCCGATGAAGGCGGTCACGCGCTGCTTGGGGATGTTCATGCTGACGTCGAACAGTGCTTGCTTGTCGCCGTAGAACAGGGACAGGCCGGGTACTTCGATGGCCACGGTCTCTTCAGCCAGGCGCAGGCTCTGCTTGTCGCGGCCCAGGGCCGACATGTCGATGCCGTGGGCGTGGGATTCATGCTGCATGGTCAACTCCATACGCTATCAATTCGTTTCAAAGGGCCGCCCGGCATCCGGGCGGCACGCTTGCAATCGGGATCAGTGGTCCAGGGCCTTGTACTTCTCGCGCAGGTGGTTACGGATCCACACCGCCGAGAGGTTGAGGGTGGCGATCACCAGCACCAGCAGCAGCGCGGTGGCGTACACCAGCGGCCGCGCGGCCTCGACGTTGGGGCTCTGGAAGCCGACGTCGTAGATGTGGAAGCCCAGGTGCATGATCTTCTGGTCCAGGTGCAGGTACGGGTAGTTGCCGTCAACCGGCAGCGATGGCGCCAGCTTCACCACACCCACCAGCATCAGCGGGGCCACTTCGCCGGCGGCGCGGGCCACGGCGAGGATCATGCCGGTCATCATGGCCGGGCTGGCCATCGGCAGGACGATCTTCCACAGCGTCTCGGCCTTGGTCGCGCCCAGCGCCAGCGAGCCTTCGCGTACAGTGCGCGGAATACGCGCCAGACCTTCCTCGGTGGCCACGATCACCACCGGCACGGCCAGCAGCGCCAGGGTCAGCGAAGCCCACAACAGGCCCGGCGTACCCAGCGTAGGTGCCGGCAGCGACTCGGGGAAGAACAGCCGGTCGATCGAGCCGCCCAGCACGTAGACGAAGAAGCCCAGGCCAAACACGCCGTAGACGATCGCCGGGACGCCGGCGAGGTTGTTCACGGCGATGCGGATCAGCCGGGTCACCGGGCCCTGCCTGGCGTATTCACGCAAGTAGACGGCAGCCAGTACGCCGAACGGGGTGACGATCACCGCCATGATCAGGGTCATCATCACGGTGCCGAAGATGGCCGGGAAGATACCGCCTTCGGTGTTGGCCTCACGCGGGTCGTCGCTGAGGAACTCCCACACCTTGGCGAAGTAGGCGCCCATCTTGGTAAAGCCCGACATGGCGTTCGGCTGAATGGCGTGGACCACCTTGCTCAGGTTGATCTCCACTTCGCGGCCGTTGCCGTCGCGGGCTACCAGGCTGTCGCGGGCGAACTCCTGATGCAGGCCGTTGAGGCGCTCTTCGATGGCCTTGTAGCGGTTGTTCAGCTCGGCGCGCTCGGCGTCCATGTCGGCCTGGGCGGCGGCGTCGAGCTTGCCGTCCAGTTCCAGCTTGCGGCTGTGCAGGCGCAGGCGCTCCAGGCCATGGTTGATGGCACCGATGTCCTTCTTCTCGAGCTTCACAAGCTGGTCGTTGAGTTGGCTGGCGCGCTTGAGGCGGGCCTGCAGCTCGTTCCAGGCTTCCGGCCCTTGGGCGACCACGCGGCCTTCTTCCTTGACGCTGACCAGATAGCCGTAGAAGTTGCCCCATTCGCGGCGCTCCAGGGCAATCAGGTCGGCAGGTTTCTGCTGGTCGACCAGCCACTCGCCGACCACCCAGGTGAAGTCGCTGCCGTTGAGGTCGCGGTTACCCACCTTGATCAGCTCGCGGGTCATGAACTCCGGGCCCTGGTCGGGCACCGGTAGGCCGGCACCCTTGAGGCGTTCGCGGGGCACTTCTTCCTTCTGCACCACTTCACCGATGACGATGTGGTCAGCCTGGCCGGGCACCTTGTAGGTGGCCTGGACCAGGTCGGCCGGCCAGAAGTGGCCCAGGCCGCGCACGGCGATCACGGCCAGCAGGCCGACGGTCATGATGACCGCCATGGCCACCGCGCCGCCACTGATCCAGACGCCGGGGGCGCCGCTCTTGAACCAGCCTTTGAGGGAATCCTTTTTCACGGATCTCTACCTTTCTATCAAAGCGACGAGTATTTCTTGCGCAGGCGCTGGCGAATCAGCTCGGCCAGGGTGTTCATCACGAAGGTGAACAACAGCAGCACGAGGGCGGCGAGGAACAGCACACGATAGTGGCTGCCGCCGACTTCCGATTCGGGCATTTCCACGGCCACGTTGGCGGCCAGGGTGCGCATGCCCTCGAACAGGTTCAGCTCCATCACCGGGGTGTTGCCGGTGGCCATCAGCACGATCATGGTCTCACCCACCGCACGGCCCATGCCGATCATCAGCGCCGAGAAGATGCCCGGGCTGGCGGTGAGGATGACCACGCGGGTCAGGGTCTGCCATGGCGTCGCGCCCAGCGCCAGCGAGCCCAGGGTCAGGCTGCGCGGCACGCTGAACACGGCGTCCTCGGCAATGGAGTAGATGTTCGGGATGACCGCGAAGCCCATGGCGATACCCACTACCAGGGCGTTGCGCTGGTCATAGGTGATCCCCAGATCGTTGGTGATCCACAGGCGCATGTCGCCCGCGAAGAACCAGCTCTCGAGGAACGGACTCATGTACAGGGCAAACCAGCCAATGACCAGGATCACCGGGATCAGGATCGCCGCTTCCCAGCCATCGGGGATGCGCAGGCGGATCGACTCCGGCAGGCGGCTCCAGCTGTAGCCGGCAAGCAGGATACCGATCGGCATGATCAGGAACAGGCTGAACACGCCCGGCAGGTGGCCTTCGAGGTACGGCGCGAGGAACAGGCCGGCGAAGAAGCCGAGGATCACCGTCGGCATCGCTTCCATCAACTCGATCACCGGCTTGACCTTGCGGCGCATGCCCGGAGCCATGAAGTAGGCGGTGTAGATGGCGGCGGCGATGGCCAGCGGGGCAGCCAGGATCATCGCGTAGAACGCGGCCTTGAGCGTACCGAAGGTCAGCGGCGACAGGCTCAGCTTGGGTTCGAAGTCGGTGTTCGAGGCGGTCGACTGCCAGACGTACTTGGGCTCGTCGTAGTTCTCGTACCAGACCTTGCCCCACAGCGCGCTGAACGAGACTTCCGGGTGCGGGTTCTTCAGGCTCAGCGGCAGCAGCTTGTTGCCTTGCTCGATGATGATGCGGTTGGCGCGCGGCGACAGGGCGAGGATGCCCGCGCCTTCGGCGACCGGCTCGACCAGCAGGGTGCGGTGCGCGGTGCTGTGGAACACGCCGAGCTTGCCTTCGCTGTCCAGGGCGATGAAGCCCTTGCGGCGCTCCTCGGCGTCGATCTGCACCACCGGGGCCTTGCCCAGCTGGAAGCTGCGGATCAACTTGAAGCGCGACTCGCCATCGGGGTCGCGGGCCATGAACCACTGGCTCAGGCCACCCTTGGAATCACCGAAGATCAGCGAGATGCCACCGACCAGCTGGGCGGTCGCGGTGATCTCGGCGTTGCCGTCCTCGAGCAGCTTGTAGCGGCCGTTGAGGCTCTTGTCGCGCAGGCTGAACACGTCGGCGGTGGCGCGACCGTTGACCACGTACAGCCACTGCTGGCGCGGGTCGATGAAGATGTTCTTCACCACCTCGGTCATCTGCGGCAGTTCGATACGGTTCTGCTCGACAGTGACCTCGTCGGTCATCATGTTCTCGGTGCGCGACAGTTCGATCACCTGCAGGTGCGCACCGGTGGAACCGGCCAGCAACAAGGTGTCGCCGTTGACGTTGACGCTCACATGCTCCAGCGCGCGGCCTTGGTCATCCAGGGTGAACAGGTCCTGACCATAGGGGAAGTCGATGCCCGCCTCGATGGTCTTCTTGTTGTCCGGATAGGTGATCTTGTAGGTGTGGTGGAACACCAGTGCCTGGCCGTTGGACAGGCCCACCACCACCAGCGGGCTGCCCGGCTGGTCGGTGCTGATCGAGCTGACCTGGGCGCCGGCCGGCAGCGGCAGGTCGACGCGCTTCAGTTCGTTGCCGGTCTTGGTGTCGAAGAACAGGGCCTGGCCCTTGTCGGATACACGCATGCCCACGAGGTTCTGTTCCTCGAGGGCGATCAGCAGCGGTTTACCGGCGTCCTGCTGCAGCCAGGTCGGCTCCAGCGCCTTCTTGCTGGTAAGCGTGGCGCCTTGGAACAACGGCAGCACCACATAGGCCAGGTAGAAGAAGATCAGCGTGATCGCCGCCAGCACGGCGAGCCCGCCCACCAGGACGTACCAGCGGGTCAGGCGATCCTTGAGGGCGCGCAGGCGGCGCTTGCGTTGCAACTCGGGCGTATTGAAGTCAATGCGCACGGGAGGAGAATTTTGGGTCATTGTGGAGTTGGCCAGATCATTCATGCGCACACCCTAGCGGTCCCGTATGACAAAAACATGACAGTGCAGTGACGCAAAAAAGCCCGCCGCTCAGGAGCCCTGGCTTCGGACTAAGGAATTCGTGGAGGAGGCCGGCATTCTTTGGCACCGGCCTCATCCTCAGTTATTTACTTCTTTGCAACGTTACCCGCGTGGGACAGACCCAGGTCGGCCAGGGTCTTGTCGACCACCTTGGCTGGCAGCGGGATGTAGCCGTCCTTCACGACAACTTGTTGGCCGGCCTGCGACAGCACCAGCTTGACGAACTCGGCTTCCAGCGGGGCCAGAGGCTTGTTCGGGGCCTTGTTGACGTAGACGTAGAGGAAGCGCGACAGCGGGTAGGTACCGTTCAGGGCGTTGGCTTCGTTGTCTTCGACGAACGCGCCGCCTTCTTTCTTGGCCAGGGCCACGGTCTTGACGCTGGCGGTCTTGTAGCCGATGCCCGAGTAGCCGATGCCGTTCAGCGACGAGCTGATCGACTGCACGACCGAAGCCGAGCCAGGTTGTTCGTTGACGTTAGGCTTGAAGTCGCCTTTGCACAGGGCTTCTTCCTTGAAGTAGCCGTAGGTGCCGGATACCGAGTTACGGCCGAACAGCTGAACTGGCTTGTTGGCCAGGTCGCCGGTCACGCCCAGGTCACCCCAGGTCTTTACGTCGGCTTTGCCACCGCACAGACGGGTGGAGGAGAAGATGGCGTCGACCTGGGCCATGGTCAGGCCTTTGATCGGGTTGTCCTTGTGAACGAACACGGCCAGGGCGTCAACGGCAACCGGAATGGCAGTCGGCTTGTAGCCATACTTCTGCTCGAACGCCTGCAGCTCGACGTCCTTCATCTTGCGGCTCATCGGGCCCAGGTTGGCGGTGCCTTCGGTCAGGGCGGGTGGCGCGGTCGAGGAACCGGCGGCCTGGATCTGAATGTTTACGTTCGGATATTCCTTCTTGTAGGCCTCGGCCCACAGGGTCATCAGGTTCGCGAGGGTGTCGGAACCGACGCTGGAGAGGTTGCCCGAAACACCGGTGGTCTTGGTGTAGGTCGGGATTGCAGGATCGACAGCGGCGACCGCATTGGCGGCAGCGACGCCAGCGGCGGCAAAGGTCAGGGCCGCCATCAAACGCTTCAGTTTCATGCCTTGCTCCTAGCAGGAATATCGTGGGTTGTGAGATGGAACGGGCCCAAGTATCTGCAGGCCGCATGAACACTCTATGACTCGAATGTGACAATTGGATGAAAGGCCATCACCGGTAACCGGGATGGCCTTTACAGGATGTTGCGGAGGGGACTTAGAGCGGGTTTCAGCGTTTGCGCGCGAGCAGATAGATGCCCACCAGCAGACCAACGGCGCACAGGCACGCCACGTAATAGGCGGGTGCCATCGGACTGAACTTGAGCAGCGCGGTCACCACCATCGGCGTCAGGCCACCGAAGATCGCGTAGGCGAGGTTGTAGGAGAACGACAGGCCGCTGAAGCGCACGACAGGCGGGAACGCCTTGACCATCACGTAAGGCACGGCGCCGACGATACCCACGCACAAGCCAGTCAGCGCATAGAGCGGGAACAGCAGGTCCGGGCGGGTCGGCAGGCTGTGGTAGAAGGCCCAGGACGACGCCAGCAGCATCAGGCTGCCGACGATGAACACTCGCCCGGCACCGAAACGGTCGGCCAGGCTGCCAGCGCCGACGCAGCCCAGGCTGAGCAGCACGATAGCCAGGCTATTGGCCTTGAGCGAGTCGGTGGGGCTGACGTGGTAGAGGCTCTGCAGCAATGCCGGGGTCATGAGGATGATCACCACGATGCCGGCCGACAGCAGCCAGGTGAGCAGCATCGAGAGGATGATCGCGCCGCGATGATCACGCAGCACCGCGCGCAGTGGCAGCTCCTCGGCCAGGGCCTTGCGTGCCTGCATTTCGGCGAACACAGGGGTCTCATGCAGCCAGCGGCGCAGGTAGACCGCGAAGAAGCCGAACACCCCACCGAGCAGGAATGGAATACGCCAGGCGTAGTCCGCCACTTCCTCGGGGCTGTAGATCGTGTTGATCAGCGTCGCCACCAGCGAGCCAAGCAGAATGCCCGAGGTCAGGCCGGCGGTCAGGGTGCCGCAAGCATAGCCGGTGTTGCGCGCCGGCACGTGCTCGGAGACGAACACCCAGGCCCCCGGCACCTCGCCACCGATGGCCGCGCCCTGGATAACCCGCATCAACAGCAGCAGGATCGGCGCCCACAGGCCAATCTGCGCATAGGTGGGCAGCAGCCCCATCACCAGGGTCGGCACGGCCATCATGAAAATGCTCAGGGTGAACATCTTCTTGCGTCCGAGCAGGTCGCCGAAGTGGGCCATGACGATGCCACCCAATGGCCGGGCGAGGTAGCCGGCGGCGAAGATGCCGAAGGTCTGCATCAGGCGCAGCCATTCGGGCATGTCGGCCGGGAAGAACAGCTTGCCCACCACAGTGGCGAAGAACACGAAGATGATGAAGTCGTAGAACTCCAGGGCACCGCCCAGGGCGGACAGCGAGAGGGTCTTGTAGTCACTGCGGGACAACGGCCGGGACGGCTGCTCGATACTGCTCTGCACGGAGGTCATCGCTGTTCTTTCTCTTGTAGGTCTGCGGACCGCTTGGCATGCGGCTTCTGGATTGAATAGTCGGCGAAGATAGCAAATTGCCGAGCTGCGCTCATAGCGGTACAAAATCCATACAGATATTCATGAATGCGCGGTCGTCGCTGGCTGTGCAGGTATATATACTGCCCGCTCGTAGGAAAAGGTTGCTTATCCTGAGGGATGTTGTGCGAAAACGTCGGTCATCGTTGTCAGACTGTTTCGCAGAGTTTCCCTGAGGCCGCCCCCTGAAGCGAAATCAGCGTAGTATGCGTGCTGCTGAATCGTTTTTACGGCGTCCGTTATTGCGCCACCAACGAAGCGTCACGGGTCAGAGGCCCCACGGCATGATTGAGCTCGAACAAGAAGATCCTATCCCGCAAGGCGACCTGGCCTTGCAGATCACCGCGCTGCCGCGCGAAACCAATGGTTTCGGCGATATCTTCGGCGGCTGGCTGGTCGCCCAGATGGACCTGGCCGGCACCGCCATGGCCAGCCGCGTCGCCGGAGGCCGAGTGGCCACGGTAGCCATCGATCGCATGGCGTTCCTGGTCCCGGTGGCCGTGGGCGCGCAGTTGTCCTTCTATACCCAGACCCTGGAAATCGGCCGCAGCTCGATCCAGATGATGGTCGAGGTATGGAGCGACGACCCGCTGTCCAGCGAATGGCGCAAGGTTACCGAGGCGGTGTTCGTGTTCGTCGCCATCGATGGCAGTGGTCGCACCCGCTCCGTACCTCGTCGCTGAGCCTGGCCAGCGGTAAACTCATTGCACGTCACCGGGTCCAACGGCCTGACAGACAATCAATGAGACGAACGCAATGGCTAACTTCACGGTCGAGACCGAGCTGCACGGCGAACTCAACTGCTGGCGCATCACCAGCGATCATGCCGAACTACTGATTGCCCAGCAGGGCGCCCAGGTTCTGAGCTATCAGCGCCTGGGCGAGCCTCCGCTGCTGTGGCTGAGCGACCAGGCCATCTTCCGCCAGGGCAAGTCGGTGCGTGCCGGCGCTCCCGTGTGCTGGCCGTGGTTCGGTATCTTCGAGCGCAATCCCGATACGGTCAAAGCCATGTTCAAGGGCGAGCAGCCGCCCGCCCACGGCCTGGTGCGTGGCCGTGACTGGCAGTTGTTGCGCGCCGAGGAACACGGCGACCACCTGCAGGTCGAGTTCGAATTGCCCGAAGCCCAGGGTGACCTGCCGGGTTGGCCTCATGAGGTCCAGCTCAAGCTCCTGGTAGAGCTGGGTGACCAGCTGAAGCTCACCCTCACCAGCTACAACCTCGGCAATACCGATGTCACCCTGAGCCAGGCGCTGCACAGCTACTTCGCCGTGAGCGATGTGCGCCAGGTGCAAGTGGAAGGCGTGGACGGGCTGGCCTACATCGAAACACTGGCCAATTGGGAACAGCGCAAACAGCAGGGCAACCTGGGTTTCGCGGGCGAGACTGATCGCATCTACCTGAACGCGCCCGATCGACTGGCGATTGTCGATCCGCACTGGAACCGACGCACCACCCTTACTGCTGGCGGCTCAAGCACCGCGGTGATCTGGAACCCCTGGACCGACCGCGCCCGCGACCTGCCGGACATGGCCGACGATGGCTGGCAGCGCATGCTGTGCATCGAGACGGCGAATGTGATGGATGACGTGGTGGTGCTCAAGCCAGGGGCGACTCATGCGATGAGCGTGGCAATCGGTAGCGAAGCGCTCTGAAATCGCTATCGCGGGGCGGCCCGACTTGCCCCGCGATACGCTCTGCCAGGCTCAGAGGTCCGCATCCTCCACCACCCTCACCTGCCCCGCCTCCAGTGCATAGGCCGCATCCGCCAAGTCATTGCTGACCGCCTCCACCTTCAAGGTGCCGGTCACCCACAGCGGCGTGTAGATGTCGTCGATCTTCAGCCCTTTCGGATACCGCACCAGCACCAGCTGGTTCGGTGGCGGCGGCGGTACATGGATGCACGCCCCTGGGTAAGGCACCAGGAAAAACAGCGTGCTGTTGCCTTTGGCATCGCTCTCCAGCGGCACCGGATAACCACCCAGGCGGATCTGCCTGCCGTTCATGGCGGCCACGGTCTTGGTCGAGTACATCACTGCCGGCAGGCCCTTGCTCTGCTTCAGCCCACCCTTGGCGGTGAAGGTGCCCAGGGCTTCCGGGGAGTTGTGATCGATCTCGGGCATCTGCTCGAGCGCCTTCTGGTCCGACTTGGGCATCAGTTCCAGCCAGTCGGTCTCGGGCAGTTCGGCATGGGCCAGGGCGCTGGCCAGCAACAGGGGAATGAGGGATAACGCACGCATGGAAATGCTCGGCAACTCAGGATGAATTGCCGGGCATTCTAGCGGGAATTCAGCGTTTCTTGATGAAGCCGTAGATCACCAGCAGGATGATCGCGCCGACCAGGGCCCCGAAGAAGCCCGCGGCCTGCCCGGCCTGGTAGATGCCCAGGGCTTGTCCGCCGTAGGTGGCGGCCAGGGAACCGGCGATGCCGAGGAGAATGGTCATGATCCAGCCCATGCTGTCGTCACCCGGTTTCAGGAAACGCGCCAGCAGGCCGACGATCAGGCCGATGAAGATGGTTCCAATGATGCCCATGGCAATCCCTCTGTGATGAACATGAGACATGCCAAAGCCTAGTCAGCGCTTCGGCATGTTGCCATCTCAGAGCGGCAATGCCCGGCAGAAGTTCGATCAGCCGGCGATCAACGCCTCTACTTCGGCAATCTTGGCCTTCAAGGTGGCCATGTCCTGGCAGCGCAGGGTGGCGTGGCCAACCTTGCGCCCGACCTTGAATGCCTTGCCGTAGTGGTGCAGGTGGCAGTCATCGATGGCGACGACTTTCTCCACTGCTGGCACTTCGCCGATGAAGTTGAGCATGGCGCTTTCGCCGACCTTGGCGGTCGAGCCCAGCGGCAGGCCGGCCACGGCGCGCAGGTGGTTCTCGAACTGGCTGCACTCACTGCCTTCGATGGTCCAGTGCCCGGAGTTGTGCACACGCGGGGCGATTTCGTTGGCCTTCAGGCCACCGTCCACTTCGAAGAACTCGAAGGCCATGACGCCCACGTAGTCGAGTTTCTGCAGCACGCGGCCAACGTAGTCTTCGGCCAGGGCCTGCAACGGGTGCGCCTCGCTGGCCACCGACAGGCGCAGGATGCCGCTGTCATGGGTGTTGTGCACCAGCGGGTAGAAGCGGGTTTCACCGTCGCGGGCGCGCACGGCCACCAGCGACACTTCCCCGGTGAACGGCACGAAGCCTTCCAGCAGGCACGGCACGCTGCCCAGTTCGGCAAAAGTGTCGACCACGTCTTCGGGCTTGCGCAGGACCTTCTGGCCCTTGCCGTCGTAACCCAGGGTGCGGGTCTTGAGCACGGCCGGCAGGCCAATGCTTGCCACCGCGGCATCGAGGTCCGCCTGCGAGAGGATGTCGGCAAAGGCCGGGGTGGGAATCCCCAGATCGCGGAACATGCTCTTCTCGAACAGGCGATCACGGGCGATGCGCAGGGCCTCGGCGCTCGGATAGACCGGGACGAACTGCGAGAGAAAGGCCACGGTCTCGGCCGGCACGCTTTCGAACTCGAAGGTCACCAGGTCGACTTCGTCGGCCAGCTGGCGCAGATGGTCCTGGTCACCGTAGTCGGCACGCAGGTGCTCGCCCAGCGGCGCGGCGCAGGCGTCTGGTGCCGGGTCGAGGAAAGCGAAGTTCATGCCCAGCGGGGTGCCCGCCAAGGCCAGCATGCGGCCCAGTTGGCCACCACCGATTACACCGATCTTCATGGGTTTCAGCCTCAAGCCTGACGCGGGTCTGGATTATCCAGCACGGTGTCGGTCTGCTCGGTGCGGAACTGCTTGAGCGCCGCGTGGAACTGCGGGTGCTTGGCCCCGAGGATGCTCGCCGACAACAAGGCTGCGTTGATCGCGCCGGCCTTGCCGATGGCCAGGGTGGCGACCGGGACGCCAGCAGGCATCTGTACGATCGACAGCAGCGAATCAACACCCGAGAGCATCGACGATTGCACCGGCACACCGAGCACCGGCAGATGGGTCTTGGCGGCGCACATGCCCGGCAGGTGGGCGGCGCCGCCGGCGCCGGCGATGATCACTTCGATGCCGCGGCCTTCGGCCTCATCGGCGTACTGGAACAGCAGGTCCGGGGTGCGGTGGGCGGAAACCACCTTCACTTCGTAGGGAATGCCGAGTTTTTCCAGCATATCGGCGGTGTGGCTAAGGGTGGACCAATCGGACTTGGAGCCCATGATCACGCCAACCAGTGCACTCATCGTCGAGCCTCTTCGCTTGTGCGCCCGCAGGCGCGTCAAAAAACAACAAGCCACGCGGGACGACCGGCGTGGCTTGTTTGCTGATCATGACCGGAATCTATCCGGTCGAGGGGCCGCGCAGTATAGCGTAACGTTGCGCGGTCACGGCACCCCCGGCGACCAACTGTCGGCCTTATTTTTCGGGGGTTTGGCTGACTTTTGGGTCAACTGAACCGCCCTCCAGCTTGCGCCACAGCAAGCGCACGTTGGCCTTGCGCACCAAGGCGCAGCGATACAGGCGGATTTCCAGTGGCACATGCCACTGGCTGCCACCGCAGATCGCCAGCTCGCCACGCTCCAGTTCGCCGCGCATCGACAGCTTCGGGACCCAGGCGATGCCCATGCCTTCGAGCGCCATGCTCTTGAGACTGTCGGCCATGGCCGTCTCATAGACAGTGGTATAGCGCAGGTTGCGCTGGCGCAGCAGCAGGTTGACCGACCGACCGAGGAAGGCGCCGGCGCTGTAGGCCAGCAAGGGCACGCTGGCCTCCCCCTCCAGGTCGAACAGCGGCTCGCCGTCGGGGCCCACGGCACACACCGGAAGCATTTCGGTATTGCCCATGTGCAGCGACGGGAAGATCTCGGCGTCCATCTGCAGCGCCGCGTCCGGGTCATAGAAGGCCAGCATCAGGTCGCAGCCGCCTTCGCGTAATGCATGCACCGCATCACCGACGTTGGTGGCGACCAGGCGCGTGGCGATGTTAAGGCCATCGTTGCGCAATTGCGCCACCCAGCGGGGGAAAAAGCCCGATGCCAAGGAGTGCGCGGCCGAGACCTGGATCACTTCGCCCTGACCGCCTTCGAGGTGATGTAAATGGCGGAGAACTTCGCTCAACTGGTCGACAACGGTGCGTGCAGTGACGAGAAACAGCTGCCCGGCCTCGGTCAGTTCGATGGGTGTGCGGGAACGATTCACCAAGGTCAACCCAAGCGCCGCTTCCAAGCTGCGTATGCGTCGGCTAAACGCTGGCTGGGTAACGAACCGGCGCTCGGCCGCTTGCGAGAAACTGCGGGTCGAGGCCAGGGCACTGAAGTCCTCCAGCCATTTGCTTTCGAGGTTCATCGACTACTCCGCACTGCGTGCACCAAAATGGAACACGCTCGATTGTCAATCGGCGTCACATCAAACCGTATGCCGTTTGCGCATAGGTTAGCGTGCAACAGCATTGGCCGCAAAATCTGGGCAGCCCTAGCATTGGCGCCATTCCGGCAGGTGCCGGGTCAAAATCGAGATGATATCCATCATGTCCTCCGCTGCATCGTTCCGCGTCGAAAAAGATCTGCTTGGTACCCTTGAAGTCCCTGCCGATGCCTACTACGGCATCCAGACTCTGCGCGCTGCCAACAACTTCCACCTCTCCGGTGTTCCGCTGTCGCACTACCCGAAACTGGTAGTCGGCCTGGCGATGGTCAAGCAGGCAGCTGCTGACGCCAACCGTGAGCTGGGGCACCTGAGCGATGCCAAGCACGCCGCGATCAGCGCAGCCTGCGCACGACTGATCAAAGGCGACTATCACGAGCAGTTCGTGGTGGACATGATTCAAGGCGGTGCTGGTACTTCCACCAACATGAACGCCAACGAAGTCATCGCCAACATCGCGCTGGAGGCCATGGGTCACCAGAAGGGTGAGTACCAGTACCTGCACCCGAACAACGATGTGAACATGGCGCAGTCGACCAACGACGCCTACCCGACCGCGATTCGTCTGGGTCTGCTGCTGGGCCACGACGCCCTGCTGGCTAGCCTCGACAGCCTGATCCAGGCCTTCGCTGCCAAAGGTAAAGAGTTCGACCACGTTCTGAAGATGGGCCGTACCCAGCTGCAAGACGCCGTGCCGATGACCCTGGGCCAGGAATTCCGCGCCTTCGCCACCACCATGACCGAAGACCTGCAGCGCCTGCGCTCGCTGGCTCCGGAACTGCTGACCGAAATCAACCTGGGCGGCACCGCCATCGGTACCGGCATCAATGCCGACCCGGGCTACCAGATGCTGGCCGTCCAGCGCCTGGCGATCATCAGCGGCCAGCCGCTGGTGCCGGCTGCCGACCTGATCGAAGCCACCTCCGACATGGGCGCCTTCGTGCTGTTCTCCGGCATGCTCAAGCGCACCGCGGTCAAGCTGTCGAAGATCTGCAACGACCTGCGCCTGCTGTCCAGCGGCCCACGCACCGGCATCAACGAGATCAACCTGCCGGCGCGCCAGCCAGGCAGCTCGATCATGCCAGGCAAGGTCAACCCGGTTATCCCGGAAGCCGTCAACCAAGTCGCGTTCGCCATCATGGGCAACGACCTGGCCCTGACCGTCGCCGCCGAAGGTGGCCAGCTGCAGCTGAACGTGATGGAACCGCTGATCGCCTACAAGATCTTCGACTCGATCCGCCTGCTGCAACGCGCCATGGACATGCTGCGCGAGCACTGCATCGTCGGCATCACCGCCAACGAACAGCGCTGCCGTGAACTGGTCGAGCACTCGATCGGCCTGGTCACCGCCCTGAACCCATACATCGGCTACGAAAACGCCACCCGTATCGCCCGCGTCGCCCTGGAAACCGGCCGCGGCGTGCTGGAACTGGTGCGCGAAGAGAAGCTGCTGGACGAAGAGATGCTCAACGACATCCTGCGTCCGGAAAACATGATCGCTCCCCGTCTGGTTCCGCTGAAGGCGTAACCCAGACCGCTGCAAACAGTCTCACCAGGTCGAGGGACTAGACACCTCTCAACCTTTCAAGGGCCCGAGCGCATGCTACGGGCCCTTTTTTTATGCCTGCGAAATGCTGTTGATAGGGGAGCGGCCGTGGGAGCGGGCTTGCCTCGCGATATTGATGCGGGCCTCAACTACGCCATCGCGGGGCAAGCCTGCTCCCACGCCACGCCGCGTACCCGGCACACAACTTGCTCGGTAATTCTCCCCAGCTCAACGGGATGCCGAGCATGCTGCACAGCCACCTCACCACCCTCAACGCCGTTTCGCTGATCCTCCAGGTGTTCCAGGAAGACGGCGTGGACGCGCAGCACATGCTCGCCGGCAGCGGCATAGGTCCCGCAGACCTGGGCCACGCCGATGCGCGCATCACCACCCAGCAGGAACTGCAGGTCTGCGCCAACGCCGTGGCCCGGCGCCAGGACATCGGCCTGGAACTCGGCCGGCGCATGCACGTGTCGTGCTACGGCATGCTCGGTTACGCCCTGCTCTCAAGTGCCACTTTGGGTGACGCCCTGCGCCTGGCGCTGACCTTTCCGGCACTGCTGGGAACAGTCTTTCAGCTGCGCCTGGTGGACGATGGCCAGCGCGTGTGGCTCAGCGCCAGCGACCATTACGACGCGCCTGGGCTGGCCGCCTTCAATGCCGAATTCTGCCTGCTGTCGCTGAAAGTGATCTGCGATGACCTGCTCGGCCGCCAACTACCGTTGCTGGCGGCGCGTTTCGAACACCCGCGCCCGGGCTACCACGCGCTCTATGACCCTGCATTCCAGTGCCCACTCGGCTTCGGCGCCAGCGACAATGCCTTCGCTTTCGAACGACACTGGCTGGACATGCCCCTGCCCCTGGCCGACCCGATCACCCACAAGGCCATGGGCGAACGCTGCCGGCGCCTCAACCTGGAGTTCACCGGCCGCCAAGCTTGGCTGGGGCGGATCCGCCAGCTGCTGCTGCGACAACTGGATGCCGCGCCTGGGCTGGAAGGCTTGGCACGGCAGATGAACTGCTCGTCGCGCACACTGCGCCGGCATTTGCAGGCGCTGGGCAGCAGTTATCAACAGCTCCTCGACGAGCTGCGCTTCGAGCGGGCCAAGCAGTTGCTGGCCGAGGACCAGATGCCGATCTACCGCATTGCCGAAACATTGGGGTTCAGCGAGACCGCGAGCTTCCGACATGCCTTCCAGCGCTGGAGCGGCGTGGCGCCAAGCCATTTTCGCGGTTGACCGGTTACGGACGGCTTGGCCACATCGATCCCCTTTTGGCCGTTTGCGACGTTCTCCAGTACCGGGCAGTCCGTAAAAATGGCTCCACGCCAGTGAATACGGAGAACAACAACGTGCTGACGATCTATTCCGATGACCACCGCCTGCACCATGGCCGCTGCGAGCTCATCGACGGCAAGCTGATGCCCTGTTTCGAAATGCCGTCGCGCGCCGACCACGTCCTGGAGCGCGTCAAGCAGCGCAACCTCGGGCCCGTGCAAGGCCCCGCCGACTTTGGCCGCGCGCCGCTGCAGCGCATCCACAGCGCCGACTACCTGGATTTCTTCGAAGGCGCCTGGGCCCGTTGGGCCGCGCTTGGCCAGGAAGGTGACCTGCTGCCGTTCACCTGGCCGGCGCGCACCCTGCGCCAGGTCAAACCCAGCGGCCTGCACGGCGAGCTCGGTTATTACAGCTTCGACGCCGGCGCACCGATCACCGCCGGCACCTGGCAGGCCGCCTACAGCGCCGCCCAGGTCGCCCTGACCGCCCAGGCCGCGATCCAGCAAGGCGCCCATGCCGCATTCGCCCTGTGCCGGCCACCAGGGCACCACGCCGCAGGCGAAGTGATGGGGGGTTACTGCTACCTCAACAACGCAGCCATTGCCGCCCAGGCCTTCATCGACCACGGCCGGCGCAAGGTAGCCATCCTCGACGTCGACTATCACCACGGCAACGGTACGCAGGACATTTTCTACACCCGCAACGACGTGTTCTTCGCCTCGATCCACGGCGACCCGCAGGACGAGTTCCCGTTCTTCCTCGGCTACGCCGACGAGATCGGCGAAGGTGCCGGCGAAGGCTGCAACATCAACTACCCGCTGCCTGCCGGCAGCGACTGGGCAGCCTGGAGCGCAGCCCTCGAAGACGCCTGCCAGCGCATCGCCACCTTCGATGCCGATGTGCTGGTGATCTCCCTTGGCGTGGATACCTTCAAGGACGACCCCATCTCCCAGTTCAAGCTCGACAGTCCCGACTACCTGGCGATGGGCAAGCGCATCGCCCAGCTGGGCAAGCCGACCTTGTTCGTGATGGAGGGCGGCTACGCTGTGGAGGAAATCGGCATCAACGCGGTCAATGTGCTGGAAGGCTTCCAGCAGGCCCAGCCAGGAGCGTGAACATGACCCGACTCAAACGTCTGCTCGCCCCGCTCGTCGCCGCCGGCCTGTTCGCTGGCGCACTGCAGGCACACGCCGAACAGCGTACCCTGCGGGTATACAACTGGTTCGACTACATCACCCCGCAAACCCTGGTCGACTTCCAGAAGGACAGCGGGGTCAAGCTGATCTACGACATCTTCGACACCAATGAAGCACTGGAAGCCAAGCTGCTCACCGGCAACTCCGGCTATGACGTGGTGGTGCCGTCCAACGTGTTCCTCGCCAAGCAGATAGAAGCCGGCGTGTTCCAGCCCCTCGATCGGGCGAAGCTGCCCAACTGGCAACACCTTGACCCGGCACTGATGAAGCTGATCGAGGCCAATGACCCCGGCAACAAGTTTGCCGTGCCTTACATGTACGGCACGGTGCTGATCGGCTTCAACCCGGCCAAGGTCAAGGCGGTGCTCGGCGACGACGCACCGGTGGCCAGCTGGGACCTGATCTTCAAGGAAGAGAACATCGCCAAGCTCAAGCAGTGTGGCGTGGCGCTGCTTGATTCGCCGTCGGAGATCCTGCCGCTGGCGCTGTCGTACCTGGGCCTGGACCCCAACAGCGGCAAGCCGGCCGACTATCAGAAAGCCCAGGACCTGCTGCTGAAGATCCGCCCGCATGTAACCTACTTCCACTCGTCCAAGTACATGGCCGATATCGCCAATGGTGATATCTGTGTGGCGGTGGGCTACTCGGGCAGCTTCTCCCAGGCCGCGAATCGGGCTCGTGAAGCGAAGAACGGCGTGGTGGTGGACATGCGTCTGCCGAAGGAAGGCGCGCCGATCTGGTTCGACATGCTGGCGATCCCCAAGAACGCCGCCAACCCGGAAGATGCCCACACATTCATCAACTACCTGTTGCGACCAGAAGTGATCGCACCGATCAGCGACTTCGTCGGCTACCCGAATCCGAACAAGGATGCGACCGACAAGGTCAGCCCGGCGATCCGCAACAATCCAAACCTGTACCCGACGGCGGAGGCAATGGCCAAGTTGTACACGCTCAAGCCGTTGCCACGGGATGCCGAGCGGGCGCGGACGCGGGCCTGGACCAAGATCAAGTCGGGGACCTGATGTTTTTGGGGCTGCAGAGCGGCCCCATTCAATCTCGCCAGGCCTTGCGCAGGCGCATCAAAGCCTGCGCAATCTCCCCTTCTGGCACTGCCGCGAATCCCAGTACCAGCCCTGCCCTCGTATCCGCAGGTTCCGCGCTGTCCTCCAGCCAGTAGCTGCTCAGCGGAGTGACCTCCACCCCCACCGCCTCCGCCCGCGCCACCAACTCCTGCTCCCGCGCCAAGTTATCCACAGCCACCTTCACATGCAGCCCTGCTGCGACGTCTGGCATTGCCCCCAGCCCCGGTACATCCACGGGCCAACCGGCCTTCAGCACATTCCTGCGGGCCAGCGCCGCCCGGCGCATACGGCGGATATGCCGCTGGAAATGCCCTTGGGCCATGAACTGCGCCATGACACATTGCGTGCCGACTTCCGAGTGACGCACCGCCAGCGCCTTGGCCTGGCTGAATGCCCGCACCAGGCGTCCGGGCAGCACCAGGTAACCCAGCCGCAAAGCCGGAAATGCGATCTTGCCGAACGTTCCGACGTACAGCACCCGGCCCTGCCGATCCAGTGCCGCCAGCGGTGCCAAAGGCGCACCGCTGTAGCGGTACTCACCATCGTAATCGTCCTCGACGACCCAACCGTCCTGGCGCTCGGCCCAGGCCAGCAACGCCAGGCGCCGGGCCAGGCTCATGGTCACACCGGTGGGGTACTGGTGAGCCGGGGTCACGTAAGCCAGCCGGCAATCCGGCAGCTCGGCCAGGCGCGCACAGTCCATGCCCTCTTCGTCTACCGGCACGCCGCTGACCCTTGCCCCCGCCAGGGCGAAGGCGTGCCCGGCAGCGCGGTAGCCCGGGTTTTCCACAGCCACCCCGTCACCAGGCTGCAACAGCAACTGTGCACAAAGGCTGATCGCCTGCTGCGCACCACTGGTGATCACAATTTGTTCAGCACTGCAGGAAAGCCCTCGCGATCGACGCAGATAGGTGGCAATCAAATCACGCAACGGCAGCTCCCCTGCCGGGTCGCCATAGCCGAGCAGCGCCGGGTCGGGATTTCGCCAGAAACCCGCTTGCAGCTTGGCCCAGACCTCGAAAGGAAACAGGTCGAAGGCTGGCAGGCCAACCCTGAAAGCCCTCGGCGCATCGCCTTTTGGCGGCGGCAGATGGTGCTTTTTCAGACGCAACAACGGCTCGCTGCACAGCGCAAAACTGGATAAATCCTCAGTATCAGACGCCTCAAATGTGGATAAGTCTGTTGATAACACCAGGGATAACCCTGTGGACAGTTGTGTGGATAGTTTTCCCAGGCGGCTTACATAGGTGCCATCGCCTACCCGGCTTTCTATAAAGCCCTCGGCATACAACTGGTCATAGGCACGCACCACGCTGTTGCGCGACAACGCGAGCACCGCCGCAAGGTCACGGGTGGCCGGCAGCCGAGTGCCGCCTTCCAGGCGCCCATCCAGCACGCGCGCGCGCAAGGCCTGGTAAAGCTGCTGGCTAAGCCCGCGATGGCGATCCAGGACGATCCCTGCCGGATCGAAAGGCAACGCGTGGGTACGTTCGCTCATGGTATTGGACCTATCAAAACAGTCACGAATGGCTCTTACACAGAGCCAATAGCCTGCCTAGCATGAAGCCACAGCACAAGGAACACCGGCATGTACAACAGCAAACCGCATCAGGAACATGACCTTGCCCGCCTGCACCAGCACATGCTGCACACCCGCCTGGCAACGCTGGTCAGCCACGGTGAGCACGGGCTGCTGGCCACCCATCTGCCCGTGCTGGTCACCACCGGCGAGGGCGAATTCGGCACGGTCTACGGCCACCTCGCCAGGGCCAACCAGCAGTGGCAAGACCTGGCACAAGGCGCTGAAGCCTTGCTGGTATTCCCCGGCGCCGACGCCTATGTCAGCCCTGGCTACTACCCGAGCAAGACGGACAACCCCAAGGTGGTGCCCACCTGGAACTACATGGCGGTGCATGCCTGGGGCCCGGTGGAGGTGATCCACGCACCGACGCAATTGCTGGACATCGTCAGCCGCCTGACCGACCGCCATGAGCAAGGCCGCGCAGCACCGTGGAGCGTCGCCGATGCTCCGGCTGACTACCTTGACGGCATGCTCCGCGCCATCATCGGTATCCGCCTGCCGATCGCCCGCCTGCAGGGCGCACGCAAGCTCAGTCAGAACCGTTCGGCGCAAGACATCGCCGGGGTCCGCGCAGGCCTGGCCGCCAGCGCCGACCCTGTGGATAACCAACTCGCCGCGCACATGCGCGACCTCTGAAGGAAAAGCCCATGACCAGCATCACCCTGCGCCCGGTGGGCGCCAACGACCACGCCGCCTGGCTACCCTTGTGGCAGGCCTACCTGCGCTTCTACCAGGCCGAACTGCCCGACGCAGTCAACACCAGCACCTGGCAACGCCTGCTCGATGCGAACGAGCCCACCCACTCGGCGTTGGCCTGGGTCGATGGCAAGGCGGTGGGGATGGTCAACTTCATCTACCATCGTTCCAACTGGAGCATCGAGAACTCCTGCTACCTGCAGGACCTCTACGTGGACAGTGAAGTGCGTGGCCTGGGCATCGGTCGGCAGCTCATCGAGCATGTCTACGCCACGGCCAAGGCCGCCGGCTGCATCAAGGTGCACTGGCTGACCCACGAGACCAACGCCACCGCCATCAGCTTGTACGAGCAGGTCGCCGAGCGACCGGGCTTCATCCAATTCCGCAAAGCACTGTAGGCCGCCCATGAACGACGCATTGAACTGGAAACCCGCCGGTACGCCCAAGGCCGAGCCCATCGAAGGCCGTTTCATCAGCCTGGAGAAGCTTGACCCGGCGCGCCATGGCAACGACCTTTGGGAAGTACTGCAAGGTCCGGGCTCGGACCCAGCGCTATGGGACTATCTGCCCTACGGCCCGTTTGCTGGGCGCGCCAGCTTCGACCGCTGGCTGGAAGGCAACGCCGCCAGCCGCGACCCGCTGTTCTACAGTGTGATCGACCGCGCCAACGGCCAGGTTCAGGGCATCCTCAGCTACATGTCGATCGTCCCCGAACACGGCCGCTTCGAGATTGGCCACATCGCCTTCGGCGCCGCCATGCAACGCACACCCAAGGGCACCGAGGCGGTTTACCTTTTGAGCAAACTGGGCTTCGAGCTGGGCAATCGCCGGCTGGAATGGAAGTGCAACGACGCCAATGCCCGCTCCAAGCGCGCGGCCGAACGGTTCGGTTTTGTGTTCGAGGGCGTGTTCCGCAACCACATGGTGGTCAAGGACCGTAATCGCGATACAACGTGGTATTCGATTACCGATACCGAATGGCCGACCGTGGCGGCGGGGTTCGAGCGTTGGTTGAGTGAGGAAAACCAGCAGCCTGAGGGACAAGTCCGCACGCTGGAAGCGTGCCGCGTGGGCTGATTTATCCAGACAAAAAAAGGGGAGCATCCGCTCCCCAGAGGTTAACAGCTTGTAGATGAAGGCTTCTGTCAGCCTTCGATCTCGATCAGGATTTCGCCCGGGGTCACCCGGTCGCCCTTGGCCACGTGAATGGCCACGACCTTGCCGGCGATCGCTGCCTGGACTTCGGTCTCCATCTTCATCGCCTCGGTGATCAGCACCGCCTGGCCGGCCTTGACCACGTCGCCTTCCTTGACCAGCACATCGACGATGTTGCCCGGCATGCTGGTGCTGACGTGGCCCGGCGCGCTGGCCTGCTTGCGCTTGCTGCCGCCACCGCCGACGAATTCGTTGAGCGGCTCGAACACCACTTCTTCCGGCATGCCGTCGATGGACAGGTAGAAGTGGCGCTTGCCTTCGGCCTTCACGCCGACACCGGTGATATCGACGCGGTAGGTTTCACCGTGGACATCGATGACGAACTCGGTCGGCACGCCTTCACCGCCCACCGCCCCCACCGCGCCAGCTTCCGGAATCGGCAGCAAGGCTTCTGGCTTGAGGGTGCCGGCTTCACGCTCCTCGAGGAACTTGCGGCCGATGTCGGGGAACATGGCGAAGGTCAGCACGTCCTCCTCGGAGTGCGCGAGGCTGCCGATGTCGGCGCGCAGCTTGGCCATCTCCGGCTTGAGCAGGTCGGCCGGGCGCACGTCGATCACGTCCTCGCTGCCGATCGCCTGGCGCCGCAGCTGCTCGTTGACCACACCGGGGGCTTTGCCGTAGCCGCCTTGCAGGTACAGTTTCACTTCATTGGTGATGGTCTTGTAGCGCTCGCCGGCCAGCACGTTGAAGAACGCCTGGGTGCCGACGATCTGCGAGGTCGGGGTCACCAGCGGCGGGAATCCCAAGTCTTCGCGCACCCGCGGGATCTCCGCCAGCACTTCGTTCATGCGGTTGAGCGCGCCCTGCTCCTTGAGCTGGTTGGCCAGGTTGGAAATCATCCCGCCCGGTACCTGGTTGACCTGCACGCGGGTATCCACGGCGGTGAACTCGCTTTCGAACTGGTGGTACTTCTTGCGCACGGCGTAGAAGTACAGGCCGATCTCCTGCAGCAGCTCGAGGTCCAGGCCGGTGTCGAACTCGCTGCCCTTTAGCGCGGCGACCATCGACTCGGTGCCCGGGTGGCTGGTACCCCAGGCGAAGCTGGAGATCGCGGTGTCGATATGGTCGACGCCGTTCTCGACGGCCTTGAGCTGACACATCGCGGCCAGGCCGGCAGTGTCGTGGGAGTGGATGAACACCGGCAATGACTGCTCGGCTTTCAGTGCCTTGACCAACTCGCCGGTGGCGAACGGGGTCAACAGGCCAGCCATGTCCTTGATCGCCACCGAGTCGCAACCCATGGATTCCATCTGCTTGGCCTGCTGAACGAAGGCATCGACGGTATGCACCGGGCTGGTGGTGTAGGCGATGGTGCCCTGGGCGTGCTTGCCGGCGGCTTTCACCGCCTCGATGGCCACGCGCAGGTTACGCACATCGTTCATGGCGTCGAAGATGCGGAACACGTCGATGCCGTTGACCGCGGCCTTGGCCACGAAGGCCTTGACCACATCGTCGCTGTAATGGCGGTAGCCCAGCAGGTTCTGCCCGCGCAGGAGCATCTGCAGGCGGGTGTTGGGCAGCGCGGCACGCAGCTTGCGCAGGCGCTCCCACGGGTCTTCCTTGAGGAAGCGCACGCAGGCGTCGAAGGTGGCGCCGCCCCAGACTTCCAGCGACCAGTAGCCGACCTTGTCGAGCTTGTCGCAGATCGGCAGCATGTCTTCGGTGCGCATGCGGGTGGCCAGCAGGGACTGGTGAGCGTCGCGCAGGATCGTGTCGGTAACAAAGATTTTCTTGGACATTATTCGGTTCCTCACAGGCCTGCGTGGGCGGCGATGGCGGCGGCGATGGCCAGGGCCAGCTCTTCGGGTTTGCGCTTGATCGAGTAGTTGGTCAGTTCAGGGTGGCTTTCGACGAAGCTGGTGTTGAACTGGCCGCTACGGAATTCCGGGTTGCGCAGGATTTCCTGGTAGTACGCGGCAGTGGTCTTGACCCCCTGCAGGCGCATGTCGTCCAGGGCCCGCAGGCCGCGGTCCATGGCTTCTTCCCAGGTCAACGCCCAGACCACCAGTTTCAGGCACATGGAGTCGTAGAACGGGGGAATGGTGTAGCCCGTGTAGATCGCCGTGTCGGTACGCACACCCGGGCCGCCCGGGGCGTAGTAGCGGGTGATCTTGCCGAAGCTGGGCAGGAAGTTGTTCTTCGGGTCTTCGGCGTTGATGCGAAACTGCAAGGCAAAGCCGCGGTGCTGAATGTCTTCCTGCTTGATCGACAGCGGCAGGCCGGAGGCGATGCGGATCTGCTCGCGAACGATGTCGATGCCGGTGATTTCCTCGGTGATGGTGTGTTCCACCTGCACCCGGGTGTTCATCTCCATGAAGTACACCTCGCCATCGGCGAGCAGGAACTCCACGGTACCGGCATTCTCGTAGTCCACCGCCTTGGCCGCGCGCACGGCCAGGTCGCCGATGTAGGCACGCTGCTCAGGGGTCAACTGCGGGCTCGGGGCGATCTCGATGAGTTTCTGGTTGCGGCGCTGGATCGAGCAGTCGCGCTCGAACAGGTGCACCACGTTGCCGAAGCTGTCACCGAGAATCTGCGCCTCGATATGCTTGGGGTTGACGATGCACTTTTCCAGGAACACTTCCGCCGAGCCGAAGGCCTTGGTGGCCTCGGAAATTACCCGGGGGAAGTTCTGTTCCAGTTCCTCGCGGCTGTTGCAGCGGCGAATGCCGCGCCCGCCGCCACCGGAGGTGGCCTTGAGCATCACCGGGTAACCGATGCGGTCGCCTTCCTGCAGGGCTTCATGAATATCGGCGACGTTGCCTTCGGTGCCGGGGGTGACCGGCACGCCGGCCGCGATCATGGTGCGGCGCGCTTCGGTCTTGTCACCCATGCGGCGAATGACGTCGGCAGCCGGGCCGATGAACTTGATCCCGCGTTCAGCGCAGATCTCCGCCAGTTCGGCGTTTTCCGACAGGAAACCGTAGCCGGGATGCAAGGCATCGCAGCCGGTCTCGACAGCAAGGTTCACCAGCTTGCGCGGGTTCAGGTAGCCGGCCAGGGGCTCGGCACCGATGCTGTAGGCCTCGTCGGCGCGCTTGACGTGCAAGGCGTGGCGGTCGGCGTCGGAGTAGATCGCCACGGAGCGAATGCCCATCTCGGCGCAGGCACGCACGATCCGTACTGCAATCTCACCCCGGTTGGCGATCAGGATTTTTGTTATCACTGGAGTCTTCCCAAAGCCGTAGGAACAGACGATCCGGTTCTACCGGTCGGCGCGTGACCAAACGTCGCTGGCCAGTCGCATATCCACCCTAGCGCTGAAGGTCGATAAACAAAAATCAATATTTGTTAGAGGCAGCATAAGCAAAAGCTTATAGTTGGGTAACAAGGTTTTGCCGGAGCACCGCAAAAAATGCGCAAGTCATTGATGCGTATGACTTTACGTCAGCTGCAGGTCTTCAACGAAGTGTGTGATTTGCGCTCCTACAGCCGGGCGGCCGAAGAGATGGCGCTGACGCAACCCGCCGTTAGTCTACAGATCCGCCAGCTCGAGGAGCTGGTTGGCCAGCCGCTGTTCGAGTATGTCGGCAAGAAGCTCTACCTGACCGAGGCCGCCGAAGCGCTGCAACGCGCCAGCCGGGATATCTTCGGGCGCCTGGAAAACCTCGATATGCAGCTGTCGGACATGCAGGGCTCACTGCAGGGGCAGCTGAAACTGGCGATCGAATCCAGCGCCAAGTACTTCGTGCCACACCTGTTCGCCGCCTTCAAGCAGCGCCACCCGGAGGTCAACCTCACCTTGACGGTGGTCAACCGTGCCCAGGCGATCAGGCGCCTGTCGGACAACCGCGACGACCTGGTCATCATGTCCATGGTGCCCCAGGACATGGGCCTCGAGTTCCTGCCCTTCCTGAACAACCCGATCATCGCCGTGGCACCGCCGCAACACCCGTTGTGCAAGCCGGACAGCCTGCGCCTGCAGGATCTCGAACCGCACACCTTGCTGGTCCGTGAACAGGGTTCTGGCACCCGCAAGGCCTGCGAGGAGTTTTTCAAGGACAAGCGCGTGCATTTCACCCAGACCCTCGAGGTGGCCTCCACCGATGCCCAGCGCGAATGCGTGGTGGCCGGGCTGGGCATCGCCCTGCTGACCCGTCATGCGGTCAACATGGAACTGGCCACCGGCATGCTCAGGGAGTTGCCGGTGGAAGAACTGCCGTTGTACCGCAGCTGGTGCCTGGTGCAGTCCCGGAGCAAGCGGCAATCGCCGGTGGCCCTGGCGTTTCAAGCGTTCATCCGCAGCGAACGTGCAATGATCAGCGGGCTTGTTGAGCGTTTCTCGGGGAAGTTGCCGCCGATACCTGCCACACCGTGAGGTCCTGCAGGTCGGGGTAGTCGGCCAGTTCGCGCAGCAACTGGCGTTGGTCGCAGTAGCATTCGATCGCGCGGCGGTACTCCATGCGGCGCTGATCCTTTTCCTGCTGCTTGCGAGCCTTGGCGTTGGGTTGGTACACACCGTCGTGATCACGTGCCATTGCCTGTCTCCCAGAAAGGATGCGGGGAGTTTCAGACTGGCCTCAGTGGTTTACGGTTTGGCGGTGGATTGGTGACGAAATGATGAAACCTGCATGGGCGCGGGCCAGCCCGCCCCCATGCGAGCACAGCCTTGAATCAGTCGTCGGTCGCCTTGATCGACTTGGGCGACAGGCGCAGGCTGCGCAAGCTGCGCTTCACGCTCTTGAGGTGGTTGACCAGGCTCGGCCCGCGGGCCATTGCCACGCCCATGGCCAGCACGTCGATCACAACTAAGTGGGCGATGCGCGAGGTCAGCGGCGTGTAGATTTCGGTGTCCTCATGTACGTCGATGGCCAGGTTGACCGTCGACAGCTCGGCCAGCGGTGTCTGGCTCGGGCACAGGGTGATCAGGTTGGCACCGCTCTCGCGCACCAGGTTGGCGGTGATCAGCAGGTCCTTCGAGCGACCCGACTGGGAAATGCACACCGCCACATCGCCCGGCTTGAGCGTGACAGCCGACATTGCCTGCATGTGCGGATCGGAATAGGCCGCCGCGCTGAGCAGCAGGCGGAAGAACTTGTGCTGCGCATCCGCCGCGACCGCGCCCGAGGCGCCAAAACCATAGAACTCCACGCGCTGGGCCTGGGCCATGGCCGTCACCGCCTGCTGCAAGGCTTGCGGGTCGAGGTGCTCGCGTACTTCCATCAAGGTATGCAGGGTGGTGTCGAAGATTTTCAGGCTGTAGTCGGCGACCGAGTCGTCTTCATGGATGGCAAATTGACCGAAGCTGGCACCGGCAGCCAGGCTTTGCGCCAGCTTGAGCTTGAGATCCTGGAAGCCCGAGCAACCGATCGCCCGGCAGAAGCGCACGATGGTCGGTTCGCTGATACCCACGCTGTGCGCCAGATCGGCCATGGAGCTGTGCATGACGGCAGCCGGATCGAGCAGCACATGGTCGGCCACTTTGAGTTCCGATTTGCGCAGCAGGTGCCGCGATTGGTCGATATGTTGCAACAGATTCACGGGCTGGACTCGGTTATGATCGGCGTGCCGGGATGTAGCTTTCTTGTAGTTATACTACATGCTTGCCAACCCGCCCAGCTAATCGAACGTGGAGAGTGGTGGTTTGACGATTCCTTGCGACATCCTGGTCTTCGGCGGCACGGGCGACCTGGCCCTGCACAAACTGCTCCCGGCGCTCTACCACCTGTATCGCGAATCCCGCCTGCACACCGCCGTGCGGATTATCGCCCTGGCCCGACGCAACCTGCCGCGCAACGACTACGTCAAGCTTGCCGAGCGCCATTGCCGGGCGCAGGTCGCCCGCCAGGACTTCGACGAAGACGTCTGGCAGCGCTTTTCGGCGCGGCTCGACTACTTCCCCATGGACGCGGCGCAGAGCGCTGACTTCGGCCGCCTGGCCCGCTACCTGGGTGAGCCCGGCGGCCTGACGCGGATCTTCTACCTGGCCACCGCGCCCAAGCTGTTCGTGCCGATCGCCACTCACCTGCGCATCGCCGGCCTGGCCGACAGCGAAGCGCGCATCGTGCTGGAAAAGCCCATCGGCCACTCGCTTGAGTCGGCCACCGCGATCAACGAAGCGATCGGCGCGGTGTTCGACGAGTCCCAGGTCTTTCGCATCGACCACTACCTGGGCAAGGAAACCGTGCAGAACCTCATGGCCCTGCGCTTTGCCAACGCCTTGCTCGAGCCGGTATGGCGCAACGGCCAGGTCGACCATGTGCAGATCAGCGTCTGTGAAACCCTCGGCGTGGAAAACCGCGGCGCCTACTACGACCGTGCCGGCGCTACCCGCGACATGCTGCAGAACCACCTGCTGCAACTGCTCTGCCTGGTGGCCATGGAGCCCCCCTCGCAGTTCGAGGCCGAAGCGGTACGCGACGAGAAGGTGAAGATCCTCCGCGCCCTCAAGCCCATCACCGGCCAGGACGTCCAGGACAAGACCGTGCGCGGCCAATACGGCGCCGGCAAGATCGGCGGCCAGGAAGTGCCGGCCTACTATTTCGAGAAGGACGTGGACAACGACAGCGACACCGAAACCTTCGTCGCGGTCCAGGCGCACATCGACAACTGGCGCTGGGCCGGCGTGCCGTTCTACCTGCGTACCGGCAAGCGCATGGCGCGGCGCTCGTCGCAGATCGTCATCCAGTTCAAGCCCGTGCCGCACGAGCTGTTCAGCGGCGGCCAGGTCAACCAGCTGCTGATCCAGCTACAACCGGATGAGCACATCAGCTTGCGCATGATGACCAAGAGCCCGGGCAAAGGCATGCGCCTGGCGCCGGTCGAGCTGGACCTCAACCTGGCCCAGGCCTTCGCCCAGACCCGCCGCTGGGAGGCCTACGAACGGCTGTTGCTGGATGTACTCGAAGGCGATTCGACGCTGTTCATGCGCCGCGACGAGGTCGAGGCCGCGTGGGCCTGGATCGACCCGATCCTGCAGGGCTGGGAGGAGCACTTCCAGGCGCCGCGCCCTTACCCCGCCGGCAGCAATGGCCCGGAACAGGCCAACAGCCTGTTGGCGCGCCAGGGCCAGGCCTGGCACGCCTAGCCCAACAGGTCGGCGGTCGAAAGCCCTAGCAGCGCTTTGAACGACGCGGCATCGACCGGCCGGCTGATCAGGTAGCCCTGCACCTCGTCACAGCCGTGCTCGCGCAGGAACTGCAACTGTTCACGGGTTTCCACCCCTTCGGCCACCACCTTCAATTGCAGGCTCTGCGCCATGGCGATGATCGCCCGGGTAATGGCCGCATCTTGCGTGCCTTCAAGCAGCCCGCGGATGAACGCCTGGTCGATCTTTACGTAGTCGACCGGGAAGCGCTTGAGGTAGCTCAGTGACGAGTAGCCAGTGCCGAAATCGTCGATGGCCAGCTTAACCCCCAGCGCGTGTAGCTGCTCGAAGGTGGCGATGATGTGCTCGACACTGTCCAGCAACTGGCTTTCGGTCAGTTCCAGCTCCAGCAGGTGCGGCGCCAGGCCGGACTCCTGCAGGACCTGGCGCACCAGGCTGACCAGCTTGCCCTGGCGCAACTGGTACACCGACAGGTTGACCGAAACACGCACCTCCAGGCCCTGGCGCAACCACTCGCAGGCTTGCCAACAGGCCTGGCGCAGCACGAACTCGCCCATGGGCGCGATCAATCCGGTTTCCTCCGCCAGGCCAATGAACTCGCTGGGTGGCACCATGCCCCATTGCGGGTGCTGCCAGCGTACCAAGGCCTCGGCCGCGTGCAACTGACCGGTGCGCAGGCACAGCTTGGGCTGGTAGTAGACCAGCAGCTGGCCTTCGTCTATGGCCTTGCGCAACTGATTCTCCAGCTGCAGGCGCTCAAGGGTGCTGGCACGCAGGCTCTCGGTATAGAACTGGAAGCTGTCGCCGCCCAGATGCTTGGCATGCTGCTTGGCCATGTCGGCCTGGCTTACCAGGGCATTGAGGTCCAGGCTGGCATCGGACAGCAGGCTGATACCCACCGAGGCGCTGATCACCACCTCGTGCCCGCCCACACGCTGGGGCACTCGCAGTTTGTCCAGCAACCGGGTAGTGACGCGCACCAGGCTGGATAAGTTGGTATAGCCGTCGAACAGCACCGCGAACTCGTCGCCGGATAGGCGCGCCACGGTATCGGCTTCGGGCACCGCGTTGGCCAGGCGCTGGGCCATCTTCTTCAGCAACTGGTCGGCCAGCTCATGACCCAGGCTCTCGTTGAGCAGCTTGAAGCGGTCCAGGTCAACATGCAGCAGCGCCAGGCTGCGGCCATTCAGACGCATGCGTTGCGCCGCCTCGTGCAGACGCAGGCGGAACAGCGCACGGTTGGCAAGGCCGGTGAGGTCATCGTAGTGCGCCAGATAGCGCAGGCGCTCCTCGGATTCGCGGCGCGCCGACAGGTCGGTGAAGAAGCCGACGATATTGACGATACGCCCCCGCACATCGCTCACGCTGTTGAGCTGCAACCATTGGGGATAGAGCTCGCCGCTCTTGCGCGCCTCGACCAACTCACCCTGCCAGCGCCCCTGCTGGTCCAGCGCCTGGTCGATGGCCTGGCTGTGGCGCCGGGCGTCGCGGCTGCAGGGTAGCTCCAGGGCGTTGCGGGCGATCAACTCGGCCCGGCCGTAGCCGGTGACATCGCAGAAAGCCTGGTTGACCGCCAGCAGCTGGAAGTCGGCATCGAGAATGGCGATCCCCTCGCTGGCTGCCTCGAACACCGTCGCGGCGAGCCGCTGCTGCTCCTCCTGCTCCTTCTGTGCGGTGATGTCACGGCGGGTGCCCAGCATGCGCAGGACCTTGCCCTGGGCATCGGATTCCACCGCCCGCCCACGGTCCTCGATCCAGCACCAGTGGCCTTGGGCGTGACGCACCCGGTACTCGACCCGGTAGTCCTCGGTGCGCCCCTTGAGATGTTCGACCAGCGTGCGCCGCAGCACCGGCAAATCATCGGGGTGCAGCCGCGGCTTGAGGTCGGCGCGTACCGAACGCACCTGGTCGGCATCGAGGCCGAACAGGGCATGCAGTTGTGTGTGATGGACTTCGTCGGTCTCCAGGTTCCAGTCCCACAGCCCCAGCTCGCTGGCCTGCAGGGCCAGGGCCAGGCGCTGCTCGCTCTTGCTCAGGGCCTGGTTGGCCTGGTCCAGCTCATGGCTACGTTCGGCCACGCGCTGTTCAAGGCCGGCATGGGCCTGGCGCAGGTCGTCCTCGGCCTGACGGCGCTGGGCGATTTCGGCGCTGAGCTTGCGGTTCAGGCCCTCGCTGTGGCGCTGGGCGCACTGCAGATGCTCGATCAGCGCCTGGTTCTGGAAGCGGCGCAGCAAGCCACGCTCGATCAGGCGATTGACCTGCCAGGCCACCACCATCAGCGCTACCAGCAGGATCAGCCCCAGCCAGCCCCAGCCACGCTGGTGCCCGGCGTCATAGACGAAGAGAAACGCGATCGGCGGCAGCAGGCACGGCACCGCGAAGCTGAGAAACGCCGGCAGGCTGACCGCGTAGGCGACACTGGCCGACAACGCCGCTGCCCCGAGCAGGCCGAATACCCAGGCCTGCTGCACGAAGTTGTCCGCCGGCGCCAGGGCGATCACCGCACTGGCCAAGGTCAGGCCGCTGAACGCCGAACCGAGCAGGAACATCCTCCGCCAGGCTGGCTTGGCCTGGCGAACCGGTGTCGCCGATTCGAAGGCCGCCACCTGGATCACCCGCAGCACCACCAGTGCCAGCAGCCAGGCCATCCACACACCAACCAGCAGATAGCGCCCAGGGCTCCACAGCAGCCAGGCGCTGAGCAGGCCGTTGAGCAGCATGAACAGGGTGGGCAGCAGAGAGCCCTGGTACAGCAGGCGAGTCCGCTCGATCGACAGCTGGGTGGCGAATTGCCTGCGAACGCTCCGTGTCGTCTCCGGCGATGCTCCGATCGCCATGCAATCCTGGGTCATATGGCTGGATTCTTTTGAGTTCTTGTTATGGCTGACCACAAATGTGCAGGGAGAATACACAAGCGTCGCGTCAGACCAAACTGCTCTACGTCATGATTTGGAAAATGTCTCGTCCGTCCAGGTCTGACCGCTCAACCACGCGGCGCTGCCAGCAGCGCCGATGAACGGTAGATGGCCTGTGCGGTGATTTGCAGCGCGGGCGTTTGCCCCTGCCTGCGCGCGGCCATAGAATGCCCGCATGCATAATGACGACCTCTCCCTCCTGCTGAACTCCCTCAACGACGCCCAGCGCCAGGCCGTGGCGGCCTCCGTCGGGCGCCAACTGGTGCTGGCCGGCGCCGGCTCGGGCAAGACCCGCGTGCTGGTGCACCGTATCGCCTGGCTGATCCAGGTCGAGCAGGCCTCGCCGCACTCGATCCTGTCGGTGACCTTCACCAACAAGGCCGCGGCGGAAATGCGCCAGCGTATCGAGCAACTGCTGGGCATCAACCCGGCCGGCATGTGGGTCGGCACTTTCCACGGCCTGGCCCACCGCCTGTTGCGGGCGCACTGGCAGGAGGCAGGGCTGGCGCAGAACTTCCAGATCCTCGACAGCGACGACCAGCAACGCCTGGTCAAGCGGGTGATCCGCGAAATGGGCCTGGACGAGCAGAAATGGCCGGCACGCCAGGTCCAGTGGTTCATCAACGGCCAGAAGGACGAGGGCCTGCGCCCACGGCATATCCAGGCCAGCGGCGACCTGTTCCTGGCCACCATGCGCGACATCTATGTCGCCTATGAACAGGCTTGCGACCGCGCCGGGGTCATCGACTTCTCCGAGCTGCTGCTGCGCGCCCTCGACCTGTGGCGCGACCACCCGGACCTGCTCAAGCATTACCAGCGCCGCTTCCGCCACCTGCTGGTGGACGAGTTCCAGGACACCAACGCCGTGCAGTACGCCTGGCTGCGCCTGCTCGCCTCCGGTGGCGACAGCCTGATGGCGGTGGGTGACGACGACCAGTCGATCTACGGCTGGCGCGGCGCCAAGATAGAGAACATCCACCAGTACACCGCCGACTTCCCCGACGCCGAGTTGATTCGCCTGGAGCAGAACTACCGTTCCACCGGCGGCATCCTCAAGGCCGCCAACGCGCTGATCGCCAACAACAGCGGACGCCTGGGCAAGGAACTGTGGACCGACATGGGCGAGGGCGAACCGCTCACGCTCTACGCCGCGTACAACGAGCACGACGAAGCGCGCTACGTGGTCGAGACCATCGAAAGTCTCATCAAGCAGGGCAACGCTCGCGACGAGATCGCCATCCTCTACCGTTCCAACGCCCAGTCGCGGGTGCTGGAAGAGGCCCTGCTGCGCGAACGCATCCCCTACCGCATCTATGGCGGCCAGCGCTTCTTCGAACGCGCCGAGATCAAGAACGCCATGGCCTACCTGCGCCTGCTCGAAGGCCGCGGCAACGACGCGGCGCTGGAGCGGGTGATCAACGTGCCGCCACGCGGCATCGGCGAGAAGACCGTCGAGGCCATCCGCGAACACGCCCGTCACAGCCAGCTGTCGATGTGGGACGCCATGTGCCAGCTGCTGGCCGCCAAGGCCCTCAAGGGCCGCGCCGCCAGTGCGCTGGGCGCCTTCATCGAGCTGCTCGAGAACCTCGCCGCCAAGGTGCTGGACATGCCGCTGCACCTGATGACCCAGACCGTCATCGAACAGTCCGGCCTGATCATCTACCACCAGGAAGAAAAGGGCGAGAAAGGCCAGGCCCGGGTGGAAAACCTTGAGGAACTGGTCAGCGCGGCCCGCAACTTCGAGACCAGCGACGACGACGCCGACCTGTCGCCACTGTCGGCGTTCCTCGGCCATGCCTCGCTGGAGGCCGGCGACACCCAGGCCGACGAGCACGAGGACAGCATCCAGCTGATGACCCTGCACAGCGCCAAGGGCCTGGAGTTCCCCTACGTGTTCCTGGTGGGCATGGAGGAAGGCCTGTTCCCGCACAAGATGAGCCTCGAAGAACCCGGCCGCCTCGAAGAAGAAAGGCGCCTGGCCTACGTGGGCATCACCCGGGCGATGCGCCAGCTGGTCATGACCTACGCCGAGACCCGTCGCCTGTACGGCAGCGAAACCTACAACAAGGTGTCGCGTTTCGTCCGCGAGATTCCGGCCGGGCTGGTGCAGGAAGTGCGCCTATCGAACACCGTCAGCCGCCCGTTCGGCGGCGCGAAGACGCCCGCGAGCAGCCTGTTCGCCAACGCCAGCATCCCGCAGACCGCCTTCAGCCTTGGCCAGCGGGTGCAGCATGCGGTGTTCGGCGAAGGCGTGATCCTCAACTTCGAGGGCTCCGGTGCCCAGGCGCGGGTGCAGGTGAACTTCTCCGAAGGCAGCAAATGGCTGATGCTTGGTTACGCCAAGCTGGAAGCCATCTGAACCCAATCGCGGGGCTTGCCCCGCGATGACCTTTCAGACAACGCCCGTCTGCATTCCCGACTATCAGGCAAAAGCTCGAAACATGTTGTCGCTGGCTATGTCTGCTGGTTCATGTGCACCATGACGCGCGTGCAATCCACACAAACGGGAACCCCCAACTTATGCAACGTTTTCTTAGCATCGCTCTGGCGCTCTGCGTCGGCCTGACGCTGAGCCTCGACGCCAACGCCAAGCGCTTCGGTGGCGGCAAGAGCTCGGGCTCCGCGCCTATCCACCAAACCCGCCAGGCTACCCCGACCACCCCTGCCGCCGCCCCGACCGCGCCAGGCCGCGCACCCGCTGCCGCCAGCGGCGCCTCGCGCTGGCTGGGCCCGCTGGCCGGCCTCGCCGCCGGTGGCCTGCTGGCCTCCATGTTCATGGGCGATGGCTTCGATGGCATGCAGATCCTCGATTTCCTGATCATGGGCCTGATCGCCTTCCTGGTCTTCCGCTTCATCGCCGCGCGCCGCCGCCAGCAGCAGCCGCAACACGCTGCAGCCGGCCATGCCCCGTACCAGCGCGAAGCCCAGCCGCAGGCCGCCCCGCAGTCGATCTTCGGCGGTTCCGCCGCACCGGTTGCCGCGCCTGCGATAAACGCCCCGGCCTGGTTCAACGAAGCCAGCTTCCTGGCCGCCGCACGTTCGCACTTCCAGTCGCTGCAGCAGCACTGGGACGCCAACGAGATGGACAAGATCGCCGAGTTCGTCACCCCGCAGATGCTCGAGTTCCTCAAGCGTGAGCGCGCGGAACAAGGTGAAGGCTTCCAGTCCACCTACATCGACGACCTCGATGTGCAACTGGACGGCGTAGACGACCGCGCCGACCAGACCGACGCCACCCTTACCTTCCGTGGCGTGTCGAAGACTTCGCGCTTCGACCAGGGCGAAGTGTTCAGCGAAAGCTGGCACATGGTTCGCGCCCAGGGCGAAAACCAGCCTTGGCTGCTGGCCGGTATCCGCCAAAACGGTTAACCGTCGCACGTTGCAGAAAAAACCCCGGGCCTGTCCCGGGGTTTTTGCTTTTGCCAGAGCGGCCTACTAGGGTATAACGCGCAGCGTTGTCATAAGGTCAGAGGATGTGAACCGTGGAAGAAGTGATCGAACAACTCCGTGAAGCCAACGAGCCGGTACCGGTGCCGCTGGAACTGCCGGACGAGGATCAGCTGGTCGAGATCGAGGAAGAGCTGTTCATCAACATCCCCTTCGTGTTCAAGGAATACCTGCTGACCGTCAGTGACGTGGTGTACGGCAGCCTCGAGCCGGTCACCGTGACCGACCCGCAATCCCACACCTACCTGCCGGAGGTGGCGGCCAATGCCTGGGACGCCGGCGTGCCCCGCGACCTCATACCGATCTGCCAGGACGGAGACGATTTCTACTGCGTCGAAGAGGACGGCACCGTGGTGCTGTGGTCCGGTGAAGAGGAAATCGTCACCGAGGAAAGCTGGGAATCGGTCTGGCACTGGGCGCGGGATGTCTGGCTGGAAAGCTGAATGAGAAATACCCGCACAAAGTGATGGCTTATAGCTACCAATCACTCGTAGAATCGCCAGGCTCTCTGCGCCTGGCGACACTGCTACCGCTCCATCCCCTCGGACGACGGTGAAATCTTGCGCAGAAAGCGTTAACCGCTCCCTCAGTGCGAATGATCGCGGCTGTTCTCCAGCGTCTCCAGCAACGCCACCTGCATTCGCGTATGCACACGGATCAGCCAGCGCCACAGCAGTGCCACCACTACCGCCGCCACTACCGCGATGATCAGCAGCAGTTCGCTGGTGGGCAGAATGCTCGCCGACAAGGCTGACAGTAGCAGGAAGATCACCAGCAGTGACAGCAGCGGAATCACCTCGGCGATCACCCGTCTTACGCGCTGGGTATGTCGCCCCGCCATCTCCGGCTTGACGCCCATCTCTGCCAGCAACATCGACAGTGCCTTGAGCTTGCGGTACGCGGCAATCAGGAACGGCAACGACAGCAGCAGCGCCGCGCCCCAGATCAGCGCCTTCTGCTGACCGGCGTCCGTCACCCATTCGCTGAGCCAGACGCCGATACGCCCGGCGAAATAGCCGCCACTGAAGAAGATCGCGATCACCAGCGCCAGGTTGACCCCGACCTGCAACAGGATGCGCCGGATCATCGCCGCCAGCATGGCCCCCTCGCCCTGGGGCTGGATGCTGCGCAACCACTCGCCGTACAGCGAAAGCACCCGCGCCAGGCGGCTGGGTACCACATTGCCCAGCTTGATCGACAACGGGTCGGCAGCGCGGATCAGGTAGGGCGTGAGCAGGGTGGTGATGGCCGATACCGCCACCGCGACCGGGTAGAGGAAGTCGCTGGTGACCTGCAGGGTCATGCCCAGGGCAGCGATGATGAAGGAGAATTCGCCGATCTGCGAAAGCCCCATCCCCACACGCAGCGAAGTGCGTCCATCATTGCCGGCAATGAACGCCCCCATGCCGCAGGAAAGCATCTTGCCCAACACCACCGCCAGGGTGATGACCACGATCGGCCAAGCGTATTCGAGCAGGATCGACGGGTCGATCATCAGGCCGATGGCCACGAAGAAGATGGCACTGAACAAGTCGCGCACCGGCTCGATCAGGCGCTCGATCTTCAGCAGCTCGCGCGACTCGGCCATGATTGCGCCGATCAGGAAGGCACCCAGCACCATGCTGTACTCGAGCTTGACCACCAGCAGGCAGAAGCCGAAACACAGGCCCAGCACGGTAATCAGCAGCATTTCGTTGCTTTCGAACTTGGCCACATAGGCCAGCAGCCGCGGCACCAGCAAGATGCCGATGACCAGCGCGACGATCATGAACAGCGACAACTTGCCCACGGTCGAGAACACCTCGCCGGAGCTCACCGTACCGCTGACGGCGATGCCCGACAGCAGCGCGATGATACCGATGCCGAGAATATCCTCGACGATCAGCACGCCGAAGATCAGTTGGGCAAAGCGCTCGTTCTTCATCTTCAGGTCGTTGAGCGCCTTGACGATGATGGTGGTCGAAGAAATCGCCAGGATCGCCCCGAGGAAAAGCGAATCCATGGTGTTCCAGCCGAACCAGCGACCTATCTCGAAACCGATCCAGATCATCAGGACGATTTCCAGGAAGGCGGCGATGAACGCCGTGGCACCGACCTTGAACAGCTTGCGCAGGCTGAACTCCAGGCCCAGGCAGAACATCAGGAAGATCACTCCCAGTTCAGCCAGGGTCTTGATGGTGTCTTCGTCGTGGATCAGCCCGAACGGCGGCGTGTGCGGCCCGATGATGAAGCCGGCGACGATGTAGCCCAGCACCACGGGCTGCTTGAGGCGATGAAAGAGAATGGTGACCACCCCGGCAACCAGCATGATCACCGCCAGATCCTGGATGAAGCTGATGGCATGCATGGCGTGTTACTCCTTGTTTTCGATGCTGGGGGCGAACCGCTCCTCTGCTGGGAAGACCCTGGGCGCGGAGCAGGCACATACTGTTGTGATTGACGCGAAAGCCCACGTTGCATGGGCGTCGTCAGGTTAACATCGCGCCTTGCCGCAAATTGCCAATGCAATATGCAGAAACAGATCGGCAGATTCGACACCGCCGATGGCAATATTGGCGTGACGATGGAGCGTCAGCCGACGTCCCGTACCAGGATGGGAAACCTCAAAGAGGGGAAACAGAAGTGTCTGCAGATACCCGCCCCGATACCGTGCAAATTCACCGTGAGCTCTCTATGGAACCTGGAAACGCCCAGCTGACCATGACCGTCCTGATGACACCGGACATGGCCAACTTCTCTGGCAACGTACACGGCGGCACCCTGCTCAAGTACCTCGACGAAGTCGCCTATGCCTGCGCCAGCCGCTATGCCGGTACCTATGTGGTGACCCTGTCGGTGGACCAGGTGATCTTCCGCGAGCCGGTGCACGTCGGCGAACTGGTGACCTTCCTGGCGTCGGTCAACTACACCGGCAACACCTCGATGGAGGTGGGCATCAAGGTTGTCACGGAGAATATCCGCGAGCGCTCTGTACGCCACTCCAACAGCTGCTTCTTCACCATGGTGGCTGTCGACGATGACCGGCGCCCGGTGAAGGTACCACCACGCCAGCCGCAGAGCAGCGAAGAGAAGCGCCGCTTCCTGCAGGGTCAGCAGCGCCGACAGATCCGCCAGGAGCTAGAGCAGCGCTATCAGAACCTGAAGACCGATTCGATCTAGCCGTTCAGGCGCTGCGCCTCGAAGCGCACCCGTGGGTGGGCGATGCGATCCTGGGCCCGCACCAGCTGCAGTTCATAGCTGGCGCAGGCCTGGGTTTCCAGCAGCACCTCATGCACGGCAGCGGCGGTGAACTCGAAGGCTTGCAGCCAGTTATCGCCAAGCAGCACCCGGGCGAGGAACAACCCTGACGTCAGGTCGCCCACCCCTACCGGCTGACGCGGGAACGCCAGCAGTGGCCGACGCAGGTGCCAGCTGGCTTCGCGGGTCACCAGGAGCATCTCGAAGGCATCGTCCGCGCGCTGTGGATAATTCAGGTGCTTGACCAGCACTACCTGCGGCCCACGCTCCAACAACCCGCGCGCCATGCCCACGCAATCCTCCAGCGACTGCGCGCGGCGGCCACAGAAACTGTCCAGCTCAAGCTGGTTGGGGCACAGGATATCGGCCTTGGCCACGGCCTGCTCGAGCAGGAATTCACTTACCTCGGCCGGCACGATGCAACCTTTCTCGGCATGGCCCATGACCGGGTCGCACAGGTACAAAGCCCTGGGATTGACCGCCTTGATCCGCTCGACGCCAGCCAGGATCGCCCGCCCCTGCTCGGCACTGCCCAGGTAACCCGACAGCACCGCATCGCAGTGGCCCAATTCGCCGATATTGGAAATGCCTTCCACCAACGCGGGAATTTGCGCTGGCGCAAGCACTTCCCCCGCCCACTGGCCATACTGAGTGTGGTTGGAGAACTGCACCGTGTTGAGTGGCCAGACGTTGACCCCGACCCGCTGCATGGGAAACACCGCGGCGCTGTTGCCGGCGTGTCCAAAGACCACGTGGGACTGAATGGCGAGCAGGTGCGGTGTACGTTTCATGCAGGGCGCTTCCGAAACTATGTGAAGAAATGTGCGGCCCGCAGTATGAACCTGATTGCCATCTGTACGACAGGCCAGAGACGCAGTTAAGCTGGATCGACCTGTCTGGAGCTTACGCAAATGCTGACCCTGGAAAACCTTTTCGTCCTGATGCTGGTGGCGACCGCAGGCGCCTGGCTGTGGCACAACCACGGGCTTCGCGAGAAGGCCCTGGCTCGGGTCAAGCAGCATTGTGCCAAGCTCGACCTGGAACTGCTCGACGACGCCGTGGCGCTCAAGCGCATCGCTTTCGTGCGCGACGCCAATGGCCGAAAGCGCCTGGCGCGCATCTACAATTTCGAGTTCACCGTTACCGGCGAACAACGTCACCCCGGCACTGTCACCCAGTTCGGCGCCCACACCATGCAGATCGAACTTGCACCCTACCCGTTCGAGATCAAGACCCCGCCACGCACCGACAACGTCATCGAAATGCAGCAATGGCGCCAGGAACATAACCGCTGGCGCAATTGATCAGCCAGCAACGTAACAGCTGGCGATGGCCGCCTGGAGCACCTGCACTGGTTGTGGCTGATCGAAGATCAGCTCGATGCGCGAGTCCCTGCGCCATTCGCTGGGGCGCCATTCCAGCGCCCCACGTTCCAGGCCATTGAACGACTGCCACCCCGCCGCGGTGTGGATAACCCCTTTCGCCCGGCACCACGACCATTGCTCAAGAACGCCACGTAGCGCCATTTCATCGAAGAACTGGCCCGGATGCCAGCGCCAACCTACGCTCCAGCCCTCGTCCGCCAGCCGGGACTGACAGATCGGTTGCCGCGGATCCACCCACAAGGTGGGCCGTGGGACGGGGCCGTTATCCACAGGCAAACTGGAAAGGTCGAGTGAGCCCGCTGCTGGCGCCGCGGGCGATACAGGCAACTCAGCGAGGGCTAGCGCGCCATGATCCGTCCACAACGCCGGGACTTCAGGCAATGATGCAGTTATCAACAGGCGGGTGGCAGCATCCATGGAGCTCGCCTTGTTGAACAGCAGCAACCCCGCCTTCGCCAATGCCATGTTCTGTGCCTCTGGCAAGCCAGTGCCCCGGGAAAGGGCCGCGGCATCCAGCACCATCAACAGTGGCTGGACCGACAGGACACCGGTCCAAGGCGCCCGCCCCAGTTGCTCCAGCAATTCGAGTGGGTGACCGAGGCCGGACGGTTCGATGAACAGGCGATCCGGGCGCGCCTTGCGCAGCAGGCGGCCGAGCCCCACCTGGAACGGTGCGCCATTGACGCAGCACAGACAGCCTCCCGCCACCTCTGCGATGGCGATGCCGGCCTCATCACGGCTGAGCAAGGCGGCATCCAGGCCGATCTGGCCAAATTCGTTGACCAGCACGGCCCAACGCTCACCAGTTGGTCGTTGCTCCAGCAAGTGACGGATCAGGCTGGTCTTGCCGGCGCCTAGCGGGCCGGCGATCACATGGGTGGGGATGTTCTGCAACATGGCTCGGTATCGCAAGGGCTTGATGGCAGTCTATACCGGGGCGTCCGGCAATTCATGCCAACCAGTCCAGGCTCAACAGCAAGCGACGCTCCCCGGCGGGTGTCTGCGGGGACCGGTGGACCAAGCCCGCACCCTCGTTCCCCAGCCACTTCTCACCCTTGAGCAGGGCTACCTCTCCCGCCACCAATCGCCGGACGTTATCCACAGGCGGCGGCGCCAGCTGCAACCGGGTACGGTCGATGGCACCCTCTGGCAGCCATTCGCTACCTGCGCCGGCGTAGGTACTGAGCAGGCGCAATGGCACATGATCCACATGCATGCGCGGGCACATCGCCCCCTCAAGCACCCGCAGCCGCACCCCTAGGCGCCGAGCGCCCAGCAGGCAGGTATAGGCCGCCACCAGCCAGGCCACATCGGCGACGAAGCCATCGTAGCCATGCAGATCGGCGGTTTCTCTGAGCAGCCCGGGCAACGCTGGCGGCTGGCGTTCATCCACCTCGATCACGCGCTCATCGGCCAATGGCTGGCCCAGGCTCAGCACCAGGTTGGCGAAGTCCTCGACCTGGGCCGGCAGGCGGCGCTGCCAGACCGCGAGGTTGACCCCATCCTGGAGAATCTCCGTCATCACCTGGGGTGACTCACCGAAGACCTGGCGGATATCCACAGTCATGCCGCAGCGTCCTCATGCCACTCACCAAAGGGGTCCGGCAGGCGCAGCCAGCCCATCGGCCCCAACTCCATTTCCTCATCATCGAGCAGGCAGGCTTCCAGCTCTGTGGATAACCGAACAAAGTCGATGTTCTGCCCGATGAACACCAGTTCCTGTCGGCAGTCGCCCGCTTCCGCGGACCACTGCTTGAGGATCGCCGCGGTGTTCTCTTCATCCTGCGGCCATTGTTCGCGCGGCACGAAACGCCACCAACGACCAGCCAGGCCATGGCGCATCATGCCGCCGGCCTGCGACCAGCTACCGGCCTCCTGGAACTTGCTAGCCAGCCAGAAGAACCCTTTGGAGCGCAGCAAGCGGCCGTTGCTCCAAGGCTTGTGGATAAAGTCGAAGAAACGCTGCGGATGGAATGGCCGGCGCGCCTGCCAGGTGGTCGCGGCAATACCATACTCCTCGGTTTCCGGCACATGTTCGCCACGCAGCTCCTGCAGCCAGCCCGGCGCCTGCGCGGCCTGGTCGAAATCGAACAGGCCGGTATCGAGGATGCGCGCCAAAGGCACCTGGCCCATCACCATCGGCACGATCTGCGCCCGCGCATTGAGGCTGCGCAGGATGGCGGTCAATTCTTCGCGCTCATGCTGGCTGATCAGGTCGATCTTGCTCAGCAGCAACACATCGGCGAACTCAACCTGCTCGATCAGCAAGTCACTGATCGAACGTTCGTCACCTTCGCCCAAGGTCTCACCCCGACTGGCCAGGCTTTCGGCTGCCTGATAATCGCGAAGGAAGTTCAGCCCATCGACAACGGTGACCATGGTGTCGAGGCGTGCCATGTCGGAGAGACTGCGGCCCTGCTCATCGCGAAAGGTGAACGTCTCGGCGACCGGAAGCGGCTCGGATATACCCGTGGACTCGATCAGCAGGTAATCGAAGCGACCCTCGCCCGCCAACCGGGCCACCTCCTCCAGCAGGTCCTCGCGCAGTGTGCAGCAGATGCAGCCGTTGCTCATCTCAACCAGCTTTTCCTCAGCGCGGTTGAGGCTGACATTGCGTTGCACCTCACTGGCATCGATGTTGATTTCACTCATGTCGTTGACGATCACGGCCACGCGCAAATTGTCGCGGTTACGCAGGACATGGTTGAGCAACGTGCTCTTGCCGGCACCCAGGAAGCCGGACAGCACGGTGACAGGAAGACGGTTGGGCATGACGAACCTCATCGGGCAGGCGCATTCGAAACGATGCATTGCACAATGTTATATTATAACAATACAATTTCGCCAAGCCGTATCGCCGAACGGTTGCCTGGAGAGCGTCATGAAACTACCTGGCGTCATCGCCCTGCTGCTGCTCGTTCATCCAGAGCAGCTCTTTGCCATGCCCACTACCGACCTTGCACGGTGCACCCGCAGCGCAACCTTGCTGGCCTGCCAGGACAGCAAGGGCAACTACTACAGCGTGCGAACCGAGGGCAGCACCTTTTACTTGCGCGGGTATGAAGTTGCGAGCAAGCGGCTTTGGGCGCAAACCAACAGCCGCCACGGCGCATTGACGTTCTTTACCGGCCTGGCCAGCGACGGCGAGGCTTGGGTCGGCTACAGCCGGCGTATTGGCTGGACCACGCTGAATCGTGTTTCCAGCTCCAGCGGCCAACGCTTCAACCTGCATTGCAGCCTCATCGGCGGTTGCCAGTGACTTTAACCGTTCAGGATCCCTTCCATGACCAGCCTATCCCTTCCCGATGTCGCCGCCCAAAGCAACCAACAGGCACTGCCGCTGGACTGGGTGGGCATGAATGGTATCGCCGTTGCGCTGCAACTCGACGGGCGCACCGTCACCGCATTTGCCGATGCCGGAGTGAGCCTCGACGATGGCGCCTCACGCGGCATCCACATGTCCCGGCTGTACCTGGCATTGGAGGCGCTGGAGCAACAACCCCTGTCACCCCCGCTTCTACGCCATATACTGCGGTCATTTCTGCTTAGCCACACCGGCCTGTCCAACAATGCTTATCTGCGCCTGACCTTTGATCATCTGCTCAAACGGTCGGCACTGATCAGTCCGTTGGCTGGCTGGAAGCGCTACCCGGTAACCGTGGATGCCAAGCTTGAAGATGAAATGTTCCACGTGGAACTATCAGTGAATGTGCCGTACTCGTCGACATGCCCATGCTCGGCAGCACTAGCAAGGCAGTTGATCCAGGAGCAGTTCGACAGGGACTTCGCCCACCGGCCATTGGACCGCTGCGGCATTCGCCAATGGCTGGGCAGTAGTGACGGGATCGTCGCCACGCCCCATAGCCAACGGAGCATGGCCAGGCTTCAGGTACGCCTTGCAGGGGAAGCGCTGAACCTGACAGGGCTGATCGACGCGGCGGAAGCCGCGCTGGGCACCGCAGTGCAGACCGCAGTGAAGCGCGCCGACGAGCAGGCTTTTGCCCTGGCCAATGGACAGAACCTGATGTTCTGCGAGGATGCTGCCCGGCGCCTGCACCTGGCATTGATGCAGATTGAAGAGGTGTTGGGGTTCAGCGTACGCGTGGAGCATGCAGAGAGCCTGCATGCCCACGACGCGGTTGCGGTGACTCAACATCGGTGGTGAGCGCTACTTCAACTGCGTGGCTTCACTGTTCCACAGTCGTTGCCCAGCCAGACCGCCCGGGTATCCATGCTTCCCTGTTGCTGGACACCGGAGGCATTGAACGTGCCGTTGACCTTGGTCAGGAACTCACGGTCGCTGAGGAAGGTGGCCTGGCCGGTACCCTGGGCTTTCGGGCAGTTGAACTGGAACTTCCAGACATTGCCATTGCGCTCGGTGATCTTCTGCGTGCAGCCCGATTGCGGGTCCTGCAGGGGGATGTCGTTGGTCTTGACCTGCTCGGCGGTCAGGCACGAGCGCACACCCTTGCCGCCCACGGTGATGCCCTGCTTGGCCAGGGCACCTTCCATCATCGCCCGTTGCTCAGGCGGCAGGTTCTTCAACTGGCCGAGCATGAACTCCATGTCTGGCAACGGCTTGCCATCGACCTGCATATTGCTGGTGGTCAGCTCCCACAAGCCGGGTTGCAACATCTGCGCGTGGACCAGCGGGCTGCCCAACCCCAGTGCCAGGGCGAGCAATGGCAGACGAATCTTCATGGATGAAAGCTCCTCGAAATACCGGCTCCGGCCGGACTGAGCCTTTAGACGTCGAATTCGCCTGTGGGTTGCAGTGGTCCCCTCGAACGTGGTCTGTTAGCAGCAGTACTCTCGGCAAGCAGGATGCGTATGGATTACCACAGCCCCTACTTTTTCGGTTACGTGCTCGGTCTGATTCACCTGCTCGGCCTGGCCGCCGCGCTGCATGCGGTGTTCACCGTGCGCACCGCCCAAGGTGCGATCGCCTGGGCCATGTCGCTGCTGTTCATCCCCTACCTCACGCTCATCCCCTACCTGGTGTTCGGCGCCCGCTCCTTCTATGCGTACATCCAGGCGCGGCGCCAGGCCAACCAGGAAATGCATGTGGCCATGGCCAACCTGAACTGGCGCCCATGGGTGGAGGAAGCGCTGACCGCCCGCGAGTCGGACAGCTATGCCGCCCTGCGCGCCATGCCCAAGCTCGGGCGCATGCCATGCCTGGCCAACAACGAAGTGAAACTGCTGGTCGACGGCGCTGCCACATTCGAGGCGATCTTCTCGGCCATCCGCATGGCGCGGGACACCGTCCTGGTGCAGTTCTTCATCATCCATGACGATGCCCTGGGCAAGGAACTGCAGCAGCTATTGCTGCGCAAGGCCGCCGAAGGTGTCCGAATTTTCGTGCTTTACGACCGCGTCGGCAGCCATGCGCTGCCGGCCAGCTACAGCCAGGTACTGCGTGACGGTGGAGTGCAGATTGAGGCCTTCGCCACGCGCCGCGGCTGGTTCAACCGCTTTCAGGTCAACTTCCGCAATCATCGCAAGATCGTGGTGGTTGATGGTCTGCAAGGTTTTCTCGGTGGCCACAACGTGGGAGACGAATACCTCGGTGCACACCCCAAGCTCTCGCCCTGGCGCGATACCCACGTACAGATAAGCGGCCCGGTGCTGGCCTGCCTGCAGGAGTCCTTCGCCGAGGACTGGTACTGGGCCACGCGCCAGCTCCCGCCGCTGATCCTGCCTGATGCCTACCCCGAGGATGGCGTGTTGTGCCAGGCGCTGGCCAGCGGCCCGGCCGATCCCCAGGAAACCTGCGCGCTGTTCTTTCTCGAAGCGATTCACTCGGCGAGCAGCCGGGTATGGATCACCAGCCCCTACTTCATTCCCGACGAAGCCATCTTCGCCGCCCTGCGCCTGGCGGTACTGAGGGGCGTCGATGTACGCATCCTGATTCCCTCGCGCCCCGACCACCGCATCGTCTACGCCGCCTCCAGCCTGTTCGCCTTCGAAGCGGTGCGCGCCGGGGTGCGCATGTTCCGCTATCAACCGGGGTTCCTGCACCAGAAAGTCGTGCTGGTGGATGACGAGGTCAGCGCCATCGGCAGCGCCAACCTCGACAATCGTTCGTTCCGGCTGAATTTCGAGATCACCTTGCTCACTGTGGATCGTGCCTTTGCCGATCAGGTCGAGCTCATGCTGGTGAATGATTTCGAGCAGGCCAGGGAGATCACCGCTGAAGACAGCCGCGACACCCATCGTCTGCAACAGCTGGGTATGCGCATCGCGCGCCTGATTTCACCGATCCTGTAGCGCGCAGCGGCGTGCCGGACGAGCACGCCGCTGTAGAGGTCAGCGATACAGGTCCTCACGGGTCCATGGCAGGTCGTGGTGACCGTCGGCGTAAGGCTTCACTGCGAGAATCTGATGGAGGTTGATCCAGCCCTTGGTGAAGGCGTAGGCGCAACCGGCCAGGTACAGGCGCCAGATACGCAAGGTCTTCTCCGGCACCAGCGCGGCGGCGCGTTGCAGCTGGTTCTCGAGGTTCTCGCTCCAGTGGTTGAGGGTCTTGGCGTAGTGCAGGCGCAGGCTCTCGATGTCGACCACCTCCAGGCCCGCTTCGCAAATCCGTGCAGTGATCATCGAGATATGCGGCAGCTCGCCATGGGGGAATACATAACGATCGATGAAGTCGCCCGCGCCGCGGCCGACGGGGCGGCCATCGACATGCTTGGCCGTGATGCCATGGTTCATCACCAGGCCACCCTCGCGCACGGCACCGAACAGCCGTTGGCAGTACAGCTCGAGGTTGGCGTGGCCGACATGCTCGAACATGCCGACGCTGACCACCTTATCGAAGCGACCATCCTGGGGCAGGTCGCGGTAGTCGAGGATCTGCAGGTCGACCTTGTCAGCCAGGCCCTCCTCCTTGACCCGCTGGCGGCCCAGCTTCAGCTGTTCCTTGCTCAGGGTGATGCCAAACACCTTGGCGCCATACTCACGGGCGGCAAAGCGCGCCAGCCCGCCCCAGCCACAACCGACATCCAGCAGGTAATCGCCAGCCTGCAGGCGTAGTTTGCGGCACAGGTGATCGAACTTGTCCTGCTGAGCCTGGGCCAGGGTGTTGTCCGGCTCCTTGAAATAAGCACAGGAATAGACCATGTCCCGGTCGAGCCACAGTTGGTAGAACTCGTTGGACAGGTCGTAGTGATAGGAAATGGCTTCGGCATCGGTGGTCTTGTCATGGGCAGTGCGTGCCGGCAATACCTCATCTTCATCCTGCAGCAAGGCATCGCTGAGTTCGTCGCAAACCCGGATGACTTCGCCGATATCGCCTTCCAGCTCCAGCTTGCCCTCGACGAAGGCCGATCCCAACTCATTGAGGTTGGGATGGGTGAGCTGGGTAATGAGCTGGGGTTCCTTGACCACGATGGTGACTTGCGGGCTCGGCCCCAGATCGAACTGGTTGCCGTCCCACAGCTTGACGCGCAAAGGTAAGTGCAAGCTCTGCAACGCAGGTGGAAGTTGCGCAAGCATTCATGACCCTCCCTTTCGTTGACACGGGACGCCACGCCTTAATGTGTCGGACGTCACCGCATCAGGGTAGTTCATTCGTACGAAGTTTCCGGTAATCACGACCATGGTCTAGAACTATCTGGCGCAGCCTATATGGCAGATTGTATACAATCCTGCTCGCTCAGATTAACCTTGTGCCCTCTTCGCTTCCTCACACTCTCGGAGTAACGAAACCCATGAAATCCTATGACGTGGTGATCATTGGCGGCGGCCCCGGCGGCTACAACGCCGCGATCCGTGCGGGCCAGCTGGGCCTGAGCGTGGCCTGTGTCGAGGGTCGCTCGACCTTGGGCGGCACCTGCCTGAACGTCGGTTGCATGCCTTCCAAGGCATTGCTGCACGCTTCCGAGTTGTATGAGGCAGCCAGTGGCGATGAGTTCGCCCACCTGGGGATCGAGGTCAAGCCGACCCTCAACCTGGGCCAGATGATGAAGCAGAAAGATGAAAGCGTGACTGGCCTGACCAAGGGCATCGAATACCTGTTCCGCAAGAACAAGGTCGACTGGGTCAAGGGCTGGGGCCGCCTGGACGGGGTTGGCAAGGTGATCGTCAAGGCCGAGGACGGCAGTGAAACCACCCTGCAGGCCAAGGACATCGTCATTGCCACCGGCTCGGAGCCCACGCCGCTGCCCGGCGTGACCATCGACAACCAGCGCATCATCGACTCCACCGGTGCCCTGTCGCTGCCCCAGGTGCCCAAGCATCTGATCGTCATCGGCGCCGGGGTGATCGGCCTGGAGCTGGGTTCGGTATGGCGTCGCCTGGGTGCCGAAGTGACGGTGATCGAATACCTGGACCGCATCTGCCCTGGCACCGACGAAGAAACCGCCAAGACCCTGCAGAAAGCCCTGGCCAAGCAAGGCATGACCTTCAAGCTGGGCAGCAAGGTGACCCAGGCCACGGCCGCGGCCGACGGCGTCACACTGACCCTGGAACCCGCCGCCGGTGGTACCGCCGAAACCCTGCAGGCCGACTACGTGCTGGTAGCCATCGGCCGCCGTCCTTATACCCAAGGCCTGAACCTGGAAAGCGCAGGGCTGCAAACCGACAAGCGCGGCATGCTCGCCAACGACCATCACCGCAGCACGGTGCCAGGCATCTGGGTGATCGGCGACGTCACCTCCGGCCCGATGCTGGCGCACAAGGCCGAAGACGAAGCGGTGTCGTGCATCGAGCGCATCGCCGGCAAGGCCCACGAGGTCAACTACAACCTCATCCCGGGCGTCATCTATACCCGCCCGGAACTGGCCAGCGTCGGCAAGACCGAAGAGCAGCTCAAGGCCGAAGGCCGTGCCTACAAGGTCGGCAAGTTCCCCTTCACCGCCAACAGCCGCGCCAAGATCAACCATGAGACCGAAGGCTTCGCCAAAGTCATCGCCGATGCCGAGACCGATGAGGTGCTGGGCGTGCACCTGGTCGGCCCAAGCGTGAGCGAGATGATCGGCGAGTTCTGCGTGGCAATGGAGTTCTCGGCCTCGGCCGAGGACATCGCCCTCACCTGCCACCCGCACCCGACCCGCTCCGAGGCCCTGCGCCAGGCGGCGATGAATGTGCAAGGGATGGCGATGCAGATCTGACCGGACCTTTCAGCACCGCCCGTGGGAGCGGACTTGCCCCGCGATTGCGTCATGCCTGCCAACGCAATCGCAGGGCAAAGCCCACTTAGCCATGGGCCCGCTGTTTATCCCCAGCGCTGTGGAAGCGCGACGCCAGGAATGGCGTGATATCCAGCGGCAGCGCCTCATTGTGGACAACCTTGTCCAGCAGCACGCCGGTAATCGCCGAGGTCAGAATCCCGGTACGGAAATGTCCACAGGCGTTGAAATACCCCGGGACATTATCCACAGGCCCGAGAATCGGCAGCTCATCCGGTGACCCAGGCCGCAGGCCGGCCCAGGTGCGCTTGAGGTTCACCTGCGCCAGCTGTGGCACGCAGCGGATCGCCCCCTGTACCAAGCCGTTGATCTCCGGGAAGGTATTGCTGACATCAAAGCCCTTCTCCTCGGTGGTACTGCCGATCAGGATCTCGCCGTTGTCTTTCTGTGCCATGTAGCAATCGCTGGTGGTGATGCAGCCATCGAGCAGCTTGGGCAGACGCTCGGTCAGCACGATCTGGCCTTTCACCGGCTTGACCGGAATGCTCTCCCCGGTGGCCCACTCGCTCAGTTCCGCCGCCCAGGCGCCAGCGGCATTGATCAATGTGCCGCAATGGAACTCACCGGCTTCGGCGGTGCGCACGCCCTTGATCCGTGAGCCTTCATGCAGCACGCCGGTGATGTTGACGTTCGGGTACAGGTCGACGCCGTTCTGCCGCGCCGCCTCCATGAACGCATCGCCCAGGCGAAACGGACTGACCTGGTGATCGCAGAGAAACTCCAGCGCGCCATTGGCCTTGAGCGTTACCGCCGGTTCCGAAGCGCGCAGCGCGTCGCGGTCGAGCCAACGAACTTGGTCGGCCAAGTGCGGGATCTGCTTGACGATGTGCTCGGCGTATAACTGGTCTTCTTCATCCTGGATGATGTACTTGAGCCCGGTGCGCTCGAACTTGAAGTCCATGCCGTGGCGTTCGATCAGTTCCTGGTGCAGCTGTGGATAAATCGCGTTGGACTGCAAGGCGAAGTCGAAGAAGCATTCCGGCAGGATGTGCGGTGTGCTCGAATCGACCACCACCGCCGCGCCATTGGCCTCGCGCTTGCTGCGCGAGGACATCATGCGAAAGAAGATCACCCCGCAACCCAGCCCCACCGATTCGCCGATGGCCCACAGGCCGCCGGCCGAGGCGCGGGTGGCATTGCCCGGGCGCTTGCAGTCGATCAAGGCGATCTTCAGGTTGCTGCGCTTGGACAGCTGGTAGGCGCAGGACGCGCCGATCACTCCACCACCGGCGATGATGATGTCGTAGTGCTTTTTCATGTTCAGGCCTCCGTGCCGAGTTGTTCGAATGCGGAAAACGGGATCGGGTCCACCGGGAAGCGCGGGCGCAGCCAACCCACGTCCTTGCGCCCGGTGGCGCTGCGCAGACGGTCGCTGCAGTAACCGACGCACATGCGCCCCTGGCAGTCGCCCATGCTCACCCGGGTGCGCATCTTCAGGCTGGCCATGTCTTGCACACCCTGCTCCAGGGCCAGATCGATCTGCTCGCGAGTCACGTGTTCGCAACGGCAGATCACCGTGTCGGCCTGTGGCAGTGCGACCTGTGCGGCGCCACGGGCGGTGTAGCGCTCAACCCCGGAACGGAAGCGCTTGATCGCAGCCAGCTTGCCCAGGTAGCGCTCACGGCGCTCGATCGCCTGCTCGGCATCGAGCTTGCCCATCTGCTGGAGCATCGAAACCGCGGCAATGCGCCCGGTCAGCATGGCCGCCTCGCCACCGCGGATCCCGGCCATGTCGCCCGCCAGGTGAATGTTCGGCTGGCTGCTTTGCTGCCACACGTTGCATTCGGCGCGCAGGTAGCCGTCCTCGCTGAAACCATGGGCCAGGCCCAGTTGCTGGCTGAGCTGGGTACGCGGGATGAAGCCATAGCCCACTGCCAGGGTGCGCACCTGCTCGCGCTGGACACGGCTCATGTCCGGTTGCCAGTCCTGGGTATAGGGTGCGACCTCGACTTCCTGCAGTTCGCCCTCCCCCGTGGCGCCCACCACGCCCCAGCCGTAATGCATGGGGATGCCGTTGAGCTTCATGTAGGCGAGCATGCTCAGGCCGTCGAGGAACAGCTGCGGCTTGTTCATCAGCGCCAGGCTTTCCTTGGCGATGCGGTTGAACGAGCAGGCCTCGTACACCCCCGCGACCTTGGCACCGGCGGCGTGCAGTTGGCAGGCGACCAGTGGCAGCAAAGGCCCGGTACCCGCAATCAGGGTACTGCCCAGTGGCTTGACCACACCGCTCTTGATCTGCAGTTGCAAACCACCGAGCAGGATCACGCCCGGCAAGGTCCAACCAGGGAACGGCACGTTGCGTTCATGGCAACCGGCGGCCAGCAGCAGATGGGAATAGTCGATCTCGTGCAGGCGCTCGTCGCCATCGAGGACCATCAGCCGCTGGTCGTCACCGCCCACCACGCGATGGTTCAGACGCAGGTCGATGCGCTCGGCGCAGGCGGCGAAATCTTCGTGCAGCTTGGTCAGGGCCTTGGTGTAGCGCGGGCCCAGGTAGCCCAGGTCGACGCCGGCGCGCAACGGGCCACGATAGACCACGCCACCGGGGCGCGAGGCTTCGTCGAACAGTAGGCAATCCACGCCATGTTCGGCCAGCTCGATGGCCGCGCCCATGCCGGCCGAGCCGCCACCGACGATCACAGGACGAAGGCTCATGGATGGGCCTCCTCGTGCACGCGGTTGACCTCGGTCTCGATGTGCATGCCCGGTTTGACGATGGTCTGGCAGGCGCGACGCTTGGGACGACCGTCGATCTGCACCAGGCAGCAATGGCAGACGCCCATGCCGCAGTAGGCACCGCTGAGCTGGCCATGATCGTTACGCGCCAGCTGGCGCAGGCCAACGGCGTTGAGCACGCTGAGTACAGTCTCGCCGGCACTGGCGACTGCGGGCAACCCATTGACCAGGAGGGTCATTTCATTGCCTTCCAATGGCTGGATATCGTGCTTTCGTTGCAGCGTCTGCATTTCCTGTCGTCCTTGATGACTGATGGGTCGGGGGACGTTAGGGCAAACCCGGAGAGAAAACATTGATCCATGCCAGACGCTGGTTGTAGAAACGTCCGACAACGACGAACTGCTACGGATTTCACATTGCTCCGAAAATGCTTACCTGCAGAACTTAAAAGCCCCCGCGAATGCAGGGGCCTTTTGACTACAAAGCACTGAGACCTTAGTGTCAGAATGCCCAATCCAGGGTCAGGCCGACCCCGTGGCTCTTGTCGCGGCTACCCAGCAGTCCGTTGTAGTCCAGGTTGACCCGGGCCTCGCGGCTCAGGGCAATCCCCACCCGTGCACCGACCACCGCCGCATCACGGTCCAGTGACAGCGCCTGAACCTTGTAGGTATCGCCCTGGCCCGCGAACGCCAGGTGCTGGTCGGCCCCGGTGGAGCTCAGGTTGTGCTGCCAGCCCAGAGTGGCGGCAAGCTCGACCGCCTGGCCGCTGGACAACTGCAGCTGCTTGCCGGCGCGCATGCCCAAGGTCGAGAGCCAGGCATCGCGGTTATCCTGGCCCCCCTTGAGCGCGGCAGCGCCGCCATGCTCCCTGAAGCTGTCGCTGGCTATATGCACGTAGGCCAGATTGGCGAACGGCTCCAGCGCCACGCTCGGCAGTTCGACCTTCCAGGCCGCCTCGCCGAACACCTGGGTGCTCTGGGCATCGCGCTTGCTCTTCTGGCGATCGCTGACCTCGTTGTACTGCAGTTCGCGCTTGGTCTCGGTACGGTGCCAACTGTGGCTGGCGCCCACGCTCAGGCGCAGCTGCTCCAGTTCCTTGCCGGCATAGGCGCCCAGGTGGTAGCTGTCGACGCTGGCCGAGGAGTGACGGCCATCGCCCATGCTCAGCGAACTGTCGCTATAGCCGGTAAAGACGCCGACACGGGTGTCCTCGCTCATCTGCCCATCGATCCCCAGCAGCATGCCGCCAATCGAACTGCTATAGCGCGCATGTCCGGAATCACCGTCGGCCTTGCCCCAGGCGCCGAGGGCCTTGACCCACAGGCCGTTGTCCTGGCCTTCCACACCCTGCAGCCGGGTACGCTCGCCTACGGCGTCGCGCAACTGGCGGCTGTCGTTGAGCAGCAAGTTACCCACCGCCGGGTGGATTTCGCCGGACAGCTGATCGAATGCCTGCTGGGCGCTGGCGGCATCGGCCGACAACAGCAGGCTCTCGTAGACCGGGTTGCCCGCGCCGAGCCGATCGGCCGCCGCGGCCACCGAACGCTGGTTGGCGGTCAGGCCGACACTGGCGAACGAGGTGGCATTACGCTGCACCGCCAGCCGTACCCCACTGCCGGTATACGCCAAGCCACCACCGAGGAACAACGCGTTGGACTGCACTTGGGCAAAACTGCCTTGCACGCCACCTGCGGCATCCAGGATGTCGAACTGCCGCCCCACCAGGCTGGTGGCTTGCTGGGACTGCAGCGAAACGCCAGGGTTCTGCAGGTCCAGGGCCAGGTTCGCACCGCCCACGGCTATCTGGCCATCGCTGACCAGACGGTCGCTGCCAGTGCTGTCTACCTCCACCGCATAGGTCGAGCCAGGCTGGAAGGTCACGTCATTACTGACGCGCAAGGTGCCAATGGAGTTGCCGGGCGCCACCACGCCGCCGCGGTTGACCACCAGCGCGCCGATCCGGCCATTGCCGCCCAGCACGCCGCCGTCGTTGACCGTCACGGTCGATTGCAGCGAACCATTGACCGCCAGCCGCCCCTGGTTGACCAGCGTCGGACCGGCGTAAGTGTTGTTCCCGCTGAGCACCAGGGTGCCGATGCCCTGCTTGGTCAGGCCGCCATGCCCGGAAATATCGTTGCTCCACAGATCCAGCACACAGCTCAGATCGTTGCAGCGCCTTTCCGTGGGCCTGCCAGCATCCACCAGGGCGCCGACACCCGGCAGATCAGCGACGAACTGGCTCGGGCCGTAGCCGCCGGCGATCCGCAACTCCTCGGGAATGTCCTGCTCGGTAACCAGCATGCCGGGGCCGCGGATACCCTTGTCCAGGTTGATCATGCCCCAGCCATACAAGGAATCGATGCCGGGCGCGCCCATGTCGGTGGCAGTGGTGCGCAGCACGCTGGCGATCTGCGCGCCGCTCATGTAGGGGAAACGCTCCATCAGCACCGCCGCTGCGCCAGCGGCATGGGGCGCGGCCATGGAGGTACCGTTCTTGTTGGCGTAACCCTGGGTCAGGTCCTCCAGGCTGGTACCGCCAATCACCGCGCTGTAGATGCGGGTGCCGGGGGCCGATACGCAGAAGCTTGCGGTATAGCCGCAGCGCGAAGAGAACGTGCTGATCACGTACGGGTTGGCGCTGCTGGTGTCGGGGTTCTGCTGCAACGCCGCCACGGTCATCCAGTTGGGGGCGATCTCCGGTACGAAATAGCCCAGCCCGGCAATCGCATCGGGGTTGTTCAGGTTGTAGTCGTTGCCGGCGGCAAAGATCGTCAGGACCCCGCTGCGGGCGGCGGCGATGGCCCCGTCATAGGCGCCACCGGGCAAGGTGCCCAGCAGCGGCTGGATTTGCGCGAACTGCGCCCGGGCATCGTTCACGGTGAAATGCGGGAAGTCCGGATTGCGCCCGCCCTTGGCGAAGCGGTCGGTGATGCCGATGCCCCAGCTGTTGTTGATGATCCGCGCGCCGCTGGCCACCAGGCTGTCCCAGCCGGCCTTGTACACCGCGCCATCGTTGCCCAGGACGATGCCATCCTCGGGGCCGGGGTCGCCGTTGTCGGCGCTGATGATCTGCGCATTGAAGGCCACGCCATGCATCTCCACGCCGTCACGGTTGCCGGCGGCGATCCCCCCGACGTGGGTGCCATGGGAGCCGAGCTTGCCATCCGAACCTACCGACGGGCTGCCGTCGTAGCGGAAGGCATCGCCGGCTTTCACCGGAATATAGGGGTCGGTGTACTGGCGAATGCCACTGGTGACCAGGGTCACGATCTTGTCCTTGCCGGCGAACTCAGGGTGCGCGGCGTACACCGGCTGGTCGAAGATCCCCAGCTTCACCCCCTTGCCGCTGTAGCCGGCGGCATAGGCGCTGTCGGCGTGGATCGCCCCCAGCCCCCAATCGGCCTTGAATTCGCTGCTCCGCCAGCTGCTGGCGTCGCCGAGGCGGCCACTCTCCACATAGGGCGCGGCCTGGGCCGTGCCCATCAACGCCGCCCAGCCCATCAATACCCGCCCCAGCGGCGCCAGGGCCCAGCCCTGCCCAAGTGCGCTGTCATCCTGTCTGACTCGCTTCACTACGACCTTCCTTAGTTGTATGGATTGAATACCGCGTTGGTCGAACTCCGTATTGCAACAACTGGCGCCATGACGCCTCAGAAACGCCATTGCAGGTTGAGCCCCGCGCCATGCTGTTGTTCACGACTGGCCAGACGCCCCTGGTAGTCCAGGCTCAGGTCCAGGTCGCGGGTCAGGCCCACCCGTGCCTGGAGCCCGACCAGCGCGGCATCGCGCAGGGCTGGCGCCGTCTCCACCCGGAACGGCAGGTCACTGTCGGCAAAGGCCAGGTGCTCGCGGTCCTGGGTTCCGCTCAGCCGGTGCTGCCAGCCCAGGCTTGCCGCCAATTGCAGGTCCTGCTGCGGGCCCACTTGCCATTGCTGGCGCCCACGCAGGCCCAAGGTGCTTAACCAGGCATCACGCTGCTCGTCGCCCGCCTGCAACGCTGCGGCATCGCCCTTCTCATGGAAGCCATCACGGTCCAGGTGCTGGTAGGTCAGGTTGGCGAACGGCTCCAACTGCACCGCCGGCAACGCCAGGCGATAGGCCGCCTCGGCAAACAGCTGCTGGCTGCGGGCATCGATCCGCGCGCGCTGGCGGCCGGACACCTCGGCATAGGCCAGGTCGCGACGAACTTCGGCGCAGTGCCAGCTGTAGCTGCCGCCCAGGCTCAAGCGCAGCTGGTCGACGTCGTGACGGACATAGGCGCCCAAGTGATAGCTGTCGACCGTGGCCCGGGAGTGGCTGCCGCCCATGCCCAGGGAGCTGTCGCTGTAGCCGGCAGCCAGACCGGCGCGGGTCTGCTCGTCGAAGTCCCGGTCCAGGCCCAGCAGCATGCCGCCCAAGGAGCTGGTATAGGACTCACTGCCCTGCACGCCCTCGATGCGCCCCCAACTGCCCAGGCCTTTGAGCCAGAGCTGGGTCGAGCCGGTCTCGGGCGCCGTCGTGCCAGGCGCATTGGCTGGCAGTGCGGCGCCTTGCACACGATCGCCCAAGGCATCACGCAACACCGAGCCCTGGCTGAGCAGCATCGAGTCCAGCGCCGGATAGATCTCCCCGGCTAGCTGGCGCAGGCCGTCCCGGACCTGGTCCGCCGAGGTCGAGAGCAGCAGGCTTTCATACACCGGATTGCCCGGCCCCAGGCGCTCCACGGCGGCGCCGCTGGCGAGCTGGTTGGGCGTGGCCGCGACGCTGTCGAACGTTGCGGCGCTGCGCGTCACGTCCAACTGCACACCGTTGGCCGAATAGTCGAGCACGGTCCCAAGGAACAAGTAGCCGGGTTGAACCTGGGCGAAGCGCCCATCGACGCCGCCTGCCGCCTGCAGGATGTCGAACTGGCGCCCCACCAGGCTGGTGACCGGGCCACCGGCCAGCAGGTTCGGCCGAGCCTGGGGCACCAGATCGAGATTGGCGCCAGCGACGCTGGCCTGACCATCCACCACGAGTCGATCACTGGCCGTGGGCGACAGCTCCACCTGATAGGTCGAACCCGGCTGCAAGTCCAGGTTACCGGCGACATTCAAGGTACCGATGGAGTTACCCGGGGCCACCACGCCCCCAGCGTTGGCAATCAGGGCACCGACCCGGCCATTGCCGCCCACTGTACCGCCAGCATTGACCGTCACCGCTGATTGCAGGCTGCCGTTGACCGCCAGCAACCCGCCATCGACGCGGGTCGGGCCGCGGTAGCTGCTGTCACCCGACAGCACCAGCCAACCGGCCCCGGACTTGACCAGGCTGCCCTGGTAAACCCGCTGCGCGGCTGCCGCGTCACGCGCCATGCCCAGGGCATAATCACTGCGATCCTGCTGGCTGGCGCCCGCTGCCAGCCCATGCTCCCAGCCGCGATCCTTGAGGGTCTGCTGCCAGGCCTGCCGTTCCGCGACGTCCTCGGCCTGACGCTGCACCAGTGCCTGGTCGGAAATGCCGTTGCTCCAGCTATCGCCCTGCCCACGCTCCAGGTTGACGTTGAACTCCCCCAACAACTGCCCTGGGCCATGCAAGGCCCGGCCCAGGTCCGGAACGCCCCAGCCCACCCGCTCGCTGGGCGCCTGGGTCGGCGAGCCATCGAGCTGGCGCGAAGTGGTCAGCAGCACTTGCAAGGCCTGCTGGTTGTTCAGATAGGGATAACGCTCCATGACCAGGGCCAGGGCCCCGGTGGCATGGGGCGCGGCCATTGAGGTGCCGTTGTAGGTGGCATAGCCGCCACCGGGCACGGTACTGGTGATTGCCGCCCCGGGGGTCGCCAGGCACCAGTATTTGGCGATGCCGCACTGGTTGTATTTCTGCTGGTTGTTCTTGTCCAGGCCCGATACCGCCAGCCAGTGGCCTTCCAGTTCCGGCTGGAAGTACGGCAGCGCCGAGCGCACGCTGGCATTGGCATAGCCGCTGTTGCCGGCGCTGAACACATTGATCACACCCCGACGCGCCACATCGCCAGCGGCATCGAGCCAGGTGGCCTGCTGGAAATGCTGGGCGTAGGCCGTGCGCAGGTCGCCGAGGGTCTGGTAGCTGACATCCTTGGGCTGGCTGCCCCAACTGTTGTTGATCGCCCTCGCCCCGGCATCCACCAGGGCGTCGTAGACCGCCTTGAAATACCGCGGATCGGGATCGGTGCCAAACAGGAACTTGTCATTCTTGTTGGTGTTGCCCACGTATACCTGGGCATTGAAGGCCACGCCGTGCATGCCCACGCCATCACGGGCCGCGCCCATGGTGCCGGTGACATGGGTACCATGGCTGTCGTTGGCGCCATTGAGCACCCCGGACACACTGAACGGAGTACCGTCGAGGTACTGGCCGGTGGCGGTGACCGCGTGGAAACGCCCGGGGCTGGCTTCGGGATGGGCGGGATCGAATCCCGAGTCCAGGGCGCCGATGCTGACCCCGGCACCGGTGAACCCGGCGGCATAGGCCTGGCTCGCCTGCATGCGCTCCAGGCCCCAGTCCTGCTGGTATTCGACCGAGCGCCAGCTGGCAGGGTCGCCCAGGCGGCCAGTGTCCTGATAGGCCGCCGCAGCCGACAGCGGCAGGCCGGTGGCAAACGCCAGGCACAGCGTGCCCGTCAGCGTCTTGAGCTGATCACATCTCACATCCATGTCGATGACTTCTCTTGTTCTTGTTGTCGGATCGCCCATCCTGGGTCGACCAGTGTGTTGCTGCATCGCCAGGCCGCAAGGCACGGCTTCATCGAGCAGCAGAAGGATATGACGTTTCTAGATTGCGCGATGCGTCAGCGCTGCATATCCAATATGCGTTTTTACCTGCTCGGACAGGTTGCGGGGGAGGCTTTGAGAGGAAGGAAGACAGCATAAAGGGAGGGCGCCCGTGCGGCGCCCTCTGGGGGCTCGCAATATAGTTTGACACAGAGCCCCCTGTAATTCGTAGCCTCCAGCGATGAGACCTACAGCTGCGAACGAATCATAGTTTGACACAAGCAGGCGCCCCATCGAAAAAAGGCACTCCGTTGCACGGAATATAGTTTGACACAGCTAGCGACAAGCCCGCTCAAAGCGACCTCATCTGTGCACTACGATCCCATTCATGCCATGTGCCGCACGCCAAGTCCGTCCCCGCCGCCTTTCGGTAACGTGGTGACCATTGAAGAAGCCTGTCGAAGTACAAAGGCACAGCTGAACCAGTCGAGACCCTTCCATGACCCAATCAGCGCGCACGACGGTCAAAAGTCAGGACCCTCGTGATGGCTCAAGGGATGTGATCGTGGAGTTACCCCCAGACATCCTGAAAGAGCTGAGCCTTTCCGTAGGCGACAAGCTCAGCATCGAATTGGTCAACAGCGTGATCGTGCTGAGGCCAATCCGGAAACCTAATCCAAAATAGGCGCTGACTGTGCCTGGCCGATTTCTGCCAAAGCACTTTGGGCACGGGCCTCAACCATCTCGATCAACTCAAAGTGTTTGGGGAACTCGCGTTTCAGCCAGTCACTCGGCACGAAATGGTGATCAAGGTGCACAGCAGTGCTCTGCCCATCACCAGATGCACAGAGCATGACGTTCATCTCAGTCTCATCACCCGCCATCGCCGCCGGCACGAACACTACCCCGCCGTCACTCACGCCGAAGGACCGTCGCCATTCGGGAAAACGCTTTCCATCTGGATTGGAAACGCAGAACCAGTAAAGCTTGTTCATTTAGTCATTCTCGAATGGCAATAAAGTAGAGTACGGCAGTTCGTCGCCTTCAACCGCTGCAAGTACCTGGTCAAGCACTGCGGCCGGAGCATCAAGGGCTCCCAAAATCACATACAGCTCGCACATCAGGTTGGCTCTCGCCTGCCGGTCAATGCCAGCGTCACCGGCGACCGTTTCAGCCGAGTCGAAGGCTTTGTTCACGGCTGCCCCTGCGATCAGATAGCGGGCCCCACAACCGCAAAGAAACGGATGATGTCCGTTGTAAAAACGATCCTTTGCCTCCCAGCCGTGCAGCTGTGGGTCGATCGGCTTGCCACATTTTGGACAGAACGCGGGCTGTTCGTCGGTAAGGTAAAGCATGCTAGGAAGTCCTATCGCTGAGCCTGATGCAGGTTATGCCGCGCGCCGGCATGTTCAGCGTATTGTCATGCCACGCATTTCAACCTGTCCATGAAAGGTACAAATGTTCATTGGCACGGTGCCGTGAACCGCATTCGCCAGAAAATCGGGCCCCAAAGCGTGATATCACTGGGCTACAATCAGCCACAGCGCTTACGCTCAGTCATCAAGATCGCCTGATGATGCCTGGCCCGAAATATGGATATTTCAATGCCCACATCTGCTGCACCTCGAACAATTCCAATTCTGTCCTCCCGTCGCCGAGCAGTGGCCCAGCGCGCGGGCACCTTGGCGCGCGCCGCCGATAGGAACCTCGACTGTCTATGAATTACTTCACCGAAACGGCAGCTAACATCCTCGGTAATAAGAAGCTGCGCAGCCCGCAGATCGAGGCCTACATCAAAGCGCAGGAGCATTTCGAAAGCTCCAATGAGGATGCGCTGATCGTCCTGCCGACCGGCACAGGTAAAAGTGGACTGATCTCCATCGTGCCATTTGGCCTGGCAAAGGGTCGCGTGTTGATCATCACACCGGGCTTGGTCACGAAGCAGAGCATCCGAAAGACCCAGGATCTGCTGGAAGACAATTTCTGGATCAATTTCGATGTGATTTTCAGTGCCGAGGATCTGCCGGTCACGTGTGAATTCACGTCAGAAACACATCAGGCCAGCCTGGAACAGGCCCATTTCGTCTACTCGAACATCCAGCAGGTGTACAACGAGCGCGGTCAGTCACTAACAAAGCGGGTGGCCCCTGACTTCTTCGACCTGATCATCATCGACGAAGGGCACCATGCGCCGGCGGGCAGTTGGCAAAAGACCTTGGCCCATTTCTCCAAGGCCAAGAAAATTTTCGTGACGGGCACTCCATTCCGCGGCGACAACCAGGAAGTGCCAGGGAAGCTGATCCACAAGACACCGCTTTCAGAGGTGATGCGTGATCGGTACGTGAAGTGGCTGAGAAAAGAGACCGTCAGCGCTCACGAGCTCTATTTCACAATCGCGGAGCAGCCAGGTACCCGGCTATCCAAGGAACAAGTCCTCGAATATAAGGACCGGGAGTGGGTAGAGCGTAGCGTCGCCCTGTCTCCAGAATGCTCGATGGACGTTATCGACCTGAGCATTCAGAAGCTGGATGAGCTTCGGAAAACCTCTCCAAAAGTGCCGCACAAGATTCTCGCTGTTGGCTGCAGCATCACCCATGCCGAGGACCTGCGCACCTGGTATCAGTCCAAGAACCTGACTGTGGCTGTCGTGCACAGCTACATGGATCAGGGCGATATCGCTGCAGCGTTTCGGGTAATCGACAACCATCAATGCGATGTCGTCATCTCAGTGAACATGTTGATGGAAGGCTACGACCATCGGTACCTCACGGTTCTTGCGCTTTTCCGGCCCTACCGAAGCGAAAACGCCTTTGCGCAGATAGTCGGCAGAGTCCTGCGAGCGATTCCGGATGAGGAAATCACGGCCTTTGAGATCGATAACAACGCCGTGGTGATCTATCACAAGGAAACCGGTCTGGACGCTATGTGGACGGCCTTCCAGACTGAGGTTGATCGGGCAAAACACCAGCGGACCCGCGACTACACCATCACGGATGAGGACTACACCCGCAAAGAGCGGGAACTGGGTGGTGTTTCAACCTCAGAAGCGTTCGTGAGTGACCAAGATTCCTACCTTGTAGACTTGGACTTCAATAAGATTTTTTCCGAGAAAAGGGCTGAGGTCGAATCCATCGCGACCCAAAAGGTCCAGGCGCTTACTGGACTCGAGGGCTACGACGCGGAAGTTCTGGCGCAGCTCAAGAGCGTTTTCCTCAACGCCGAAACGAAGAAAGCGGCTCAGATCATAGACCCCAATCTTGTGGAAAAGCGGCCCGAGATCGCCCGCAAGCAGCTTCGCGAGATCCTGACGAAGAAGGCTCAAGACGAGGTCGCGACCTTGCTCAGCGACCTGCAGATCTCAGAAAAAGCTTCTACCCTTTATCCGATTTTCAAAAACCACCTGCCGATGGTGAAATTCAACACACCTAACGACGGTATACTGGTGAGCTTTATTAACACCAAGCTGGCGAAGAAATTCGGTAGGGTTGCTGACCGTGACAATGGCTTGCTGACCAGGTCAATTGAGGACGTGGAAGTGATCATCGACGATCTGAGGAGAATACTGAAATGAGTCTTGAATCCATCAAAATGCTGGTTGATGAGCTCTCGACTCTCCACGTAACCCGTGGCGTTCAGCCCAGTGAGCTCATCGACAATCTCTTCGAGGAGGACTACGTCGAGTCCTCAGCCCGGAAAACCTCTCAGGGCCTGGTGTTCGAGCTCACCTTCCAAGAGGCAGACGATGACGGATCGTCGAGCAAGGTCACCATGCGTTACACCTACGACCTCAGCCGTCATTTGGTGCTTGTAGAGCAGAAGGTCGCGGCCAAGCGCTTCGTCATTCAGTGGGATCGTACCCACGCCGTCCAAGAGCGGTTGGCCAAACTTGAAGCGCTGCTCTCTGAACGGCTGCCACAGGAGAACGTCGTTGCAATCCTATCGACCATCCCGCAAGACTACCTTGCAATCGCTCCTCGCCTGCAGTTGGTAGCCTAACCCTAGCCTTCCCCCACTGCGGCTGATCGTCAAGCAGCGATGATTTCGCCGCAGTGAATCTGCTCAATACGTCGATACGTCTCGTACAGAGAGATTAGGTCTCCTTGGGCCATGATCTCCAGAGGCGTGCGCCCCTCAAAAAATGCGTTGGCATTCTTGAAGCCTGGAAAGCCCTTCACATTATCCTGATTGCTGAATGCAGCTCTCAAAAAACCGTGAATACCTATCACCAGGCCGATCCGCTGCTGCTGATCCAGATCGAGTTTTTGCCCACACTCCAGACCCCGCACAGCGCGGCGATACGTCGATAGAGAGATCCGTAGGATGCTGCAGGCTTGTTCCGGTGTTGCTCGCCAGGCATCGATGATTCGAAGCGCCACCTTCAGGCCGACCGAACACTGCTCACCGCTAAGGCGCTGTCCGTTGATCATGATTTCAACTCCTAGCTTTCGATCAGCTTACCGCTGAGCAAGCGGGTGATCAAAGCTGCCGCCGTCCTTCTAGTGCAGTTGATGGCTCCTACTTCTTCGCGTTCTCCAAAAATCCGCTCGCTGGTCTATTACGGTAGTAAGCATTTCCCCCGAGAACAACGTTGAAGCCGGGAGGTCCCTGCCAGTCCCGTGATACGCCGGTTGACCTGAGTACAGCCTCAGGATCTACGCCATTTTTCACGAAACTCTCCAGATCCCATTCGAAAAAGCTGACTAAAACATGGAATACCGGCTTATCAACGCTGGAAACTATATTAAGGCTGCCGGTATTTATCGGAAGGTTAAGTCTAACCATATCGTCAACAGCACAAATCAATCTCCTCAACCGGAAGTGCCAGACCGATTCCAAGAGGAGCTCAACCTGCTCTAGAGCCAGGGGAAATTTATGCTTACGGGTTGGGCAATGCCTCGGCAAATTGACCGGGAGTAGCTTCTGCAAATTGGTAATATTGACTCGTTTCTGACCTCTCGAAATCCGATACATCTCCTCAGCCCCCTTAATCAAGATGGCAGCAAACTCTTTGTCACGAGGGTCAGTGGCGTTTTCAAACTCAACAGGCTTGGGCTTTGGCCTGCTGAGCTTCGCCATCAGCCACGATTTGTCGTTATCGTAAAGCCACCGTGTCGCTTTATAGGCATTCAACCAGAGATACTCCAAGCCGACGTCCGCCCGCACCGCTAGGAGAGTTTCAATTTTCTGACGGAACTGCGCCTCTTTACCCAAGATTGGTTTGCCCTGCAGCCCACGCAACCTGACACCAGAAATACTTTTAAGTATGATTTCTTTCTTCAAGGCACTCTCGAACGCATCAGCACTGCCGAACAGGTGCAGCGCGATGATCATATGCCGTGCAAGGGGCATATCCATCTGTCCATTGTGGGAAGTAAACCTTATCCATTGTTCATGCTTTCCCGCTGCGTAGGCACTGCATATCTGCGACAAAGTTTCATCACCATATGTATCACGAATACTGTCGAACAGTTTTGCTGTTCCAGCAAACCTTCCATGTATGAAACCCCGCTTTTTGCATTGCCGCAGATAGCTAGAACACAAAGCATCACTACTCATCGGTGGCAAATTGCGCTGTAGCAGTTCGTGTGCGAACTGGGCAAATTTCTTTTCAAGTTGAGTACCCTGATTCACTGGCGCAGGAGCGAGCGTATTCCAACCGCATACACATGGCTCAGACAGGCTCGGTAGCATCCGATTTTTTCTGAAGAATGGGTGAGAGCATCTCGGGCATGCTTGCATCAGCAGGTCACCGTGACGCCAACAGACGGCCACACCAGGTAGGTGGTGTGAGCGATGCCAGTACGCATAACCCAGTTCGAGAAGGTCCTGCTGAACGCAAGTGAGACAGAGCTTTGCCTTGCAGTGGACCGCCCCCTCCCTTCGGGGAATACGGGCTACTCCAGTGAAGCTGAGGCCTGTCGAGGGTCCCTCCGCCCATTCACTGATCCCCAGAAATGGTCGGTAAGCGGGAAAGGTAGTGTTGGTGCAGATCAACTCGTCAAGATTGCTTGATGTGATACCTGGTAGCCTGGCAGCAAGCACCTCAATCTGCTTTGGAAGCATACCGACGTTGAAGGGATTCGAGCCAAACAGATCGCGAAAAGTCTCCCCTACGGTTCTGTTACCTGAAAGGAAGTGGTAGCGCGTGATACGAGAATGCAGCATCTCGTCCGGCATCGACATAGGGAAAAATAGAAGATCAGACATCAGTTACCGACTTGCAAGATAGGGCTCGGAAAGGACGCACATCCAGTGATCGGCATACTTGTAACACACGAAATCCTGTATCAGGGACAGGACTTTTGAGAATTTACACAAAGCCCGACGTCAATTAGCCATAGTACTTTGACACTTTTTCAATCTATATTCCGATCAGTATCTGCCCGGTACAAATCACGTATACATCAGTAATTACGGGGGGTGCACGGAAATCCCCCCCCAAGATGCCCTCACACTTTCTCGCAAAATTACGCCTGTAGAAACGTGCCATAACGCCCGCAATGCGCCAGGCTGAATGTCCGGCTGGTTTGACGAATGCGAGGGTGCTGGCGACCTCGCCTAGCGATGGCCGCTGACGCGTAGCACCACTTCGCGCCGCTGGCTTCTCTTCCGCAAGGGCCGACCAGCGTGTACCAAAGCGAATGGCATTCCATCATCAAACGGCAAAGGCCAGAGGCTGTTGATCAGCCGCCCGGACCATGCATGCTTGTGATTGACCGTTAAGGACTGAAAGGAGCCTCTCACCGACGACCGCCATCAAACCATAGCGGTCAGTCCTTTCATCGACTTTCCCGCCATTACGGTTGTTATGAGGATGCTCTAGGACATATGCTCGACAAGGCAATGTGCCACCATAAAACTAAGCATGGAGTAGCCTGATGAAGACCTTTTCCCTCGTGATCGCTGCAGTTCTGTCGTTGTCTTCGGTTGCTGCCTTCGCGCACAGCGGCGGTACCGACTCCAAGGGTTGCCACACCAATCACAAAACGGGCGAGCGCCACTGCCACTAACGCAGTCCGCAGGCCCTATCAGCGCTGGCGTTCTTGACCCTGAGGATGCCAGTCCTAAGCAGAGTCGGCGGCTACATCAGTGTGCGAATACCCAGCACCGCCACCAAGTGGCCGGGGTAGAACCAATAGCTCCACTGGGTGACAGGCAAAACCTTGAACGGCAAAGGGGCCCAGTAGAGAGACAAACCAAGCAAAGGCGCCAAAGCGGCGGTCAGCAGCGCGAGGATGGCGAATGGCTCCAGCTGCGCTGCCTGCTCGAACAGGCCAGCTCGAGAGTTGGCAGCTACACAGAGCGCGACGGGCAGTAACGCGAACAGTTCGGGGCGCTTGATCGCGAGCACCAGAGCTGCCGGCACGAACACCCCATAAAAACCGAACATCAGCGGCCCGCTCAGCAGATAGGCCGCCAGAATTGCACCGCCAGCCAGCACCATGCTTGCGAGCGTCCGGTGCTGCACTCCCCAAGCGATCAGAAGCCCCAGCGTCAATGTGACGAGGACGTTGAATGTCCCTGAGGTGCTTACCAAGCGGTATGGCACTTCTGATAGCGCTGCAAACAACACCAACAGGGCGAGATACCGGCTATTACTTCGGGTAAACAACTCACCAGCCTGATTCCGCGAGACGTTGATGGCTATCGCCAAACAGAACAAAGGGAAGGACAGTCGGCCCAGGACAAATAGGTCGCTTGTAGCCGGCCAGGCCAATCGCATGTGATCGAACACCATCGTGATCAAGGCGATCCACTTGATCAGGTCCTGGCCAGTGTGCCGCTCTGTGGGGCGGAGTGAATCTGAAGTCATGGCATGCTTCCAAGCACTAAAAGTGCCAGCAGCAGGTACCGCCCACCCTTGGCTAGGATGACCAGCAGCGTGAAACGCCAAAGCGACTCGCGCATGATCCCGGCCACCAACGTAATCGGATCACCGATGATGGGTACCCAGCTTAGTAGCAGTGACCAATATCCGTAGAGCTGGTAGAAGGCTTGTGCCTTCTCCAGCTTGGCCTCACTAACCGGGAACCATCGCTTGTGCTTGAAGTGCTCGACGCCTCGACCCAAATACCAGTTCACTACCGAACCCAGCACATTGCCGGCGGTGGCTACCGCGACAAGCGCCACGGGTAGGTAGTGGTCAGACACCAGCATCGCGACAAGCGCTGCTTCTGACTGCATGGGTAACAGCGTGGCGGCTGCAAAAGCTGCCAGAAACAGGCCGAGGTAGCTGGTGAGCTCGAACACGGCCCTACAGGTACTTGGTGATTTGTTTGAATTCGTCCAGGGCCGATCGATCGCCGTTGCTCAAAGCTGCCACTGAGTCCTCCAGGCAGTGGTCAATATGGTCCTGGATGAGCGTACGCTTGGCCTGGCAGACAGCCTTTTCGACCGCATGCAGCTGCTGGGCAATGTCTACGCACTCACGTCCGTCCTCGATCATCGTAATGATGCTGCGCAAATGCCCATCTGCCCGTTTCAGGCGCTTGATGATCGCCTCATGGCTCTGGTGAGTGTGAGCATGCCCGTGTTTGGCATCATGCGGGTGATTATGGGAGTGATCGGACATATCTTGAGTCTCAGTCGGCGATACATTACGCTGGAGATGCTATCCCCCCCAGGGGGTTGGGTCAAACATGTAGCTTTGCTGTTGGAGCAGCCTGATAGGCACCTGGATGTCTCGTCGTTTCCTGTCATCGACCATGATCGTCGCTTTGGCAATGGCCTTTATGCTGGCCTGGACGGGGCACGCCTATTCGTTAGCGGTACCGACTCAAGTCGCTCCCCAAGAGACCGTGACGATTAAGCCTGGACACGATCACGGCGAGGCCTCGTGGAGCTGCACGCACTGCACTGACCACTACCATGCCCCGCTCACCCCAGACCATCAACACGAAACGCCTCAGCTCTCTTCTGCAGCGCAACTGATGCCGATCTTTGGCCCGCCCACACTGTTGGCCTGGTCAGGCGACTCGGTACCACACCCACCAATCTTCCGGATCGAACGCCCACCCCGTCCTGCTTTTGCTTCCTGACCCTGGCCGCTTTGCGGCTCTTGATCACTGCAAAAAGGATTGGTTCATGTTTTTACACTCGAAACCGGGTGGAAGCGTGCTCGCCGTGCGCACACGCCGTCCCATCTTCCTCTTGTTCCTGTTAGTCGTATCATTGCTCATCGGCATGCCCGAGGCATTGGCACACGCTGTAGCGGAAGGCGACAAGGGATTCATCCAGGAAAGCTCGGGGGTCATGCTGATCCCGTTCATCTACATGGGCGCCAAGCACATGATGACGGGCTACGACCACCTGCTGTTCCTGTTCGGCGTCATCTTCTTCCTCTACCGCCTCAAGGACGTGGGCCTCTACGTCACGCTCTTCGCCGTTGGGCATTCGGTCACGCTGCTGTATGGAGTGCTCACGGAGATCAGCATCAGCTCCTACATTATCGACGCCATCATCGGTTTCTCGGTGGTCTACAAGGCGATGGATAACCTCGGGGCCTTCAAGCGCTGGTTCGGTTACCAGCCGAACACCAAAGCCGCGACGCTTTCATTCGGTCTGCTGCATGGCTTTGGCCTGGCAACAAAGATCCAGGAGTACGAAATCTCCACCGACGGCCTGATCCCCAACCTCATTGCGTTCAATGTAGGGGTTGAGATCGGTCAGTTGCTCGCGCTGAGCGCCATCCTGATTGTGATGGGCTTCTGGAGAAGAACCGGTGGTTTTTGGCTTCACGCCTATACCGCCAACGTTGCCATGATGAGTGCCGGTTTTCTGCTGATGGGTTACCAGCTGACCGGCCTGATTGTTACCGCTTGAGGATCCTGAACATGTTCAACTCTCCACTTCCTTCGGCAAGTGAACTGCCGAGCAGCCGTCAGCTCATTCGATCCACCGCGATCGCCTTCGCAGTCGCGATTGGCCTTCTGGTTACTGTGGTCATGCCTTCGGAGTATGCCGTCGACCCAACTGGTTTGGGCCGAGCCATGGGGCTCACCCAGATGGGCGAGATCAAGATCTCCCTCGCCCAAGAGGCCTTGGCCGATGAGGCCGCTACGAAAGTAGTTGCAGTTGCACCTGCGCCTGCTAAGCCGACACCGGCTCCCCCGGTTGCTCCCGCTGCGGCCCCACCAGTTGCAGCGGTGCAGCCAGCGGCAAAAACCGACAAAGTCAGCTTGACCCTCAAGCCTGGCGAAGGGCGCGAGATCAAGCTCGAAATGCGTAAGGGAACTGCCGTGGCCTATGAGTGGAGTGCTTCAGGGCCGGTCAACCACGACACCCACGGCGAAACCTATGATGCGGCCCAAGGCGACTTTCACAGCTACAGCAAGGGCCGCCAGGTGAACGACGACAAGGGAGAGCTGATTGCGCTCTTCGACGGTACCCATGGCTGGTTCTGGCGTAACCGTACCTCGGGCAACGTCACCATCGTGCTGAATACAACCGGCGACTATCTCAATCTCAAAAAATGAAAACAGGTCGGGGCTCACGAGCAGAGAGCCTCGCACCTTGAACCCTTTGATCGCAAAACCTTGGAACCTACAACATGACTATCAAATTGGTACGTTCGCTCGCTGTAATCAGCCTTCTTGGTCTGCTCGTCGCATGCGGCGATGCCGAGCCTGAGCTATCGAAGGACAGCGCGGGCCATGGCCACGCTCACGACTGACGCCCCGGTGAGAGCCAAGGATGGCTCTACCTACACCTCCCCAGAATGACGGCTGGTACCTTCGCCAGCCGGTCCGTTCGTCTCCATAACCGCCTGCTGAGCATTGGCCTCTTGTATAGGGGGGCGGGGTATGACAACATCCGCGCCAATATACATAAGGGGGGTATGGTATGGGCCATCTCGCATCAAACAAGGACGCGCTGCTCAAGCGCGTCAAACGTATTGCTGGGCAGGTGCAAGCAATCGAAAAAGCTCTTCAGGAAGAAGATGACTGCGCCAAAACCCTGCTCCTTGTGGCATCGGCCCGCGGAGCGATGAATGGGCTGCTGGACGAGATCATCAAGAATCACGCCAGGGCGCACGTGGCTGAACCTTCGCTCACTGACGAACAGCGCAGTAAGGGCGTTGAAGAACTCCTGGAAGCTATTCAGCGGTATTCAAAATGACCTCGGACATCCAAGCAATGAGCACGACAGCAACTACCCACGACCATGTTTTTCTCGGTGCCTCTCATGAAGATAATGCGAAGCGCACGCTCTGGGTGGTCTTGTTAACCGTTGTGATGATGGTGGGTGAGATTGCCGCTGGTTACATCACCGGATCGATGGCTCTACTCGCCGATGGCTTCCATATGGCCACACACGCTGGGGCTCTCGGCATCGCAGCCGCTGCCTACGCGTACGCAAAGCGACATGCCACCAACTCACGATTCAGTTTTGGTACGGGCAAAGTCGGTGACCTTGGTGGATTTGCCTCAGCGCTGATTCTGGGTCTCGTTGCCCTGGCAGTCGGTGCTGAGTCGATCGTCCGCCTGTTCCAACCGAATGAAGTCCAGTTCAGCATGGCCATCGGTATCGCGGTAGTTGGCCTGCTGGTGAACGTCGTGAGTGCGCTGCTCTTGGGCCACGGGCACGACCATGATCACGGCCATGACCACCACCATAATCATGGCCACGGCGATAACAATCTGCGGTCGGCCTATGTGCATGTACTAGCCGACGCATTGACCTCGGTCCTGGCGATCGTCGCACTGTTGGCGGGCAAATACCTCGGATGGGTCTGGCTCGACCCTGTAATGGGCATCGTGGGCGCCGTTGTTATTGGCCGCTGGTCATGGAACCTGATGAAAGTGACCGCCGGTGTCCTCCTGGACAAAACCGATGATCATGTAGCGCAGGAAATCCGTGAGTTCATTGAACAACACGGTGACGTCCGCATTTGCGATCTGCATGTCTGGCGTGTCGGGCCCGATGCTCACGCAGCGATCGTCAGCGTTGTTGGCCAGGCTGGAACCAGCGTTGCAAGAATTCGTGAGCGGCTGCTGCCGGTCCATGAAATACGGCACCTGACCGTCGAAATCCATCTAGCCTAATGTGGGCATGCGGACCGCAGTCGTTGCCCGCACTCTCGCTTCACAGTCCCGACTCGCAGGTAACTCAACAATGGCTTCACCGATCGAGAACCCTTGTATTTCCCTATGTCAGTTGAAGGGTGATCTGTGCGTCAGCTGCGGGCGGTCAAAAGATGAAATTCGCAAGTGGAAGCGCATGAAGCGCCCGGAGAAGATGGCAGCCGCACAGAAAGCCAGTGCGCGACTGAAGGCGCTAAAGAAATAGCGCCGACTTAGTGCCCCAACCGATCGCGGTGGAGGGCACTATTGCCGGGGCCATTTCCGGTGGTGCTCATCGATAACAAACGTATGAGCGTGGGATTGGCCATCCGCGACATGTGGATGGTCTTGCGCAAGGTCGTCGTGCTGATGCGGCAAAACCTCGAGATCATGGTCAGGATGCCAGATCCATTTGCTCAGTACCCACGCAGCACCAGCGAGTAGACCTAGACCAACGAACGCAGCAGTGAGGTTGACGCTGGCTCCCAGCCACCCGGCCATCGGATAGGTTATCAGCCAACAGGCATGAGACAGGGCGAACTGGGCAGCGAACAACGTTGGTCGATCCTGAGCCGAGGATGATCGACGCAAGATCCGCCCCGATGGCGTTTGTGCCAGGGAATATCCAGCGCCCAGCACCACCCACAGAGCGATCAGCGCCGAATAGCCGGAGACGAAGGCCCCGACCAACAAACCAGCCACCAGGACCGCTCCGCCGGCAAGCATGGCTTTACGATCATCAAGGCGCTCCAATAGTCGCGGAAGCACCAGCGCCACCACCATCGAGCCGCCACCAAAGGCCATCAATGCCATGGCCATCGCGCGCTGATCCAGCCCAAGCTTCGCCTGAACCAGAACGACCGTATTCACAATCACCATCGCGCTGGCCGCAGCAATGGCGAGGTTCAGGGCCAGCAGGCCGCGCAGGCGTGGGGTGTGCAGGAAGATCCGCAGACCTTTGGTCGTACGTTCATAGATGCCCCGCTTGGGCCCGCGAACGGCTACCGGCAGTACCGCTGAAACCACCATGGCAGCTGACACGAGAAAACCTACGACGGTGCCGCCGAACAGGCTGTGGAAACTGACCACGGTCAGCAGTGCTGCCGCGAGCATCGGGCTGATGACACTTTCCAGATCATAAGCCAGGCGCGAAAGCGATAGCGCCCGGGTGTAATCACGCTCATCTGGAAGGATGTCGGGGATGGTGGCCTGAAACGTTGGGGTAAATGCGGCAGATGCCGACTGCAGCACGAAAATCAGCACGTAGACCTGCCAGATCTCTGTGACAAACGGGAGCAACAGTGCCACTGCCGCCCTCACCAGGTCGAGGGTGACCAGCATGGCTTTCCTGGGCAAGTGTTCGGCGAACGCAGCGGCAATCGGGGCCACGCCAATGTAGGCCACCATCTTGATCGCGAGCGCAGTACCCAGCACGGCGCCAGCCTGCGCCCCGGCCAGATCATAGGCCAGAAGGCCAAGGGCAACAGTCGCCAAACCCGTACCGATCAAGGCGATCACTTGGGCCACAAACAGGTGCCTGTAGGTGCGATTTTTCAGGACGGATAGCATGGCACCTCTGTGCAAGGCTGGCGGCGATCTCAATCGCTTGACTTTCATAATGGTGACAACAGCGTATCCCCCCCAGGAGGATATGGTCAACGTGGTTCCACCCTGCTCGACGCGCTCGTTGAATACACGTCGCTTTTGGACAGATCCAGCTTAATATAGAGACAGATATATTTTATGTTGAGTCATCTACATGATTGACTGGTCGCTATTGATTCTGGGGTGCTCGACGGCCAACGCCACGAGCGAATGCGTGCCTGGAAAATCCTGAAGGCCTCAGGTGCTGCAGTGCTGCTTTACCTGTTGCCGGAACAATGCACGAGCCGCGAAGCGTTTCAAGCCGTGGAATGAGATTTACTGGCCATCCACGGTACGGCCTTTATCCTGACGCGGCCCGAACGTGAGGATCGCTTCAGGCGGGCTGTTCGACAGAAGCGAAGAGTACGCCAAGCTGATGGAAGAAATTGCAAGCTGCAGGGCTGACCTCTCACCGGATAATTCGCTTCAGACACCGTGGCAAGTGCGCAAGCTCAGGAAGGCCTTCGGCCACTTGGGGCGATCGACTTCTTCCCAGGCGTGCGAAAAGGCTCAAACCGACTCGGCCATGCAAGCGCATGAAACCGCGATTGGCCGTGCACTGTCCTCCGATGAGCCGAGTGCGCACGACGAGTGCCATAAACCGACTGGAACACAGCGACTACCAAGATCGCCAATGGGCAACGGATATTTCCGTATTCCCTATCGCCCCCTACCACTGATCATGAGAGTGTTAACGACCGAGTGCTTCAGGCGCGCAATAGAGCACCAAAATCGTTGCCAGGACATCCTGAATGGCAAAGACCATCTGAGCCTGTCCCGTGACAACGGACGCCAAGAGGCTGGCTATTGAGCCGCCTTTCTCAAGCCTTTTGCATATTCGTTCGGTGAACGGTAGCCCAGTGCTGAGTGCAGTCTTCTGCTTGTGCCTTTCCATCAGCGACGGTACTGACTCCCAGGACTTCCACACCAATCACAACACGACGAGGTGAACTATCGCTAAAGCAACCTACAGGTCCTCAAGCGCTGGTTTCCTGACCCTAGGGTGCCTGTTTCGATATAAAGCCAAAATTAATGGTGAGCCATTTAGGCAACTGGCAATGGAATGTTCGAAATCAGCTAAAACCGCTCAGATTTTAGCCTAAGTTCTTGTTGGCTGGCCAGCAGATGGGATAGTCTCTAAGCATCATAATTAAGGAATATCATATGTCACGTCTCGCCGAATTTCGTGCTCTCGAACAGCAGCTTGCTGCACAGCTAGCTGAGCTTGAGTCCTTGAAAAATGACGATGGTCTGAAGCGCGAAATCGAATTCGAGAAGAAGCTTCGCGACCTGCTGGGTGAGTACGGCTACAGCCTGCGTAACATCGTCGCGATCCTCGACCCTCAGGCTACTGCACGCTCCACCGCTCCTGCTCCCATTGCCGATAGGGGTACTCGTAAGCCTCGTCAGTTGAAGGTCTACAAGAACCCACACTCTGGCGAAATTATTGAGACCAAAGGTGGTAATCACAAGAGGTTGAAAGAGTGGAAATCCAAATACCGTTCGCAAGAAGTTGATTCATGGAGAACTCAATAACTCAGCGGTAGTTCAAGCAAGGGGTCCAGGCGGGCCACTTGCTCATTCACCTTAAATCTTCAAGGGTATGGGCAAGGAATTAGCCAGGCGCTAATACGCTATACCGATTCAGCTCCGACCTAGGTACATGGTGGGGTATCTTTTACAGAACAGCCGTATGGACTGGCTTTCTACATAAGCGTGAAACCAGGCTTACTAAAAAGGCGCGCCAAGGCATTTTGCGAGCGACATTGTTAGGTGCGCCAGTAGAAAGGTGACCCAGCTCAATGGGCTACCTACATGGCCAGAGCTTTTGAGAAACCTACTTACTAGTGGAAAGGGAAGCTCTATGGGGATAAAACCGGGACCTAAGCCGATCGCTAAGTCGACGGGAAAGGAAGATCAGCGTCGTAGTGTTACCCCTGAGAACAAAGACAAACATCCAGATCTAGGTGTGCATAAGCACAGAAAAGGCAAGTAACCAGAGAGCCCCGCCGGAGTGGCGGGGCTTTTTATATGCTGATGGAATTGTGTTTTCGTATCTGGCAAGTAACTATATCAGTTGAAAAAACAATTGACGGCACAACTATCTTTGTCGAAGGGCAGTAGTTGATTTTTGTTCACAGGTCAAAATCAACACTGGCAGCAATAATAGGTGTCATGAGAGTATTAATGGTTAGCCTCATCGTTTTTCCAATACATACCCAACACCTCTTAAGGTGTGAATTAATTTGCTTTCGAAAGGATCATCTATCTTTGCTCTCAGCCTCCGGATTGAGACTTCGACTACGTTAGTGTCGCAATCAAAGTTCATATCCCAAACTTGAGAAATGATCTGGGTGCGACTAAGTACCACGCCAGTGTTTCGCATTAAATAATGCAGAAGTGCGAACTCTTTTGTGGTCAGATCAATGCGCTGGCCATCTCGAAACGCTCTGTGACGGCTCTGATCGAGCTCCAGATCAGCGACGCGAATGATCTCTGCTGATGAGGGGTGATCAGACCTGCGCATTAAGGCTCGAACCCGAGCAAGCAGTTCAGGGAACTCAAATGGCTTGATCAGGTAGTCATCTGCACCGTTCTCAAGGCCTCTAACCTTGTCAACTAGGCGGCTCCTCGCTGTGAGCATCATGATGCGCGAAGGGCAACTCTTTCGCCTTAATAGTTCAAGAACCTGCCATCCATCCATCTCTGGCAGATTTATATCGAGGATGATGAGCTCGTACTCATGCTGCTTGGCCAGGAATAGTCCATCTGGGCCGGTATGTACGCAGTCAACGACATACCCACATTCTGTAAGGCCTTGACGTACATATTCTGCAGTTTTTACTTCATCCTCGATTACCAGAATTCGCATGTGATTTTGTCTCGATATCACTGAGCAATTAACCGCGCACGCGTGCCGGTGTTATTGAGAGGGATGGTAAATCAAAATGAGATGAATAGGTTCTAAATTACGGATTTGTAATTTTCAGGTAATACGGTTGATAGTATCGGGGTATATCGTGTCCCGACTCGGGTTTGACCGCTACGGACCCCATATCTGACAAGTGATTTGACCTTATGAAGTATTGGGTTATTTTGTTTTTTGTATTGTCCTCATTACGTTCAGATGAGGGCGATGTTGCTTACACTGAAGAAGTCGAACACTGGTGCAGCCATGAACTGCATCGACAGGCGATGCGTGCACTCGAACAAATGCTTGAATTTTAGATAAAAAAAGGCGCCCATAGGGCGCCAAATATCCACCTTTTACCAAAGGAGCAATTAAGCCACTCAAGGTGAATTCGTGATGTTCATTTTCCTAATTGAATCGGCTTTGTGAAATCGATTCAATGTGTGCTTACAGAATCGAGAGAGGGTACTCCACGATCACGCGAGTTTCATCCAGGTCCGATTCGAATGCAGTTGCACGAGTGGTGGCTTGGCGCAACCGGAAGGACAGGTCTTTTGCTGGGCCAGTTTGTACAACGTACTTGACCTCAATATCACGTTCCCAACGTTTCTGGTTGGTGAGCGGATTGCCGTTGTCGTCGGTGCGCATGTAGAACTGGTTGGCGTTCGAGTAGTCCGCGCCTGAGCCTCGAGCATAACGAGTCATGAACGACAGTCCGGGGATGCCGTAGCTGGTCATGTTGAGGTCATAGCGCAGCATCCAGGAGCGTTCCTTCGGAGAGTTGAAGTCACTGTACTGGATCGAGTTGTCGACGAAAATCGAGTCCGACTGACGCAGGTAGTCGAAGTCGTCATCGCCATTGTTGCGTTGGTGCGACAGAGCGAGGGTGTGGGCACCGTAGCGCACACCTACCTTGGCACTCCAGATGTTGTTGTCGAACTCACCCAGACGTCGCTTACCCTCGTCCACTGCTTTGTAGTAATTGAAGCCGCCGAGCAGAGCGAGATCATCGTTCAGTGGGTAGACGAAGCTAGTGCCGGCGTAGTACTGATTCCAGACATCCTTAAGTTGGCTGGCGTACACGCTAACGGTGACATTGTCGTTGACCTGATAGTCGCCACCGCCGTAACCGATCCAGGGCGAGTTTACCGGGCCGCCGTAGAAGGTAACGAAGTTATCGTTCAAGTTACTAGAAACTGGCTGGCTCATCGCATGCAGTCGACCGCCCTGCAGGGTGAGACCCTGGATGCTGGTGTTTTCAACAGTTACACCACGGAAGCTTTCTGGCAGCAGACGCGAATCGCCCGATGCAACCACTGGGGTCGACGGGAAGACATCACCCACTTTCACAACGGTATCGAACAAGCGGACTTTTGCGGCGCCACCTACCTTGGTGTACTCATCACGAGCTTCACCTTTGTTATCAACGGGAAGCACATCGAAGGAGCTCCGGCCGCCGTTGCGCCCGTCGCCGGTGTCGAGCTTGAGGCCGATCATGGCAAAGGCATCAACACCAAAGCCGACCGTACCCTGGGTAAACCCAGAGTTGAACTTGGTAATGATCGCGTGCGCCCAGGCTTCGGAGTAGCCATTGGTGTTGCCCTTGCCACTGTTGTAAGTAGGGGCCGAACTGTCGCGATTATCACGGTTGAAATAGAAGTTTCGGTTCAAGACTGTAAGGCTGCTGCTTTCGATAAAGCCGTCTGGCTTGTCTTCAGCTTGTGCCGAAATAGCATAGCTTCCAGAGAGCGCAGAAACTGCGGCCAGATAAAGTGGTACTCTGATTCTCATCCGATGCTCCTTTGATTTACGGCAGCTTTTATTATGTTTTACCGATGCGTTGTCGTTATATGTTCTAACGCGTCAGCGCGCCAAGCGTAGCGCCAAGCTCATCTTTGCAGGCCAAAGATAACGGGATGGTGATAGGAAAATTACAATTTCGTCATGTTTTCGTTGTTTGAGGGCGATTGAGGCGTGCTATCCAAGTCTGACGTTTGCAATGAAATCCGTGGGATGGATTGATTTTTTCAGTATTTACGGGTGCTTCCTGGCTTCCTTACGAAATTGTAATTTTCTAGCCACCCCTCTGATAGCTACCGCTGATTAGAGTGCCATCACCTAATCCAGTGGGGCTTGGCAGCTGTCTCGGCGTTCTCGCCAAGCTTTATCGAAGTTTGTGCACGAGGACCATCAAAGTGCCCCGGTATAACCGTAATGTCTTATCCAAGACCTCAATCTCACCTTGGAAGATTGCTGCACTCTGTGTGGCAATCTCCGGTTTGATGGCACCTGCTGCATTTGCCCAAAGCATCAGCTTGCCCCAAGCGCTCTCCACGGCAATGGATGCCAACCCAGATTTGGCCGCAGCTAGGCAGGAGATTGGGATAGCGGATGGTGCACGCAAACAGGCTGGACTTATCCCCAACCCCGAGATCTCTTACGAGGCTGAAGACACACGTAGAAGCACCAGCACGACTACTGTCAGGCTCAGCCAGACTTTGGAACTGGGCGGTAAGCGAGGCGCTCGAGTTGAAGTCGCTACATACGGCCAAACTGCCGCGCAGCTGGAGTTGGACCGTCGTGTGAACGGTCTGCGTGCTGACGTCGTGCAGGCCTTCTACGCGGCCTTGCGTGCCCAAACGGGCCTGGACTTGGCCAAACAATCCCTGGAGTTGACTGAGCGCGGTCTTCGTATTGTCGATGGACGTGTACGCGCAGGTAAATCGTCCCCGGTGGAGGCCACCCGTGCTCAGGTGCAATTGGCCGAAGCCAGGCTGCAGTTCCGCCGCGCCGAAACGGAGAAAGCGACCGCCTACCAGGAGCTCGCCCAGATTACAGGCAGCGCGGTTACCGTGTTTGATCGCCTGGATTCGCCGACCCTGTCCCCTGGCTTGCCACCACAAGCTGAAGAACTGCTCTCGAAGCTCGATGAAACAGCCGAAATGCGCCAGGCAGTGGTGCAGATCGACAAGAGCGATGCCTCGCTCGGTGCTGAAAAAGCACAACGTATTCCGAACCTGACGGTGAGCGTGGGTAGCCAGTACGACCGCTCCGTGCGTGAGCGGGTCAATGTCGTCGGGCTGTCCATGCCGCTGCCTCTGTTTGATCGTAACCAGGGCAACATTCTTTCTGCTTCTCGACGCGCAGACCAGGCCCGTGATCAGCGTAACGCTGTAGAGCTGAGACTACGTACAGAAACCCTGACCTCGTTGAACCAGTGGACTACTGCCATGCAGGAGGTCGAGTCCTATGACAAGACCATCTTGCCTTCTGCCCAGCAGGCCGTGGATACCGCAACCCGCGGTTTCGAGATGGGCAAATTCGGCTTCATCGAAGTGCTGGATGCCCAACGCACATTGATCGTCGCTCGTGGCCAATACCTCGAGTCGCTGGCAGCAGCGACCAATGCGCGTGCGCAGGTGGAAAGGGTTTATGGCGACCTTGGTGCGAGTGCCGGCGGTATCTGAACGGGTCAAATATTTCTTCGACACTCGGTTTTGACAAGGCCGGTGCCTACGATCAGCAGGAGTAGCAATGGATAACAAACGCAAGATCGCCCTAGCTGTAGCAGCTGCGGCAGCCCTTGGTTTCGGCAGCCTCGCCTGGAACTCTAGCTCCGAACAACAGCCGTCCAGCAGTGCCGAGCACGGTTCTAATGATGGTCACGGTCACGAAAAGAAGGCCGCATCACCTGCTAAGGAAAAGGGGGATGAAGGACATGGTGAAGAAGGCCACGACGAAGAGGGTGGTGAGGAAGAAGGCAAACTGACGCTTAGTGCTGAGCAGATCAAAGCTGCCGGGGTTGTCCTGGAGGCCGCAGCTCCTCGAGACCTCGGCACGGTCGTGACCTTCCCAGGTGAGATCCGCTTCGACGAGGATCGCACCGCACACGTGGTACCTCGGGTCCCTGGTGTTGTTGAAAGTGTTCAGGCCAACCTGGGCGAGGTGGTCAAGAAAGGCCAAGTCCTCGCGGTCATTGCCAGCCAACAGATATCCGATCTGCGCAGTGAGCAGCAGGCTGCACAACGGCGCGTCGAGCTCGCACGCGTGACCTTCGATCGGGAGAAGCAATTGTGGCAGGACAAGATCTCCGCCGAGCAGGATTACCTCCAGGCACGCCAAGCGCTGCAAGAAGCTGAGATCTCTCTGGCAAACGCCAAACAGAAAGTTGGTGCAATCGGTACCTCTGTCAGCTCACTCGGTGGTAACCGTTACGAGCTCCGGGCGCCATTTGACGCCGTGGTAGTGGAGAAGCACCTGACCATTGGTGAAGTTGTCAGTGAGGCGACCAACGCTTTCATCCTGTCTGACCTTAACCAGGTGTGGGCAACCTTCGCAGTGCCTCCTACCGATTTGGGTAAGGTCGTGACTGGTCGTGCAGTAAAGGTTACTTCGCCTGACATGAATGTTGAGGTCGATGGAAAAGTTGGGTACGTCGGCAGCCTGCTAGGTGAGCAAAATCGTGCGGCAACCGTCCGCGTCACCTTGACCAACCCCAACGGTGCCTGGCGACCAGGTCTGTTCGTAAACATCGCCGTCACTTCCCAGACAGATCGAGTTGCCGTAGCTGTTCCTGAAAGTGCGGTGCAAACCGTCGAAGACAAGGCGTCGGTATTCGTCCGCACCTCAGAAGGCTTTGACACCCGTCCTGTAAAGCTGGGCCGTCGTGACAATGGGTATGTGGAAATCACCGACGGTATCGAAGCCGGCGCCCAGGTAGCAGCCAGTGGCAGCTTCACACTCAAGTCCGAACTCGGCAAAGCTTCTGCCGAGCACGGTCACTGATGCGAACTGACAGGATGATTTCTCATGTTTGAACGTATCATCAGATTCGCCATTGAACAGCGCATCGTCGTAATGATCGCTGTTCTGATCATGGCCGGTATCGGCATCTACAGCTATCAAAAGCTGCCCATCGATGCCGTACCTGACATTACTAACGTGCAGGTGCAGATCAACGCTGCAGCGCCTGGCTATTCGCCGTTGGAAACCGAGCAGCGTATTACGTTTCCAGTTGAAACGGCCATGGCCGGCCTGCCAGGGCTCCAGCAGACCCGCTCCCTGTCTCGCTCTAGCCTGTCTCAGGTCACAGTGATCTTCAAGGACGGCACCGACATCTTCTTTGCCCGCCAACTGATCAACGAGCGGCTGCAGGTTGCAAAGGAGCAGTTGCCAGAGGGCGTAGAGGCTGTCATGGGGCCGGTATCCACTGGTCTCGGCGAGATCTTCCTGTGGACCGTTGAGGCCGAAGAAGGCGCGGTCAAAGAGGACGGTACGCCGTACACACCCACCGACCTTCGAGTGATCCAGGACTGGATCATCAAACCGCAGCTACGCAACGTGCCGGGCGTGGCCGAGATCAACACCATCGGTGGCTATGCCAAGCAGTTCCTGGTTGCACCGGATCCGAAGCGCCTGGCTACTTATAAGCTGACGCTCAATGACTTGGTTGCAGCATTGGAAAGTAACAACGCCAACGTCGGCGCTGGTTACATTGAGCGTAATGGCGAGCAGTTGCTCATCCGTGCACCGGGTCAGGTTGGCAGCATCGAAGACATCGCCAACATCGTGATTACCAGTGTGGATGGAGCGCCAATTCGCATCAGCAACGTCGCTGATGTCAGCATCGGTAAGGAGCTACGTACGGGGGCAGCTACTGAGAATGGCCGTGAAGTAGTGCTTGGTACCGTGTTCATGCTGATCGGTGAAAACAGCCGTACCGTGTCTCAAGCTGTCGCTGCCAAGCTGGCTGACATCAATCGCACCCTACCAAAGGGAGTGGTTGCTATCACCGTTTACGACCGTACCAACCTGGTTGAAAAAGCCATTACTACGGTGAAGAAGAACCTGGTGGAAGGCGCAATCCTAGTAATCGCCATTCTGTTCCTGTTCCTTGGCAACATCCGTGCGGCACTGATCACTGCGATGGTGATCCCACTGTCCATGCTGTTCACCTTCACAGGTATGTTCAACAACAAGGTCAGTGCCAACCTAATGAGTTTGGGGGCACTCGATTTTGGCATCATCGTCGACGGAGCCGTGGTAATCGTAGAAAACGCAATCCGTCGGTTAGCTCATGCGCAGCACAAGCATGGCCGTATGCTCACCAAAACCGAACGGTTCCATGAGGTCTTTGCGGCTGCGCGGGAAGCTCGTCGACCGCTCATCTTCGGCCAGCTGATCATCATGGTGGTTTACCTGCCGATTTTCGCCCTGACCGGCGTCGAAGGAAAAATGTTCCACCCCATGGCCTTCACTGTCGTGATGGCGCTGCTGGGTGCAATGATCCTTTCTGTTACCTTCGTACCTGCGGCCATCGCCATGTTTGTCACCGGCAAGGTCAAAGAAGAAGAAGGTGTGGTCATGCGCACTGCGCGGCTGCGCTACGAGCCGGTACTGCAATGGGTTCTTGGGCACCGGAACATAGCATTCTCGGCAGCAGTCGCATTGGTCGTGCTTAGTGGTGTACTTGCAAGTCGTATGGGCAGCGAATTCATCCCGAGCCTGAGCGAGGGTGACTTTGCGATGCAGGCCATCCGAGTACCTGGGACGAGCCTTACGCAGTCCGTCGAGATGCAGCAGCGTCTCGAGAAGGCCGTTATTGAGCAAGTCCCTGAGGTAGAGCGGATTTTTGCACGCTCGGGTACGGCTGAGATTGCATCCGACCCGATGCCGCCTAATGCCTCCGACGCATACATCATGCTCAAGCCTCAGGATCAGTGGCCGAATCCCAAAAAGCCTCGTGACGAGCTTATCGCTGAGGTACAGAAAGCCGCGGCCGGAGTTCCTGGGAGCAACTACGAGCTGTCTCAGCCAATTCAGTTGCGCTTCAACGAGCTGATCTCGGGTGTGCGTAGTGACGTTGCAGTGAAGGTCTTCGGTGATGATATGGGCGTGCTCAACAGTACGGCCAACAAGATCGCTGCAGCACTTAAAGCAGTTCCGGGTTCCTCGGAGGTCAAGGTTGAACAGACTACCGGCCTGCCGGTGCTGACGATCAACATCGACCGTGAAAAAGCTGCGCGCTATGGGCTGAACATCGCGGATGTGCAGAACTCGATTGCTATTGCAGTGGGTGGCCGTACCGCTGGCACGTTGTACGAAGGCGACCGTCGCTTCGACATGGTGGTACGTCTGCCAGAGACCGTTCGTACCGATGTGGCGGGCATGTCCAGCCTGCTGATTCCCGTACCGGCTAATGCTGCTCAGGGCGCCAATCAGATTGGCTTCATTCCGCTGTCGCAGGTCGCCAATCTGGACCTGCAGCTGGGCCCGAACCAGATCAGCCGCGAGAATGGCAAACGCCTGGTCATTGTTAGTTCAAACGTTCGGGGCCGCGACCTTGGGTCGTTCGTTGAAGAAGCGACCGCATCTCTGGCAACAAACGTGGAGATCCCTGCGGGTTACTGGACCACCTGGGGTGGCCAGTTCGAGCAGCTGCAGTCGGCCGCCAAACGTCTGCAGATCGTTGTTCCGGTCGCCTTACTGCTGGTCATGACCTTGCTGTTCCTGATGTTCAACAATCTGAAGGACGGCATGCTGGTCTTCACCGGCATTCCATTCGCACTTACTGGTGGCGTCGTGGCTCTGTGGTTGCGGGATATCCCGCTGTCGATCTCCGCAGGTGTCGGCTTCATTGCGCTCTCGGGGGTTGCGGTGCTTAACGGCTTGGTGATGATTGCCTTCATCCGTGGGCTGCGGGAAGAAGGGCGCACGCTCAGACAAGCCGTCGATGAGGGCGCGTTGACTCGATTGCGGCCTGTTCTGATGACTGCCTTGGTGGCCTCACTGGGCTTCATCCCGATGGCTTTGGCCACCGGCACCGGTGCAGAAGTCCAGCGGCCACTGGCGACGGTGGTGATTGGTGGCATCTTGTCCTCCACTGCACTGACCTTGTTGGTACTACCCGCTCTGTATCACTGGGCGCACCGCAAGGATGAAGACGGCGACGAGGCCGAAGTGGTTAGTTGATAGCCGGTAAAACAGGAAGCCCACAACCTTTGTTGTGGGCTTTTTTGTTTCACCAGAAGTGACTTATATTTTCTTTCAAAATTGTAAGCTTCTCGTCATGCCGGTGATGGCTATGCGTTGCTAAGGTTACGTCCGAGAAGTTTTGAATTTAAGAGGATTCTATGAACAAGCTCATTATTGCTGCAGCACTTGTTGTTTTCTCTATGGCGTCGCAAGCTTCAACGTTCTCCGAGGAGCGGCAGTTGCAATACATCCAGGAGCACCAGAGCGCTGTAGCTACCTATGCGGAGAAAAATGGCAAGCCTATGCCTGAGGTTCAAGACTACAAGTACGGAATGAAGATAGATGTCGCGAAGTTCGTGCGGCAATCGAAAGATCCACGCACCTGTCAAGTCTACCCACGGCTGATGACCTTTGAGGACTCTGAGGGCACGCTCAAGACAGTTCGTTACTCCATGTACTCACAATGTATCAATAATAAGTAGCTGCAGCTTTGAATAGGATAATAAGAGAATTCGAAAATGCCGGGCAGTGCCTGGCTTTTTTATTGATTCCGAAGGGCCGCGCGAAGTCGGAATGCTTTAGTGGCTGCATTTTGGGAAGTTCGTGAGTAGACCTTTGCTAACCAATAGCGATGGCCTCTAGCTGCAGGTAGCAGTTGGAAGCCTTGAGCCAGAAGGGACGAGTTATGAAAAGTATGCTTGAGCGTCCGGATGACCAAACCGGGCACGAAGACCATGGCCATGAGCATGGCGGCATCTTTGGAGTGAACACTGAGCTAGTATTCGCGCTGATCTGTGGTGCCCTATCGTAGAGACACCTGATCACTGAAAGCAGTCGGCAGAAAAAAGCCGGGGGCGCGTTGAGCGTCCCCGGCTTTTTACGCAAGGTCGAAAACTGATCAGAAGATGTACTGCAGGCGAGTCACGAAGGCGTTCCCAAGGCCCTCGGGGCCGAACAGTTGAGACAGGTAAAAGCTGACCCTCTCGCCGGTGCGGGTCAGGGCAAGCTTGTTGAGCTTATAAACGAATACTGGAGCACCGATGTGTTCCTCAAGCTTTTCCAGGCGCGTCCGAAGGCCTACTACGGGCACATTTAGCGCTCGAGGAGCCTGCTTGAAGCTGGCACAGCGAGCCGTTGCGAAAAACTCTAGAGCTAACTGATCATCAATTGGCAGATCATCCAGAATGTCAGGACTGTAAGAAATGCCGACGTCAGGAAGTGTTTCATTTTGTGTAACCCTGTCGTCCCCCTTGAACGGACGAATTTATCCTAATGCTGATCTGCTATTCCTTATTTTGTCAGGATTGTAATTTCTAGGTCATGCCTACGTTATTGGAGTGCCTTTATTGCGAAAGCGTAATTATCAAGTAATCCTGTTGATGTTTTGGCGTGCTAGCTTAGCGCGCCAACTTCCATCTTTATTTGTACGTGCTTCGTGCCGCATCCGGAATGATACGTAATTCATTTTTTTCACCTTTTACTCCATAGTCTTCTCAAATGGAAAACAAAAGCCCGCTTCATATAATTTTTCTGGCTCGCTATCTAGGGGTTGGACTAATAGCAACGGGAGTGCATTATTTAATTTTCTTGGCGCTGTTGATGGCCGGGTTTGTTGCCCCATTGCTGGCCAGTAGTCATCACTTGCTCGTCGGAATGTCTTCATTCATATGCGGGGGCGTCGCTATGGTGGGTGAATACGTGGGCGTGACACTCGCTGAGGTGAAGCGTCGCCCCCTCTACTTCTTGAAGAACAGCAGCAAGCCGGATCCCATGCCTTTGCCCCCCTCGGTTTCTTCGATCGAGGGCAAGAAATTTTGAGTCTGAAAAACGAGCAAGCTCTTTGGTGGATCCTGGGCATGATTCTGGTCTTGCGCCTATCGGGACTAGGTTTTGTACGAAAAGTATGGTTATCCATCGTTGTGGGAGCGGGCTTGCCCCGCGATCTGCCGCAACGCGGCAGCAAAGCCCGAATTCACGGCGTATTTGATATCGGGCACAGAAGCGCTTCGCACTCCATCGCGGGGCAAGCCCGCTCCCACAAAACTTTTCGTACAGAGCCTAGGTGTTTACCCCCTGATGGATACATCGGAGGCCCGCTACGCGGAAATGGCGCGCAAGATGGTCGAGCTGAATGACTGGATCACGCCCATGTTTGACTACGGGGTACCGTTCTGGGGAAACCACCGCTGTCTTTTTGGACGCAAGCCGCGAGCATGACGCTCTTCGGTGTCAATGAGTTCGCTGCTCGCTTCCCTGCCTGGCTACTGCACTTGGCTAGTTGTTTCATCATTATCAACATCGGCACACAGCAGATGGCCTTGTCCTGATGCTAGGCATATCGGTGCCTTGGTATGTCGCGGCTGAGATGAAGACGCCAGGCTTCATGGAGTACTTCTTCTTAGGCGAGCACTGGAGCCGTTATGTCGTCAGCAATTGGGCAGGTGATCTCTATGGGAGCGCTCACGCCAAGCCATATGGGACTATCTGAATCCAGCTCGGCTTAGCGTTGCTGCCGTGGGTCTTCTTCCTTCCATCGCTGATTCGCAGAAATGGATCAATACAGAGATTTGAGGCCTACCTTTGGCTTTGGGCGCTGGCGACTCCAGTCTTTTTCACATTCGCTGGCAACATTCTTTGGACCTACCTGCTTCCGGCTTTACCAGCATGGGCTTTGCTGCTGTCTGCTCGCATCAGTGAGGTCGGGCCAAAGACAACTTGGGTAGCCGCTGCGAGTGCGATGGCGCTGCCCATCATCGGTGCAAGCATCATCTACCCGGGCGTGCTGGAGAGGAGACCTCAGAATCAGCGAGATGTCGTGCAAGCGTGGCTGAATGCACAGTCTACTCAATCTGCTCCCCTGATCTATCCTGGGCATCGCTCGTATTCATCCGAGTTCTACAGCAACGGGAAGTCCGAGAACATCAAGGATCCTTCTAAATGGCCGGGCGATGGCTCGTTCTACTTGTCGAAGCGCTTGCGTGACAGCAAAGCTCAACTGCCTGCCAATCTGGGATGCATCGAAATCACCCAGGCGAACGCCAGCCAACTATTGCTATGTAGTTGGAAAGGGGTTAAGTAAAATGCAGAAGGTCTAGTCGGGGAAACTAAAGCCGGAGACTTCCGGACGGGTCAAGGTTAAATGTAAGCACAAAAAAGCCAAGCGTTAACCTGGCTTTTCTGTCGATTACTTTCGTCATTTTAAATCCTATTGAGACGCCGATTAGTTTTCGGCTTGTTCCTTGGCATCCTTGCGCTCTTTCTGTTGCTCTTGAGCGACCCGTTGCTTGCTCTGGTCCGACGAGTCATCGCTCCATATACGAGCCTGTTCATTTCGGAAATTCTCGTGGAACTGTTTCGCTCGCTCGAAACCACCTTCAGCATAGGCGGTGCCCATAAGACCAAGCAGCAGACTGCCAAAAGCGATGGATTTTACAAATTTCATTTAGTGCCTCGGTTTCTACTAGGCCTGCCTGAATAGCGGCCTTTGTTGGTTTGTAGTTTAGGAATGCGAAGCTAACGGCAAGGTGAGGCGCTAATTACAATTCCGTAATTTTTGTGAGCGGCAGGATGCGTTAAATCTGTAAATCTGGAAGGATCATGTCTATCTCGGCGCTGTCGAGGGAGTACTCAGGTTTCTTCAAATAAAATAACAATTCTGATATCTAATGCATTTACTCAGTGCGGCACTACTGGCCGCTCTAGGAGATAGCCATGAAAGAAATTGAGCCCTGGGCAGCTGCCATTAATGATTTTCGCCGATGCACTGAGAGGTTCACCCTCCAGCTCGACGAGCTGGCGTCTCAGACGCGAGTCTGTACCGCTGTCTTGGAGAAGTCGAACGAGCTGGTGGAGCAGGTGGATGCTGTAGGCCGGGAGATCCAAGGAGAGGTCCGGAAGTCTGAAAGACTTTGGTCCAATGCTGAGGAGGTCGCTTTGCACGCCGCTGCGGAGGCCTATTCCGCTGCCTGCCGTGGAGTCGACACTGCCATCCAACCCCTGATACTGGAGCTTTCGGTAGCTACAAAGGCTGCGAATACCTCGATCCTGGAGCTCAAGCGTGCGCCGATTCTGGCCAAGCGTTACGTCATGGTGGTGGCGACAGCATTCTTTATTCTTGCACTGATCTGTGTCTACTCGACCATGCGCCTCATCGATGAAGCTGGTAGCGTCAGCGCCCAAGAAAAGGTTAATGCTCAATATTTTTCCCACCTTTGGAAGAACGCCAATTCTGAAGAACAACGGATCATAAAGTCGGTTATTCTGCGGGCCCCCATGGAGCCAGTGGTCATCAGGCACTGATGTTTTGGGCAGAAACCTAAAGGCCCGCCTGTTGGCGGGCCTTTTCATGCGGGGGCGATTTAGGCAGCGCTCAGAGCTGGCTGGTTTAGCTGGGCTTCAGGAAAATGAAGGTGAAACCACGTGAAGTTCTCATCGGTAACTTCCACACTCGCCGACCCCTGATGCAGGCTCATGATCGACTGGACGATGGCCAAGCCGAGTCCCGTACCACCTTCGCTGCGTGCTCGACTCTTGTCTACACGGTAGAACCGTTCAAACAGATGCGGATGGTGTTCTTTAGCGATTCCGCGGCCAGGGTTACCGACACTCAAGGTTGTGCCGTTTGTGCCGCGTTGCACCTTCACGTAGACCGTTCGGCCACGAGGGCAGTAGCGGATTGCATTCGACACCAGGTTCGAGACAGCTCGTTGAATCATAAGGCGGTTGCCGCGGACGACATCATCACTGCCAGAGATCTGTAGCTGAATCTCGCCTTCTTCGGCCGAGATGCTGAAAAGATCGCACACCCGCTGTACCTCATCGACCAAAGACACAGCTTCGAATTCCACCATGGAGGCCGGATGAGTGACCTGAGCCAGGAACAGCATGTCGGAAACCATGCGGCTCATACGGTCTAGCTCTTCTGTGCAGGACTCAAGAACTTCGCGGTACTCGGAAAGCGACCGCTCTCGGGTCAATGCGACCTGGGCTTTACCCATCAGGTTGGACAGCGGTGCTCTGAGCTCGTGAGCAAGGTCGTCAGAAAACTGCGATAGCTGCTGAACCCCTTCATCCAGGCGAGCCAGCATGATGTTGATTCCGTCTGCGAGCTTTTTGAGTTCTGCGGGCATTCCCTCCGTTGGCAATCGATGCTCAAGGCTTTCGGTGGAAATCTTCGAGGCAACCTTTAGGAACTTGGTCAGTGGCAGGAGCCCACGGCGTACGGTCCACCAACCAATGGTCAGGATCAGCGCAAGGATAAGCGGTGACATCATCAGTGCCCAGGTAAGCAATGCACCGAGCAGAGCCTCATTGGAAGACTGGTCCATGGTCATGTAGACGCTGACTGCGGTGCCGTCGCCCAAGCTCATAACACGAGAGGCACTGAGAAGGGGGCGACCCTGATTATCACGCCATTCGTGCTCTTGCGCCTTTGCCCCTGCCAGGAAGCGGTGTACCTCCAAATTGACTTGCTTAGAGCCTATCGAGAGCAGTGGCTCCTGATTACTTGTCGAGTCGAAAATGCTTACGTACAGGTTGTTGTGGCCCATGACCAAATCAACAAGCTGGTGCGCGTCTGCGTTGACGCCGGAGAGATCCGAGATTGTGGACAGGTTGTGAGCCATGCCCTCCATTTTCACTTCGAGGTCAGTCCTGGCATTTCTTTCAAGAGCCTGGCCAACCATCAGGTATCCGAAGGTGGCGAAGAGAAGCAGCAATACTGCACTCATCAATCCAACTTTTAACCCCAGCTTTGCAGCCAGGCTGAATGGCCTCATGCGCGCTCCTCAAAAACGTACCCAATGCCTCGAAGCGTGTGAATGAGCTTGGTTTCAAACGGGTCATCAATCTTCGAGCGCAGGCGCCGGATGGCGACATCGATGACGTTGGTGTCACAGTCAAAATTCATGTCCCAGACCAGCGAGATGATCTGGGAGCGAGTCAGGGCTTCGCCTGGGCGGCTCATGAATAGGTGCAAGAGAGCAAACTCCTTGGTGGTAAGATCGATGCGTGTGCCGCCGCGGAAGACGCGATGCCGTACGGAGTCGAGTTCCAAATCGGCGATCTTCAGCGAGCTCTTCTCGACTAATTCATCACCACGCCTCTGCAGTGAGCGTATGCGTGCTAGCAATTCGGGAAACTCGAACGGCTTCACGAGATAGTCATCAGCGCCACCGTCCAAGCCCTTGAGCTTGTCATTGATACGCCCGCGAGCAGTTAGCATGATGATGCGAACTCGGCTGGTTTTGCGAATGGTTTCCAGCAGATCCCAACCATCGATGCCCGGGAGGTTAACATCCAGTAAAACAAGCGAGTAATCATTAGTATGGAACTGGTGCAGTGCATCAACACCATTGTGCACAATATCTACGACATATCCGCTTTCGGACAGGCCCTGCTGAAGATATTCGGCAGTTTTGATTTCGTCTTCCACAACTAGAACGCGCATAACTTATCTCAAGGTATGAGGAAGGAGTTGGCCTAATCCGCCAAGGTTGTTCTTACAGAATGCGTGAAGGGTCGGCTGTGTGCATGGCATGTGGTAGTCGCTACCTCTATCCATACGCCTTGGTCACCTGAGGACGCTTGAATCTTAACGCGAAGTAGCTGGCCGCGGCGAAATCCTACAAATTTGTAATGTAGCCGTAAGACTGCTGACAGTCATGCGAGGCTACCTTCCTGAGCTTAGCGGACTCTGGGGCTTACAGCGGTTTTCCGCTCCGGCGCCTATAATAGGCTGATCTGGCCGGGGAAGGCAGCATTTCTGTCAGGCAGCGTTGGCTTAGCTACGGAGATGCCATCGAGCGTAAGAGCCGGATGCGAGCTTGCCACCTGTCGTTCGCCCCACGGCTATAGGGCTCCCCCCGTTAAGCGCGCTCGAATTTTAATCTAAGGCGGGCAGGGTAATTATTTTACAATCTATTACATGTCCAAATTGTAATTCCACCATCATCTTGTCGTTAGCCGCCTTTGCTAGTTTGAAAGCTGCACACAGGCAGCGCTGCTTTGGGGCGTCTGAATCCGAAGCAGCATGGTGGGAGTAACGAGAACCTACTCACGCCAATGCATTCACCTTGGAACCATATGCTCCCTTGGCAAGGTGAATTTTAGCGCCCTGTAACGGGCGCTTTTTTATTAATGGACTTCTCATGAATACAACTAGATCCGCTATTGTCGTGTTTATGCTCTTTTCATCACTAACAGCCAATGCACAAAGTGGCATGGAGATCAATCAGCGAACCGAACGTGCTGCAAGAGTTGCTACAGCTGACTATGCCCAGAGTGTTAAAAAGCCAATGCCTGAGCTTGAGGACTACACCTACGGCATGAATCTCGACATTTGTAAGTTAGTGTACGTTTCGCCCAGCGTGCGGTACTGCGGTAACCTGAGCAGCATGATGACTTACGAGGATTCGCAAGGAGAGCTGCACATGGTTCGTTATCTGGTGAAGGGCGAGTGCATCAATAGTCGTTGACCGGCTAAAGTGGTAAGCCTCTATGTACTCGAATCATAGAAGCTCGATACCAAATCGACGCAGCAGCAGGGCAAAGCCAAAGAAGCTTGCAGTTGTGATGATGCAGCTGGCGAAGAGCGTCGGCCAGAATCCCAGCTTGGGCAAGAGCAGCGGGAACGCGATGAACATCGGCAGTGTCGGAAGCACATACCATAGCCTATACCAGGCATGGTTGGAGATTTTCTCCATGCTCTGCTTCTCAAGGTAGAGCCAGATTAGCGTTATGACGGCGATTAGGGGCAGAGCAGCGATCAGTCCACCTGGCTTATCACTTTTTTTGCGAGCTCTGATACGAGGGTAACCATCACAGCAGTGAGTAGGTACTTCGTGATGATCCAAGCCATCGCTGAGCCTGCTTTAGAAAGTGGAGAAACCCGAGAGATAAAGTGCTACTGTCTTTTGATACCCTCGGCCTGGAAGGTGGCACTGGCCAGGTGTTCACGACCGATCAATGTGATGGCGATGGAACACTTTCGTGGAAGGCTGTCCGCTCAATCTGAATAGTGCAGTGGTGTATTTCAAACGCATCGCTGACTGCATCTACAACAGCCGCCAGTACGGCATCCCCGTCCACAGAGTCCCGCACTACGACGTGCGATGTCAGTACGTTGCTGCCACTACTGACGGCCCAGACGTGCAAGTCATGGACGGCTGTAACGCCATCGACACTGAGGATCTTAGACTCGATTGTCGAGACATCTAGACCTCTGGGGACACCCTCCATGAGTATCCCTAAGCTTTCTCGAAGCAATTGCCAGGTCCGTGGCAGTACCCAAAGACCGATCGCTACAGCAACAATCGTGTCGACCCAACCCCAGCCGGTGAACCGGATGATAAGGGCGGCGATGATCACTCCCACCGAACCGAGCATGTCGCTCCAGACTTCGAGGTAGGCCCCTTTGACATTGAGGCTCTCATTGCTCGCAGATGCAAGGAGTCGCATCGAAATCAGGTTGATGGCCAGGCCCGCGACAGCGATCCACATCATGGCTCCTGTAGCGATCTCTGCTGGCATGAAGAACCGCTGATACGCCTCGTACAAGATGTACATCGCCACCATGAACAGCAGCACAGCGTTGAACGTGGATGCGAGTATCTCCAGGCGCGCATAGCCAAAGGTTCTTTTTTGGTCGGCCGGCCGCTTGGCTATCTGGAGTGCAATCAATGAGATCGCTAGGGCTGCAGTGTCGGTGAACATGTGAGAGGCGTCCGACAGCAGTGCCAAGCTGCCGGTAATCCATGCGCCGATTACCTCTGCGATCATGAAACTGCCGGTCAAGGCCAGTGCCATGACTAGCTTCTTCTGATGCTCTTCACGTACCGCAGAACTACCATGATCATGATTCGATCCCACGTATTTCTCCTTGCGTAGGGCGGTGGTCGCGTTTTTGTTTCCTGCCTAGTTTCAGAGCGCCGCTTGGCCACATTGGCTGCAAAATTTTGCCCCGGTGCTTAGGGGCGAGCCGCAAGCAGCGCAGCCACTAGATAGTGGTGTCCCACAGTTTAGACAAAAGCGTGCTGACGGATCGTTTGCCGTCCGGCACTGCCCACAGGCCTTCAGATCCTTGATGGTGGATTCGGCTATTGGGCGTGCGCCATCGCCCGACCGGCCGCTATTGTCGCAATTCTGATGGCCGTCCCGTCGCTCATGTCGGTCGCTCTCATGTCCTCCGCCGTAATGCTTACCGCCGCCGTGGTTACCGCGACCATGGTGGCCGCCCAACAAATCTTTGAAAATCTTCATAATGTTCGCCCCTCAGAATTAGTGCCTATCCACGAGTAGCATCGGAGAAAAGGTTATCTGCTCAAGGCAGAGACTTTTAAGTGAAGCCCTAAGTTCAAACGTGAGCGTACGACAAAGCTAGGGTGCTTGGTTTGTGAAAATTAATTAATCTGCGCAAAGGATATCGAAAGTTTTACAGTTGAAGACGCCCTAATTTTTAGCATAGCGTCAGCGATGGCGAGCGAAAAGTCATTGCGGTAATTCTGTCAGCATTGTAATCATGAGGTCATCGTGTCGTTATCAGACTCCAGAAATAATGCGGCTAGCGAGATTTAACTCTCTTCGCTCTTCTAATCCATCTATCTCACACATCCTACGCGCTCTCAAGCTATGGGGTTCACGGCCTCAGGTGCTCGCCGCCGCATTCGCTTAGCGTCTGTCGACAGCTTGCTTGCCAGCTTCCGAATAGTCCATAGCAACAAGCGTCATGGGTGAGTAGGATCTCAGAGTTTCAAAATGGCTCCGTCAAAATTTAATGCTCAAATCCTGCTCGGTAAGTGGATGTTTGCTATACACAATGTTCGAAAGAATGGGGTAAGTACCAATCTACTCATCGGATTAGTGACTGCGTGGTTATTGCTGTTCGCGAACGCTGAGCTCTGGGCTCTGGTTTGGAAGCTGGTATTCAGCACCGATGAAATTAACTGGCTGCTTGCAGCCAGCCTGCCGGTGCTTGTGTTTGCCTGGGTGTTTACTGTACTCAGCCTGCTGTCGTGGGGACGGCTTGCAAAACCACTGCTATGTCTGGTCCTAATCAGTGCGGCTTTCGCAAGCTACTTCATGAATGCTTACGGCATCGTTATTGATTACACGATGTTCACCAACGTCGTGGAGACCGATGTCGGTGAGGTTTCCGAGCTGTTGAATTGGAAACTCTTCCTATGGGTAGCCATGGTGGGGGGGCTACCCGTCTGCTTGATCGGCCAGGTCCCTCTTCGACGCAAGCCCTGGACGAAGGCACTTGCCAGCAGACTCATTGCCCTTTCAATCTCTCTGGTCACCCTATCCGGCATCGTTCTGAGTCAGTACCAATCCTATGCTTCCTTGCTACGGAACAACCGAGAGATCCGACTCATCTTGGTACCCACGAACTTGTTTGCGGCCGGTCATGGATACCTTAAACGCCAACTGGCAACGCCTAAAACGCTAACGGTCATTGGTGCTGATGCGGTAGTAAATCGACAAGGGGCGGTTCGAAAGCCCAAACTGTTGGTGCTGGCTGTGGGGGAAACTGCGCGCTCTGCTAACTTCTCGCTCAACGGTTACTCCCGTGATACCAATCCGGAGCTTCAAAAGCGCAATGTCATTAGCTTCTCGAATGTGAGCTCTTGTGGTACCGCAACCGCAGTTTCGCTGCCATGCATGTTCCTAGATGTGGGAAAAGATGAATACAAGGACGGCTTAGCCAAGAGCCGTGAAGGGCTGCTCGATGTGCTTCAGCGCGCGGGGATCAGCGTCATGTGGACTGATAACAACTCAGGGTGCAAAGGGGTGTGCGACCGTGTGCCCAACCGCAAGGTGGTCCCAAGCGCGGATCCCCAACTATGCACCAGTGACGAGTGCAAGGACGGGGTGCTACTCGCTGAGATGGAGGACTTCATCAAGCGGCAGGCGGGCGATGCTGTTCTGGTGCTCCACTACAAAGGAAGCCACGGTCCTGCCTACTACAAACGCTACCCCTCGAAATTTAGGAAATTCGAGCCTGTGTGTGAGACGAATGAGCTCGACAAGTGTAAGCAGCAAGAGGTGGTCAACGCCTACGACAACTCGATCTTGTACACCGACTATGTGACATCCGGGCTGATCGACATTCTGGCTTCGAACACCAAATTCGACACTGCACTCATGTATGTCTCGGATCACGGGGAGTCACTGGGTGAGGGGGGGCTCTACTTGCATGGGTTGCCCTATGCAATGGCTCCGGATGAGCAGACCAAGGTTCCATTGGTGCTCTGGATGTCGGATTCGCTAGCAAAGAGCGAAGGGCTTAACGTTGACTGTCTAAGAAGTCAGGAAAACTCACCATTGAGCCATGACAACCTGTTCCACACAGTTCTCGGGATGATGGACGTTCAAACATCTTCGTATCGCTCAGCGCTGGATTTAACTACTCCTTGCAAGGTTCCTAGAGGTTGAAGGCCAGGCCGGCATAAAGGCACGACCTTCACTTGGTGAATGCAGAGTAACTCTCTACCCCATGCAGGCTGCAGAAACTGCCAAGAATCCGCGACTATCGACAGTCGTGGCGAGTCCGGAATGGTCGAGCGGCAGCGCCGGCATGAACCGCTCCATGGTTTGAGCTACGTATTAGCAGTATCTACCCTGGACGATAAGCGCCCCAAGGAGTACCACTCTGACACAGGCGAAATAGAGGCCTCCTATCGAAGCGCCCGATGGCCGTCATAGCTGAGAGTCAAGACCTTGCTCAGGAAACGGTTCGGTGCGGATCGATGACGAACTTCTTCGGTACACTGGCGTTGAACTCGCCGTAGCCTTATGGCGCCTGGTCGAGACTGATCACCTGCGCGCCCACCACTTCGGCGATGTTGATACTGTCCCACATGATCGCCTGTATCAACTTGCGGTTGTACTTCATGGTGGAGGGGCTGGCCGGTGTGGAAGCTGGCGGGTCGGTTCCAACGCTTTGCTGCAAGCCTAGCAGAATGCCGAGGGGTGCAGCGGCGCGGCGTCGCCAGATTTGAGCACGCGGGACACGTCGAAGCCCTTGAAGAAGGTGCGCACATAGTCATTGGCCGGCTGCTGGATTAGCTCCAGCAGCGTGCTTGGGTAATTGCGGTTATTTGACCACCCGTTTGCATTCGACTTGACCAGTCGTTTGCGTTAAGCGCCGCTATGCAGTTCCTGCAAGGGAGCTGCCTCGTGTGTTCAAGGGACGACTCTATGGGACTAGAGCGCTTTACTCTTTTCGGATATCAACAATCGTTGTGGTACTGCCCTGCATCCGGAAGCCAAACCTTACCTTGTCCCCTACCTTCAATCCTTCAAGCTGCTGCGCGGTGGCCCTGAACACCATGGTCATCGCCGGCCATTTCAACGTAGCCACCGGCCCGTGTGCCAAGGTGACTTTGCCTTGCTCGACATCAATGGCCTTGATCGTACCCTCTGCATGGGCTACCGGTACCGCCTGCTCGGTCTTCATGTCCATTCCTTCCATCGGCATGTTCTTCATGTCCATGCCTTCCATGCTGGCCTGGGCCTGCGCGCCCGTCGCGAAAGCCAACATCAGTAAAGCGCTGAAATTGACGTTTTTCATTGTGTTTCTCCTGGTTTGGAATCATTGGTAATCGCGAGATCACGGCGCCGGATTACCCAATACGCCGCAGGAACAATGAACAGAGAGAGCAAGGGAGCAGAGAGCATGCCGCCCACCATGGGCACGGCGATGCGACTCATCACTTCGCTGCCGGTACCATCACTCCAGAGAATTGGCAGCAGGCCTGCGACGATCACCGCCACCGTCATCGCCTTGGGTCTGATGCGTTGCACCGCGCCCTCACGGATCGCTTCCAGTAGCGCCAGTTGCGTGCGCTCACTATTGGACTGTCGCTCGGCCCATGCGTTGTTCAGGTAGATCAGCATAATCACCCCGAACTCCGCCGCGACCCCAGCCAGGGCGATAAAGCCCACGCCGGTGGCCACCGACAGATTGAAGCCCATCAGGTACAGCAGCCACACGCCGCCGGTAAGGGCAAAAGGCAAAGTGCCCATGATTAGTAACGCCTCGCTGAGGCGGCCAAAAGTCAGATAGAGCAGCACGAAGATGATCACCAGTGTCGCCGGTATCACCCAGGCCAGACGTGCGTTGGCGCGCTCCAGGTACTCGAACTGGCCGGAATAGCTCAGGCTAATGCCAGGATCGAGCTTCACCTCGCGACTCACCACCTGGCGCAGATCGGCGACCACAGAGGACAGATCACGACCGCGCACGTCGATGTATACCCAACCAGATGGGCGGGCATTCTCGCTCTTGAGCATCGGCGGACCGTCCGTGATGCGCACATGGGCCACGGTGCCGAGAGTGATCTGGCCGCCTTGCGCGGTGTAGATCGGCAGTTGGCGCAAGGCTTCAACCGAGTCGCGCCATTCGCGGGGGTAGCGCACGCTGATCGGGTAGCGCGCCAGGCCCTCGACCGTCTCGCCGATGGTCTCACCACCAATGGCACCAGCGACGATGGCCTGTACATCGGCAATGTTCAGGCCATATCGCGATGCAGTCTGGCGATCGATGTCAAGATCGATGTAACGGCCGCCGGTCAAACGTTCGGCCAGTGCCGAGGTCACACCGGGCACGGTTTTGGCGGCTTGCTCGATGGCTTGGGTCGTGCGGTCGATCTGCGTCAGGTCGCTGCCCGCCACTTTTACGCCGATCGGGCTCTTTATGCCGGTGGCCAGCATGTCGATACGATTACGGATCGGTGGAATCCAGATGTTGGTCAGGCCCGGTATCCGCACCGTACGGTCGAGTTCCTCGATCAGCTTTTCGGTGGTCATGCCCGGACGCCACTGATCTTTCGGCTTGAGCCGCACGATGGTTTCGAACATTTCCAGCGGCGCCGGGTCGGTCGCTGATTCGGCTCGACCAGCCTTGCCGAACACGCTGGCGACCTCGGGCACGGTACGAATCAGCCGGTCGGTGCGTTGCAGCAGCTCCGAGGCCTTTTGCGCCGACAGGCCTGGCAGGGCCGAGGGCATGTACAGCAGGTCACCTTCGTCCAGCGGTGGTAGGAATTCCCCACCCAGCTGGCTCAATGGCCACAGGCTGCTGAACAAGATCGCCAGCGCGCCAACCAGTGTCATCCAGGGCCAGCGCAGCACCACTTCCAACGCAGGCCGATACAGACGGATTAGACCACGGTTGAGCGGGTTACGTTCCTCTGCTGGCAGAGGGCCGCGAATCCAGTAGCCCATCAGCACGGGTACCAGGGTCACCGCCAGCCCTGCCGCGGCTGCCATGGCGTAGGTCTTGGTGAACGCCAGGGGAGCGAACAGTCGTCCCTCCTGGGCCTGCAAGGTGAACACCGGGATGAACGACAAGGTGATGATCATCAGGCTGAAGAATAGCGCCGGCCCCACTTCGACCGCCGCCTCGGTCATCACTTTCCAGTGCTGCTCGCCGCGCAGCGACATCCCTGGGTTGCGTGCATGCCAGGCTTCCACTCGCTTGTGCGCATTCTCGATCATCACCACGGCAGCATCGACCATCGCACCGATGGCGATGGCGATACCGCCAAGCGACATGATGTTGGCGTTGATGCCTTGATGGCGCATGACAATCAGAGCGATCAGTACCCCTACCGGTAGCGAGACGATTGCCACCAGCGACGAACGCAGGTGCCAGAGAAACGCCGCACACACCAGCGCTACCACGATAAATTCCTCGATCAGCTTGTGGCTGAGGTTGTCCACTGCCCGGTCAATCAGCTGGCTGCGATCATAGGTCGTGACAATCTCCACGCCCTTGGGCAGGCTCTTTTTCAGCGCTTCAAGCTTGTCCTTGACGTGGGCAATGGCCTCCCTGGCGTTTTTGCCACTGCGCAGAATCACCACACCGCCAACGGCCTCGCCCTGACCATCCAGCTCACCGATACCCCGACGCGCTTCTGGGCCAAGTTGCACCGTGGCGACATCGCCGAGTGTCACCGGCGCACCGTTGGTGGCCAGGCGCAGGGGAATGGCGCGGAAGTCGTTCAACGTCTTCAGGTACCCTGACGCCCGCACCATGAACTCGGCTTCGCCTTGTTCCAGCACGCCGCCACCGGTTTCCTGGTTGGCCTTTCCGATAGCGTCCGACACCTCCCCTTGGGTGATGCCCAGGCTGGCCATCCGCAGCGGATCAAGCACCACCTGATACTGCTTGACCATGCCGCCGATGCTCGCCACTTCAGCGACATCCGGCAAGGTCTTGAGCTCGAAGCGCAGGAACCAGTCTTGCAGGCTGCGCAATTGCGCCAAGTCATGCCCGCCACTGCGGTCGACCAACGCGTACTGAAAGATCCAACCCACGCCGGTGGCGTCCGGCCCGAGCACCGGCTTTGCCGACGCCGGCAAGCGCGACTGCACCTGGCTCAGGTACTCCAGTACCCGCGAGCGTGCCCAGTACAGGTCGGTGCCGTCCTCGAACAGCACGTAGACAAAGCTGTCACCGAAGGCCGAGAAGCCGCGCACGGTCTTGGCCCCCGGTACCGAGAGCATGGTGGTTGTCAGCGGGTAGGTGACCTGGTTTTCGACGATCTGTGGCGCCTGACCCGGGTAGGAGGTACGGATTATCACTTGCACGTCCGACAGGTCCGGCAGTGCATCGATCGGCAGGCTGCGCAGCGAGAACACGCCCCAGGCCACCAGGAACAGTGTGGCGAGCAGCACCAGCACTCGGTTGCCCACTGACCAGCGAATCAGTTTCGCGATCATGGTTGACTCTCCAGCGCATTGATCTGCTCGATCACCATGCCCTCATCCCGCTCGCGAACTCCGAAGCGAATACGTTGGCCCAACTTCAGCCCGACAATCAGCGTGGGATCAGACACGGGGAAGGTCATGGTCATGCCAGGCATGCCCAGGGTGAGGAAGGGACCGTGAGCGATCGTCAGCTGATTGCCCTCGATCTGCACGATACGTCCGTCTGCCTCATGCAGTGCTGGCAGTGCTGGTGCAGGTGGGGATTCCTGCGTGGTCATGGCCTCAATGCCCTTGAGGCTGGCTTCGGAGTCGATGAGGAACTGACCCGATGTCACCACCCGCTGGCCTGACTGCAGCCCTTGCAGCACGGCAACCTGGCCGCCGCTCTCTTGACCCAGCACCACTTCCACTGGGCGGAAACGACCTTGGTCTTCGGCCAGCATCACCAGATCACGTTTGCCGGTGCGGATGACTGCTTCGGCGGGAATTAGCAGTGTGGTATCGATTTGCCCGGCTGGATGCAGCGCGACCTGGGCGGACATCCCCGGTCGCAGTCGGCCGTCGCGATTGGGTAGCTCGATACGCAGGCGCAAAGTACGGCTTTGCGGGTTGGCGTCTGCAAGCAAAGCGGTCAGCTTGCCCGGCACGGCTTCACCTGGATAGGCGGGTAAATGCGCCTGCACTGCCTGCCCCTCGCGCAGGCCCTGGGCCTGCGCCTCCGGCACTGCGGCTTCGAGCCAGACGTTGGCCACACCATTGATCCGCGCCAGGGTAGCCCCTGGCGCCAAGCTCATGCCCGGACGCAGGTCTAGCGTTTGGATCACCCCGGCGCTTGGTGCTAGCAGTGTGACAAGGTTCTGTACCTTACCAATGCGCGCGATCCGCTCGATGAGCTCGGCAGGCATTCCGGCCAGCAATAAGCGTTGACGGGCTGCGGCCTGCAGTTCGCCATCGCCCAAGCGCCGCAGTGCCAGATACTCCTCCTGCAATCCTGCCCATTCAGGGGTCAAGACATCGGCCAGCGGTGCGCCCTTGGCCACGACATCGCCCGTGGCTCGGCCATAGGTGCGTTCGACGAATCCTGCGGTCCGTGCTTGCAGCACACTGAAATCTCGCTCGTCGAAGGCCAGCACACCACTGACCTGCAGCGTGCGTTCGAGGCGGCCTTGGCCCACTGTCGCGAGCCGCACGCCGAGGTTCTGCTGTATACCCGTGTTGATCTGTACCGCAGGCGCTGCTTGATCCTGTGTGCCATCGGCATATTTGGCGACCAATGGCATGTCCATGAAAGGTGACTTACCAGGCTCAGAAAAGTGCTGTTGAGGGTACATCGGGTCATACCAGTACAACGCTTTGCGTTGTTCTGGTGTCGGCACTGGTCCACTTTGGGCCTGTTGAGCCAGCCAGTAGCCCGCACCACCACCTATGGCCAGTGCGAGCGCTGCGACCAATCCTATCGACATAGGTCTCATGCCCGAACCTCTCCATATGCGAAGTGCAAGCGCGCCGCTGTCGCGGCTAACTGCCCTTGCAGGTCGATATCCTGTAGCCGGGCCTCGACCCGCTGGCGTCGTGCCGCAAGCACCTCACTTAATGTCGACTTTCCCGCCCGGTAGTCCGCCAGTGCCAGGCGAACCCGGTCCTCGGCGAGGGGCAATAGGGTCTCGCGGCTACGGGTCACTGCCCGTTGCAGGCGCTGGTATTCCGCCAGATCTGACTCCAACCGCTCGGTATGTTCACGCAGCGCAGCCTCTTGCTCGTCTTCCAGCTGGCGCACCTCAGCTTGCCGCGCAGCGATCGTTGGGTCTTGGCGAGAGCCTGTGAACAGCGGCAACTGGAAACTGACTTGCACGCTGACCATGTTGCTAAAGTCCGGACCACGACGTTGGTAATCCAATTGCCAGCCCCAGTCCGACTTTTTCTCGGCGACCGCCTGATGAACCTGTGCTTCGGCTTCACGGGTCTTGGCGCCGTAGGCCGCCAGTTCGGGATGCGCGTGCAGGGCGTGCAGGTATTCCGGGGCTTTCACTGGCCACTGCGGAAAAGCCGGTGCTTGTGCATCCACGTCCTGTCCGACCCAGCGCTTGAGTGCCGCTCTTGCCTGGGCCGCCTGGCTCATTAGCAGGTCCTTTTGTTCATCCAGCTGTGCTACTTCCTGGCTCGGCGCAAGCGTATCGGCCGACGAACCGCCCCCGCCGGCTAGACGAGCCTTCACGACGGAAGCCAGCAGGCGGTTTTCCTTATAGAACTCATCGAACTGTTGCAGCTTGCGTTGCACCGTGTAGGCGGCCACCCAAGCCTGCGCCGTCGCCGCGCGCACCTTCAAACGCTCGAAGACAGTTTCGGCATCAGCGCGTTCGACTGTGGCCCGTGCTGTCTCGACCCGTGCTTTGCGCTTGTCGCGGTTGGGCACCTCTTGAGAAAGCCCGACCACTTGCATGGTCATGAAGTCTCGGTTGGTGCTCCAGCGATCGCTGCCCTCGATCGGTAGATTCTGTACCCCGAGGTTAAGCCGCGGATCGGGTAGTTCACCCGCTGGCACGATGGAGTGACGCGCCGCCGACACCTGCTCCTGGCGTGCCTGAAGCGAAGGCGCATTACGCTCAGCCAATTGCAGCGCATCATCCAGAGAAAGCGAAGCCGCCTGCGCCGATAGCATCGGTAGCAGGACTATCAGGGCAGCCGGAAGTATCCGTCCTGAAGTGAAACGTAGGGGAGTCATGACCATGATTCCTCGAAAAACCAGCGCACAGGCGCATGCCATCGTTCGGCCGCCAAGGCAGAACAACGGGTGTGAGGTTTACGAAGGAATCAGGCGCGCGGAGGACGCCAGTGATCTGGCGGCGCTCGAGTTACCAGGCTTACGGCATAACCATCCGCAGGGCACGTAGTAGAGAAGGTCAACTGGGGCTCGAGCAAGCTGACTTGAAGTGTGCTCGCGGTTCTGCATTCTTGGCCGACTTTGCAGGCTTTTGAGGCGTGCTGGGAATACTTCCCTTGGTCCTGGTCCTGACAACAGTCGTGATCCATGCCCGCCATCATTTCCATGCCCATAGCCTGCATCGGGCAGGGTTCAACGGGTGAGTCGACTCCCGCCATCCCGTTGAGGGGAAGCGAGAGAACCAGCAGAAGGATAGTGAGTAGTCGTACAACCCTGATCATAGTGGTCGAGTGTAGGTTAAATCGATTAGCCCGGCATTAATGGTGGGCACGATCATTCATCGGCCGCTTCCTGGCAGGAAATGCAATGTGGAATGCAGTCTCACCGTCCTCCGGTGCGCACCATATCCGTCCGTTGTGTGCTTCGACGATGGAACGGGTTATTGCAAGGCCGAGTCCGGCGTTGCTAGGCCCCCCTTCCCGTCTTGCCGGGTCGGCCCTGTAGAAGCGGTCAAAGATTTTCTTGGCATGCTCTGGAGCAATTGTGGCCCCCCCATTTCGAGTAGTGAGGGTCACGGTGTCAGAGGTTTCCTGGATCTCTACCGAGATTGAGCTTCCTTCGGGGGTGTACCGCATAGCGTTCGATAAGATGTTGGAAAGGGCACGGTCGATCATGAGTGTATCCCCAGAGACAACACCCTCTCCTTGGAGGGTTAGCCGTATACCCCGATCCTCAGCCACCAGTTGGTAGTAGTCGAAGTGCTTAGCCACTAGCTTTTCGAGTTTGATATCAACTTGCTCAGGAATGATGAGGCCATTGTCGGCTTTGGCGAGGAAGAGCATGTCATCGATCATTCGAGACATTCGCTTCAGTTCCTCCAAATTCGAGTACAGGTTCTCCTCGTACGCGACCAAATCACGTTTTTTTGTAAGCACTACCTCGGTGTGCGTTAGCAAGTTACTCACTGGCGTTCTTAGCTCATGTGCGATATCGGCCGAAAAGTTGGATAGGCGAATGAATGCATCTTCTAGACGCGCAAGCATCCCGTTGAAAGACACGATCATTTCCTGAAGCTCAAGGGGCACAGGCTCCAACGGGATGCGCTCTTGGAGTGATCTCGCGGACATGGATGTCGCAACCTTCGTTATCTGCTCGACGGGACGCAACCCACTTTTTGCAACCACCCAACCCAATGCCGCGCTGACCAATGCGCTAATGACCAAGCCGATGCTGAACCACCGTTGCAGCGTTTCAAAGAAGTGAGCATGGCTAGTGACATCCAGCATCAGCATGACGGTACCAAGGGCTGGATCGCCTTGGATCTGAACGCGAGAGGTTACACCACGGAAATTATGGGAACTGTCCTGCCACTCCCACATATTGTCCTTTCCCGCCACCTTGTATCGGTCGGGGATTAGGGTGGTTTTGAGATCTGAGAAAAGTACGCCGCCATCCGAGGTGAGAATTTCCGCCGTCAGATCTTGGTGAGCACCCAGCAGCGCGCGCAGTTGTTCTCGCAGCTCCTCTTGCCTCGTCCCTGGTGTTTGAATTGACAGGATGTGTCTTGTCGACTCCAGTTTCTCGGACAGTGCCTGCTCATCAAGCATGCGGAAGTGATGCTGGCTTAACATGTTGACGCTGATGCCTGCGACCACCAGTACCGAAATGACCGCGAACATAATCATGAGGGTCAGACGCTTGACCAGCGAGGATTGGGAGAGCATCACTCCGGCTCATCCATCATGTAACCCATTCCACGGGCGGTATGAATGAGCTTCTGAGCGAAATCGTCATCGATCTTTGCACGTAGGCGGCGGATTGCTACTTCAATCACGTTCGTGTCGCTGTCGAAGTTCATGTCCCAAACCTGGGAAGCAATCAAGGACTTGGGCAGCACTTCGCCGCGTCGGCGCATCAGCAGCTCAAGAAGAGAGAATTCTTTGGCAGTCAGATCGATTCGCTTGCCGCTTCGGGTGGCTCTGCGCTTGAGCAGGTCTACCTCAAGGTCTGCCATCTTCATGGTGGTTTGGGCTGAGGCACTGGTTCCCCGGCGTAGTAATGTTCGTACCCGAGCTAGCAATTCAGAGAAGGCGAAGGGCTTGATCAGATAGTCATCGGCGCCCAGTTCAAGGCCTTTCACTCGATCATCCACGCCATCCCGAGCGGTCAGGAACAAGACCGGGACGTCCTTACCAGCAGCACGAACCATCCGCAGGACTTCCCACCCGTCCAAGCCCGGCATCATGACGTCGAGGATCAACAGGTCGTAGCTCTCACTCAGTGCATTTTGAAGTGCGTCGGTACCCGAGAGGACTCGGTCAACGGTGAAACCTGCCTCTGCCAGGCCCTGCTGCAAGTAGGCTCCCGCTTTCGGCTCATCCTCAGCTACGAGTAATTTCATGTGCTCCAACCCCAAAGGTGTACATGCCCAGTTTGCAGCAAAAACACCACCTAACCAGAACCTGACGCAAAAGTAATTTAGGCATCAGGCCGCTGTCAGGCAGCCCGTCTACGGTCATTCATGACAGGCATTTCAATCGATCCTGTCTGCCATTTAGCGGTAGCAGTGACCCTGACAACCTGATGGAGATCGTCCTGTGAAATCGCTCAAACCCATGATTCTTGCTTCAGCTATGCTGATATCGTCAGCTGCGTTTGCTGAAGGTGGAAGCGACCGCGCGCTTGAAAGAATTCAGTCACTTCGAGACAAGGCCGAAGCTGTGTTGATCAAGGCGGAGAAAGCCGACCCCAGCCAACGGCATGTTCATATGAAAGAACACATGTCTATGCTTCAGGATTTGATGAGCCAATTGCATCAAGACCACCCCAAAGCCGGCATGTCAAAGGATGAGCATCTCGTGTGGATGGAGAAACATGACAAGATGGTAGATGACGTCCTTGGTCAGATGGTTCGTGAACACCAGCTCATGATGGCGGACAAGGAATGTCATCCATAATCCATTCTTCGTGGCCGTTCCCCAGTGCTCCTTGGCCTTGCGGCGCCTAACCGGCGCCGTTTTTTTGGGTGACGCGTGGCTGCAGTTTTCCTTGGTCAGCCTCTCGAAAGGTCCGGAACAGATGAGGTTCCTTTGACCCTAGAAGCTGACAGATCTGTAACGTCGAGCTCAGCTACCTGAAAGCGAGGCGGGGCTATTGTTGACTCCAAGCCTACCCAATGGGCCTCCAACTGACTGCAGAGGGACTAGGAATGAACATGGTGAAAGCGCTTGTGATGATGATCACATATGGTTTGGCTAGCGTTGCCCTAGCTGAAGGTGGTGCCGACCGCACTTTTGCAAGGATGGAGGCAGCTCGCCAATCGTCTATGCAGGCCTATCAGATCGCGCAGCAGAAGAAGGACACCGCCCCAGTCGCTGCTGAGCACCGAGAGACCAAACACGAGAATTGCTGAGTCGAGCTTACAGAAATGTAATCACTCACGAATCTTTTGTGTGGCAGCTTCGGAGTGCTCGTTCCCGCCGCATCTTGTGTATGAAATTCACAAAGCTTGCGGGAATTGTAAGGAAACGGGGTGCTGCGGCTTCGCGCAGGCCCGGATATCAGCGAATTACCTGACTCACTGGACACTACGGCATGCAAAGCAAAACCACGAGACGATCCTTCGTTAAAGGCTTGGCCGCCACTGGATTATTGGGTGGATTGGGCATGTGGCGCACGCCGGTGTGGGCCGTGACCAGCCCTGGCCAAGCTAACGTGCTGACAGGGAACGATTTTGATCTGTATATCGGTGAGCTGCCAGTCAATATTACCGGAGCTGCTCGCACGGCAATGGCGATCAACGGCTCACTGCCCGGTCCCATTCTTCGTTGGCGCGAAGGTGACACTGTCACCCTTAGGGTTCGAAACCGTTTGCAGCAGGACACATCTATCCATTGGCACGGCATCATTCTGCCGGCAAACATGGATGGTGTCCCAGGCCTAAGTTTCCATGGCATCGCACCCGATGGCATGTATGAGTACAAGTTCAAGGTCCATCAGAACGGTACCTACTGGTACCACAGCCATTCTGGTCTGCAGGAGCAGATCGGAGTGTACGGCGCATTGGTCATCGATGCGAAGGAGCCCGAGCCGTTCACCTACGAGCGAGACTACGTCGTGCTGCTCAGCGATTGGACGGACGAGGACCCTGCCAGAGTACTGTCCAAGCTCAAAAAGCAGTCGGACTACTACAACTTCCATAAGCGGACGGTTGGCGACTTCGTCAATGACGTCAGTGAGATGGGTTGGTCAGCAGCAGTAGCGGATCGGAAAATGTGGGCTGAGATGAAAATGAGCCCCACTGATTTGGCCGACGTTAGTGGCTATACCTACACCTATCTCATGAATGGCCAGGCTCCGGACGGTAACTGGACGGGCATCTTCCAGCCGGGCGAAAAGATTCGTCTGCGCTTCATCAACGCATCCGCCATGACGTACTTCGATGTCCGGATCCCTGGTTTGAAAATGACTGTAGTTGCAGCCGATGGGCAGCATGTCAAGCCGGTGAACGTGGATGAATTCAGAATTGCAGTAGCCGAAACTTTCGATGTCATCGTCGAACCAGACGATGCACAGGCTTACACCATTTTTGCGCAATCCATGGATCGTACTGGTTACTCCAGAGGCACCCTGGCCGTGCGCGAAGGTATGCAAGCACCAGTACCAGCCGTTGATCCACGCCCTCTAATCTCGATGAGCGATATGGGCATGGATCACGGCAGTATGGGTGGGATGGACCATGGAGGCATGGCCGGGATGGGCCAGGACAGCATGGCTGGCATGGACCACAGCAAGATGGCCGGGATGGGCCAGGACAGCATGTCTGGCATGGACCATAGCAAGATGGCCGGGATGGGCCAGGACAGCATGGCTGGCATGGACCACAGCAAGATGGCTGGGATGGGCCAGGACAGCAGGGCTGGCATGGACCACAGCAAGATGGCCGGGATGGACCAGGGCAGCATGGCTGGCATGGATCACAGCAAGATGGCTGGGATGGGCGGCGCCATGCAGGTTCACCCTGCGTCGGAAACCAATAATCCATTGGTCGACATGCAAACGATGTCGCCAACACCTAAGTTGAACGATCCAGGAATCGGACTGCGGAACAACGGGCGTCGTGTCCTTACCTACGCAGATCTGCGAAGCACGTTCGTTGATCCCGACGGCCGCGACCCAGGTAGAACAATCGAGCTTCATCTCACTGGTCACATGGAAAAATTCTCCTGGTCCTTTGACGGAATCAAATTTTCAGATGCCGAGCCGCTGCGTCTCAAATATGGCGAGCGTCTTCGCATCACCTTGGTCAACGACACCATGATGACGCATCCAATTCACCTCCATGGCATGTGGAGTGATCTGGAAGACGAGAACGGTAATTTCATGGTTCGAAAACACACCATCGACATGCCGCCTGGCTCTAAACGAAGTTATCGCGTAACTGCAGATGCATTAGGTCGTTGGGCCTATCACTGCCACCTACTGCTCCACATGGAAATGGGCATGTTCCGAGAAGTCCGTGTGGACGAATGATCTGGAGATTTGAGATGAGCAAACCAATGAAACGTAGCGCCTTTTTCTTCTCTGCTGCCATGGTAGGACTTCTGGCTGTTTACGCCCCGTCCTCGTGGTCCGGTGAAAACCATGACCAACATTCCCAGAAGTCTGTAGATACACCTAATGCAGCGAAATCCAACGCAGGAGCAAAGACGGCGCAGGATAAGCAGTCCGGTAGCATGGACCATGGCTCCATGAAGGGCATGGATCACGGGTCCATGGAAGGTATGGACCACGGCTCGATGGAAGGTATGGATCACAGCAAAATGATGGAATCGCAGGGCGGCGATAAAGCAAAGGCAGGGAAAGATGACCAATAGGCTGGCACGACCATCGCTCTTGGCATTGGCTGTCTCCCTGGGCGCATTCGGGGGGACAACTGGTTTTGCGGCTGAAGAAATGGACCATTCGGCAATGGGGCATGGATCTATGCAAATGGACTCTGCCCCTTCTCCAAAACCGATGCCGGGTATGGACCACAGCCAGATGGGAGCGAGCAAGCAGGAGAAAAAACCTGCCCCTGCTGATCATAGCAAGATGGATCATGGCGCTATGCAGGGTAGCATGGGCACCATGGATCACAGCACGATGGGACATGGTCAACCTAAGGTGAAGCCTGCCCCTATGGATCACAGCAATATGGGTCATGGGAGCATGGAAGGGATGGGGCCCGGAACGATGGATCATTCAAAAATGAACCACGGCTCCGCTGATGCACCTACTGCCGCCAGTCGCACCCCCATTCCTGTCCTGACGGATGCGGACCGTAAAGCGGCTTTTCCCCCTTTGGGCGGTCATGAGGTTCACGACAGCGCCATCAACAGCTTCTTCTTGTTAGATCAGCTGGAGTATCAGGATGCTGACGAGGGTAGCACCTTGGCGTGGGATGCCTCTGGGTGGGTTGGTGGCGACATCAATCGTCTTTGGATTCGCTCCGAGGGCGAGCGAACAAATGGTGTAACCGAGGATGCCGAGCTGCAGCTCCTCTACGGCCGATCAATTGGTCCGTGGTGGGATGTCGTTGCAGGGGTACGCCAGGATTTCCAACCCGAATCTCCCCAGACGTGGGCAGCCTTTGGCATTCAGGGCATGGCTCTCTATGCGTTTGAAGCGGAAGCCACGGCGTTCATTGGTGAGAATGGCCAGACTGCCGCACGGTTGGAAGGCGACTACGACATCCTTTTAACCAATCGCCTGATCCTACAGCCCACCGCCGAAGCGAACTTCTATGGCAAAAATGACCCTGAGCGTGGTGTTGGTTCAGGTCTTGCCAATACCGAGGTGGGGCTACGACTTCGGTATGAAATTGTTCGCCAGTTTGCTCCCTACATAGGCGTCACCTGGAGCCGCTCTTACGGCAAAACTGCTGACCTGATTCGGGACGAAGGCGGGGATGTAAGTGAAGCGCGTTTCGTTGCCGGCATTCGGATGTGGTTTTGAGAACCTGACATGAAAAAGACAATTACAACATTGGTCGCAGCAGGCGCCGTGGGTAGCGCGGCTGTATTGGGAACCGCCTATTTTGGCCTGGTCAACGTGGGCGCTGATGACCCTCATTTCCCCGCTGTGCATGCTTTTCTCGCCATGGCGAGAGATCGCTCCATCGAAGTGCGTGCCAAGGATATCGAGGTACCGAATCTCAAAGATGAAACCCTGATTCGAACAGGCGCCGGAAACTACAATGCCATGTGCATTGGCTGTCACCTCGCCCCAGGCGTTGATAAGACCGAGCTCAGCCAAGCGCTTTACCCGTCCCCACCCGATCTCTCCAAGATCGGTGATGGTGGGGACGCTGCCGCTGCATTCTGGACTATTAAACACGGCATTAAAGCCACCGGCATGCCTGCTTGGGGCAAGAGCATGGGTGATCAATACATCTGGGGGATCGTTGCTTTCTTAGATCAGCTCCCACAGATGAACGCTGAGCAATACAAGTCAATGGTAGCGACCAGCGGCGGCCATCAGCACGGCGGTGGGGAAAGTGATATGCACAATCATGAAGGCCAGCACGATAAAAGTGACGCTGATCTCCACGGCGAGGCGGCCTCCGCGAAGGGCCATCATGATATGGGACAGCCTGAAGCCCATCATGCGCAGCCTGCAGATGCCAAGCCTGAAACCGATCACCACAACGAGCATGAAGTCACGGAAGCTGATAGTGACCATCACTCCAAACCGACCCCAAATACGCATACTCACAAAGATGGTAAGGAGCACACCCATGAGGGCTAGAAGGCGATTCCTTAGCTTGGCAGCACTCGCTGCTTTTCTCGTGCTTCCGCCAGTTAACGCGGCAGTGCCAACCACTATTGACGTGCACCGGGATGCAAACTGCGGGTGCTGTAAAAAGTGGATTGCTCACTTGGAGCAAAATGGCTTAAAGGTCATCGATCACGTTGAAGCCGATATGAGTGCTGTTAAGCAGACGCTAGGGGTAGCTCCGCGCCTAGCTTCCTGTCACACCGCAGTGATAAACGGAAAGTTCGTTGAAGGTCATGTTCCGGCCGAACAGATTCGACAGCTTTCAGAGCGAAATGATTTGGTCGGGGTCGCCGTGCCTGGTATGCCTGCTGGTTCTCCAGGAATGGAGGTGGATGGCGTAAGTCATGCTTACCAGGTCATAGGCCTTACCACAGGGGGGGAAGATCGCGTGGTTGCAGATTATCCTGCCAAGTAAACCTACCAACCAACGAAAACGGCGCCTTCCTGGCGCCGTTTTCGTTGGATATGTGAGCATCTGAACTCCTCAATTCTGGCCGCGGCAACCAATACCGGATGTACGGTACTCGAGGATGTTGAGCTTTCCACTTGAGTCTTCATAGTTCATCTGTGCTGGCATCACGTCGCAGCTACCCCGGTTCGAGGTCACGCTGATCACTTTGGCCACGTCGAGCTTCATCCCATAGCGATAATGGGTGACCTCAGGTTCGTTTTTCCCGTTGGCGGCGGCGTACGCCCGCATTGCTTGCTCATTTGCCTGAATCATCTGGCCATGCAGGCGGTCTGAGCCCCCCTCAGCCAGTGCAACCGAGGAGGCAGTCAGAATCAGCAAGGCGGCAATACTTTTGATAGCTTTCATGTTCATCACTCCGATCTGGTGTGATTAATCTTAAGCGGGTTGACCTGTCGGCCAAATGATCGGGGGATTACATCTAAGTAAGCCTTCTTTGCACTAAATCGGGAAAACGACGGTTGATAGAGTAGCCATCTTCATCGGCCGCGATGTGGCGAAGGAAACAGCGTTGATTCCGACTCCCGTCCTTCCACTCTGCTTCGATACGCTGCTTGCCGGTTACGCCGATCCAACACAGGTTGGGGGTCTGCTATGAGACCGCTCGGATCTCGACCGTCAGATGGCAGACTTCGTGAACCGGCTTGATCCGTTCACGAATACTCTCCGCGCTGCCAGTGACTTCACCAAGAACGCTGACGATAGCGGCATGTAGGCCGATTTCAGATTGTTATCGTGCCCGTGGTGAACATGATCGTGGTCGTGACTGTGGCCGTGACCCAGCAACAGTGCACTGACAACATTGACTATCAATCCGGCAATCGCGATTAGCGTAGCGGTACCGAACTGAACGTCTGTTGGTTGCAAGAGGCGCATGACAGATTCAATGCCAATTCCCAAGGCGACGATGCCGAGAATCAATGCAGAGGCAAAACCGCCCAAGTCCCCTACCTTTCCGGTACCGAAACTGTAGCGTTGGCTGGAAGCGTGCCGTTTTGCATATCCGTATGCGGCCGCCGCGATGCCCAATGCACCGGCATGAGTTGCCATGTGAAATCCATCGGCCAATAAAGCCATCGAGCCTGTGAGATAGCCTGCGGTGATCTCTCCAACCATCATCACAACGGTCAATGCCACGACCCAAAGCGTTCGCTTGGCGTTTTCATCATGTGCCGAGCCAAGAAACATATGGTCGTGTGTGTGATTGATGCTGGTGCTGCTCATGTGCGTATATGGCGAGTGGACAGGCTCCGCAGTTACGCGCACAGCCCGTAGCTCTATTTCTGAGATCGAGCAGTTTCTGGTGAAAGCGGAGGCTTGAGTGCCTCCGATCTTCCTCTGTGCTCAGTGGGTCTGCTGGGCCATTTCGCTGTGCCTGGGCAACCCGATCGAGATGAGCGCGGCAGCCAATACGAAGACGCTCGAGACCCACAAACAAGCCTGCAACCCATAGGCTTGGAACACCCAGCCCGACAGCAGCGTGCCGACCAGCCGCCCCAGGGCGTTGGACATGTAGTAGAAGCCTACGTCCAGGGAGACGCCGTCTTCCTTGGCATAGCTGACGATCAGGTAGCTGTGCAGCGATGAGTTCACCGCGAACAGCACGCCGAACAGCATCAGCCCACCGAGCAGCACCACCTGCGCCGACCATTCTGCCGATAGGCCCACGGCAATAAGCGCAGGCAGTCCGGCCAGGGCGAGCGCCCAGATGAAGGCCACTCGGCCGTCCGGCACATGACCTCGTTTCTTGCCGGTGATGTGAGGAGCAAACGACTGGACGATGCCGTAGCCAATGATCCACGCGGCGAGGAAGCCGCCGACCAGCCAGAAGTCCCAGCCAAACGCGGTGCTCAGGTACACCGGCAGCGCCACGACGAACCAGATGTCCCGGGCACCGAAGAGAAACAGCCGTGCGGCCGAGAGGATGTTGATGGCTCGGCTCTTGGACAGCATGTCGCGGAACTTGGGTTTGGCCTTGGCTTTGCCCAAGTCCTTTTTCAGCAGCACCAGACTGCCGATCCAGATCATGGCCAGTACTGCCGCCATGGCCAGCACCGCCAGGGTGAAGCCGAGCAACGCGAGCAGTGCTCCGCCGAGGAAAAAGCCCACACCTTTGAGCGCGTTCTTCGAGCCCGTCAGGATGGCCACCCATTTGTAGAGAGTGCCTTGCTGGCTGTCCGGTACCAGGAGCTTGATGGAGCTCTTGGCGCTCATCTTGTTCAGGTCCTTGGCGATGCCGGACAGCGCCTGAGCGGCCATCACCCACGGCACGGTCAGCCAGGCTGCCGGTACCGTGAGCATCAGCAAGGCCAGCACCTGCATGCCCAGGCCGATGTTCATGGTGCGGTTGAGTCCCAGGCGGGCGCCGAGGTAGCCGCCCACCAGGTTGGTGATCACGCCGAACACTTCGTAGAACAGGAACAGCGCGGCGATCTGCAGCGGCGTGTAGCCCAGCGAATGGAAGTGCAGTACCACCAACATGCGCAACGCGCCGTCGGTGAGGGTGAAGGCCCAGTAGTTGCCGGTAACCAGCAGGTACTGACGCACTTCCGCAGACAGGGCTGACAACGCCTTCATGACCGTGGTTTACTCCGCTGCGCCGACCAGGCGGGCCAGTTCCGCTGCACGGTTGGCGTAGCCCCATTCGTTGTCATACCAGGCGTAGAGCTTCACCTGGGTGCCACTGACCACCAAGGTCGACAGTGCGTCGATGATCGAGGAGCGCGGATCGGTGCGATAGTCGATGGACACCAAGGGGCGCTCTTCGTAGCCCAGGATGTCTTTCAACGGGCCTTCGGCCGCCGCCTTCAGCAGAGCGTTGACCTCTTCAGCCGTTGTCTCACGTTCCACTTCGAACACGCAGTCGGTCAGCGAGGCGTTGGCCAGCGGTACGCGCACGGCGTGACCATTCAACTTGCCGCGCAGCTCGGGGAAGATCTCGGCGATCGCAGTAGCCGAGCCCGTGGTGGTTGGGATCAGGCTCATGCCAGAGGCACGGGCGCGGCGCAGGTCCTTGTGCGGTGTATCGAGGATGCTCTGGGTGTTGGTGAGGTCGTGGATGGTGGTGATCGATCCGTGGCGGATGCCCAGGTTTTCGTGAATCACCTTGACCACCGGGGCCAGGCAGTTGGTAGTGCAGGAGGCGGCGGTAACGATGCGATGCTGCGCCGGGTCGAACAGGTGCTGGTTGACGCCCATCACCACGTTCAGTGCGCCTTTCTCCTTCACTGGAGCGCAGACCACCACACGTTTGACGCCCTGATCCAGGTAGGCCTGGAGCACGGCTACCGACTTCATCTTGCCACTGGCCTCGATGACCAGGTCGCAGCCCGACCAGTCGGTGTCGGCGATGGTCTTGTTCGCGGTGACCTGAATACGCTTGCCATCGATCACCACCGTACTGCCCTCAGCACGGGCTTCACGAAGCCAGCGGCCGTGGACCGAGTCGAAGTTGATCAGGTGGGCATGGGTCTCGGCGTCGCCGGCCGGGTCATTGATCTGCACAAACTCGAACTCTGGCCAGTCCCAAGACGCGCGCAGCGCCAAGCGACCGATGCGGCCAAACCCATTGATGCCTACTTTGATTGCCATGTTGTTGTTCTCGCGTAGCGGTCAGGGGACGGTCAGAGGGTATTGGCGAACTGGTTGATGTAGTCGACGTGCGCAGGGTTCTGAATGGCACGTGGGCGCAGGGCCCGGACCTGAGTAACAGCTTCCTGCACGGGAATGCCGCACTCGATCATCAGGCGGGCCGCAAACAGGCCGGTGCGGCCGGAGCCGCCTTTGCAGTGAATGGCGATCGTCTTGCCAGTCATCACCAACTCTTTCAGGCGTTCCCGGTGGATCTCCCAGGCGGCAGCAAAGGGCTCGCCGGGTGCCTGGTCGTCTTCCACCGGCAGGTGGAACCATTCGAGGCTCAGCAGTTGGCACTCCTCGGGAAGCAGATCGATCTCGTTCTGCAGCAGTTCTTCACTTGGCATCAGGGTGACCAGTGCACTCGCACCGGCTTCGCGCAGCGTTGCCAGCGCCTGAGATACCGAGGTGTCCTTGGTGCCTGGGCACGGAGTGAAGATCAGCTGGCCGACCAGTTCGGAACTGGCCAACACGGAATACGGGTGCAATTGCATGCTCAGAAAGCCTCAAATGGATCGTTGATTGACACGCTTGGATAGTTCTTCAGCCGACTCTTTACGTTCGGAGTAGCGGTCGACCAGGTAGTCGGAGCGGTCGCGAAGCAGCAGGGTGAACTTCACCAGCTCCTCCATCACGTCGACGACACGGTCGTAGTACGCCGAGGGCTTCATGCGGCCGGCCTCGTCGAACTCCAGGTAGGCCTTGGGTACGGACGACTGGTTAGGGATGGTGAACATGCGCATCCAGCGGCCGAGGACGCGCAGCTGGTTGACCACGTTGAACGACTGGGAGCCGCCGCAGACCTGCATCACCGCGAGGGTCTTGCCTTGCGTCGGCCGCACGGCGCCCATGCTCAGTGGAATCCAGTCGATCTGCGACTTGAACACGCCGGTCATCGCGCCGTGGCGCTCAGGCGAGCACCAGACCATGCCTTCCGACCACAGCACCAGGTCACGTAGTTCCTTGACCATGGGATGGTCATCGGGCACGTCATCCGCCAGTGGCAGGCCAGTGGGATTGAAGATTCGCGTCTCCGCACCGAAGTGCTCCAGCAGGCGTGCCGCTTCTTCTGTCAGCAGACGGCTGAAGGAGCGTTCCCGTGTCGATCCGTACAGCAGCAGAATGCGGGGTTTATGGGTGGACTGCTGCTCGATCGCGAGCTTGTCGGCGGACGGCAGGTCGACCAGTTCGTTGTCGATGTTGGGGATGTGGTGTTCGGTCATGATTTACTCCTGAGACAAGGCACCAGAGCGCTGATCAAACCAGCGACGCTTGAGCCACAAGGCCACGCCCACCAGTGAGATCAGTACCGGCACTTCCACCAAGGGCCCGATGACTGTTGCAAAGGCAACCGGCGAAGCGAGGCCGAAGGTAGCGATGGCCACGGCAATGGCCAGTTCGAAGTTGTTGCTTGCTGCAGTGAACGCCAGCGCGGTGGTGCGTGGGTAGTCGGCCTCCAGCAGCTTGCCCATCCAGAAGCTGATGAAGAACATCACCACGAAGTAGATGGTCAGCGGGATGGCGATGCGCAGCACATCCAGCGGCAGTTGCAGCACCATGTCGCCCTTCAGGCTGAACATGGCCACGATGGTTAGCAGCAACGCCACAAGCGTCAGCGGGCTGATCTTCGGAATGAAGCGTTCCTGGTACCAGGTCTCGCCCTTGCTGCTGATCAGGATCTTGCGGGTCAGGAAACCGGCCAGGAACGGGATGCCCAGATAGATCAGCACCGATTGGGCGATTTCGAGGAAGCTGGTCTCGATGACGCTACCCTCAAGGCCAAACAGAGGCGGCAGCAGGCCCAGGAAGATCCAGGCGTACACGCTGAAGAACAGGATCTGGAAAATGCTGTTGAAGGCGACCAAGCCCGCCACGTATTGGTTGTTGCCACCGGCGATCTGGTTCCACACCAGCACCATGGCGATGCAGCGCGCCAGGCCGATGAGGATCAGGCCGGTCATGTACTCGGGGTTGTCGGAAAGGAACACTACCGCCAGCCCGAACATCAGTACCGGGCCGATTACCCAGTTCTGGACCAGCGACAGCACGAGGATGCGCTTGTCCTTGAAAACTTGAGGCAGTTCCTCGTATTTCACCTTCGCCAGCGGCGGGTACATCATGACGATGAGGCCAATCGCGATGGGGATGTTTGTCGAGCCTACCGACAGGCTGTTCAGCCACGCGGGCAATCCCTGGAACAGACTGCCCAGGGCGATACCCAAGCCCATGGCCAGAAAGATCCAAACCGTCAGGTAACGGTCGAGGAAGGAAAGTCGGCTTTTGCTCATGGTGGATCTCCCTATACGTCAGAGCGTTCCGATGCGGGCCAGCTCGACCTTGAGCTGGGCGGCATCCAATTGTTCAAAAGGCAGTGCGAGGAATGCCTTGAGGCGTCGCTTGATCTGCTCAAGCGTGGTGTCGAACGCCGCGTCCAACTCGGCGGGGTTGCCCTGCAGGTCCGACGGATCGGAAAGTCCCCAGTGGGCTTTTACTGCCGGCCCGAAGAACACGGGGCAGGCTTCGCCGGCAGCCTTGTCGCAGACGGTGATGACAAAGTCCGGGGCCAGCTCGGCGTGCGCATCGCTGGACTTGCTGCTGAGGCCATCGCTGGAAATACCGGCGCGCTGCAGCGCGGAGATGGACAACGGAGGTACCTCGCCTTTGGGCTGGCTGCCGGCGCTGTAGGCCTTCATACCGGCCGGGGCTAGGTGGTTGAACACGGCTTCTGACAGGATGCTGCGGCAGCTATTGGCGGTGCAGAGGAACAGAACTTTCATCGGTTTTGCTCGGCAGTGATCAGCAGCAGGTGGCGACGCGCTGTGGGCGGTCACCCATTGCGTCCAATCGAGTGGAACTGCTGTTCAGCCACTCGCTATTGGCCTCCAGCGTCGTTTTCAGGATCTCGCGTACCCAGGCGGGCAGCTCTGGATGCAGCCGGTAGTACACCCATTGGCCCTGGCGGCGGTCTGCCAGCAGGTCACACGTGCGCAGCTGCGCCAGGTGGCGGGAAACCTTGGGCTGGCTTTCTTCCAGTGCACAGGTCAGCTCACAGACGCAGAGCTCTTCCTCGCGGGCGATCAGCAGCATCATCCGAATGCGGTTCTCGTCGGCGAGGCATTTGAAAACCTTGGTCGGGGTCAGTGGATCAGTCATAGCGATTCTCAGTGTTTGGTTTTCACGAGGACGAACATCTTGATGCGCTCATGGAGCTCGTGAAGCGTGTGGCGGAAGGCATCGTGCTTGTCGCTGGTGACTGGATCTTCGAAGTGCCACATCAGGCGCTCCCCGAATTCCGGCAGGACCTGGCACTCCAGCACAGCCTTGTCACAAAGGGTAATGACGTAATCGAAGTGTTCATCGGCGAACTCATCGATGGACTTGCTGCGCAGGCCGCTGGCATCGATACCGAGGTGCTCAAGCGCCGCGAAGGTACGCGGATCGACCTCGCCAGGCTGAGTGCCGGCGCTGAAAGCTTCAAAACGCACAGGGCCTGTGTGTCGGAGCAATGCTTCGGCGAGCTGGGAGCGAGCAGCGTTTGCGGTGCAAACAAACAGGACGCGGATCTTGCCAGTCATCACGAGGTACTCTGCGCATATATGATTTTTCGAATATACGCTTTTTCGAATGTATCGCAACCCCTCTGAGGATGGGTGGCTTTACATGTGCATATTCGTGCACATATATTGGCGACATGACGACCAACCTGAACCTCCGCACCCAAGCCATCGACGCTGCCATCGAGTCGCTGGATGAGGCCTTCTTCAAAGCGCTCTGCGAGCCCTCCAGGGTCGCGGTGTTCAAGCGCGTGCTCCTGCTGGGCTGGGCGGATGTCGGCGAAATCGCCAAAGAGCTGCCGCAGGAGCGCTCGGTGGTCTCCAGGCACCTACAGGTGCTGCACGACGCCCAGATCGTGAAAGCCACCAAGGTGGGCAGGCAGGTGTTCTACGAGGTGAATGGTGGGGCGATCATCGAGCGCCTTGAGGGCTTGCTCCAGCGAACCAAGGGTCTGGTTTCGCTGTGCTGCCCGTAGCTAGCCCTTTTTTGACCTTATATATGCATGGGTGCGCACATATGAATAAGTCGAGTCGCGTGTTGGATGTGGTCGTCATCGGTGGTGGGCAAGCGGGTTTTGCGCTTGGCTGGCATTTGCAGCAACACGGCTTGGACTTTCTCCTCCTGGATGAGCAGACACACCCTGGTGGGAATTGGCGCAACTACTACGACAGCCTGCAACTGTTCTCCCCGGCGGAGTATTCAGCGCTACCGGGGATGGTGTTTCCCGGTGATCCCAAGAGCTACCCGCTGCGAGACGACGTGGTGCAGTACCTGGAGTCATACGCCGCCGAATTTCAGCTGCCTTTTGAGGGCGGTACCCGGGTGCTGGAAGTCGTGCAGAAGGACAAGGCATTTGAGGTTCTCGCCGCCAACGGATCGACCTTCACGGCGCGTGCGGTGGTCGTGGCATCGGGGGGCTTCAGCCGTCCAAACATGCCTGACATTCCTGGCCTGGAAAGCTTCTCAGGGACCTGTCTGCACAGCTCGGCGTATCGAACGCCTGAGGCCTTTGCCGGCCAGCGTGTCGTCGTAGTTGGTGCGGCGAATTCGGCTGTTCAAATTGCCTATGAGCTTGCCGGCGTTGCGCAGGTAGTGCTGGCGACTCGCGAGAAAATCCGCTTTTTCCCGCAGCGGATCCTGGGGCTCGATTTTCACGCCTGGTTGAAACTCACCCGGCTGGAGCACACGCGCTGGTTGAGTGACCAGAGCACGCCTGTGCTGGATACCGGCAAGTACCGGGCTGCCCTGGACTCCGGGCGGCTCCAGCGCAAAGCGATGTTCCAGCAGGTATTGCCCGATGGCGTTGTCTGGGCGGATGGAACCACCCATCAGGCCGACGCGCTGATTTTCGCCACGGGCTTCCGGCCGAACCTGGCGTTTCTGGCACAGCTCCCAGTTGTTGGCCGGCATGGGAACGTTCTGCAGCGAAACGGGGTGGCAGATCAGGTGCCAGGTCTGTACTTCGTCGGGCTGCCAAAGCAAAGGAACTTCGCCTCAGCAACCCTCAGGGGTGTAGGAGCTGACGCGGGCTACCTCATGCCCCAGTTGCTTCGCCATCTGGACCGGGCTGGTTCGATGGAAAAATCCGTTCAACGATAGCGCAATCCAGCCACCGACCTTCAAGACAAGCATGCTTCTCATAGACGCCAACCGTCCTGAAGCCGCAGGCCTGGCAGAGCGCGAGGCTCGCCTCGTTGAAGGTGAAAATGCGGGAGAGGACTTTCCAGAAACCACGTGCCTCAGCCTCGCTGAGCAATGCCTTGAGCAGCGCCTTGCCAATGCCACGTCCGCGGACGTCACGGTGCAGATAGATCGAGAAGTCGGCGATGCCGGCGTAGCACGAACGCGCGCGGTAGCTGCTCAGGTTTGCCCACGCCACTACCGCGCCGTCGACCTCGACGACCAGCACTGGATAGCGGGACATATCGGCCACCCAGGGCTGTACATCCATGGCGGTGCGCGGCTGGGTCTCGAACGTAGAGCTGCGGTCTTCGATCCCCTGGTTGTAGATCTCGGCAATGGCCTGAACATCACTGGGTTGAGCGAGGCGAATGTGCATCTGACTTCCTTTTCGATTGGCGGGAACAACGAGCTGGATAGAGGTATCAGCTGGAGCTGATCACCATGATTAGGCCCCTGGCTGAGCAACCTACTCGATTAAAGCGATGAAGGGGATGGCGAGCGAGTCGCCAGCCGAATTTCCCGCTGACTCTGTTCGTAGTGCGCTATAGCGTTACCTTGTTAAATTAACCGAATGGTCAGCTTATAAGGCGATTTTCCAGAATCTACATCCGCGCCTCATGCGACCTAACAGCTCAAATCCCAGACCTGATACATGCGGTGCGATACAGCGCTGATCGGGTCACTCTTCGCTGTTCACCCTCCAACTTTGCCTTTGCCCACAGCAGACGTCGGAGGTGAAACAGTTCGGCGGGCTCACAAACCTGCTCCAGTGCTCTCGCACAAAGGGGGAGCTTAGCTAGCTGCTTTTGGATACGTGATAGGACGTGCAGCTCCCGACCGATGCGGGTGCGCGTGATCCTGACGGGTCTCCCATCTACGCCACGAAGCCACTGTGCACAGTCCCTCACCTGCTCGGCGAGTTGCGAGTCGAGGACCGCAAACGCGCCGGCGCTATCAGCTCGGCTTGCGTGGACACTGCCACAGTTCGCAATGCGGTCTGTAAGCCAAATCCGATCGCATCGGTAAAGCCATGCATAGTTACGACATTGGTGAGCATGCAGGTGCCGATAGTCCCTCTCGAAGGCTGTTCGGCGCTGCCGACGCTCGCGCAGGAATCTTGCGTCTCTCCATGCGCTTGGGCCGCAGTGAACGGCGCGGATAGTCCGGTAAACATAAGCCAGGGATACACCCAGAGTGTCGGCGATTAGCCGTGCTTCCTGCCCGGTAAAAGCCAGCCTGCAAACTGCTGCGGGTAGGCCTTCCCATCCCTCAGGTATGATTTCTCTTGGCCCTAGTGGTGAGGAAGGGATATCAATCAGCGTCGCACGCTTACCCACAGGTGGCGACGGTTCTTCATCGCGAGGGATGCAAGCTAGGTCGACCTCCAATGCGGTGGACAGCACAATGTATTTGAGTGGATGGTGAGTGCATCTGGGTTTCCGGAGCAGCTTGGTGACCCACGTCGCGGGGAAACCAGCAGGGGCTTCTCGAAGCACCGAATACTCCCAAGCGGCTGGGAGCGCTTTGAAAAAACTGGCCATGTGCGCAGCCAAACGGGGCAGGTCTAATCGCCGTTTGGCTCCAGTGGTCAAGTCCAGGTTGGCAGCCCCTTGCAGGAGCCAAGTGCGTAAAGCGGGAGCTGGAAGAGGGTTGAGCTCCAAATCGAGGAGCTGCAATGACCTCAAGGCAATTTGATACAACCTTTGAAGCGTGTCCGTGCAAGCATCAATTTGGATCGAATGGGTTTGTATCTCTTCGTCGTCAGGCAAGTTGAGCTGCCGGGAAATACGGCTGCTCGAGCCGGGATCTACCACCTTGAGCAGCTTCATGTGGTGTGGGCATACCAGCACACCAGGCAGCTGGTGTACGCGGTGCCAGTATGCTGCGCCAACACGCTCAATGTCCTCATGGAGGCATTCGGAGCAGAACCGTATTCTCGAAGCGCTCTCGACCCGACTGGCATTGATGCCCAGTTTCAGCATCAGGCCACTACCATCGCCAGTCATCGAGACCTGAGCATGCTGCAATTGGTCGTAGGTGAGAAAGGGGGCGAAATACGGCAGTACGGTATGACGCTTGATGATTTGAGCCACCGACAGGTCCATACCGCGGGGAAGTGACTCAACCAAATCGCCCAACCTACTTGGAAACGCCACGTTCTGAGTGAACGAAGCTGCAGCGTCCTCTCCAGCGAAAGCTGCTTTGCGGCTACCTCCACCGCAAAGCCGAGCGTAGCGAGAGAGGACACTGTGAAGTGTCTCGTCGGGGAAGACCGCCGGGAAGAAATGGAATTTCAGCGCCATTCCACCACCTTCGATTCATGATTTTCGGTAGGCCGGTGAAAACTCAAAAAGGTCCGTGCTGATCCAGCCAGCGGACTTCAGAGCCGCCAGGCTGTCTTGCTCTTCACTCAGTGCTTTCGCTTCCGATGTCTCCACCGCAACAGCTGCTGGAGCCGTTGGTTTACTTGAAACAGCCGCTGGAGGGAGAGCCTCTGGCTTCGCATGTGGCTTCACGCCACGAAGCAAGGCAAGACCCTCTGATCGCAGAAGCCCATCGAAGGACATCATGTCGATCAACTGCTCCTCAATGGGGAGCAGGTCGTCAAACTGTCTCATGCGAGCAGGATCTCGGCTGCGTAGAGCCGACAACGCTGGCTTGAGGATCTGCATCTTAGTGTTGCTCACCTTGGCGATTATCTCGGCACTCAGGCATTCGGAACCACTTTGAATGGCATAGCGCTGGCTGAGCACCAGTAGCTTTACCAGGAAATCAGTTACGCCTTGAGTGTAGTCGTACAGTGCATCGCAAATCTCGGGGGTTAGCTCAGCCGTCTGCTTGCACCACTGGTAACTCCAGAGGTTCTCAACCAGGATCTGCCATTCTTCATTGTTCTTCTCAAAGCGCTTGAATTCGACCATCCCACCGCCGCAAGTGCGCCGGGCAACGCGCATGACGTCCGAAATCAGGCTGATCATCGAATTCGTGCCGATGAATACGACTGGGATGCCGATGTTGTTCACTAGGTTAAGGAAGAAGTTCAACATGCTTTCCTTCCCGCCCGATTTTGCTAGGCGGAGATTTTGCAGCTCATCGATGAGCAAGGCGCCGATGTAAAACGTACTGGCAACCTGCTCCATCTGTTTCAGCGCATCATTGATGTTACGGTGCCGATGTCGCTTGTAATAGTCCTTGTCACCCAGTGCCAGTCCGACCGCGTGGAAGAACTGCTGACAGAACCCACCCAGGGAACCATCCCGCGGACAATCTAGTTTCAGCCACGTGATCTGGGTTTGGACGAACTGATGGCCCTCATAACGCTCGTGTCGAATCGTCTGCGGGTAAAGGCTTAGGATGGCGTGCAGAGCGGTGGACTTCCCAATACCACTCAGGCCCACCAGAGTGAAGGCGTCAGCTGTCGACCTGAAGGACTCGTGATATCGCTGAGCCCCCGACAACGAATGCAGATGCCTCACCGTGTCTGGAGAGGTCGGATTACGCCCGACGTATCCGCGGCGGATCAGAAGGGAGAACATGGACTCAAGCTCCAAGTGCAGCAGGAACGGCTGCACTACCGTCTTCAGGCGCTCAATACAGTGAATCCGTGTTGCACTCTCGAGTTCGAGTTCTTCAGGTACTACCGGCTGGGGAAAATTCGAAATCAGCTCGATGGCCTTCGTTTCTGGAAGAATCGGCGGTAGTGCTTCGATCAACGGATTGCCTGCATACTCCGAGATAGCCTGCTTCGTGTAGCTCGCAAAAATCTGTGCGCCTTTCATTGAGCCTGTCCTGGCCGACGTCTTTTGAGCAGATCAATAACCTCTGCACTGCGAGGGCCCGCGTAAGAGTCGTGCGCGATGGCAGGGGCATCCGCGACGGGCTGGACTGGTTCGGCACGGACACCATCTGGGACAGTCGCGTTTTCGCGCCCCAGAATCCGCTCCTCAGCGCGATTCTCGCGAATGTTGGCCACAGCCTCTGCCTTGGTCCTAGGTGGAGGTTCAAGCTTCTGCTCAGCCTGTGCATTGGTGATGATTTGTTCTACGGTGTCGACCAGGCCCACGCGGCTCTCCAGCTCCGCACGTTTATGAGCTGGGGGTGTCTGCCGGTAGGCCTCCAGAAGATCGTAAATCTCGTCCGAGCGGTAACTCGCGTACTTGATATCCGAGCGGCGAAGGTCACAGCGAACAAACTGCTTGTTCTCACCCTGGATCCAGATATGCGCTGCCGAGTTGGGATCGAATCGGCAGTCGATTGACCAGACCCCATTGCGCCGCGCTTTGGCGAACCAATTGTCGTTGATCGCCATCTCGCAGACATAGTGCATCCCGCGGAAAATGACTCCACCCTTTTGGACAGTGGCTCGTTCACGAGGCAACAGATGGAGATAGATCAGTTCGTCAGGCCGATTATTGGCCTGGATCAGGTCATTCTCTGAAGCCCAGGTCCAGATGCCCATCGGGGTCGGCTCAACCCCATCGTTCATCATCGCCTGGGTCAGCCGGTCTGGTTGCCGGTGATGGCGGTTGTAGTGCAGGACACACTCGATGACAATCCGGGTGAACTCCTTCAGGTTCAGTGTGGCATCGAGGCGATAATCTCGCTGGCCTCGTTCCTGTTCACGCGCAGCCACTCCACCCGGTAGCCACCTGATACCAGTTAGGTCATTGAGGATGCCAAATCGGCTCTCGACCATAGGTTTCCAATCCGGTCGATACGGAGGAGCGGTGCCCATTTCGATGCCCAGTCCAGTCGCCAACCCCTCCGATGCCAAAGACAGCATCTCGCCTCTGTCAGCGTAGATATTGTGTGGCAGGTGGTGGCAGTTCCACTCCTCCGGAGTGATTTCAACATCATATTGCGCGCAGAAATCTACCTTGGAGGTGAACGCGTTGAATAACGCCTGCCGAGCGCCATTCCAGCTTGGCCCCTCTAGCCCGACATACAGCCCGACTATCATCCCCGAGAAGCTGTCCACCACGATGTACACCACCGGCCGGCCGATGAGCATCCGCCTGGAGTAGCTGTTGACCAAGTAGATATCGGCAATCGTCGCGTCGATCTCAAACTGGTGGCAAGGCCCTCTGAGCCAATCTCGAACGGTACCGGAAAGCGGGCGACAATCCTTGAGCCACTTTGTCAGCCCCTTACGGCCACGATCAGTTTCTACTTCGTCAAAGAATTGTTTTCCCCAATAATCAAACTGATTGAAGTTTGGAATTTCTGACTCGGGAAGCAAGCGAACTCTATTTTCTGCATTTTTAGAAAGATTTTTCACCGAATAGAATTTTTTAAGCATCTTGTCGTAAGCGCTACGAATTGTAGATGTCTTATCATTGGTATACAGCGAATAACCTATACGAATGCAGCGTTTATCTGTAACGCTGAGCAACTTTGAAGGCGAAACAAGCACTCCTTGAAACTTTGGCTTTGGTCCTGGCCGCTTGTCAGGGGTGTAGTTACGGTTTTGTACACCAACGGCCGAATAGTTTTTCAGGAGTGCGTTTCTTACCTGGCCGTAAAACCAGTATCTGTACAGGTTCCGGTAGATTGTCTTTCGCTGTATACCTAACTCTGCGGCCCTGTTACCGACCAACCGTCCCATTTCGCCATGAACGAATATCTGCCCTGGATAGGCCGGATCCAACAGAGGGGCAATAACCGCCCACTTTTCATCCCTGTCTCGCTTGGCGGTCTCATCGAGGTCATCCTCAAGGACCAACAGGAACTCCGGCACTGCCGTAACCACTGACTTGGTGTCGCCAGACTCCAGTGATAACTTGAGCTCCTCAAGCCCCATTGGATAGGGCTTTCCAGGAGGATCAATCAGGCTCATAACGATCACTGCATCGTGTGCCTCATCGACATGAATTGCCCTCACCATAGTAGAAAGCACAGAGAACTCTGTGACGGGTTCGAATACGTCATTTACTGAAATATTCATTACGACCTCTCTCTCAGTGAACTCAACTCAGATGGATAAACGATATGGAAATCAGGTAACGGCGAAGTTAGGTGAAGAGGCACATTGCACAGATCAAGCCGGATGAATTTACGCCAAATCAGGTTAAAGAAAATGTCCCGCGCCTCCGCATATGGGATAGACAAACGCTTGGAAATTTTCCTCAGGCACTCTGACATCGTAGCCCAGGCGTAAGGTTTGCTAGACTCTAGAAGTTCTAGAAACTCCGAGTGCAATGATGAATTCATCAGGGCGCGAGGCAGTTGAGCATATCGCCTTAGCAATCCAAGGTTTTTAATCAGATCAGGCGTGAAATCTTCTTCTGTGACGATACTCCAGTCCACTCCTTGACTCATCCAGAATCGTCTTTCGACTTCTAACTTTTGTAGCGTCCGAAGAGCGTCTTCGCCCAGCAGATCCTTTTGATATTTGATAGTTCTGGCGACAGACTTGAAGTCTCCATTTGGCTGTTTAACAGTTAACAGGAAGTCTGTCGTCATAACCAATGGAACGTTGGTCTTCATGTACCTTGGGTAACGAACACCAATCGCTCTTGCGATTGCCTGGGGGCTTTCGAAAGGCAGCAGTGGATACTGCTCGCGGATATCTACAACGTTTTCAGAGAACTCGAGGACTAGAAGATAGGCCCGTTCAAGATCGGACAGGAGATGATGCATGCGCTCGATTTTGACGCCTTGGATCTTCCAGGAGCGACCTGTGGAGGGCACGTCCTGTACGCGTAACCAAGGCATGTAGCCGACTCCGGCGCCTGCTCCAAATCCATTTGCGATGTGCCGTTCAATGTCCTGCTTCGATGAAAACCTACGACCGCGCAACCCCACCTCCTCAGCCCAACCGGACCGCTTCACCTCACTCGCAAAAATAGTCATAGGAAAAAACCGACCTACTAAGCGGCCCGTCGATGGAATTCCAACACTACTCCCGCTGACAAGTGAAGCGGCTGATCCGGACAAACGGCTTGGCCCATAAACGGAAAACCCCCGTAAATACGGGGGTTTGCGCGTTGTGTCAAACTATAATTGCTTGTGTCAAACTTTAACCTTTTGTGTCAATCTATAATCCGTGCAACCACCCTCCCTTTTCAACAGCAGTAGCGTTACTCCACCGTCACCGACTTGGCCAGGTTGCGCGGCTGGTCGACGTCGGTGCCCTTGAGCACGGCGACGTAGTACGACAGCAGTTGCAGCGGGATGGTGTAGAGGATCGGTGCCAGCGCATCGTTGATGTGCGGGACGTTGATCACATGGGTGCCTTCGCCATTGCTCATGCCGGCCTGCTCGTCGGCAAAGACCACCAGCTCACCACCACGGGCGCGAACTTCCTGCAGGTTCGACTTGAGCTTTTCCAGCAGCTCGTTGTTAGGAGCCACGGTCACCACGGGCATATCGTTGTCCACCAACGCCAGAGGACCATGCTTGAGCTCACCGGCCGGGTAGGCTTCGGCGTGGATATAGGAGATTTCCTTGAGCTTGAGCGCGCCTTCCATGGCCACCGGGTACTGGGCACCGCGGCCAAGGAACAGGGTGTGGTGCTTGTCGGCGAACAGCTCGGCGATCTTCTCGACCACGCCATCCATCGCCAGCGCTTCGCTCAGGCGTGCCGGCAGGCGGCGCAGCTCGTCCACCAGCTCGGCTTCGACACCGGCCTCGAGGGTACCGCGCACCTGGCCGAGGGCCAGGGTCAGCAGCATCAGCGAGACCAGCTGGGTGGTGAAGGCCTTGGTCGAGGCGACGCCGATCTCCGGCCCGGCCAGGGTCAGCAGGGTCAAGTCGGATTCACGCACCAGCGAGCTGATGCCCTTGTTGCAGATGGCCAGGCTGCCGAGGAAGCCCAATTCCTTGGCATAGCGCAGGGCCGCCAGGGTGTCGGCGGTCTCGCCGGATTGCGAGATGGAGACGAACAGGGTGTCCGGCTGCACCACCACCTTGCGATAGCGGAACTCACTGGCGACTTCCACCTGGCAAGGGATGCCGGCGAGGCTTTCGAGCCAGTAACGGGCGACCATGCCGGCGTGGTAGCTGGTACCGCAAGCGACGATCTGCACATTGCGCACTTTGCCGAACAGCTCGGCGGCCTGGGGACCGAAGGCCTGCACCATCACATGGTCATTGCCCAGGCGACCTTCCAGCGTACGCTGCACCACGCCGGGTTGCTCGTGGATCTCCTTGAGCATGAAGTGGCGGTAGTTGCCCTTCTCGGCGGCTTCCGCACCTTCGTGATACTGCACCGTCTCACGCTGGACCGGCTGACCGGCCTGGTCCCAGATCTGCACCTGAGTGCGACGAATCTCGGCGATATCGCCCTCTTCCAGGTACATGAAACGGTCGGTGACCTGGCGCAGGGCCAGTTGATCCGAGGCCAGGAAGTTTTCACCGAGGCCCAGGCCGATCACCAGGGGGCTGCCACTGCGGGCAGCCACCAGCCGGTCAGGCTGGCTGGCGCTGATCACGGCCAAGCCATAGGCGCCATGCAGGCGCTTTACCGCGGCCTTGAGCGCATCGGTGAGGTCGGGGATGGTCTTGAGCAGATGGTGGATGAGGTGCACGATCACCTCGGTGTCGGTCTGCGAGACAAAGGTGTAGCCCAGGCCCTTGAGCTCTTCGCGCAGTTCCTCGTGATTCTCGATGATGCCGTTGTGCACCACCGCCACTTCATGGCCAGAGAAGTGCGGGTGGGCATTGTGCACGGTAGGCGCGCCATGGGTGGCCCAACGGGTGTGGGCGATACCCAGTTGGCCAGCCAGCGGGTCGGCGGCAACCGCGCCTTCCAGTTCGCTGACCTTGCCGATGCGGCGGCGACGCTCGAGCGCGCCTTGCTGGGTCAGGACGGCCAAGCCGGCGCTGTCATAACCACGGTACTCCAGACGCTTGAGGCCTTCGATGAGAATGGCTGTGATATTGCGCTCAGCAACGGCACCGACGATTCCACACATAAGATGTTGCTCCTAGCTGATAGCGGCGCAGATAAGGGTGATGCCGCGGGCTTGAATCCGGTCGCGTGCCTCGGCGGGCAGGCGATCATCAGTAATCAGGGTATTCACGCTGCCCCAGGGCAGCTCGAGGTTGGGGATCTTGCGGCCGACCTTGTCCGACTCGACCATGACGATCACCTCGCGGGCCACTTCGGCCATGACCCGGCTCAATCCCAGCAGTTCGTTGAAGGTCGTTGTGCCACGTTCCAGGTCGATGCCGTCGGCACCGATGAACAGCTGGTCGAAGTCGTATGAGCGTAGTACCTGCTCGGCCACCTGGCCCTGGAAGGACTCCGAGTGCGGGTCCCAGGTACCACCGGTCATCAGCAGCACGGGTTCATGCTCTTGTTCGCTGATAGCCCGGGCCACATTGAGCGAGTTGGTCATCACCACCAGGCCTGGCTGGCGCCCGAGCTGCGGGATCATCGCCGCCGTGGTGCTGCCGCTGTCGATGATGATGCGCGCGTGTTCGCGGATGCGTTCTACCGCAGCACGGGCAATGGCCTGCTTGTAGAGGGACACCGGCTGGACCGTGTCGCCCAGCAGCTCCTGGGGCATGGTCACCGCACCGCCGTAGCGGCGCAGCAGCAGGCCGTTGGCCTCCAGGGCATGCAGATCCTTGCGGATGGTCACTTCGGAGGTTTCGAAACGCTTGGCCAAGGCGTCGACACTGACCTCGCCCTGCTCATTGAGCAAGGCCAGGATATTGTGGCGCCGTTGAGGGGTATTTCGTTTCGACATGTGGATTTAAGTTTCGATTCGAAAGATAAGTGTTGCAATCAAAACCTAAGTCAATCGATTCGTCAAGTCGGGCATCAACCGGCAAACAAAAAGGCCGACTTATTCACATAAGCCGGCCCTGTGCAAAAAGCGCTGTGGATAACTCAGCTCTTCTTGATCTTCTCCGGCCGTTTCCAGCCTTCGATATTGCGCTGGCGTGCACGCGCAACGCCCAACTGTCCCACTTCAACCATCTGGGTAATGGTCGAGCCCGCTGCGGTAGTGGCTCCGGCCTGGATTTCCACAGGGGCAACCAGGGAGTTGTTGGAGCCAATGAACACGTCCTCACCCATCACCGTGCGGAACTTGTTGGCACCGTCATAGTTGCAGGTGATGGTGCCTGCGCCGATGTTGCTGCGGGCGCCGATCTCGGCGTCGCCCAGGTAGGTCAGGTGGCCGGCCTTGGCGCCCTCGCCCAGGTGGGCGTTCTTCAGCTCGACGAAGTTACCCACATGCGCCTTGGCCTCCAGCACGCTGCCTGGACGCAAGCGGGCGAACGGGCCGGCATCGCTGCCCTCACCCATCACCGCGCCTTCGATATGACTGTTGGCCTTGATGACCACGCCCTTGCGCAGGGTGCTGTCCTTGATCACACAGTTCGGGCCGATCTGCACGTCGTCCTCGATGACTACCCGGCCTTCGAGAATGACGTTGATGTCGATCAGCACATCGCGGCCGACGGTCACTTCACCACGGACATCGAAGCGCGCCGGATCGCGCAGGGTGACGCCCTGGGCCATCAGGCGACGGCCTTCGAGCAGCTGGTAGTGACGCTCGAGTTCCGACAGCTGGCGGCGATCGTTGGCGCCCTGCACTTCCATCGGGTCGTGGGGCTGTTCGGTGGCGACCACCAGGCCATCGTCCACGGCCATGGCGATCACGTCGGTGAGGTAGTACTCGCCCTGGGCATTGTTGTTGGACAGACGGCCCATCCAGTCGGCCAAGCGTGCGGCCGGCATGGCGAGGATACCGGTGTTGCCTTCCTTGATCGCCTTTTGCGCTTCGCTGGCGTCCTTGTGCTCGACGATCGCGGTCACCTTGCCCGCGGCGTCACGCACAATGCGACCGTAGCCGGTCGGATCTTGCAAGGTTACGGTCAGCAGTCCCAACTGTTGTTCGCTGACCTTGGCCAGCAAGCGCTGCAGGGTCTCGACCTCGATCAACGGCACATCGCCGTAAAGCACCAGCACGGTGTCGGCGGTAATCGCCGGCAACGCCTGGGCCACGGCATGGCCGGTGCCCAGTTGCTTGTCCTGCATGACGAAGTTCAGATCGTCGGCCGCCAGGCGTTCGCGCACCAGCTCCGCGCCGTGGCCGATAACCACGTGAATACCCTGGGGCTGCAACTGGCGGGCGCTGTGGATAACGTGGCCGAGCATGGAGTTGCCGGCAACCGGATGCAGCACCTTGGGCAGCGCGGAGCGCATGCGGGTGCCTTGGCCTGCGGCGAGAATGACGATATCGAGGGACATTGACTGGCTACCAATACTGGGCGGTCAGGGACGTGACCAAAGGGGAAATTCAGAAAAGAAAAAGGGTAGCCGAGGCTACCCTTTAACTCAATCGCATTGGAAGTGACCGGCCAAGGCCAGGTTACTTGCCCTTGCGCAATTGCTGGACGGTACGCAGCTGAGCTGCAGCTTCGGCCAGACGTGCGGCAGCAGCACCGTAGTCGAAGTCCGAGCTTTTCGCGTTCAGCGCGTTCTCAGCAGCCTTGAGGGCTTCCTGAGCCTGAGCTTCGTCCAGGTCGGCAGCGCGCTGCACGGTGTCGGCAAGAACCTTGACCATGTTCGGCTGCACTTCGAGGAAGCCACCGGAGATGTAGAACACCTCACGATCACCACCTTGCTTGGTCAGCGTGATCGGACCAGGCTTGAGATTGGTGATCAGCGGCGCGTGGCCTGGAGCGATACCCAGATCGCCCAGGTTTCCGTGCGCTACTACCATCTCGACCAGGCCGGAGAAGATCTCTCCTTCCGCGCTGACGATATCGCAATGGACTGTCATAGCCATCTGCTTGCCTCAACCTGATTAGCGCCCCTTGCGGGGCGCCGGGATTACAGTTTCTTGGCTTTCTCGATCGCTTCGTCGATGCTGCCGACCATGTAGAACGCTTGTTCTGGCAGGTGGTCGTAGTCACCTTTGAGGATGCCGCTGAAGCCAGCGATGGTGTCCTTGAGCGAAACGTACTTGCCTGGCGAGCCGGTGAAGACTTCGGCCACGAAGAACGGCTGCGACAGGAAGCGCTGGATCTTACGAGCGCGGGCAACCAGTTGCTTGTCGGCTTCGGACAGTTCGTCCATACCCAGGATCGCGATGATGTCCTTCAGCTCTTTGTAGCGCTGCAGAACATACTGAACGCCACGTGCGGTGTCGTAGTGCTCGGTGCCGATCACGTTCGGGTCCAGCTGGCGCGAAGTCGAGTCCAGTGGATCGACCGCTGGGTAGATACCCAGGGAAGCGATGTCACGGGACAGAACGACGGTGGCGTCCAAGTGGGCGAAGGTGGTCGCTGGCGACGGGTCGGTCAGGTCGTCCGCAGGTACGTATACGGCCTGGACGGAGGTGATCGAACCTTCCTTGGTCGAAGTGATACGCTCTTGCAGAACGCCCATCTCTTCGGCCAGGGTCGGCTGGTAACCTACTGCCGAAGGCATACGGCCCAGCAGTGCGGATACTTCGGTACCGGCCAGGGTGTAACGATAGATGTTGTCGACGAACAGCAGAACGTCGTTACCTTCGTCACGGAACTTCTCAGCCATGGTCAGGCCGGTCAGCGCTACGCGCAGACGGTTTCCTGGTGGCTCGTTCATCTGACCGTAGACCAGCGCTACCTTGTCGAGAACGTTGGAGTCCTTCATCTCGTGGTAGAAGTCGTTACCCTCACGAGTACGCTCACCCACACCAGCGAACACGGAGTAACCGCTGTGTTCCATGGCGATGTTACGGATCAGTTCCATCATGTTGACGGTCTTGCCGACGCCGGCACCACCGAACAGACCAACCTTACCACCCTTGGCGAACGGGCAGACCAGGTCGATAACCTTGATGCCGGTTTCCAGCAGGTCGTTGCCGCCTGCCTGGTCAGCGAACGAAGGCGCTGGCTGGTGGATACCGCGACGCTCTTCTTCGCCGATCGGGCCGGCTTCGTCGATCGGGTTGCCCAGGACGTCCATGATACGGCCCAGGGTTGCCTTGCCAACAGGTACCGAGATGGCAGCCTTGGTGTCGACGACATCCAGACCGCGCTTCAGACCTTCGGTCGAGCCCATCGCAATGGTACGAACCACGCCGTCGCCCAGCTGCTGCTGAACTTCCAGGGTGGTTTCCGCGCCTTGTACTTTCAGCGCGTTGTAAACACTCGGCACGGCGTCACGTGGGAATTCCACGTCGATGACGGCGCCGATGATTTGAACGATACGTCCGCTACTCATAGCTGGATCCTCTGAATTTTTGAACCGTTAAACCGCGGCAGCGCCGCCGACGATTTCCGAGATCTCCTGGGTGATCGCAGCCTGACGCGCCTTGTTGTAGATCAACTGAAGCTCTTTGATCAAATCACCGGCGTTGTCTGTGGCGTTCTTCATGGCGATCATCCGGGCCGCTTGTTCAGCAGCGTTGTTCTCGACCACCGCCTGGTACACCTGCGACTCCACGTAACGCACCATCAAGCCGTCCAGCAGCTCTTTTGCGTCGGGTTCGTACAGGTAGTCCCAGTGGTGCTTGAGTTCCTGATCCGGGGTTGCCACCAACGGTACCAATTGCTCGACCGTCGGTTTTTGGGTCATGGTGTTGATGAACTTGTTCGAAACCACCGAGAGGCGATCGATACGGCCGTCGAGGTAGGCGTCCAGCATCACTTTGACGGAGCCGATCAGATCGTTGATCGATGGCTCTTCGCCCAGGTGGCTGATCGCGGCTACGACGTTGCCGCCAAAGATGCGGAAGAAAGTCGCACCCTTGCTGCCGATCACGCACAGGTCGATTTCAACGCCCTGTTCGCGGTTTTCGCCCATGTCCTTGACCAGGGCCTTGAACAGGTTGGTGTTCAAGCCACCGCACAGACCACGGTCACTGCTCACCACGATATAACCAGCGCGCTTTACAGGGCGCTCGATCATGAACGGGTGGCGGTATTCCGGGTTGGCGTTGGCCAGATGACCGATCACCTGGCGGATACGCTCCGCGTAAGGACGGCTAGCAGCCATGCGCATTTGTGCCTTGCGCATCTTGCTGACCGCCACTTTCTCCATGGCGCTGGTAATTTTTTGCGTGCTTTTGATGCTCGCAATCTTACTGCGAATCTCTTTTGCGCCTGCCATGTATCACCTATCAGGTTAGCAAGCGGGGGCCGGAGCCCCCGCTGCGGCTTACCAGGTCTGGGTGGCCTTGAACTTCTCGATACCGGCTTTCATGCCAGCGTCGATTTCGTCGTTGAAGTCACCCTTCACGTTGATCTTGGCCATCAGTTCGGCGTGATCACGGTTGAAGTAGGCAATCAGAGCTTGCTCGAAGCTGCCAACCTTGGAGACTTCTACGTCGGTCAGGAAACCACGCTCAGCGGCGTACAGCGACAGGGCCATGTCGGCAATCGACATTGGCGCGTACTGCTTCTGCTTCATCAGCTCGGTAACGCGCTGACCATGCTCCAGCTGCTTGCGGGTAGCCTCGTCCAGATCCGAAGCGAACTGGGCGAAGGCCGCCAGTTCACGGTACTGGGCCAGGGCGGTACGGATACCACCGGACAGCTTCTTGATGATCTTGGTCTGGGCGGCACCACCAACACGGGATACCGACACACCGGCGTTAACGGCAGGACGGATGCCTGCGTTGAACATGGCCGATTCCAGGAAGATCTGACCGTCGGTGATCGAGATCACGTTGGTCGGAACGAACGCGGAAACGTCGCCAGCCTGGGTTTCGATGATCGGCAGAGCGGTCAGCGAGCCAGTCTTGCCAGTTACGGCACCGTTGGTGAACTTCTCGACGTACTCTTCGGAAACGCGCGATGCACGCTCCAGCAGACGGGAGTGGAGATAGAACACGTCGCCTGGGTACGCTTCACGTCCTGGTGGACGGCGCAGCAGCAGGGAGATCTGACGGTAGGCAACGGCCTGCTTGGACAGGTCATCGTAAACGATCAGGGCGTCTTCACCGCGGTCACGGAAGAACTCGCCCATGGTGCAGCCGGCGTAAGGCGCCAGGAACTGCAGTGCGGCGGATTCCGAAGCACTGGCAACGACCACGATGGTGTTGGCCAGGGCGCCGGCTTCTTCCAGCTTGCGAACGATGTTGGCAACGGTGGAACGCTTCTGGCCGACTGCAACATAAACACAGAAAATACCGGAGTCTTTCTGGTTGATGATGGCGTCGATGGCCATGGCGGTCTTGCCGATCTGACGGTCACCGATGATCAGCTCACGCTGGCCACGGCCGACAGGGATCATGGCGTCGACGGACTTGTAGCCAGTCTGTACAGGCTGGTCTACCGACTTACGCCAGATCACGCCTGGAGCTACTTTCTCGACCGCGTCGGTCTGGGTGTTGCCCAGAGGACCTTTGCCGTCGATCGGGTTACCCAGTGCGTCGACGACGCGACCCAGCAGTTCCTTACCAACCGGAACTTCCAGGATGCGGCCGGTGCACTTGGCGCTCATGCCTTCGGCGAGGGTGTCATAGGCCCCCAGGATCACTGCACCTACGGAGTCTTGCTCCAGGTTCAGGGCCATGCCGAATACGCTGCCAGGGAACTCGATCATTTCGCCGTACATGACGTCGGCCAGACCGTGGATCCGCACGATGCCGTCGGAAACCGAAACGACGGTACCTTCGTTACGGGCTTGGGAGCCGACATCGAGGTTGTCGATGCGGCCCTTGATGATTTCACTAATTTCGGAAGGATTGAGTTGCTGCATTGCTCTGCTGCCCCTTCAAACTCAAGATTTCAAGGCTTCGGCCAGTTTCGCGATTTTCCCGCGAACCGAACCGTCGATTACCAGGTCGCCAGCGCGGATGACGACGCCGCCGATCAGGCTGGCATCCTCCGACGCGTGCAGGCGCACTTCCTGGCCTAACCGTGCACTGAGAACCTTGGCGAGTTTGTCTTGCTGTTCTTGGTTCAACGCAAAAGCACTGGTGACTTCCACGTCCACGGACTTCTCTTGCTCGGCCTTGTACAGGTCGAACAGAGTCGAAATCTCCGGCAGAAGCAGGAGACGTTCGTTTTCCGCGGCAACATGAATGAAATTCTGTGCCTTGGCGTCAAACTTGTCACCGCACACTTCAATGAATGCGGCGGCCTTTTCTGCGCTAGTCAGTTGCGGGGCCTTGAGCAGGCGCTGCATGGTGTCGTCTTGCGACACCGCAGCAGCCAGGCCGAGCATGGCTGACCAATTGGCCAGTTGCTGATGGGCCTGGGCATGCTCGAAGGCAGCCTTAGCGTAAGGTCGGGCCAACGTGGTCAGTTCTGCCATGATCGCCCTCGCTTAAATTTCAGCGGCCAGTTTGTTAACCAGCTCCGCATGCGCGTTTTGATCGATTGTGGCGCCAAGGATCTTTTCAGCACCGCCAACAGCCAGGGCACCCACTTGGGCACGCAGGGCGTCTTTGACGCTGTTCAGTTCCTGTTCGATCTCGGCTTGAGCCTGAGCCTTCACACGGTCAGCTTCGACGCGAGCCTGTTCACGGGCTTCCTCGACAAGCTGAGCAGCGCGTTTCTTGCTTTGCTCAATGATTTCGGCTGCCTGTGCCTTCGCTTCACGCAGTTGCTGACCCGCTTTCTCTTGGGCCAGCTCCAGGTCGCGAGCTGCGCGGTTGGCAGCGTCCAAACCGTCGGCAATCTTCTTTTGGCGCTCTTGCAGGGCAGTGATGACCGGAGGCCATACGTACTTCATGCAGAAGAGTACAAAAATCAGAAAAGCAACGGATTGGCCAATCAGGGTTGCATTAATGTTCACGCCAACACCTCGCTCGGTCTTTGTCCATCACACCAATCAACTCGTAGGAACGAGTGATTAGCCGGCGATCTGACCAACGAAGGGGTTCGCGAAGGTGAAGAACAGAGCGATACCAACACCGATCATGGTTACGGCGTCGAGCAGACCGGCAACGATGAACATTTTGACCTGCAGCATCGGAACCATTTCTGGCTGGCGAGCAGCGCCTTCCAGGAACTTGCCGCCCAGCAGGCCGAAACCAATGGCGGTACCCAGAGCACCCAGGCCGATCAGCAGAGCAACAGCGATAGCGGTCAGACCAACTACAGTTTCCATCTTTCCTCCCGACTTTTACGTCGTATTGGTTAGGTTTTTAGTTTGAAGCGGTAAAACAAATCGTTTGGTACAGCATGCCCTTGCGGACTTTTTAAGCCCTCCCCCCAAACCGGCGGGGAAGGCTATCAGACACGCCAGGCGGTCTTAATGGTTATCTTCGTGAGCCATCGACAGGTAGACGATGGTCAGCATCATGAAGATGAAAGCTTGCAGGGTGATGATCAGGATGTGGAACACAGCCCACGCCCACTGCAGCACCACACCCAGGCCGCTGAGCCAGAGGATGCCGGCGCCGAACATCACCGCGATCAGGATGAACACCAGCTCGCCGGCGTACATGTTGCCGAACAGACGCAGCGCCAGCGAGATCGGCTTGGCGATCAGGGTGACGAACTCGAGCAGGAAGTTCACCGGGATCAGCAGGATCTGCACGAAGATGTTCTTGCTGCCGAACGGGTGCAGGGTGAGCTCGCCGATGAAGCCGCCGATGCCCTTGACCTTGATGCTGTAGAAGATGATCAGCGCGAACACGCTCAGGGCCATGCCCAGGGTGGCGTTCGGGTCGGTGGTCGACACCGCGCGGAACGGAATGTGCGGATCACCGGAGATCAGGATGGCCAGTTGAGGAATCCAGTCGACCGGTACCAGGTCGATGGCGTTCATCAGGAATACCCAGACGAAGATGGTCAGCGCCAGCGGGGCGATCACCGGGCTGCGGCCGTGGAAGGAATCCTTCACGCTGCCGTGGACGAAGTCCACCAGCACTTCTACGAAGTTCTGCAAGGCGCCAGGCTGGCCGGAAGTGGCCTTTTTAGCCGCCATGCGGAAGATGAACAGGAAGATCAGACCCAGCGCAACGGACCAGCCCAGGGTGTCCAGGTGGAACGCCCAGAAGCCCATTGCCTTGGCTTCTGCAGCCGAATGGGCCAAGCCCCAGCTGCCGTCTGGTAGTTGACCGTAGGTCAGGTTCTGCAAGTGGTGCTGGATATAGCCCGAAGCGGTTTCTGCTGCCATGGTTGCCTCAAACGCCCTAAGGTCTCGAAAGTCTTTTATTCATCAGCAGGGGCGCGAACCAGCTGACCAAAAGGGTCAGCACGAAGACGCCGAATACTGCCAACGGCGCCAATGGCTTCACTCCTGCGAAGGTCAGTGCAAACAGCACTGCCGTCAAAATCATCTTGCCTGCCTCGCCCGCGTAAAACGACTTGACGATGGCCTGCGCCGCCCGGGCTCCGCTGAAGCGAAAAGCCTTCCAGGCGAAATACACATTGGGCAGCCAGGCAATCAAACCTCCGCAAAGGCCTGAATATCCACTGACCACCCCTTTCCACTGCCACAACACCAGCGTTGCCAGCAGCAGTACGACAAATTGAGCCAGCAGTACCGGAAAAACCGCCCAGCGATGGAAAGGCAGGCGGTTTGGCGTGCGGATTTCCATCACAACTGCTCCTCGAAAGTCGACCGCCTCGTCAACAATGACTTGGCATAATTTGTGCCGACAAAATGCGCGCAGAGTATAGGGGTGGATTAACCCCTATTCAACTCTTGGGTAGTGATTTCCGACTGCGCGCTACAACAGGAATTGTTTCAGCGGATGTGAGCAAGCACGCCTTGCAACTCGTCAAGGGAGTTGTAGCGAATAACCAACTGGCCTTTGCCCTTGTTGCCATGGCGAATTTGTACCGCCGAGCCCAGGCGCTCTGCCAGACGCTGTTCAAGACGCGTGATATCCGGATCAGGTTTGCTCGCCTCGACCGGCTCAGGTTTGCCACTGAGCCACTGACGCACCAGTGCCTCGGTCTGGCGCACGGTGAGGCCGCGTGCGACAACATGACGCGCCCCTTCTTCCTGTCGATCTTCCTCGAGGCCGAGCAAGGCGCGGGCGTGGCCCATCTCCAGGTCGCCATGGGCGAGCATGGTCTTGATCGCCTCGGGCAGCGAGATCAGGCGCAACAGGTTGGCCACGGTGACCCGCGACTTGCCGACGGCATCAGCCACCTGCTGCTGGGTCAGTTCGAACTCCTGCTGCAGACGCTGCAGGGCGAGCGCCTCTTCCAGCGGGTTGAGGTCCTCGCGCTGGATGTTCTCGATCAGCGCCATGGCAATGGCGGCTTCGTCGGGTACTTCGCGGACCATGGCCGGAACGGTATCCAGGCCAGCCTGCTGGGTGGCGCGCCAGCGGCGCTCACCGGCGATGATCTCGTAGCGGTTGTCACCGATCGGGCGAACCACGATCGGCTGCATGACGCCATGGGTGCGGATCGAGTGCGCCAGTTCTTCCAGCGCCTCGGGATCCATGTCGCGACGCGGCTGGTACTTGCCGCGCTGGATCAGCTCGACCGGCAGGTGTTGCAGTTCCTTCTGGTCGATCTTGACAGCCTGCGCTTCGAGCGCGCTGACGGAAGGACCACTGAGCAGTGCATCCAACCCACGTCCGAGACCGCGTTTCTTGATGGCCATGCGGATTCCTTAAGTTGTTTGTGCAATGCGTGATGGACGGCGTTGACGACGAACCAGTTCCCCGGCCAACGCCAGGTAGGCCAGCGCGCCACGGGATTGCTTGTCGTAGGCCAGTGCCGGCATGCCGAAGCTCGGCGCCTCCGCCAGGCGGATGTTGCGCGGGATCACCGTATCGTACAGCTGCTCGCCAAAGTGTTCCTTGAGCTGCGCCGAAACATCGTTGTTCAGGCTCAGGCGCGGGTCGTACATGGTCCGCAACAGGCCTTCGATCTTCAGCTCCGGATTCAACCGGGCGGCGATGCGCTTGATGTTATCCACAAGGTCGCTCAACCCTTCCAGCGCGTAGTACTCGCACTGCATGGGGATGATCACGCCATCGGAGGCGACCAGCGCATTGAGCGTCAGCATCGACAGCGACGGCGGGCAGTCGATGAGGATGTAGTCGTAGTTCTCGCGGATCGGCGCCAACGCGTTGCGCAGGCGGCTCTCCTTCATCTGCATTTCCAGCAGGACCACTTCGGCGGCGGTCAGGTCGCGGTTGGCCGGCAACAGCTGGTAACCACCGTGCTCGGAGTAGTGCATGGCCTGGGCCAGGTCGCATTCCCCGATCAGCAGGTCGTACACCGAATGCTCGAGCTCGTGCTTATCCACACCGCTGCCCATGGTCGCGTTGCCCTGTGGATCGAGGTCGATCAGCAGCACGCGACGCTTGGTCGCGGCCAGCGATGCGGCGAGATTGATGCAGGTGGTGGTCTTGCCCACACCACCCTTCTGGTTCGCGATTGCGAATACCTTAGCCATTGTTGCTCGTGTTCCCAGTCATGCCTTGCGGCGCAGTATCAGCAGATGGCGCTGGCCCTGGCAACCTGGAACGGTCAGGGCCTGCTCGCTTTCCACTGTGAAGTCTGCGGGCAATGCTACCAGTTCATCGGCAGGATGCAGCCCCTTCATTGCAAGCCATTGCGTGCGGCTGTCACCCAGGTGGCGGGTCCAGTTGGTGAAATTCTCCATGCTGCTGAAGGCCCGGGAGACGATCCCGCAGAACGGCTGCTCGGGCTGGACCTCTTCCACCCGGCTGTGGATAACCCTGAGGTTGTCCAGTTTCAGCTCCATCTTCACCTGGGTGAGGAAGCGCGTCTTCTTGCCGTTGCTGTCGAGCACCGTCACCTGCTTGTGCGGGTGCAGGATGGCCAGCGGAATGCCCGGCATGCCGCCGCCGCTGCCGACATCCAGCCAACGCTGGGTGTCGTTGTGGATAAACGGCATGACGCTGAGGCTGTCGAGCAAGTGACGCGAGACCATCTCGTCGGGGTCGCGCACGGCGGTCAGGTTGTAGGCCTTGTTCCATTTGATCAACAGGGCCAGGTAGCCCAGCAGCAGTTCGTGCTGCTGCGCGGTCAGCTCGACACCAAGCTGGCGCGCACCTGTGGACAACTCTTCGGCATGTTGCGGGGTGACCGGGGAACTCAAGCGCTTTGCTCCAATTCGCGGCCTGCGCCGCGTTTTTTCAAGTGAATCAGCAACAGGGAAATCGCCGCCGGGGTGACGCCGGGAATACGCGAAGCCTGGCCCAGGGTCTCTGGCCGGGTGTCGCCGAGCTTGCCCTGGATCTCCTTGGACAGCCCGGAAATGGTCGTGTAGTCGATATCCACAGGCAGACGTGTGTCTTCACTGGCGCGCAGGCGGGCAATTTCTTCCTGCTGGCGGTCGATGTAGCCGGCGTACTTGGTCCTGATCTCGACCTGTTCGGCGACCTGTGGATCGATATTCTCGCCGCCGGTTGCCTCGATCAGGCCAGCGTAGTCGATTTCAGGGCGGGCAAGCAGGTTGAGCAGGCTGTACTCATGCGCCAATGGCGTGCCGAACTTATCCACAATGGCCTGGCCTTGCGGCGTGTTCGGGCGCACCCATGTGCTCTTCAGGCGCTGCTCTTCACGCTCGATGCCTTCGCGCTTGGCGCTGAACGCCGCCCAGCGCTCATCGTCGATCAAGCCGAGTTCGCGGCCTTTCTCGGTCAGGCGCAGGTCGGCGTTGTCTTCGCGCAGGATCAGCCGGTACTCGGCTCGCGAAGTGAACATGCGGTACGGCTCTTGGGTGCCGAGGGTGATCAGGTCGTCGACCAGCACGCCGATGTACGCCTCGTCGCGGCGCGGGCACCAGCTTTCACGGCCCTGGGCGCGCAGAGCCGCGTTGGTCCCGGCCAGCAGGCCTTGGGCACCGGCTTCTTCGTAGCCGGTGGTGCCGTTGATCTGGCCTGCGAAGAACAGGCCGCCGATGACCTTGGTCTCGAGGCTGTACTTCAGGTCGCGCGGATCGAAGTAGTCGTACTCGATGGCATAGCCCGGGCGCACGATGTGCGCGTTCTCCATGCCGCGGATCGAGCGGACGATCTCAAGCTGCACGTCGAACGGCAACGATGTGGAAATGCCGTTGGGATACAGCTCATGGGTGGTCAGGCCTTCCGGCTCGATGAACACCTGGTGGCTTTCCTTGTCGGCGAAGCGGTGGATCTTGTCCTCGATCGACGGGCAATAACGCGGGCCGATGCCTTCGATCACCCCCGAATACATCGGCGAACGGTCGAGGTTCGAGGCAATGATCTCGTGGGTGCGGGCGTTGGTGTGGGTAATCCAGCAGCTCACCTGGCGCGGATGCATGTCGGCATTGCCCATGAACGACATTACCGGGATCGGCGTATCGCCCGGTTGCTCGGTCATCACCGAGAAGTCCACCGAACGGCCATCGATGCGCGGCGGGGTACCGGTTTTCAACCGGCCGACACGCAGCGGCAATTCACGCATGCGGTTGGCCAGGGCATTGGCGGGCGGATCGCCGGCGCGGCCACCTGAATAGTTCTGCAAACCGATGTGGATAAGTCCACCGAGGAAAGTCCCGCTGGTCAGTACCACGGAGTCGGCGAAGAACCGCAGGCCCATTTGGGTGACCACGCCCTTGACCTGGTCCTGCTCGACGATCAGGTCATCGCACGACTGCTGGAATATCCACAGGTTGGGCTGGTTTTCCAGGATTTCACGTACCACGGCCTTGTAGATGGCGCGGTCCGCCTGTGCACGGGTGGCGCGTACCGCCGGGCCTTTGCGGTTGTTCAGAACGCGGAACTGGATGCCGCTCTTGTCGGTGGCCAGCGCCATCGCGCCGCCGAGCGCATCGATTTCCTTGACCAGGTGGCTCTTGCCAATGCCACCGATGGCCGGGTTGCAGCTCATGTGACCGAGGGTTTCCACGTTATGAGTCAGCAGCAGGGTTTTCACACCCATGCGTGCGGACGCAAGCGCAGCCTCGGTACCGGCATGGCCGCCGCCGATGACGATCACTTCAAAACGGGAAGGGAAATCCACCACGCACCTCGTGCCTGTTTTTGCGAATAGAGAAGGTAAGCGGACAAGTATAGGGACTTCCCACCCTCCAAAGAAACCTTCTGAGCAAAATTTGACCAGGCTGTGGATGAGTGGCAGGTAAAAGAAAACAAAGAGGAAAAATTTAAAAAAGCTTTGTTTTTATGTTTATGTTTAGGTACCCACCTGTCTGTGCATAAGTCTCTACAGCCTATGTATTACAATGTGTACAGAGAATCATAACCCTGTGTCCAGGTAGGCCTGGGGGCTCTGGATACCGCTGTTTAACCTGTGGATGAATGGTGCTGTTACCCACAGGCAGGTTTGTCCTCAGAAAAAAAGCCTGGTTATCAACGGAGCTGAGGCCTAGTTTTCCACAGAGCTTAGCCAGGCGTTCGGAACGCTGTTGATGAAATATTTTGCGCAGCGCTTGTCGTCCGTGGTCGATGGCCTGCTTGCAATGACCCGTACCCACACGAATCGCAGACAAAAAAAAGCCGCTCCAGAGAGCGGCTTTGTTGCGAATCGAACCCTGTGGGATCACTTGCCAATGCAGAAGCTGGAGAAGATCCGCCCCAGCAGGTCATCCGAACTGAACGCTCCGGTAATTTCACCCAGCACTTGCTGTGCCTGGCGCAGATCCTCTGCCAGCAGCTCACCGGCACCGGCGAGGGTCAGCTGCGCACGGCCATGCTCGAGGTGGGCACTGGCCTGGCGTAGCGCCTCCAGGTGCCGGCGACGAGCGCTGAAGCTGCTTTCGGCGGTTTGTTCATAGCCCATGCAAGCCTTGAGATGCTCACGCAGCAGATCCAGGCCCATGTCGTTGTCCCGGGCGCTGAGGGTGATGGTGACGTGCCCATCGTCGCTTTGCTCCAGGCCTACGACCTCACCACTGAGGTCCGCCTTGTTGCGAATTAGGGTGACCTTGGCCACGTCGGGGCGCTGATCGAGAAACTCTGGCCACAAGGCAAACGGATCACTGGCTTCCGGTGCCGTCGAATCGACTACCAGGAGCACACGGTCGGCCTCGCCGATGGCCTTGAGCGCCCGTTCCACACCGATCTTTTCCACATGGTCATCGGTGTCGCGCAAGCCTGCGGTGTCGACCACATGCAGGGGCATACCGTCGATGTGGATATGTTCGCGAAGGATATCCCGGGTGGTGCCGGCGATATCGGTGACGATTGCCGCTTCACGCCCGGCCAACTGGTTGAGCAGGCTCGACTTGCCGGCGTTCGGCCGGCCTGCGATAACCACGGTCATGCCGTCGCGAAGCAATGCGCCTTGCCCTGCTTCGCGCTGAACTGTGGATAACGTGTCACGTACTTCATCGAGCATGCGCAGCACATGGCCATCGGCAAGAAAATCGATCTCTTCCTCTGGGAAGTCGATCGCGGCTTCGACATAGATGCGCAGGGCGATCAGATCTTCGGTGAGGCCATGCACACGCTTGGAGAATGCCCCTTGCAGGGAACGCAGGGCATTGCGCGCAGCCTGTGTGGAGCTGGCTTCGATCAGGTCGGCGATTGCCTCGGCCTGGGCCAGGTCGAGCTTGTCGTTGAGGAACGCTCGCTCGCTGAATTCGCCTGGACGTGCCAGCCGGCAACCGAGCTGCAGGCAACGTTGCAGCAGCATGTCCATGACTACCGGACCGCCATGGCCCTGCAGCTCCAGCACATCTTCGCCGGTGAACGAGTTTGGCCCGGGGAAGAACAGCGCGATCCCTTCATCCAGCACCAGGCCATCGTCATCGCGGAACGGGCCGTAATGGGCATGCCGCGGGGTCAGCGTATTGCGCCCGGTGATGACTTGCCCGGCCTGGCGGGCCAGCGGGCCGGACAATCTGACGATGCCTACCCCGCCACGGCCCTGGGCGGTGGCGATGGCGGCAATGGTTTCACGCACTGTGTTCATGCTCGAACCTCTACAACGAATACGACAGATAGCAAAAACGCCCCAGGGGGGCGTTTTTGTTAACAGGCTAGCGTAGCAGCCCGTCAAGCGGCTGCGTTCTTGGTCGCAGCCTCGATACGGCGAGTGATGTACCACTGCTGTCCGATCGACAGGCAGTTGTTCACAACCCAGTACAGCACCAGACCAGCCGGGAACCACAGGAAGAAGAAGGTGAAGATGATCGGCATCATTTTCATTACCTTCGCCTGCATCGGATCGGGCGGGGTCGGGTTCAGGCGCTGCTGGATGAACATGGTGGCGCCCATGATGATCGGCAGGATGAAGAACGGATCCTTGATCGACAGGTCGGTGATCCACAGCATCCACGGGGCCTGGCGCATCTCGACGCTTTCCAGAAGTACCCAGTACAGGGCCAGGAACACCGGCATCTGCACCAGGATCGGCAGGCAGCCGCCCAGCGGGTTGATCTTCTCTTTCTTGTACAGCTCCATCATCGCCTGGGACATCTTCTGGCGATCATCACCGAAGCGTTCCTTCAGCTGGGCCAGTTTTGGCGCCACGGCACGCATGCGCGCCATCGAGCGGTAGCTGGCGGCCGACAGCGGGAAGAACAGGCCCTTGATCAACATGGTCAGGACGATGATCGACCAGCCCCAGTTGCCCAGCAGGCTGTGGATATGTTGCAGCAGCCAGAAGATCGGCTGGGCGATGAACCACAGGAAGCCGTAGTCGACGGTCAGTTCCAGGCCTGGGGACAACTCTTTGAGCTTGGACTGGATCTTCGGGCCGGCATACAGCATGGCGCTGGTTTCGACCTTGCCGCCGGCAGGGACGTTAAGCGCCGGGCCGGTATAGCCGATGATGTAGTTGCCCTGGCTGTCCTTGCGGGTCTGGACGGCGTTGTTGTCCGAGTGGGTCGGGATCCAGGCGGTCACGAAGTAGTGCTGCAGCCAGGCGACCCAGCCGCCGGTCACATTTTCTTTCAAACTACCTTTGTCGATGTCTTTCATCGACACTTTCTTGTACGGCTCGGAAGCTGTCCACAGGGCCGCGCCCAGGTAGGTGGCGGTACCGGTGGCGGTGCTCGACGACGGGTCGGAGCTGGCGTCACGCTTGAGCTGGGCAAACATGTTGCCGGTCCAGGCCTGGCTGCTCTGGTTGTCGATCAGGTAGCTGACAGTCAGGTCATACTCACCGCGCTTGAAGCTGAAGCGCTTGATGTAGTTGACGCCGTTCTCGCTGAACTTCAGGTCGACCGACAGTTGGTCCTGGCCGTCGGCCAGCTGGAAGCTCTTCTGCTCTGCGGAGTACAGCGGACGACCCGTGGAACGGGCGTCCGGGCCGTTGGCGCCGGTCAGGCCGCTCTGGGCCAGATACACACGTTCGCCACCGTTATCGAACAGCTGGAACGGAATATCCGGATGATCCTGGCGACGAGGGTACTTCGGCAGGGTCAGTTGGACGATGTCACCACCGACCGGGTCGATAGCCAGGTCCAGGACGTCGGTCTTGATCCGGATCAGGTCCTTGCTGAGCGCCACTGGCGCCAGTTCGGCTGGGCTGGATTCAGCATTGGCGCTCGGCACATCGGCACTTGCACCGGAGTTGCCGGCCGGCACGGTGTCCGGCAGGGCCGGGGCAGCATTGCTGGCAGCAGCATTCTGAGTCGGCAGGGCAGCCTGGCCGTAGTCCTGGTTCCACTTGAGGACCATGACATAGGACACGATTGCCAGGGCGACGATCAGGATCGTGCGTTTAATATCCATGATTACTCGGCTATCGAAGAAGTTCGGGAGGAAGGAGCAGGTGGAACGGGATCGAAACCGCCGTCGTTCCACGGATGACAACGCCCCAGGCGACGAACGGCCAGCCACCCACCACGCAAGAGGCCATGGTTTTCAATGGCTTCATAGGCGTAACAGGAACAGCTGGGATAGAAACGACAGTGACTGGCCATCAGTGGACTGATGGCGTAACGGTAAAACTGGATCGGAACGAGGGCCAGTTTACGCATTGTGACTGTCTACCCCTGCGGAATTGGCGACCGCTGGAGAGGGCCGACTGCGGACCAGTCGCTTCCAGAGCTTGCCAAAGTGTTGGTGCAATTCTGGGTTTTCCACTTCGCCCAACCCCTTGCGCGCGACGATCACGATGTCCAGGCCAGCCAACAGCTGCTGGTTCAGGCGAAACGAATCGCGCATCAGGCGTTTCAGGCGATTGCGTTGAACGGCGAGCTTGACGCTCTTCTTGCCGATCACCAGGCCTAGGCGCGGATGATCGAGGCCGTTCTCGCGGGCAAGGATAAGCAGGTTTTTCCCTGGAACCTTGCCGGTTGGGGAGTCGAAGACCGCTTTGAAATGCCGGGCTGTAAGCAGTCGCTTTTCCCGACTGAAGTCCTGACTCACCACCTGTGCCGAAAAATCAAATTGCCAGACGCTTACGGCCTTTGGCACGGCGACGCGACAGAACGGCACGGCCGTTCTTGGTAGCCATACGGGCACGGAAACCGTGGGTGCGGGCGCGCTTGATGGTGCTTGGTTGGAAAGTACGTTTCATGGCGTGTTACCTGGGTTGGTCGACAACGGGCCGGAAGGGCCCCCTTTTTAAGAGATCGGCGATTCTAGAGAAAGCAAGGCAATAGGTCAATTTCCAACCAGCCATTCTTATGGAAGGTCGAATCAGGGTAGATCGAATCTCCCTCGAATGATGACCGTTTGCCCGTGTGGACAAAACGCAGGCAAACAGAAAAAACAAAGAGGCATATAAAAAGCTTTTTTGAAGAACTTATAGATCTTAGCTGGACAACCTTCTGTGGATAAGCCATTCAAGGCCACGTTTTACAGGCTGTACAGAGCTTCGCAACCTTGTCGGTAAAGGGTGCTCTGTCTGTGCGGGCCATGAGGACAACCTGTGGGCTGAATGGGTGTTTATCCACAGGGCTTTTATCCACAGAGCTCAGCCCGGGGTTGTGCATAGCCCACAGGTGTCGTTATCCACAGGGCTTATCAACACCGCTTGAGTGATGTAAGCGTCAGTTTTTGGCGGTTTTAACGTGATCGCGGTCGCCACCACGTGTGGATAACTGACCGCCTGCCCGGTACAATGGCGGTTTGTTTTGCCTCATCCGGCTTTCAACTCAGGGGATATCC